>JAFXZY010000053.1 GCA_017541025.1 Bacteroidaceae bacterium | reverse complement strand
TTGTGTTGGGATTGTGCTACGAGATTGAGAGTTGGATGGATGTGGATGAGGCTATGGCGAAGGCAAGTGACGTTCAGAAGTTTGCTTCTACTCATGTAAAACCCAACTGGATAAAACTCTTTATAGACGGTACGGTGGAAAGCGGCACAGGATTTGTAGAGCCATTGTATCCCGACGGGCATCAGGGCAGCGAAAACTGGTCGGAAGAGGAACTGACAGACATCACGCGCAAGGCAAACGCAAAGGGCCTGACCATGCACATACATGCCATGGGCAACAAGGGCGTCAATCGCGTTGTCAATGCCTACATCAATGGTGGAAAGGATGAGATGCGCAATACGCTGGTACATGTGTATGGTGTCAATCCTGAGGATTACAAGCGTATGGCAGACCATAACATATATGTTACCTCAGGTATGCTCTGGCATCATCGCGACACGGAACTGCGAGACGAACTGAATCGCACGCTGCCTGAAGGTATGAAGGACAAGGGCTTCCCCCTGAAATCATTCTTCGACCACGGTGTCAATGTATCTTCACACTCAGACTTCCCTGCAACGAGCGGCAGTCCTGACGACCCCTTCAGCATCATGGAGATTACAGTCACCGGACTCTATCACGCCGAAGAAGGGCAGCCTTGGTGGACGGAAGAGCTGCTGACCCGCGAACAGGCCCTTACTGCTCTTACCATTAATGTGGCCAAGCAGATGTTCATCGAAAATGAGCGCGGCAGCATCAGCACCGGCAAGTATGCTGACTTCCTGCTTGTCAACAAGGATGTGCTCACCTGTCCGGCGAATGAGATTCACACGGCCAAGCCGGCTGCTACCTACTTCGAAGGCAAGAAGGTGTTTGAAAGGGAATCACCAAATCAAAAATAAAATTACAGATTTACCATTGACACGAATTTTGTTATCCCTGAATCATATCGGCTATAGTTTTTTTTAAATTTCTTTCATAAAATAGTTAAATCGATGTATATTTGCAACATCTATGAGATGTTTGGTGTTTATGCTTCTACTTTTGGCCTGGGCACATGGAACGTGTGCCCAGGTAGAAGATGACTTTGCCGATTTGGTAGAAAAGGAGGATTCATTAAGAACACTTTCTATTAAGCCTGTACGCAAGCCTAAGAAGTTGCTGAGGCAAGTTATGAATCGACTTCAACTTGATTTGAAGCAGAAACACGGAGAGCGAAAATATAAAATAGAAGCCATGCTTTGCATAGATACCTTTCCATCGTTTTCTGCCAATTGCATTTGTCGGGTCTGTGGTGATAACGGCTTGGAAATTATAGATGTGACGAAAGATGTTAGTGATATTAAAATAGAGGACATCTGTTTTAAGGGACCGTATGGACTAACGGACCAAGACAGTGTTAATATAAAGTGTATTCTTGTCGATTTTTTAAATTTCAGCCCGATTTGTTCTAGTCGTTATTTTTATGCTCGTCCCTATCCATATTCCCCAATAGGAGCCTATGAGGCGGAACGTTGGTTTAATGTTAAGGCATACAAAATAACTTACGGTTCGGATGATAGCATATACCGTATAGACTTTATCAAGAATAAGAATAGCCGATTTAGGTATGGAGATAGGGTTAATGACTCGTTCGGATAGGGTTAACGAGTTGTTCGGATAATCCTTTAGGGGGGTAAGGGATTATCTGAATGAGTCGTGGAGATAAGGGGAACAACTCGTTCAGCCTATCTGTACGAAGCAAAGGTGACGGGCCTTGTTTGGTTAAGGGTTAAGGGTTAGCGATTAGCGGTCTTTATTGAATTGAGAATTAGCTTAATTGGTTAGCGGCAGGGTTGTGGTTTGATGATGAAGAAGATAAAACAGAAGGTGCCTCCCCGATGATTGAAAACATGTGGGTACTAACCAGATTGTCTTTCCTTCAAGAAACGTTTCAGGAGGAAGGTAAGAAAATAGGGGAATGTGTAAAAGTGCCCGTTCCATCCGATGTTCTTGTATCCAAGTTTGATACCATACTTCACATCTGGATATGATTCCCACTTAATGAGATTGTTCAACGAGGCAGTGGCGTTGTCTTTGGCCTTGGCCTTTGGCCGAGCCTGCTCACGCTCGGCATAGCTCAAGCAAGCTTGGCTCTGCGCTCGCTTACTCGCAGCCTTAACCTCAACAGGCACCAGCGAGTTGGCATCGCGAACGAAGAAGTCCATTTCGAGAGCGGGATTCTCGTGCTTATAGAAATAGAGCTGTTCGTAGCCCGACTTACGCAGCATCTCGCCAACGATATTCTCGTATATCGCACCCTTGTAGGTACCAAAGTTCTTGTTGGCTCGCAGATCCTCCTGTGCCTCCTCGTCGAGCGAAGCGATAAGCAGGCCTGTGTCGTGATAGTAGAGTTTGTAGTAATCGGCATTGTAATTGCCTTTTAAGGGCAACTCTACATTATTCAGGCAATAGCAGACATTGATGACACCCGCCTCCTTAAGCCAGTCAACAGCCCCCGCATATTCCCTGTTGCGGGCTCCCTTGGCAATCTTCGTGACCTGATATTTCTTGTTGTCCTTTGCCAGGAAGGTGGAGATATGGTTATAGACGGCCAGAAGTTTCGCCTTGTCTGTTTGCCTGGCATATTTCGTGATGTCCTCCTCGTAGTCTTTCAGCAGTTGGCGTTGCAGTTCCAACGTGCCTCCGAAATGGCAGTTGTCGATATACATCTTCACAACCTCAGGCATTCCACCAAGACTCATATAGTCACGGAACACGTTCATAATTGTGTCCAACTCCAACTGTGAGAACGGCTTCAGTTCAACCATGTGGTGATACATATCCTCTATCTGTTCCGGCTGGTAGCCCTTAGCCCAGAGGAACTCCTCGAAGTCCATCGAGAACATATCGAAGTCATCCTTAAAACCGACGGCATTGCTCTCGATCTCCTCATAATAAATACCCATCATCGAACCCGAACAGATGACATCATACCGTTTGTCCTGGCAGAATGACTTAAGCGAGGTGGCACAGTCGGGACACTTCTGCAGCTCGTCGAAGAAAATCAGCGTCCTGTTTGGGATGAACCGCCATGAGGGTTCCAACAGTGAGATGTTCTTGATGATGGTCTCCACCTCGTAGCCATCGTTAAAGATAGCTCTGAACTTCTTCTGCAGCACAAAGTTAATCTCGATGACCGACTCATAGTTGGCCTCACCGAATGCACGGATAGACTCCGTCTTGCCAATTTGACGGGCGCCCTTCACTATCAGCGGTTTCCTTTTGGGGTTATTTATCCAATCCAAAAGGTACTTGTCTATCTTTCTTTTAAGCAGTTTCATACCTTAAAAATCACATTTTCGGCTGCAAATATAAACAATAAATCACATTTTCGGTATAAAAATCAGAGGTAAAATCACATTTTTGGATAAAACTCTCACTTTTGATAGTACATACCGAAGTTAAATTTCGTCAATAAAACAGCGGAATTTAATATTTCGTTAACTTTCCGCTTATTTTCTCCCCAAAAAAGTATTATCTTTGTCATCAGAAAACTTTTATAACCATGCGAACCGTATTGTTTTTCTTTACCATTCTGCTGTTTTCTGTATCCGCTTGGGCACAGGAAGTAATAGTTCAGGGTCGTGTGGTGGATGCTGAGACAGGTGAGGCATTATCATACGTGAGTATCTATGCAGGAGAAGGAAAAGGAGCGCTGACTAATGATGACGGAGAGTATAAAATAAAAGCCGGCGAGGGTGATACTCTGTCATTCAGTTGTATTGGTTACAATAAGCAGGCATTCCCCGCTAACCAGATTCCTGACGTTATCAGACTTAAACCCTATACGACCTCTTTGCGGGAAGTTACTATCCGACCAGACGACGATGACAAAATACAGAAACAAGAGATAGAGAAAATACTAAGACGAACAATTGACAATTTAACCCAGGATTATAAGAATCGGGGCAAATGGGCAAGAAGATATTTTTTTCGCACATTCACAGAAATGGATGGAGGAAGCTATATAACAGAGGCTTTCATGATTGCTCGTTCTGTTGTCAATCTACGCTCAGTCCTAATTACAAGTGGTTTACAAGGTAGTGACACAGAAGGAACTGGCGGCACGTTGAACATGGCTTATACCAATATACACCAACTGCTGGGAGTTGCTCCCATGACAAACGAGACGTCTTCTTGGAAGCAGGCCATTAAGCCCCTGTCAGATTTATCGACTTTGCACAAATATTACGATGTACAGATACTACAGATGTGGAGTGATGATGGAAAAAGACTCTATCGGATAGAATTCACTTGGAAAAAGAATTTGCCATCGGAATATAACTCCATTCGAAATATCACTGGTACAGCCTATGTAGATGCGGAAACTTGTCGTTTGCTCCGTTTCGACGGCTCATGTAATAATTACACCATGAGTACGAGTTTAGCTTCATGGTATTCATACGCAACAACCATTAATTTTCAGTTAGAATACGATTATAGTCAGGGTGCTGCTTCCGTCTCTCATCTTGTTATTCATGGCGACAATGAGAAATCTGCCTATCATGTTCTGTTGTTATCAATGGACAAAGAAGAGAAACTGACAGGTTATATAATGAGCAGTAGTGGTAATATTGTTACTGCCATAAGAGATGCCGGATATGACGCTAAACTGTGGGAGAAATACGATATTGTTAAACGTACGAGGGAGGAGGAGCGTGCTGCTTTCGGACGTGTAAAGTCTCTTCCGAAATTTAATGAGGTTGCATCCGTGGATACTGCGCAGACAGACAATACAGCGTTGCGTACGCTATGGCAGCGTCTGTGGATGTTCAGCAAACGATATGCGCAGGAAAAAGTCTTTATTCACATGGATAATACCAGCTATTGTCTGGGTGATACCATCTGGTTTGCAGCCTACACGCGTGATACAGATGACAAGATGCCTTCTCTTCAAAGCAGCGTTCTATACGTGGAATTACTTAACCACGAAGGCTTCCTTATGGAGCGTAAGCAAATAGAAATGGTAGAAGGCTACGGGTCAGGCTATTTCGTTTTAGACAGCCAGGGACAACACAGCGGTTTCTATGAATTGAGAGCTTATACCCGCTGGCAACTGAACTGGGGCATCCATGAACGTGAACATTCATCGGCCTTGGCAAGTTTGTTTGTTAACAAAGAAAAAGAACACGCTTTCTTCCGTGATTATGATAAACTGTACAGTCGTGTCTTTCCTGTTTACGATCAGCCATTGGAAAAGGGTGATGAAAACAGAGTGATGACACTACGTTCTGTAATGGGACAACAGAAGATGCAAGGTAAACGGAAACTGAATGTACGGGTTTATCCTGAAGGAGGTCATCTGATAGCAGGCTTGGAAACACAAGTTGCCTTCGAGGCTACTTGGGATGACGGTGAATATGCAGAAGGCACATTACATTTAGGAAACAAAACTGTAAAAACAACAAACAGAGGACGTGGACGATTTCTAATAACACCAGATTCTGATACGCAAGAACCTCTGACTTTCGAAACAAACGACGGCACAATAGCCAAGACGATGCTTCCTACGCCAGAAAAAAGCGGTGTGATGATTCACGTGGAAGAAAATAACGGGGCATGGGATATAATTGTCAGAACGACAGACAATATTAACCCTCATAATCTTGGTTTGAGCGTGATGAATGAAGGAAAAATCAGTTATTTCAGACAAATCAACGAACACTCCACGAAATTTCAAATTCCTACATCATCTCTGATGTCAGGTGTTAATCAGGCTACAGTGTTCGATAGTCAAGGGCAAGTCTTAGCTGACAGGCTTTTCTTTGTATGGAAAGATAAAACAGAGCAACCCACCTTAATGATAGAAGGACTGCATGAAAAGTACCAGCCATACGAAAAAGTGGAATTGCTCATCAGGCGTTCTTCGTCAGACAGCATTTCGAATGCATATTCCCAATACTTTTCTTTGGCTGTAAGGGACGGAGAGCGGACAGAAAACACTTATGATAATGCTAATATTCTGACTGAGATGTTGTTGGCATCCGAAATTCGTGGATTTGTTCCTGATGCCACGTGGTTTTTCGAGACAAACGATGCAGAACGCCGTGATGCGTTGGATTTATTGCTCATGGTGCAGGGATGGCGGCGTTTCTCATGGTCAGATATGGCATCGGATAACGCATGGCAACCATCACAGCCAAGGGAAAAGGCGATAACACTTATGGGTAACGTTTACAATTTGCCGCAAAACAATCAGGACGGTAATGAAGATAGCGAATACAATTGGGTACTACATACAGAAGCAATGAGCCCAAAATATGCAATGAGTACTCACATGTATTATAACCTGTATGGGGATGGACGTTTTTCTGTTCAATTGCCCCCATATCCAAATGCTTCCTGTAGAGACCATATCATATTTATGGATGTTCTAAAAAAAGAGTCCGATTACCTAATAGCAGAAACAAGGGATAGAAATCCTGAAGAATATCAGAACAAGAAGAGCTTTCTTTTGCCAAAGATCCCAATGAAGCAAAAGAAATTAAATGAGGTTGAAAATACAACCGGCCAAGAATTTGTTGTCAGATTGGACAAGCCTTTCCCCCGATATGTTCTTCCTTATAACTTTTATCAGCAACATTTACAAGATGACGATGTTAAGATGAACTGTTTGTCGCAAACAGATTTTAGGGATGATAGCCCTTCGTTAATGATGGATGCAGGTGAAGTTGCATACAGTCTTGATGATGCCGGAATATCCTTGGATGCTAAATTGGACATCAAAGATGCCATAGCTCTTCTTACGTTTGGTGACTTCAACAAGAATATCGTCATTCGTAGAGGTGTTAATCGTTTCCGTCGCAAATCAGAGAAAATGCAGCGAATTTCTCCAGACTCAATCTATGCGCCAAAATATTTGAAATCATATCCTCTTGCATCGGATTTCAATGATGAAGAAATGAAGGAATATGAGGGCGAAGGCAGCATAGAGAATTATATTCTTTACACCGATGCTAATCTTCGTGAGTCTCTATCCTCTCAGCAAACTCCTCTGACAATTGTTGAGTATCCTTATCTTGATGGCTTCAAACGAGCCTTGCCTGACACTCGAACATTCTTCACTACTGGTTATGCCCAGCGTGTTGAGTCCTATCATCCCAACTACAAATATATGCCGAAAGATGAAAACGACTATCGACGCACCCTTTACTGGGCACCATGCCTTAAACTGAACAAAAAAGGTCAGGCACGTATTACCTTCTATAATAACTGCCGAACCACTCACCTGAGCGTAGAGGCAGAAGGGCAGGCTACAGACGGCACATTGCTGTGGGGGAAGACGGAATAAGAATCAGACGTAGTCCTTTTTGCTTGATATTATAACAGTAATCTTTTGATATATGATTCGATATCTGAGGCACTCACATCATAAGTTGGTTGCAAAAGAGAGAAACCCTCATCTTTTTTTAAACGAGAGTTCATGCTGCTAATCGTTTGTTAAGTTGACGTGTTGCCATAGCCTTTACGTAGCTACGTGGACGCTTGGCGTGAAAGTAATACCAAGCAAAGAATATGTTTAGGTTATAGTAGCGGTCGCCTTGTGCAACCACATTCTCTATCCAAGCTCGCTTCATCTTCTTGTAGCCGAATAGTTGGAATAGAAGATTGATTTCATCAATATCCAGATACAGCATCACCAATTCCACTAAAACATCATCGGGGATGTCTTGTATGGAATAGTTCTCATAACTCCACAGACAATGTTGCTGCTTGAGTTTTTCAATGAGAAATGGTTTAATATCCAAATGCTGATCCATCTTGTTTCTGTTGTAACCTGCTGCAAAAATACAAAGATTATTTAGAAAAACAATATCTCTGTGGAAAATTAATGTTTTGAGTTTCACAAGTTCAACTTCCTTTTCCATAATTCAGTTTATTAAAGATGAGTAATGACATGGTAAAATCACCTTAACGGGCACTTTGAGCCTCAAACTCACAACTCCATAAGCCACTTCCACACCGGCACTACGGGTATTCCTTCCTCCGTGCCCTCCTCATCATACGTAATCAGCAGGCACTTCCAGTCCTTGTGCGCCTTGGCATACTTCACCAGTGGCGGCACCTCCCTGTTGTAAGTGGTCACATCCTTGATGCTGTAGGATACCTGTATGGCCAACTCCTCGTCAGGTACAATGAAGTCTATTTTCTTCTCCGCGTTCAGAAAATAAACATTCTTTTTGCCAAACCGCCTGCACAGTTCCACAGCCACCATATTCTCCAGCAGCGAGGTCTCTGAATTCATCAAAAACAGGTTCAGCAACCCGTTGTCAACGAAGTAGTATTTCTTCTGCATTTCCTTCTCCGTCAGCTTCCCTACCTCGTTCTCCATGGGCAGTATCAGCCAACTGTCAGAGGCGTAATCCGCATAGTCTATCGTTGTAGGCACACTAATGGGTGACCCTGTTGCCACTATCACGTTCTTCAGCCTGTTATACGACAGCGGTTGCTTTACGCTCTCCGCCATTTTCTTGATCAGGATGTTCAGTACCCTGTCGTTCTTAATATTGTTTCGGGCGCAGATGTCCCCCAAATATATCTTCTGATACAGGCTCGAAAGCATAGCCCGCTTGTTCTTAAACGACAGGATCTCTGGCAGACCACCGTAATAGAAGTACTCATTCAGATGTCGCTTCACCTCGCTTCTCTGAATCGTGTCATACTCCCAATGCTCCCTCAGTTCCACCTGTTGCGCTGCCAGATATTCCTTAAACGAATACGGATATGCATCATGGATAAAGAACCGTCCGCCCAGTGTAGTTGCTACCTCCTTACTCAACATCTTCGCATTGCTACCTGTCACATACACCCTATATTTTGCATCAGCCAACCGGCGTACAAATTTATCCCAATGTGGAATATTTTGCACCTCATCCAGGAAAACCACGGGTTTCTTGCCGTACAGTTCCAGATGGGCCTCCAACAGACTATTGAAGTCCTCTGTCTGAAACTCTGCCAGACGCTCATCCTCAAAATCCACAAACAGAATCTCATCCCATCCCATTCCTGCTGCCTGAAGTTGACGAACACGCTGATACAGCAGGTACGACTTACCAGCATGTCTAACGCCAACTATCACATAGTTGCCGTTCTCTTCGAATTCTACGTGACGGTTCACAATCACCGCCTCATCCACCTCGCGTTGCTTACTAATCAGGCATTGTTTGATGACATCTTTACTGATACTCATATAAATTATATTTAACAAGAATCACGCAATTTTATTAAGTCTGGTTTGCAAATTTAGGTATTTTCTATAAAATGAAGTTAACAAAATCGATTTATTTATGATATTTTCACACTTTTTTAGGGGCAATTTTTCGGAGTTTGCTCTTTGTTCATATAGTCATATTGACATTTACGCTTTTTTGGGGGGGTATAAGTATGATGGTTAATGTAAGCAATCTTAACCCCATTTGGGGTGCTTAATTATACCCAAAAATACAAAATAATACCCCATGCTCAATAGGTTTGGGCAAATTAACCGTCTGATATTATTAATGTTATGTTGATTATCAGACGGTTTCCTATTAATAAATTGTTAATACCTGAAGTGCTTGGAGGTAACATAATAATACCTGTATCTTTGCAACGAGTTTATAACATTAAACAAACGTCAGCAGCTTAGCAGATAGTATTAACACCTTTATTACATCTAGAATGGGAAAAAGGTGGCGGTGAAATAAAGTGTATGGACTTATAGCATAAAACAATTTATCATTCATATAAATAAATTTAGATTATGAAAAGACTTTTTCTTCCACTATTAGTTTTGGTCTTGGCCTCTTGCTCTGATCATATTCAGGAGGATTTAGCGAGCCAAACCCCTGAAACTGCTATACAAAAAGCAACAGGAGAACATTTTGTCAGCTACTCAGATGTTGCAGCGTTAACAAACGCAGAAGGCACATCAACCAGAGCGTCTTCTAATGTGGCTACAGAAATAAAATGTATTACCGGTAATAAAACCAACGACACGCTGCTGTATGTATGCCAGAAGCAGGAAGGTGGTTGGACTGTATATTCTTCTGACACACGTGTTCCTGCAATAGTTGCACAAAGTGACGAAGGGTCGTTTGATGACCTCATGAAGATAGATGGTGCTAAGCTGTGGATTCAGTCAATGGCAGATGATATGGCGATGATAAGACAACTTGGCGATGAAAAGTTGAACTTCACTCGTGAAGAGATAGAGAACAACAAAGCATTTTGGGAATCAATCTCTTCTCCTGATGAGTTCGTAAAAAAGATGCTGAAAGAATCTGCTACTCGTGGGGGAGGTGTTTTAGACCCAGATGCCCCATTAGATTCTCTTTTACATGATGGGCTATGGGTATTTCGTGAAAGTTATACATACACAGAGGTTTACGATCATATTTCAAGGCTGACAGAAACAAACTGGCATCAGGGTTATCCTTATAATTATTATTGTCCTTTTATCTCTAATAACGATACAGTACGAGCTCCTGCAGGGTGTGTTGCGATTGCTGGTGCCCAGATGCTATATTTCTTGAATGATACACTTGGAATTCCAGCAATGGCTCCTTCTCAAGCATATTGTTATGGAACCATATATAATTACCAAAACAGTTGGGCTCAAACAACTCCTTCATCTACTATCTGGAATAGCATGAATATTCCTGGTTCCATAGCATCTGCCCCGTTAATAGCCCATATTGGAAAACTTGTGGATATGGATTATGGAATTAATAATTCTGAGGCGTGCCTTGATGACTTGGCGTACGATGCGTTTAATTATTATGGAATCTCTTGTTTTTATACAAGTAATTATAATAATAATATTGCGCAATTACGTACAAGTTTGTTAAATGGTATTCCTGTTGTTTTGGGCGCACAGTCCTCAACGGAAAGTGGAGGGCACGCGTTTATTGCAGACAGATATAAGCGCACTCGAACTGTGACTGTAAATTACTATACATGGGTCTATGATTCATGGCCCCCTAACACGCCAATGCCTGCTATTCCTGAATATGTCGAATACACATACTCTTCACCAGTCATCAGTATGATAGGCATGAACTGGGGATGTGGGGCTAGCTATTATTATCCTGACGAGTGGTTTAGTTTAACAGGTGACTGGATTAGCCATAATGAAAATATGTCAATGTACAATTTTAACGATTCCAGAGAGATGATAATTGTTATCTGTAATTAACAACTAAAATATGAAAATTATGAAACAGTGTTTTTTTCTTATATTATGTATTCTGCCTGTCATAGCTATTGTTTCCTGCCAAGGTGACGAACTAGATTCCTTGATGATAAATGCAGAGCGCAGAGGAACTCTTATTGACGGAGGCCAGATTTCTGATGTCAGTCTTTATTGTATAGAAAAAAAAGGTAAACCTAAAGGCGAGTCATCTAATACTTATTATCATAGAATCAAGACTGTAGGTGGTTATTCTGATTTCTATCTTAAGTTAGAATTTGGCAGAAATGAAGGGGGCTACCAGCCAG
This sequence comes from Bacteroidaceae bacterium, assembly GCA_017541025.1. Lineage (GTDB taxonomy): Bacteria > Bacteroidota > Bacteroidia > Bacteroidales > Bacteroidaceae > Physcousia. The sequence continues at coordinate 62,896 of JAFXZY010000053.1, read as the reverse complement.
AAAGTACAGAAGAAATTCGATCAATTGCAGAAATTGAGGGAAATTATTATAAGACAAAGTCCTCGTTTATAGTTGAAGAATATGATAAATTTAAACAGGGAAATCATTGCGATGCGGAATGGCCAGATCTTTTTACTGCATACACCAATGGTGAAGTATCCATTACATGCGATAAAGTGCTTTACGGAGAGGAACCTGAAACGAATCTAGATAAGTACTTTAGTGTGAACAAGGTCTTTGTGGAGAGTGGATATATTATCGAAAATCGTGAATGCCTACCAGTAGGAATAGAAAACCCCAAGATGCTGTATAATTTTGGAGAGGAAATTCCCAGTGATATGGATAAGTTCTTTGTAAAAGGGACTTGGCTTCAACCCCAATACTACCTTCAATTCAAGGAGTTGCCAACAGAGAAGTACGACGAGCTGACGCTATCTGTTACCTTCCCTATGATTCGTGAGCATGTAAGAGACTATGCTGTAGCTAAATACAGGGGCGAGATTGTCACCACACCTAAACTTACAGAAGATGTCTTCAAGGCAGATTGCCCCATAAAGTTTGAGTGGGAATAATCTTTAGCCTTTAGCGTAAAGCCTGCTATACCCAAAAGAAGGAGGGGTAGCAGGCTTTTGCCTTAGTTATTAGTCTTCCATTACACATACATATTTTTGATTCACCTCCATAGTGAAATCTCTTCACGCATGACACAAAAAAATGAGGATTTGTTTTGTATTCTGCCGGCATATATATACTTTTGCAACGATGGATGGTATTAACCGGATATGTTAATAAATCAACACTAAGGTGAAACAAATCACGTTGCTACTGTTGCTGATGTTGTTTCGGCTGAGCTCCCTGGCTCAGGGTTGGCCGGCTGACTATGAAGGCGTAATGCTGCAAGGCTTCTATTGGGACTCCTTCTCGGAGACTTCATGGACTAACCTGCAGGCGCAGGCCGATGAGATAGCTCCCTACTTCCAGCTTGTTTGGGTGCCGCAGAGCGGATGGTGTAATACAGACCGTAATATGATGGGGTACACGCCTGTCTATTACTTTAATCAGAAGAGTTCCTTTGGTTCCGAAGTCCAGTTGCGTAGCATGATTGCTGCTTTTAAGCAAAGAGGAACGGGTGTGATAGCCGATGTGGTTATCAATCATCGCGAGAACATGGGTCGGAACGGGTCGTGGGTGGATTATCCTGCCGAGACCTACAACGGGCAGACCTATCAGATGCTGCCTTCCGATATTTGTCTGAACGATGACGACGGCAAGACGGCAGAATGGGCCAGTCAGCATGGTGTTTCGTTGTCAGAGAATAACGATACGGGTGAGGGCTGGCCTGGTTGTCGCGACCTCGACCACAAGAGCCCTAATGTGCAGGAATGCGTTAAGGCTTATCTGAAGTTTCTCCTTGAGGATATAGGATATGCTGGCTTCCGCTACGATATGGTCAAGGGTTTCTATGCCTCTTTTATCGCAGATTACAATTTCTATGCTCAGCCAGCTTTCAGCGTTGGCGAGTATTGGGACAGTACTAATAAAATCCGTCAATGGGTGAACAACAGCAAGGGTTATGTATCCGACAAGCCTACCAGCGCTGCCTTTGATTTTCAGTTCCGCTATCGTATGCGCGATGCCGTTAACAGTCGTGATTGGCGTAATCTGGGATACGATGAGAAGCCCCTTTCTGCCGACAATAATTATAAAAGGTATGCTGTTACCTTCGTGGAGAATCACGATACAGAAAAGCGAAGCAACGGAGATGAGCAAGATCCCATCCGCACAGATACTCTTGCTGCCAATGCCTATCTGTTGGCTATGCCCGGAACGCCTTGTATCTTCTACACACATTGGCAGGATAATCGCTATGCCATTAAGCAGATGATTTTGGCTCGCCGATTGGCAGGCATTACCAACACTAGTGCCAGTCAGCAGAAAGCCAGTACTCAGCATTACTATGCAGCAGCTACTACGGGTAAGCAGGGAACTTTGCTCTGTGTGGTAGGCGATACGCCCCAGAATTATAATGTGAGCAAGACCCAATATACCGAGATTCTTTCCGGCAAAGGCTATCGCTATTGTTTAAGCCGGAGCGCCAATACCGTATGGATGGATGTGCCAGACGGCATCTACGCAGCACCTCTGAAGGTCAAGCTTACGGCTGCCAGCAACCTCTCTGGAGGCAGCATCGTCTATACCTTGGATGGTTCAGAGCCAACGGCGGAGAGTTCTCAACTGACAAGTGGCGCGATACTCAACATAGAATCTTCCTGCACCCTCCGGGCAGGCATTCTTTCAGGAGGAAAGGTTACGGGTGTTCAGCAACGGGAATACAAGATTTTTCAGCCGCACGATATTACCCTCCATGTCTGTTCCGATGTTACTTGGACAGGCATGACTTTTTATGTCTGGGACAATGCCAACAAGCAACTCAGCGGCAACTGGCCAGGAAAGCGAGTCAACACCACTAAGACCATAGAGGACAAACGATGGTACTATCAAACTTACGAGCTTACTTCCCCAGACCAATACCTTAATCTGGTGGTAAGCACCACATCCGGCAATAAACAGACTGTGGATATTACGGGCCTCCGTTCCGATAGCTACCTTTGTATAACAGGTACTCAAGACGCAGGCAAATACATGGTAGAGGACCAAACGGCGGAAAAGGAAACTGGAATTAAAGCTATGTTTAATAATTCTGCGATAAACACTCCCCTAAAGGGGGAGCGGGGAAGCGGCCTCTCGCCTCTCAATTCTCAATCAGTTTACGACCTGAGTGGACGTAAGGTCAATTCACAATTCATAATTCATAATTCACAATTGAAGAAGGACATCTACATCATTAATGGCAAAAAAAAGACGGCACCCTGAGGGTGTCGTCTTTTTAAGACTTTTTTTGTTCTGTAGTCTTGATTACTCAGCTACGGGAGCAGCAACAGAATCACATGCTGTTGTGTCAGCGCAGCTAGTTGTGTCACAAGTCTCAACAGCGGTAGTGTCGATTGTATCGGCAGTTTCCTCATTCTGAGCGGTAGTGTTACCACAAGAAGCGAAAGATACAGCTACTACAGCTGCGAACAAAAATGCTAACTTTTTCATTTTTTTTGCTTTTTTAAATCTGTAAAACAATCAATTGCTTATTAAAACGCTGCAAAGGTACGGAGTTTTTCAATACGTTGTATCTTTTTTTGAGGTTTTTTTTAATCTTTTTTTGAGATTTTTTTGTAACTTGCTGAAAATCAGAGCGGTTTGTTTTTACTCTTTTTTTTGATTTTTTTTATAAAGTTTACTTTTTGACGTTTTTGCGGTTACTTCAATAAGCAGCTTCAAACTTACTTTTGAGTGAAAAAAGAATAAATTTTCAAATTAATTTTTGTTTATCTCTTGGTTAATTGTAACTTTGTCCCCATGTATGACTTCAAAGGCAAGAAAGCCGCATATTTTACATTAGGCTGCAAGTTGAACTTTGCTGAGACAAGTACGGTCGGCAAACAGCTCAAGGAGGCTGGCTTGGAAACGGTTGGCAGAGGTGAAGTAGCTGATATATGTATTATTAACACTTGCAGCGTTACTGAGGTGGCAGATGCTAAGTGCCGTCAGGCTATAAGCAAGATGGTTCGCAGGCATCCCGGTGCTTTGGTTGTTGTTACAGGTTGTTATGCGCAGTTGAAACCTGAGCAGGTGTCGGCCTTGGAAGGTGTGGATTTGGTTTTAGGCAGCGAGCAGAAAGGCCAGATTCTGAATTATATTGCAGAGCGCTTGCCCATGATGCCGGAGGAAAGGGCGCTTGTGGCACATGAATATCATACCAGCAAGACAGCAGACATTCGAAGTTTTGTTCCCAGTTGTTCTTGTGGCGACAGAACCCGTTATTTCCTGAAGGTTCAGGACGGATGTGACTATTACTGTACTTATTGTACTATTCCCTTTGCCAGAGGCAGAAGCCGGAACGGAAGCATACAGTCTATGGTGGACCAGGCTCAAGAGGCAGTCCGATTGGGTGGGAAAGAGATAGTGATTACGGGCGTGAATATAGGTGACTTTGGCAAAAGTACAGGCGAATCTTTTCTGGAACTGATAAAAGCCTTGGATAGGGTGGAAGGCATAGAACGTTATCGCATCAGTAGTATTGAGCCAAATCTGCTTACTGATGAAGTTATACAGTTCTGTGCTCAGAGCAGCAGATTTATGCCTCATTTTCATATTCCCCTACAGAGCGGAAGCGATGAGGTGCTCCGACTAATGCATCGTCGGTATGACACCCTTTTATTTAATAATAAGGTAGCGCGCGTGCGCGAGCTAATGCCAGATGCTTTTATAGGGGTAGATGTGATAGTGGGTACACGAGGCGAAACTGACGAACTGTTCCTTGAGGCACTTAATTTTATGGAGAAGATAGATGTGAGCCAGTATCATGTTTTCAGTTATAGCGAACGTCCTGGTACAAAGGCTCTGCAGATTCCTTATGTGGTATCTGCCCAGCAAAAGCATGAACGCAGTCAGCAGGTAATTGCATTAAGCCAGAAAAAACTGCGTGGTTTCTATGATCGGTTTGTTGGGCAGATGAGACCTGTGCTGTTGGAACACAGCAGAACTAAAGGTATCATGCATGGTTTCACGGATAATTATATAAAGGTTGCAGTCCATACTGCAAATGAGTTGGATAACCAGATTGTTAACGTACGTCTGGGAAAATGGGACAGTGAGGAAGAACTGCTAACAGCAGAATTGATATGAATCGAATTGCAATAGTAATATTGAATTGGAATGAGGCAGGCATGCTTCGTAAGTTTCTGCCCTCTGTGGTGAATTACAGTCAGGAGGCTGAGGTGATTGTTGCCGACAATGCCAGCAAAGATGATTCGCTGAAGGTGATGGAGACGGAGTTTCCTGAGGTCAGAACCATAACCCTTGACAAGAACTATGGCTTTGCCGAGGGTTACAATCAGGCTTTAAAACAAGTGGAAGCGGAATACTATTTGCTGCTGAACAGTGATGTGGAGGTTACAGAAGGTTGGTTGGCTCCCATGCTCTCGTATATGGATGCTCATAAGGATGTTGTTGCCTGTCAACCGAAGCTACGATGCGAATGGAACCGTTCCATGCTGGAATATGCCGGTGCCTGTGGCGGTTACATAGACTATCTGGGTTATCCTTTTTGTAGGGGACGGGTCTTTAATACAGTTGAGGAGGATTTGGCTCAATATGATACGGTAATTCCTGTCGTATGGGCTACTGGGGCGGCATTGATGATACGCAGCAAACAGTATTGGGAAGCAGGCGGACTGGATGCCCGTTTCTTTGCCCATCAGGAGGAAATAGACCTTTGCTGGCGCTTACGGGCGAGGGGGTATAAGATAGTCTGTGTACCCAAGAGTGTGGTATATCATGTAGGAGGTGCCTCGCTACCTAAGCAAAACAGCCGTAAGACGTTTCTGAACTTCCGTAACAATATGATTTTGTTATATAAGAATCTGCCTGATGACCAGTTAAAGAACGTGATGCGCCGCCGCTTCTGGCTTGATGCTTTGGCATGTCTGTATTTCTTCCTTACAGCACAATTCGGCAGTTGTCTGGCTGTATGGAGAGGCCGCTGGGCTTTCCGGAAGATAAGAGCCGGCTTCCGCTTGGATAGGGAGAAGAATATGCAGGCTACAGTGGTGCATTCCCGGGAATTCCTTTTCCAAAAGAGTCTCTTGTGGCAGTATCATGTCAAGGGGAAAAAGACGTATAATGAGTTGGTGAGTTGAAAGTTATAGAATTATGAAGAAAATACTGTTATTTACGATATTGTTGCTGGTATGTTTGATGCCGGCAAATGCTGTGCTGAAAGAACGTGATTTAGCTCGCACCTTGGGTGTGCTGAAGGCTGAGCTGCAAACAAAATACGAGCAGCAGCAGACCTTTATGGCCATGTACGAACAGCAAGGAACACAGCAGCATCAGCAGTTGGTAAGCTATATGCATCAGTGCGAGCAGATAGGTCTGATGCTCTACTCGCAGACAACTGACAATACCTTTGATATGGCATACGCCTGTCAGCAGGCTACCAACTTGTTTCACGACCTTCATAACCGTGACAGCAAGATGCATCAATACGAAAAGATTATTGCACGTGTTAAGCAAGAAATAGAAAGATACGATGCATTGATTCAGTCGCTAAAGAGCATGCCGCCTGTAAGCCTGTCGGATGCTGACAGCGTGCTGACGGAGAATGACAGTATCCTGATGCAGGCTATTGATTCTCTTGCGGAAAAGAAAGATTCTTTGCTTGAAGTCAGGGAAGGTATGAAGGAAAAAGACCTGAAGTTTTTGCCTCATGGAGAAGAAGAGACAGAGAGTACAGAACCTCTTTACCTTACCGGTCAACAGCTAATAGACCGTGCTGCCTGCTTAAAGTATTCTGTAACCTTACGTGATAATATGCTCCAGTTCCTTGAGAAGCTGGAAGCGGAAAACTCTTATTACAAAAGTGTTATCGGTAAGGTAGGCGAACTGAATCAGTTTGCTAAGGGCAGGTACAAGTTGCTTCAGGACAATATCTTTGTTAATGGCAGCGAGAACTATTTCAAGATTCTGAAGACCTTGCCGTTCCAGATTATGAGGGCTAAGACTTCGCTTGAAGCCAAATACAAACCTTTTAATGGGCATGGACAGACCTATTCGGAATGGCGTGGCGCTTCGGTGTTGTTTATCAGTGTTTTCCTGGTGTTCTACCTGGCCCTATCTCTGCTTGTGAGTTATGTGGTGCTAAGATGGCTATTGCCAAAAAAATGGCGTAGTGATGCCTTTAAGCTGAAACGCCAGATGCTGAACTATGTGGTTGGTATAGCTTTGTTTGCTATTATCGTCATGACGGTGCGCTCTCTGGCACATCGCAATTTCATACAGATGGGAACAGCACAGATTATCAATATGGCATGGTTGCTTGAGATTATCTTCCTGAGTCTGTACGTACGCCTTAAAGGGGAGCAGATGCGTCATGCGGCCATCATCTATCTGCCCTTGATGCTCCTTTCCTTTGTTGTTATCCTGTTCAGAATAGTCCTGATTCCCAACACGTTTGTAAATCTGATATTCCCTCCCATACTGCTTGGTTTCTGTATCTGGCAATGGTGGGTTTCGAAACATCACAGAGAGACGCTTCCTATGTTGGACATCATGTATATGCATGCCACCAGCCTGATTATGTTTGCATCCTGTATCGCCTCGTGGATAGGTTACACTTTGCTGGCAGTTCAGATTCTTATATGGTGGACTTTCCAGTTGGCTGCCATAATGACCGTTACTTGTTTCTACGATCTGATGGAGATGTACGAGGAGCGGTTTATGATTTACAAGATTCGCCCGGACCTTAAGGATTTGGAAGAGCAGGGACTGGATATAACAGAAGAAGTAAAGACGCTGAAGAAAAAAATGCTTCGTGGCGACTATATATCTGAAACATGGTATTACGATCTCTTCAATCGTACCCTGGTGCCTATCATAGGTGTCGCTTCTGTTTTCTTTAGCATATACTGGGCTTCCAGGGTCTTTGAGATGACGAGCCTATGCGAGACGTTCTTCCACATGGATATTGTTAATCAGAAAGACTTGATCCATATCTCGCTGGACCGTTTGAGCGTCGTTGCAACACTTTGGTTTGTGTTCCGTTACCTTAATTACGGCATACGCGGCTTTTATTGTCATTACCGGCGTAAGATGCTGGCTGAGAACGAGATGCTGAATCTGACGCTGGCCCGTAACGTAATAGGTATCTTGTGTTGGGGCATCTATTTTATAATTGTTCTGGTGATACTGGATGTACCAAAGAGTGGAATAAGCATTGTCGGTGCCGGCTTGGCTACCGGTTTGGGTTTTGCTATGCAGAGTATTCTGGAGAATTTCTTCTATGGCATCTCCTTGATGACCGGTCGCATCCATGTGGGTGATTATATAGAATGCGACGGCATTGCCGGAAAGGTGGAAAGTATAACCTACCAGAGTACGCAGATTGTTACAGCTGACGGTTGTGTGATAGCCTTCCTGAACAGTGCCTTGTTCAGCAAGAACTTTAAGAATATGACGCGCAACCACCGTTATGAACTGATTAAAATCCCTATCGGTGTGGCATACGGAAGCAATGTGGAAGAAGTACGCCAAATGCTTACCGATGCACTCATGCCTGTTTGTCAGGAGAAGAATGCCGACGGGCAGAGCATTACCAACGTCGAGGAACAACCGCTGAAAGTAACCTTTGTGAATTTTGGTGATAGCAGCGTGGATTTGGCTGTATGCATCTGGATGTTGGTAGAGGAGAAGGTGGCGTTGACTGGCCGTGTAAAGGAAATTATCTATAATACGCTGAACGCGAACAATATAGAGATTCCTTTCCCCCAGCGGGATGTTCACATCAAGAACAATTAAGCCACTCCTTACAGATATTCGGGCAATTGGAACAACTTGGTGCCGTTGCTGCCTTTAATCAGGATGGTTTTGCCCGAAAGGGGATTGTTGGCAAGTTCCTTTTTGACTTCTTCCACATCCTTGAAATACCTGGGGCTGATACGTATGTTCTGGTAGTTGAGTGAAGCAAAGTTCTCTCCAACCAGCCAAACTTCTTCCAAAGGCATTCCTGCTAAAACATCCATAATCTTGCGGTGCTCCAATTCACTGTCGGCTCCCAGTTCGCGCATATCGCCAAGAATAACCATCTTATGTTTTGAGTCTATAAACTGGAAGTTGGTAAGCGCGGCAATCATACTGCTGGGATTGGCATTGTAGGCATCCACAATCAGAGAGTTCTTCCCACTGTTACGGAACTCGCTTCTGCTATTGCTGGGCCTATAGTTTTCGATAGCGTGACAGATCTGTTCGGGGGTTATGCCGAAATGCAAGCCAATGGTTACAGCCGCCCGCAGATTAGATATGTTGTAGGCACCAATAAGCTGTGTCTGTATAGTGTGCCAAGGTGCATCATCATCGCTTCTCCACTTCATTTTTACAAATGGATTACAATCCTCGACACGGCCTTCGATGTAAGGAATAGCGTTGCTGTGCAACTGGAACCCGCGTTCTTCTGCCATCTCTAGCAAGTCTTCGTCCATTGCGTTGATGAAAATGGTTCCCTCGCGCTGACGTAAATCATCGTACAATTCTCCTTTTGTTTTCTTTACGCCCTGAAAGGAACCAAAGCCTTCCAGATGAGCGCGACCTACATTAGTAATCAGACCGTAGTTAGCCTTTACTATGTTGCATAGAAATGCAATCTCACCAGGATGGTTGGCACCCGTCTCTATGATAGCTATGTCGTGTTCTTTAGTAATACGGAGTATTGTGCGGGGAACACCCAGATGATTGTTCAGATTGCCTTGGGTATAGAGTACATTATGGGCTTCCTCCAGTACACAGGCTATCAGCTCCTTTGTGGTTGTTTTCCCATTTGTGCCAGTTATTTGGAGTATGGGAATGTCGAGTTGCTGTCGATGATAGGCTGCAAGGTCCTGAAGTGCTTTCTCGGGATTCTCGACAGCAATAAACCGTTTGTCATCTTTTGGAGCAAATTCTTTTTCGACTACCGCATACGAGCATCCTTTTTCCAATGCAGAAGCAGCATAATGGTTACCGTTGAAAGAGGCTCCTTTCAAGGCAAAGAAAACAGATCCTGCTGGGCAGTCTCTGCTGTCTGTCGTTATAATGGGATGCTGTTGGAAGATTTCATATATTTGTTCTGTCTTCATATTAATTGTTTTTTTTACATTTTATGGCACAAAGTTAACTCATTTTTCCGATAATTTATAAATAATGTATAACTTTGTGCCAAATTACCAAAAAATATATGAGAGGTCTGCTGCCTTATACGATAAATGTGGGAGGAAAACTTATGGATTTGAGTGAACCTCAGGTCATGGGTATCCTTAACATCACGCCAGATTCTTTTTATTCGGAAAGTCGGAAGAACACCGAAGAAGAGATTGCCGGACGTGTGAATGCTATATTGGCAGAAGGCGGATCGATAATAGATGTTGGTGCGTATAGCAGCAGGCCTGGAGCCGACAATATTTCTGCAGAGGAAGAGAAAGACCGCCTGCGTGGTGCGTTGCAGATTTTGCGCAGGACGGCTCCCGAGGCTGTAGTAAGTGTAGATACGTTCAGGGCCGATGTTGCCCGAATGTGTGTCGAGGAATACGGTGTGCAGATTATCAACGACATAAGCGGCGGTCAGTTGGATCCGCAGATGTTTGAGACGGTTGCCGCCTTGGGTGTTCCTTATGTTTTGATGCATATGAAGGGAAATCCGCAGACCATGCAGCAGGAACCGCACTATGACGATTTGCTGACGGAGATGCTGCAGTATTTCGGAAGTAAAGTACAGCAATTGCATGAACTCGGTGTAAAGGATATCATTCTTGACCCCGGTTTTGGTTTTGCTAAGACAATGGATCATAACTATGAGCTGATGAACCGCTTGCAGGACCTGAGTGTGCTGGAGTTACCTCTACTGGTAGGTGTGAGCAGGAAATCCATGATATATAAGTTGCTGGACAGTACTCCAGAGGGAGCACTTAACGGAACGTCTGTACTGAATACTTTGGCATTGCTTAAAGGTGCAAGCATTCTCAGGGTACATGATGTGAAGGCGGCTGTTGAGGTTGTGCAGATAGTTAAAAAGATGCTGGCATGTTAGAATTTGGTATAAAAGACTTGGTTGACATCCTGCTTGTGGCAATTGGCCTATACTATTGCTATAAGGTCATGAAGCAATCACGTTCAGTGAATATCTTCTACGGGGTGTTGATCTTTATCAGTTTCTGGATTATTGTCAGCAAGGTTTTGGAGATGAAGTTGGTAGGTGGTATCCTTGACCAGTTGGTAAGTGTGGGTGCCATAGCCATCATTATCCTGTTTCAGGAGGAAATCAGGCATTTCTTCTATCGGATGGGTGCCCGAAGGAAAGTTCACAGATTTATTAATTTTTTCCGTCCTGACAGGAAGAAGGATTTCTCGGAGTTCGTACATGAGAGGGAGACCATCTTCCCCATCGTTATGGCTTGCCTGAATATGAGCAAACAAAGGGTAGGGGGCTTGATTGTGTTGCAGAACAACCTTCCTTTGAACGATTTTGTTCGTACCGGCGAGTTGATAAATGCCAAGATAAGTCAACGCCTGATTGAGAACATCTTCTTTAAGAACAGCCCGTTGCATGATGGTGCCATGATAATCTCCAACAATAAGATTACTGCTGCCGCCTGTATTCTGCCTATCAGTCACGACTTGGATATTCCCAAGGAGTTTGGTCTTCGCCACCGTGCTGCCAAGGGTATCAGTCAGGAGACAGACGCGTTGGCTATTGTGGTAAGTGAAGAGACGGGCAGTATCAGCGCAGCCTATAACGATGTGCTGAAGGCTCATATCTCTGCTGAGGAATTGGAGAAATTACTGATGAAAGGAAGGTTCTGAGTGACAGACCCCTCTCTAACTCCCCCGAGGAGGAGAACGGTAATTGTTAAATTGCAGAATAGTAAATAAATGGTAAATTGTAAATCACAAAACAGATAGTATTATGACATTAATGGAGAAAATCATCGCCCGTGCCAAGAGCAACAAGCAGCGTATCGTGCTGCCTGAGAGCTTGGAGGAGCGAACATTGACAGCCGCAGATAAGGCTCTTGCCGATGACCTGGCAGAGATTATCCTGATTGGCAATCCCGTTGAGATTTTTGCCTTGGGTAAGAAACTGGGACTTACCCATTTGGATAAGGCCGAGATTATCGACCCGGCAACAAGCGATGTTACGGATGAGTACGTGGAATTGCTGTATAATCTGCGTAAGAGCAAAGGTATGACTAAGGAGGAAGCTCGTGACAAGGTGCTGAACGATCCTCTGTACTTTGGCTGCCTTATCATTAAGAGCGGACATGCCGACGGTCAGATTAGCGGTGCCCTCTCTACAACGGGTGACACCCTGCGTCCTGCCCTTCAGATTATCAAATGTGCTCCTGGTATTACTTGTGTAAGTGGTGCTATGCTGCTCATTACCGATAAGCCTCAGTATGGAGAGGATGGTGTAGTAGTCTTAGGTGATGTGGCCGTAACGCCTGTTCCTGATGCTTCACAGTTGGCCCAGATAGCCATTTGTACAGCCCATACAGCTCGCAGCGTGGCAGGTTTTGCTGACCCGCGTGTGGCTATGCTAAGCTTCAGCACCAAGGGAAGCGCTAAGCACGAGGTTGTAGATAAGGTTATAGAGGCAACAAAGATTGCACATAAGATGGAGCCTACCTTGAAACTGGACGGTGAATTGCAGGCCGATGCCGCTTTGGTTCCCTCAGTGGGAGAGAAGAAGGCGCCAGGCTCAGAAATTGCCGGTCATGCCAACGTATTGGTGGCTCCCAGTTTGGAGGTGGGAAACATTGGTTATAAGCTGATACAGCGTCTGGCTGGTGCCGATGCCTTAGGCCCCATCTTGCAGGGTATTGCTCACCCCGTGAACGACCTCTCTCGCGGTTGTTCTGTAGATGATATCTACAAGATGGTTGCCATCACAGCGTGCCAGGCAATGGATGCTAAGTAAGGGGCCCCTCACCCCCATCCCCTCCCCCAAATGGGAGGGGAGCAAGATCAGATAATTATTATTAATAATAGCCTCTTATCCCGTTTTCCTTCCATATCGTGGAGGGTTGAGGAAAGTGGCGACAAACTGCCCAAGCCCTTGCTTGCAGTTCCCTCCCATTTGGGGGAGGGTTAGGGAGAGGGGTCGAATATGAAGATATTAGTCTTGAACTGCGGGAGCAGTTCCATAAAGTACGCATTGTACAACATGGATGACAAGAGCGTCATCACAAGTGGTGGTATAGAAAAGATCGGTTTGCCTGACAGCTTCATCACCGTAAAACTGAATGGTGAGAAGCATAAGATGGAGCGTCCCATTGCTGAACACACAGCAGGTGTTCAGTGGATATTCGAGGTACTGACAACAGGCGATTACGCTGTGCTGAAGAACCTTGAAGAGTTGGATGCTGTAGGCCATCGTATGGTACACGGAGGCGAGAAGTTCAACAAGAGCGTTCGCCTGACTCCAGAAGTAATGGAGGCTTTCGCTGCCTGCAACGATTTGGCTCCTCTGCACAATCCTGCCAACATCAAGGGCGTGAATGCCGTTTCGGCTTTGCTTCCCAACATTCCCCAGGTAGGCGTGTTCGATACTGCTTTCCATCAGACAATGCCCGATTATGCATACATGTATGCGCTTCCTTATCATCTGTATAAGGAGTATGGTGTTCGTCGTTATGGCTTTCACGGAACCAGTCACCGTTATGTATCACAGCGTGTATGTGAGTTCCTGGGTGTTAAGCCAGAGGGTAAGAAAATTATCACTTGCCACATCGGAAACGGAGCCAGCATAGCAGCCGTAAAGGATGGTAAGTGTGTAGATACTTCCATGGGTCTTACTCCGTTGGAAGGCCTTATCATGGGAACCCGTAGTGGTGATATCGATGCCGGTGCTGTTACCTTCCTGATGGATAAATTGAACCTCGATACCAAGGGCATCAGCAACCTGCTGAACAAGCAGAGCGGTCTGGCTGGCGTTAGCGAAGGTAGCAGTGACTTCCGTGACATCCTTGCCGGTATTGCTGCTGGCAACGATAAGGCTCGTTTGGCTAAGGAAATGTACACCTATCGCATCAAGAAGTACATTGGCCAGTATGCTGCTGCTATGGGTGGTGTGGATATCATCCTCTTTACCGGTGGAGCAGGCGAGAACCAGTGGGAAGTGCGTGAAGGTGCTACAAAGGGTCTCGAGTTCATGGGCGTTAAGTTGGACGACCAGAAGAACCGCACATGTCGTGCTACAGAGGCAATCCTCAGTACCGATGACAGTAAGGTTATCGTTTGCTGCATCCCAACGGATGAGGAACTGATGATTGCCCTCGATACCCAAGCTCTCTGCTAACAGATAGTTGAAAAGAAAACCCATAAAAACTCTTCTGCTCAGGCTGAGACTCCGTCTCTGATGTCGTGTCTGTGTTCTTTTCCTCGTAAGGCAAGCTTACAGATAAAATTACCCTGACACGCCATCAATCTCTAAGAGATTCAGCCTGAACAGAAGAAAAACCCCGCTATCGCTAAAAAACTCTCACATTTACCATTTAATCATTGATACTTCGTTTCTAGCCTGCTCACGTTCGGCAAAAACCAAACGGACTTGTTATTGCTCTCACTTATTCACAGCCTTTACCATTTAGCGAACCATAAACTGTAAACTGTAAACAGTAAACAGTAAACGGTAAATAGTTGACGAGTTAACAAGTTGTTACCTATTGAACGAAAAACTAATTTTCAATTCTCAATTTTCAATTCTCAATTCGGAGGCCGGGGTTAGGGGTGAGTCTGACTTTAATCATGTAAATAATTTTCTAAACGACCTTTGTTGTCCTGTTTTGCTGACACGTTATAAAAAACTCGCTGCCCTACTAGGGAATTTTTGCGGCCTAACGTGGCAGTAAAAATTCTTATGCTAAAGAGCATGTCTTGATGTTTTAAAAGAGATGCTGCTTGTCAGGATATTTCCTGTTTCGTATCCTTTTGGAACGAATCTCCTTCTGCAAATAGTAAACATATACCTTAATGTTCATCTGATCTTCGGTTGTTGTCATCTTATTTGTTCATTTTGTAACTTACATTATTATTTTACGCCCGAAAGGGCAAGGAAGCCTCACCCCGACCCTCTCCCAAGGAGAGGGAGGATTTAGGGGCATGAGATTTGAATAGAGAGATAAAAGATAAAAATTAGTTTAGGAGTTTGAAGAGTTAAAGGCTCCCTCTCCACTCGGAGAGGGTTGGGGTGAGGCTACGCCTCGAAGATACTTTCACTCGGATAAAGAAATAATTGCAAATTTATTTCACTTATCTCTCACTTATCCGTATCTTTGTCAACAAAATTGAAAAGTATGGATGAAAATTTATTACCGTTGATTGCTATTCTTCGTGAGCAGAAAGAGATGAAGATTATAGATAAGAGATTACCAACCTCTTACCTTTAACAATTAACCACTATGAATAAAATGTATATGAGAGTTATGCGAATGCTGGCCGTAACCGTTCCTTTTTGTAAGACTATGAATTGTATTGCCCAAGCTATTTGCAGGACTAAGGATGATTGGTGAAAACGAGAATCATACCTTTAAGATTGTTGTCTCGAATAATCGAAAGAAATATAAAATAAAACTAACATTCAGTTTGGCATGTAAACCATCACACAATACTTACTTCTTTGTAAACTTTTTGGTCTCTCCTCTATGATTGAAAACATGTGGGTTGAAGTACTCAACAAAAAATGGCAGAAAACATGAGGAAGAACATTGATATTACCAAGGTGGCTGTTAACCTTGAGTTGGATAGCGATGCGATAGAGGAATAAGTATTCTTGGACAATAAATCTTTGTTTAACGATATATGGAATAAAATATGTTTACGAATTTGCGAACGCCAGTGTATTATTATATCTTTGCACGCAAAAGTTCAACTTATAAGCTGTAGAATAAGATAATATGGATTTCAACAAAATGTATAGTTCCTCTGACGAATATCGGAGAGAGGAACTGATAAAGAAAATAGAACATGCAGTGAATAACCTCACACTTGAAGAGTTGGAAGCGCTTCACTATGATATGATAACCAAAAACTATATCAACGAGAGGAATATATGAATTATAATTAATGGGAAGAACTCAATACTACAGAAAATATACATGAAACCATTATCCATTATCTTACTTTGTCTGACGCTAGTGTCTCCTTTGTCGATACTGGCACAGGGAACAGAGAAAAAGGTTGTTGCCTACGTCACCTCCTGGACATCTGTAATGCCCGATCCGTTTGTGATGACTCACATCAACTATGCTTTTGGCGGAGTGGGAGGCGACGGTGTCAGTGTGTATGCCGACAATACTTCGCGTATGCAGCAGATTATCCGTCTGAAAAACAGGAATCCCAAACTGAAGGTGCTGCTTTCTGTTGGCGGATGGGGAAGAGGTAACTTTTCTCCAATGGCAAAGGACGATACCAAACGAAAGGCCTTTGCCAAAGCCTGTCGTGCTTTCTGCGATAAGTATAATTTGGACGGTATAGACATCGACTGGGAGTTTCCCGGCAACAACTCCAGTGGCGAAACATCGCCTTCCGGTGAGAAGCAAAACTATAACTTGTTGATGCGTGACCTCCGTGAAGCGCTTGGCAACGAACTGCTGCTTACGATGGCTTCGTCGGCTGATCCTGGTTATTACGATTTCAAAGGTTGCATTCAGTACCTCGACTTTGTAAATGTTATGACCTACGATATGTCGGGACCTCCCAACCATCATTCGGCCCTTTATCGTGGCGGAAAGGTGGGCAACGGTTGGCTGGTGCAGTCCGAATCTGTACAGAAACACAGAAATGCGGGTGTTCCCGCCAATAAACTGGTTATGGGTTTGGCTTTCTATGGTAATAGCGGTTCTGGAAGTCAGATATCACTGCAAGAGATAAAGAATGGTATAGCCAGTGGGAAATGGAAAGACAACTGGGACAATACAGCTAAGGTACCTTACGTGACAGATGCCAATGGTAAATTTGCCTACGGCTATGATGACGAGCGGTCTCTAACCATAAAATGCGACTACATTGTTAAGCAGAAACTGGCAGGAGGAATGTATTGGGAATATGCTAACGATGATAACAAAGGTACCGAGCGTAATACCGTTTATGAATGTCTGCTGGGTACGAAATACAATAACCTGAAATTTGGAGACAACTCGCTCAACTCAATTGGAGGCAATGAATATACTGGCATTATCGACTTCGTGCAGGACCAAGTGTATTATGCAACAGGAGCCGATGAGATGAATTCCGATACTTGGTATTACGACCCCGATTTCCTTCAGCGTGAATCAGACGGAGGCTACCGTTTCTTGGCTATTAGCGGAAGATACAGTTTGACAGCCAACTTCTCCACAAGCAGTTTTGGCTTTGTCCCTCTCAACATGGAAGGTTCGCCGCTCACCTATGATGCAACTGACGGAACAGGGTGCGTATGGGTTATTGGAGCCAAATCCTCTGTGGGTAAGCCTTTGTTTGCCGAGGGTGAGGATACCGAATGGGACGAAGGGAATGCCTTTCCCATGGCTCCCATCGGTGAACATCTGTATCGAATAACCCTGGAAGTGGGAAAGCAGTTGAATGCCAATATGGTAAATTTCAAGTTCTTTCACCAGAACGGATTCGGAAGTGGCGGTGAGTTTACACCTCGTGGCACCTATCGCATTTCTCTGGTAAACCGTACTTTTACCATTTCCAATACGACAACAGAGAAGGGGAACGTCCAGTTGAGAAGAGGGGCTAAAATATCGGATGGACAGAAGTTCGTCTTTACTTTGTATACGAGCAACACATCCACTTCAGTCCTCACTATCGAGGATTTTGAAACAGGAATCTCCAGCACCTGCGAAATCCCTACACTTCCTTCTGTTTTCTACGATTTGCAAGGACGTCGCATCATACAGCCCAGAAGTGGAAGTATCTATATTGCTCCCACCAAGTCGGGAGAGTGGCGGAAGGTTCTGTGAATCAAGGCCAACAGGTATATAGTTCCCTAAAAACGTTCAGAAATTGTTTAGCGTTATCTCGCCATCAGAGAACTCTGCATAAGTGAATTGCGTTATCCAGTCGCCAAGGATGAGAAGACGGTTCTGGCGGGTGAGCATAAGGTCCAGTTCGATATGCCGATGCCCGAAGATGAAATAATCTACCTCGGGGTGTTCCTTCAGATATTTTTTTGCAAAAAGGACAAGATGCTCTTTGTCTTCACCCATATAGGGAGGGTCGCTGCACTGGAAATCCTCTGATGAGGTGTGCTTTAGTCGGCTGTGCTTGGCCCATTCCAAACCAAAGGCCATTCCGATGTCAGGATGCAACCAACGGAATGCCCATTGGCAAAGTCTGTTATGGAAGATGGAGCGAAGGAGGCGGAACGACTTGCTTTCGTCGCCCAGCCCGTCGCCATGAGCCATGAAGAAGTTTTTACCTTTTATGTTAATGGTTTCGGGACTATAATGCATGATAATGCCGCATTCCTTGGTGAGATAGTCCTTGCACCAGATGTCGTGATTGCCAGTAAAGAAGTGGACGGCAATACCCATATCGGTTAGCTCTGAGAGTTTGCCAAGAAGACGGGTGTAGCCCTTGGGGACCACATTCTTGTACTCGAACCAGAAATCGAACAGGTCGCCCAGAATATAGATGCTTTCAGCCTGCGTCTTTATCTCGTCGAGGAAACGACACAGGTGCTTCTCCTGTTCTCTGGAGTTAGGGATAGCCCGGCTTCCCAGATGTGCATCGCTTATGAAATAAGTCTTCTTCATAATTATAGACCCTCTCCCTAAACCTCCCCCTCTATGGGGAGGGAACTGTTTTGCAGGGTCGATGTCAGTTTCTTTTATCGTGTTCTCCCCATAGAGGGGGGAGTTAGAGGGGGGCTTATAGGAATCCCAGCTCTACCTTAGCTTCTTCGCTCATCATGTCCTTGTTCCATTCGGGTTCAAAGACCAGTTGGACATCCACTTTGTTGATTCCAGAAATAGTCTCCAATTTCTGACGTACATCCTCAAGGATGAAATCAGCCGCGGGGCAGTTTGGGGCTGTGAGCGTCATATCTACGGACAGTTCCGTAGCATCATCATTCAATTCTATGCGGTAGATGAGGCCCAGGTCGTATATGTTGACGGGTATTTCGGGGTCATAGACGGTACGCAGGACCTCTATCACACGTTCTTGTATTTGTAATGTATCGTTCATAATTTTCCTTGTTCTGTGTAGCTGTAATATTTATCGTCTGAGACAATGAGGTGGTCCAGGAATTTGATACCCATAGTCTGACAGGCTTTTCGGGCCCTTTCCGTCAGATTGTCATCTTCTCTGCTGGGATTGAGGTTCCCACTTGGATGATTGTGGCAGAGTATGACGCTCGTAGCTTGCGACAGAAGGGCATGGCGGAGCAATTCCCTGATATCGACGGAAGCACCAACCAAGCCACCATGGCTGAGCATCACACTATTGATAATCTCCAGGTGATTGTTCAGCATCAGCAGATGACATTCTTCGACGGTAAGGTCCTGCATCCTGGGGCGGAAATAAAGAAAAGCATCCTTTGTCTCAGATATTTTCTGGCGCGGTTGCAGATCTTCCTTCAGTCGTTCGTTGGCCAACTGGCAGGCAGCCAAAACAGTAATAGCCTTAGCTTTTCCCATCCCTTTGTAGCGGGTCAGATCTTCGACGGTAGCCTTGCCCAAGAGCTTCAGGCTATCGTTATAATCATTCAGTATCTCGCGCATCATCTCCACGGCACTCTTCCCAGGGATGCCGCTTCCCACCAAGATGGCTAATAACTCTGCCTTGCTCAGTACGGTGGCTCCGTGAGCTTCCATCTTCTCGCGTGGCCGGTCATCCAGTGCCCAGGTTTTTATGCTCTCCATACTGCGGTTTATTTGTAGAAATTGTTTTTGAAAGCCTGCAGTTCCTCGTTTCTGCCACAGACACATCTCAGCCACCAGGCACGAAGGAATCCTGTACCATAGCCGATGAGTTGGATGAAACTGGCCCATATAGAGAGGAAACCTATCTTAATACTCTTATTGCGGAAGGAACTGTCTATAAATATAATTATGGAGAAAAGAATCAGCGGAAGCAGGAATAATAACATTCCGCCAATGCCCGCAATGATACAAATCATAGGACCGTTAACACAGCCGGGTTTTGGTGCACTCCACAAAGCAATAAAGCCGAATATGGTCAAGACCAGGAACAGGAAGGCCATTAGCAGGCAGGCAAAGGTTCCCAATGTGAAAAACATGGGTAACAGATGAACCAGCTTCAGGGTGCCGGGATGGCGCTTCATCAGGTTAATGCGGGCAATGCCGCTGTTATGAACCTGCTTGAAGAACTTCTTGAAGTCAGTCCTACGCTTGTGCCATACCCATGCCTCAGGGAACAGACGGCATCGTGCGCCGCTCTCGTAAATACGAATGCTGAAATCTATATCCTCGCCGAAGCGCATCTCAGAGAAACCGCCCAGCTGCTGATAGAGCGTCCTGCGGATGCCCATATTGAAGGAACGGGGATAGAACTTCTTGTCCATCTGTTTCTTGCCGCCGCGTATGCCACCGGTAGTGAAGAAGGACGTCATACTATAGTTAATGGCCTTCTGCACATCGGAAAAACTCTCGTGGGCACGGTCGGGACCGCCAAAAGCGTCAACTTGAATTGAGAATTGAGAATTGAGAGTTGTTCTTCAATAGATTGAAGATAACCGGGAGGGAGGACTACGTCGCTGTCAAGGATAATGACGAATTCCCCTTGACTGCGTTCTACTCCGTAGTTGCGGGTTTGCCCGGGACCGCTATTAGGCTTGGTGAAATATTTCAGGTTCAGACGGTCGGCATACTTCTCTACCACCGCTTGGCAGGGAATATCCGATCCGTCTTCTACCACCACCACCTCAAAGTCCTTGAAGGTCTGGGTAGTCAGGCTTTGCAGCAGTTCGTCCACCTCATCGGGGCGGTTATATACTGGAATGATAATGGAATATTTCATTTGTCGGTACAATTTGAGCACAAAAGTAGCGCTTTTTCCGGAAACATCAAAATGGATGCCGCCTTATTTATTGATAAGGAAGATGGCGGGGACTTTGCTGAGGTCAGACCCCGCCGCTCCTTTTAGGGGGAGACCCATTTTCTTCCATTCTGCAATGGTGTGGGTGTGGATGAACTCGTCTGCCGTTGTGATGCCGGCGGCAATGCAAAGGCGGGTTTGCGGACGTAAGGTTGACAGAAGGGTTTTGAACATCTTCAGATTACGGTAAGGGGTCTCTATGAAAAGTTGTGTCTGATGCTCGTTCCAGGCACGCGTTTCCAGTGCTTTCAGTTTTTTTGCCCTATCCTGAGCATCTACTGGCAGATAACCGTTAAAGGCAAAACTCTGACCGTTCAGACCGCTCCCCATGACTGCCATAATCATGCTGCTTGGACCGACAAGGGGAATGACGCGAAGGTTCTGTCGTTGGGCAATAGCCACAATGTCGGCTCCAGGGTCGGCAACAGCCGGACAACCGGCTTCGCTGATTACGCCCATAGGTTTGCCGTCCCTAAGTGCCTGCAGGTACTGGCTGAACTGATGCTCGTCTGCATGCTTACCCATTTCATAGAACGCAGAATCATCAATGGGGAACTCACGATCCACTTGGCGGAGAAACCGTCGGGCAGAACGGATGTTTTCTACTATAAAGTGACGGATACCCATGATGATATCGTGGTTGTAAGAGGGAATGACCTGTTCAATGCCGGTCTCTCCCAGTGTAACGGGTATAAGGTATAGGGCTACTTCCATAATTGAATCTCTGTATTGGTAATATCTGATTTGTACTGCGCTACGCTAATGATGTATCTGCGGTATAGATTGGGGATTGTAACGATGCTGATATCTTTGGTGTTTTCTTGGGAAAGTATTTCCTTTATATCGTCATTGATGCCTGTCCCCTTTAGTTTGAAAACTGCTTCCTTCTTAGTCCAAAGACTGATGAATGCGGCATCTGGGTTAGGAGATGAGAAAATCTGCTGGCATTCCTCTTCGTTCATGCAATAGCGTACCAAAGTTTCGTTGGCAGAACGGAGGCATTCAATATCCAGTCCGCAAGGCGCATTGCTAATAAAACATCCGATTGCTTCTTTGCAATGACTTATACTAAAGTGAATGTGAGGATAAGCATAAAGGCTGGGCTTTTGGTGCTTATCATACGAGAAAAGAGGCATTTCAGGGATGTTGTATTCAAGCCTTAGTCCCCGGCAAAGTTCAAGATAGGCTAAGGCACATTCTCTTTTCCCATCAAAATGTTTGTATCTTAATGCTTGTTCCCTACGCCATGAAGGAAGCAAGCTGATGGCTTTTTCCACCTGCTTTTCCTTAATTCTCTCTAAATGGTCGTTGATGTACAGCATACGCAACACAAAATTAGGCAAATTCTTTTAATTACAAACATGATTTAGTTTTTTTTCTTCCTTATGCTGTTTATTTACCCTCTTTTATTAAAAATATGTTTGCGCGCGAGAGTTTTTTTGTAACTTTAGCTATTGTCAAAGTTACTGGCACTCGGAAAAGGAAAGAAAAATGAACTTTTCTTTCGCTCTTCTCTCGATTTTTTGTAACTTTGCCCCCACTTTATGTAAAAAGATTTAAACAAAAGACGTAAAATGAGTGACAGATTGTTTATTTTCGACACTACACTGCGTGATGGCGAACAGGTTCCCGGATGCCAGTTGAATACAGTGGAGAAAATTCAGGTAGCCCGCCAGTTGGAGGCACTTGGTGTTGATATCATCGAGGCTGGTTTCCCTATTAGTAGCCCCGGTGATTTTAACTCAGTAATAGAAATCAGTAAGGCTGTAACATGGCCCACCATTTGTGCGCTGACCCGTGCTGTTGAGAAGGATATTGATGTGGCTGCAGATGCTTTGAAGTATGCCAAGCATAAGAGAATTCATACTGGTATCGGTACCAGCGAGAGCCATATTCGCTATAAGTTCAACTCAACTCCTGAGGAAATTATTGAACGTGCGGTAGCTGCCGTTAAGTACGCCAAGAAGTATGTTGAGGATGTGGAATTCTATGCCGAGGACGCAGGTAGAACTGACAATGAGTATCTGGCTCGTGTCATCGAAGCTGTTACCAAAGCCGGTGCTACAGTATGTAACATTCCTGATACTACAGGGTTCCGTGTTCCCAATGAATACTTCGAGAAGATAAAGTATCTATATGAGCATGTTGATGCCTTTGCCGCCGGTAAGAGTATCCTGTCAACTCATTGCCACAACGACTTAGGTATGGCTACTGCCAACACCGTAGCTGGCGTATTGGGCGGAGCCCGTCAGGTTGAGGTTACCATCAATGGTATTGGTGAACGTGCCGGTAATACCTCGTTGGAAGAGATTGCCATGATTTTCAAGACACATCCCGACCTTGGCATAGAAACCAACATCAATACGACTAAGATTTATCCTACCAGTCGTATGGTAAGCAGTCTGATGAATATGCCCGTTCAGCCCAACAAGGCCATTGTGGGCAAGAATGCTTTTGCTCACAGCTCTGGTATTCATCAGGATGGCGTGCTGAAGAACGCTTCAACTTACGAAATTATGGACCCCAAGGATGTTGGTATCGATGATAACGCTATTGTTCTGACAGCCCGTAGCGGTCGTGCAGCCTTGAAGCATCGTTTGAGTGTAAATGGGGTAGAGATTGACGGCGAGCGTTTGGATAAGGTATATCAGGACTTCCTGGCTTTGGCCGATAAGAAGAAGGAGGTTACCGATGACGATATCCTGGTTTTGGCAGGTGCTGACAGAAGTGCTTCACACAATGTCAAACTGGACTACCTGCAGGTTACAACAGGTAAGGGCGTTAGGAGCGTTGCCAGCATTGGCCTTATTATTGCAAACGAGAAGTTTGAGGCTGCTGCTTCGGGTAACGGCCCCGTAGATGCTGCCATCAATGCTTTGAAGTGCATCATCAAGCGTAAGATGACCCTAAAGGAGTTTACTATTCAGGCTATTAGCAAGGGTTCTGACGATATGGGTAAGGTACATATGCAAGTGGAGTATGACGGTCACCTCTATTATGGTTTTGGAGCCAATACTGATATCGTAACTGCCAGTGTAGAAGCATATATTGACTGTATCAACAAGTTTAGATAAGATGGGAAAGACTTTATTCGACAAAATATGGGATGCACACGTTGTTCAGAACGTGGAGGGCGGCCCTACACAACTTTATATTGACCGTCTGTATGCACATGAGGTGACTAGTCCGCAGGCATTTGATACATTGAGAGATAAGAAGATAGGTGTCTT
The DNA here is from genome assembly GCA_017541025.1 of Bacteroidaceae bacterium. GTDB lineage: Bacteria > Bacteroidota > Bacteroidia > Bacteroidales > Bacteroidaceae > Physcousia. Next base: position 38,981 of record JAFXZY010000053.1, on the reverse strand, counting down.
CCGTCCCGATCATGTGTTTGCTATGCCTGACCATAATACCCCCAGCGACCAACAGAAGCGTATTGACGACCCCGTAGGTCGTAAGCAGGTGGAGACGCTGGCCAAGAACTGTGCCGAATATGGTATTACCCACTTTGCTATGGGCACTAAGGATAATGGAATCATTCATGTGGTAGGACCGGAAAAAGCTCTCTCCTTGCCCGGCATGACCATTGTTTGCGGTGACTCTCACACCAGTACACATGGTGCTGTAGGGGCAATAGCTATGGGTATCGGTACCAGTGAGGTTGCACAGGTGTTGGCCTCTCAGTGTATCCTCCAGAGTAAGCCCAAGACGATGCGTATCAACATCGAAGGTACACTTCCTCCTTGCACTACAGCCAAAGATGTGGCTCTTTACATTATGACCCAGATGACCACCAGCGGAGCTACAGGCTATGCTGTGGAATATGCAGGAAGTGCTATCCGTAATATGAGTATGGAGGGGCGACTTACACTCTCTAACCTTTCCATTGAGATGGGTTCACGTGCCGGATTGATAGCTCCCGATGAGATAACTTTTGCTTATCTGAAAGGACGCGAATATGCTCCTAAGGGTGATGATTGGGACCGTGCCGTTGAGGAATGGAAGAAGTTGCATAGCGATGACGATGCCGTTTTCGATAAGGAAGTAACATACCGTGCCGAGGACATCGCTCCCCGTATCACTTATGGAACCAATCCAGGTGCCGGCATTGCTATTGACGAATGTATTCCTACTCTGGAGAGTATATCCGAGGAAGATCGTCCCCAGTTCCTTTCCATGTTGGACTATATGAAGTTCCAGCCTGGTCAGAAATTGGAGGGTATCCCTGTTGACTATTGTTTCCTGGGTGCTTGTACCAATGGCCGTATAGAGGATTTCCGTGCATTTGCCAGCGTGGTTAAGGGTAAGAAGAAAGCCGACAGCGTCGTAGCCTGGCTCGTTCCTGGCAGTTGGGCAGTTCGTCAGCAGATTATTGACGAAGGTATAGATAAGATATTGGAAGAGGCTGGCTTTGAGCTGCGTTTGCCCTCATGTTCAGCTTGTCTGGCTATGAATCCTGATAAGGTTCCTGCCGGCAAACTCAGTATCAGTACCAGCAACCGTAACTTCGTAGGTCGCCAAGGTCCTGGAGCCCGTACCATATTGGCCAGCCCGCTTGTAGTGGCTGCAAGTGCGATAACCGGAGTTATCACAGACCCAAGAAAATAGACTCTCTCTAATTTCCCCCTTAGGGGGGAGAACACAGAAGGAAAAAAGTTCAAAAATATAACTGTCCACGACCCTGCGTAGCAGTTCCCTCCCCTGGGGAGGGGTAGGGAGAGGGTCTTTATTATGAAAGAAAAATTTGACATCATACAGTCAACTTGTATTCCAATCGAGATTGACAATAATAATACAGATAACATTATTCCTGCACGTTACCTGGCTTTCACAACTCGTGACCCTAAGTTCTATGGTGACGCATTTATGCACGATCTCCGTTACGATGCCAACAACCAGCCTGTTGCAGACTTTGTGATGAATAAGCCTGAATTCTCTGAAGCTCCCCGTAAGGGCGTTCATGAGATTATTGTGGGCGGTCAGAACTGGGGCTCTGGTTCCAGTCGCGAGCATGCTGCATGGGCTATTGCCGGCTATGGTGTTAGAGTGGTTATCAGCAATAGTTTTGCAGATATTCATCGCAACAACTTGTTGAACTGTTTTGTACTGCCCGTTGTTGTCAGTCGTGAGTTCCAGTTAGAGCTCTTCAAAAGCATAGCCGAGGACTGCAATACTCTTGTTACCGTAGATGTTCCCAATCAGACGGTAAAAAACGAGAAGACAGGTCGTGTGGAGCAATTCGAGATTAATGCTTACAAGAAGTATTGCCTCCTGAATGCTTACGACGATATTGATTTCCTTTTGGCCAATACGGACAAGATAGAGGCTTGGGAAAAGACCTCCTCTAACTCCCCCTCTATGAGGAGAACCCGATAAGAATAAGGTATTAATTAACTGCCCAAGACCCTGCGTAGCAGTTCCCTCCCCAAGGGGGAGGGTTAGGGAGAGGGTCTGGTTGATGGTAGAGAATCTATACATAGAGATAATGGATACTACGCTACGCGACGGCGAGCAGACCAGTGGGGTAAGTTTTGTGCCTCATGAGAAACTGCTTATTGTGCGTATGCTGCTGCAGGAACTCTGTGTAGATAGGGTAGAGGTTGCCAGCGCCCGTGTCAGTGAAGGTGAGAAAGAGGCGGTTACAATGATCTGTCGTTGGGCCCGTCAGGCTGGAAAATTGGAGCAGATAGAAGTGCTGGGATTCATTGACGGAAAGACTTCTGTCGATTGGGTTAAAGCCGTTGGCTGCAAGAATATCAATCTGCTGTGCAAAGGCTCCGAGCGCCATTGCAAGTATCAGCTCCACAAGACGCTTGAAGAGCATGTGGCTGATATTAAGCAAAGTATCCTGTATGCACATGAGCAGAGTATAGATGTTAATCTGTACCTTGAGGACTGGTCGAATGGTATGAAGGACAATCCTCAGTACGTCTTTGGATTTGTTGATGCGCTCCGCTCAGCAGGCGTAAAGCGTTTTATGCTGCCTGATACATTAGGTATTCTGAATCCCATGTTAACGGCTCAGTATATCTCACAGATGGTAGAACGTTACCCTGATTTGCATTTCGATTTTCATGCACATAACGACTATGATATGGCTGCTGGCAATGTTTTGGCTGCCGTATTAAATGGTTGTAAGGGTGTTCACACCTCAGTTAACGGATTGGGTGAACGTGCCGGTAATGCACCACTCAGTAGTGTGCAGGCCATCCTGAAGGACCACTTCCATGGTCGTACCGGACTGGTGGAGGAGAATCTGAACAAGGCCAGTCGTATGGTAGAAAGTATCTCCGGAATTGCCGTGCCGCCCAACAAACCTATCATTGGTGAAAGTGTATTTACGCAGGTAGCCGGTGTTCATGCCGATGGAGATAAGAAGCACAGCCTCTATTGCAATGACCTGATTCCAGAACGATTCGGTCGAAAGCGTGAATATGCCTTGGGTAAAAATTCCGGCAAAGCCAATATCCTTAAGAATCTTGAGGAACTGGGTTTGGAACTTACGCCAGAACAGACTCGTCGTGTAACAGACAGAATCATAGAGTTGGGTGATAAGAAACAACTCGTTACCCAAGAGGATCTTCCGTACATCGTCAGTGATGTACTGAAGCATTCGGCTCCAGACGATAAGGTAAAATTGAAAAGCTACATGGTTTCTACGGCATACGGACTTAAGCCTATGGCAAGTGTGAAACTGGAAGTGGCTGGCAATGTATATGAAGAATCTGCCATGGGAGATGGTATGTATGATGCCTTTGTTCGGGCATGCCGACATATCTATCGCGATCGCCTGAACCGTGAGTTCCCTTGGCTCGACAACTATCAGGTCAGCATTCCGCCTGGCGGACGCACAGACGCCTTGGTGCAGACCACTATTTCTTGGGTTTGGAAAGATAAGACTTTTCGTACCCGTGCCCTTGATCCCGACCAGACGGAGGCGGCTATTAAGGCAACCATAAAGATGTTAAATATAATAGAACTAGAATATGAAGCTTAAGATTGCAGTACTGGCCGGTGATGGTATCGGACCAGAGATTATGGAGCAGGGCGTGGCCGTAACAAGTGCCATTGCCGAGAAGTTTGGACACGAAGTATCATACAAAGAAGCTCTTTGCGGTGCTCATGCCATTGATGAAGTTGGTGACCCCTTCCCCGAAGAGACATTCCAGACTTGCATGGAGGCTGATGCTGTGCTTTTTGCCAGCGTTGGCGACCCCAAGTTCGATAATAACCCTACCGCTAAAGTGCGTCCTGAGCAGGGGCTCCTTGCTATGCGTAAGAAGTTGGGGCTTTATGCCAATATCCGTCCTGTAGAGACTTTCGACTGCCTCGTACACAAGTCTCCTTTGAAGGATGAGTTGGTGCGTGGTGCTGACTTTATCTGTATCCGTGAACTTACCGGTGGTATGTATTTCGGTGAGAAGAAAGAGGGTACCGATGAGGCTTACGATACCAATTTCTATAGTCGTCCAGAGGTAGAGCGCATCTTGCGCGTTGCCTATCAGTATGCTCGTCAGCGTCGTAAGCACGTGACCGTTGTTGATAAGGCTAACGTCTTGGCCAGCAGTCGTCTGTGGCGTAAGGTTGCTCAGGAGGTAATGTTAGAGTACCCCGATGTGGAGACCGATTTCATGTACGTTGATAACGCTGCTATGCGTATGATTCAGGATCCAAAGTTCTTTGATGTAATGGTAACAGAGAATACTTTCGGAGATATTCTTACCGACGAAGGCTCCTGCATCACCGGTTCTATGGGGCTGTTGCCCAGCGCATCTACAGGTGAGCATACACCCGTATTTGAACCCATTCATGGCTCATGGCCTCAGGGTAAGGGCTTGAATATAGCCAACCCCTTAGCTCAGATTCTGAGCGTGGCTATGCTGTACGAGTATTTCGGCTTGAAGGCTGAAGGCGCTCTTATCCGTGAGGCTGTAAATGCATCACTTGACCAAAACGTACGTACCCCTGAGATTCAGGTCGAGGGCGGTGCTAAGTACGGAACAAAGGAAGTTGGCCAGTGGATAGTAGATTATATCAGAAACAAGTAAATAAAGACCCTTTCTCCTTGCCCCTCCCCCTTACAGGGAGGGGTTTCCTGTCATTGATATGAAAAAATTTTTCCTTTCCGTTATCGTTGCTGTTTCCGTTATTGTTCCCGTCAGCACCCATGCGCAACGCTATCAGCAGTTGGTTAAACAAGGGCTTGAACAGTTACAAGGCGACAGTCTCCTGCAGGCCGAGGCTACTTTCCGCGAGGCTTTGGATGCTGACCCGCTGATAAAATCGAATGCTCTGTTGTATCAGTATATAGGCAACATTCAGGAGCGTAGGGGAGAGTTCCAGAAGGCGCTTGAATCGTATAAGTTAGGTCTGAATATTTCATCCACCACTACCAGTCTTCTGCTTTGCAGGGCAGCACTTTATATGCGATTGGACAATCAGGAACATGCCATGGCAGATTATTCTGAGGTTTTGAATTTGGAACCCAACCAGACGGAGGCTCTTTTCTATCGTGCCTTTTTGTATAGTCAGCGCCGTGATTACAAACGTGCACGTGCCGATTATGACCGTCTGATTAAGCTTGAGCCTATGAATGAGAAAGCTCGTTTGGGGCTGGCTATACTGAATGAGAAAGACCGTCGTCCTCGTGAGGCTATGGAACAAATGGATGCCTTGGTTCAACTCTTCCCCTCGCATGCTGAACTTTACTTGGTGCGCGGTGGCATGTTACTCAACCGTAAACAGTATGAGTTGGCACAGGTTGATATAGAACATGCCATAGAGTTGGAACCCGAGAACCCTGACTGCTACGTCTCTCGTTCGCAACTTTACAAAGCCATGAAAAAAAAGAAGCTGGCTCAGGCAGATGCACAGAAGGCACTCCGTTTGGGAGCCGACCCTTCCTTTTTAAGCGGTTCTTTTGTTAAAAAAATGCAATAAATACCCAAATTTAGCTGATAAGTGTGTTTTTTGTTGTAACTTTACACGCTATGAGCTATATTTGGGATTATAAAGCGCCATCTGAAGCTGATAAGAGCACGGCAGCAGACCTTGCTAACAGCTTAGGAATCAACCCCGTAATGGGTACTCTGCTTGTGAACAGAGGTATTCGTACGGTGGATGAGGCTCGTAAGTTCTTTCGTCCCCAATTAACCAATCTTCTGGACCCCTTCCTGTTTGAAGATATGCAGAAGGCTGTGGACCGCTTAAATGAGGCTTTGGGAAAGAAAGAACGTATTCTTGTATATGGCGACTATGACGTGGATGGCTGCACTGCAGTTGCTTTGGTTTACAGATTCCTTCAGCAGTATTACTCAAATCTCGACTATTATATTCCGAGTAGAAATGAAGAAGGTTATGGCGTTTCTCTTCAGGGTGTGGACTATGCGCATGAAACAGGTGTCAGTTTGGTAATCGTTCTTGACTGCGGTATTAAGGCTGTTGATGAAATTGCTTATGCCAAGGAATTGGGTATCGACTTTATTATCTGTGATCATCATGTACCTGACCCAGTACTTCCTCCTGCTGTGGCTATTTTGAATGCCAAGAAAGAAGACAGTACTTATCCATATAAGGATCTTTGTGGTTGTGGCGTAGGTTTCAAACTGATGCAGGGCTTTGCCATTAACAACGGAATAGAATTTTGTCATCTGATTCCGCTGCTTGACCTTTGTGCCATAAGTATTGCTTCAGACATTGTTCCTATTATGGGTGAGAACAGAATTCTTGCCTATCATGGTTTGCGTCAGTTAAACCAGAGTCCCAGCACGGGTGTGAAAGCTTTGATAGATATCTGTGGCCTGACTGGTAAAGACCTGTCATTGAACGACATTATCTTTAAAATAGGCCCGCGTATAAACGCATCGGGTCGTATGCAGAACGGAAAAGAAGCTGTTTCATTGCTGATAGAGAAGAATCATAAGGTGGCAAAAGAGAAGGCTGCAACTATTAATGAATACAATGAGCAGCGCAAGGATTTGGATAAATCCATGACGGAGGAGGCTAATCATATTGTAGCTTCCCTGGATCATCAGCATGAGCATAAGGCGATTGTACTTTACAACGAGGAATGGCACAGAGGAGTGATAGGTATTGTGGCATCACGTCTCACAGAAATCTATTTCCGTCCCGCAGTTGTGTTGACTCGTACAGATGATATCGTCACGGGTTCTGCTCGTTCTGTTGCCGGGTTTGATGTGTACAGTGCGATAGACAGTTGCAGAGATTTACTGGAGAACTTTGGTGGGCATACTTATGCTGCCGGCCTGAGCATGAAGGTGGATAATGTTCCGGAGTTCAAGCGCAGGTTCGAGGAGTATGTGGACAAATATATATTGCCCGAGCAGACAAATGCCGTACTGACGTATGAGGCAAAAATCGACTTTAAAGATGTGAACTTCCGTTTCTTTTCTGATCTTAAGCGGTTCAGTCCTTATGGTCCGGAGAATCCCAAGCCGATGTTTTGTACAGAGCAGGTTTATGACTATGGAACCAGCAGAGTCGTGGGGCGTGAGCAGGAGCATATTAAGTTGGAACTGGTCGACAGCAAGAGCAGTAGGGTAATGAACGGTATTGCTTTCGGTCAGAGTTCTCAGGCACGTTATATTAAGACCAAGCAGGCCTTTGATATAGTTTACACACTCGAGGAAAACAGCCACAAGCATGGCGAGGTTCAGTTACAGATAGAGGACATCAAGCCAGCCTTGTAAGAGAGAATAAGATGGATACCTATCTCTCCATTCTAAAAAGATACTGGGGATATGATGATTTCCGCAGTATTCAGCGTGATATTATTGAGAGTATTGGCAGCGGGCGTGACACCCTTGGTCTTATGCCAACAGGTGGCGGTAAGAGTATTACCTTTCAAGTACCAGCTCTTGCCAAGCCGGGAATGTGTCTGGTAATCACCCCTCTTGTGGCTTTGATGAAGGATCAGGTTGAGGCATTGAACAGTCATGGCATTAAAGCTGCTTGTGTACACTCAGGCCTGTCGCACGAACAAACAATGGTCGTGTTGGAGAACAGCGTATTCGGAGCATATAAGTTTTTATATATATCGCCAGAACGACTCTCGTCGGAGCTCTTTTTGAGGAAACTGGGCCACATGAACATCAGTTTTATAACGGTCGACGAGGCGCATTGTATCTGTCAGTGGGGATATGATTTCCGGCCTTCATACTTACAGATTGCGCAAGTGAGAAAGGTAAAGCCCGATTGCCCCATGTTGGCTCTTACTGCTACGGCTACTCCAGAGGTAGCAGCAGACATACAGAAGAACCTGGGCTTTAAAGAGGAAAATGTGTTCCGTATGAGTTTCTTCCGCCCCAATCTGGCTTATAAGGTTCTTCATGCGGATGCAACTATTTTAGGATTGCTTCAATTGCTGAATACCTATGACGGCTCGTGTATTGTATATACTCGGAACAGACAGAAGTGTGACGATTTGTCTAAGAAGTTGGTGGAATATGGCTATACGGCAACTTTTTATCATGCGGGACTAAAGCCTGGCGAGAAGGACTCCCGACAGGAAGCCTGGTTGAGAGGTGACTACCGTATAATGGTAGCTACAAACGCCTTTGGTATGGGAATAGACAAGTCGGATGTTAGATTGGTGGTGCATGTTGATTTGCCTGATTCTATTGAAGAGTACTTTCAGGAAGCAGGTCGTGCAGGAAGAGACGGCAAGCCTGCCAGTTCTGTAATTGTGATGGACGGTAAAGAGTTGGAACTCTCAAAACGTAGGGTTAGGCAGCATTTCCCGGATTTGGACTTTGTGAGAAAAGTATATGAAGATGTGTGCTGTTTCCTGCAGTTAGCCGTTGGCGACGGCCTGAATGTAACACGTGAGTTTAATATGGAACGTTTCTGTGTTACTTTTCATTATCATCCGCTGATGCTGACAAGCGCCCTTGATATCCTTGATAAAGCAGGTTATATAGCCTATCGTGATGCCGAAGAGGGTACCAGTAGATTGCGTATTGACGCAACAAGGAACCAGTTGTTTAGTGTGCTTGACAGTCAGGGAGAGCAGATCATCCTTGCTATGCTACGCCGGTATGGAGGCATCTTCATAGATATGGTGTTTATAGATGAGGATATGATAAGTAGGGATACTGGTTTGACGTTGGATATTATATATCAGGATTTAAAAGAGCTTTCGCGCAGGGGTTTGGTGAATTATATACCACGTAAGCACGTACCTCTGATAACTTTCTTGCAACGCAGAGTAATGAAGGAAGATTTAGGATTCCCTTATCATATCTATACGATGCGCAAGGAGGCTTATGAATTCCGCTTGAAAGCTTTGCAGGCATATTGTGTCAATACAGAGGAATGCAGGAGTAGTCTGTTGCTTAGCTACTTTGGCGAAAAAAATACGCATCGCTGCGGCATTTGTGATGTCTGTGAGCAAGAAGATATAGCTGGTGTTACCGAACAAGAGTATATGCAAATAAGGGAAAAGATTGTCAGTCAGTTAAAAGATGGGCCCATCAAAATCTCGGAATTGGACATAAAAGGAATCCGCCCGCACAGTCTTGCTTGGGCATTGGATTACATGCGTGCCAAGGAAGAACTGGTGGCGGACGGACCTTTTATCAGATTGGTTTCTTCCGGGAATTAGAAACCGAGTTTTTTGCGAATGTCGGCAGGAACGGCGTTTTTGTTAATAACGATATTCATGGTCTTGTAGGCAACATATGGCTGGCTAACGTACCAGAAACCCTTGAAGGGACCACTTTCACCCCATGAGTTCTTCATCATAAAGTATTCCTTTCCGTACTGATCCTTGGCCAAACCATAGATCAGCATGCCGTGGTCGTCAGTTGTTTCCCAGTTGTCGTAAGCCTCTTGGCGCATTTCAGGAGTAATTTTCTTCTCTGCGTTGGCGCTTACAATCTCAACCTTATCAGAGCCCTTCTCGCCTGTCCAGCGAGCCTGGTCGCTACCGACTCCGGCTTTGAACTTAGTGTCGGGTACCATAGCTACGCTCTTGTTCTTGCCGTTGCGACGGCTGAAACCTTCCTCGCTGACATCAGCACCCCAAGCAAAAGTCCAACCGTTCTGTACAGCTTCGTACATCACACGCATAAACTCGTCCAAAGGCAAGTTGTAGCTGCTTGCCCAACGCCAGTTATCCTCAATTTCGAGGGCGAAGGTGCTATAATAGGGATGATGTGTATAGCTGGTCAGGCTGACATAGTCGTTTGGATCAAGGGTAAGATATTCCTTAACGAAGGACTGGGGAGTGTAACGCTTGCCCTTGTACTCGAATTCGGTGGGGCAAGTGCCGAAGTAACCGTCGAGCATGCCCTGCAAAGCTTGCTTCCAACCCTTATGCAGAATTTTCTTTGCGCCTTTTGGAGCAATGCTCTTTAGGTATGCTTCCATTGGAGGAAACAGCGAACCGAAGTTAAAAAGTGAATCTCCGTAGTTCGTAATAGGGTAGGGCATAATACCCTCAGGGATAAGTCCATAGTGTTCCATGCAGTAGAGCGCGTCCTCGAAGGAACCTCCTTGGCTGAAGCTGGCATCACCATGTGTACGGACATGCTTGTCAGCACGGTCAACATAAGTTTTGCTAATGAGAAAAGACTCACAAAGGTCTATGTCGTCCTTCATCTCAGGATGCTTCTTGATGGCTTCGCTCTCCAGAAATGCCAAAGAGGAATATGCCCAGCAAGTACCACTGCTATTCTGGTTCTTGATGCTTGTTACAGGATGCTCAATAATCGTGGTGAAGATAAGGCTGTCTTTGTCTGCCTCTTTCTTCTTGTCTTTGTCTTTAGCTCCAGCAGGCATAACAGTCAAAGCTGCCAAAGCGATAAGGAAAATTTTTTTCATAAAATAAATTTGTTTGTTATTTGTTGATAAATTCTTCTACATCGCTAATGTGATAAGGGATTCGGTCTTTACCCAGATAGCGGCAACCGTCGGCAGTAATAAGGATATCATCCTCAATGCGTATTCCGCCAAAGTCCTTGTAGGTTTCCAGAAGGTCGAAGTTCAGGAACTCGGCACAATGTCCGCTGGCCTTCCAGTCGTCTATAAGGGCGGGGATGAAATAGATACCAGGTTCGTCGGTCATTACGAAACCTTCCTGCAGACGACGTCCACAGCGCAGGCAATTGGTTCCGAACTGCTCCAGATTGGGCTGGACTTCGTCATCAAAACCAACGTAAGTCTGACCCAGACCTTCCATATCATGCACATCCATACCCATCATGTGTCCCAGACCGTGAGGCATGAACATGGCATGGGCACCAGCCATGACGGCCTCTTCGGTATCTCCCTTCATAAGGCCCAAATCCTTCAGCTTTTCTGTCATCAGACGGCAGACGCCAAAGTGAACATCCCACCATTTAACACCAGGTGCAGCAAGGGAGAGTGCATAGTCATGACATTCTTCTACGATGCTGTATATTTCCTTCTGGCGTTGTGTAAATCTGCCACTGATAGGAGTAGTACGTGTATTATCGCTACAGTAGTTCTCGTTGGTTTCGGCTCCTGCATCGCACAGTAGCAAACGGCCTGCCTCCAAAGGGCGGGGTTTTGGGTATCCATGCATAATCTCACCATGCATGCTAACGATGCTTTGGAAAGAAACCATACAACCGTAGCTGCTGGCAATACCACCGATACGGCCGCTTATCTCCTGTTCAGTTACACCAGGTCGGCACATCTTCATAGCTGTGGTGTGCATCTCGTAGCCAATGGCACAGGCACGCTCAATCTCAGCAATCTCCTCGGGAGTCTTAACAGCACGTTGGTTTACCACAGCTTTGATGAGGGTAACGGAAGCTTGTGAACGCTGCTGACTGGGATGTATGCCCAGAATGTCCATGAGCTGAATCATCAAATCATGACGATAGGGGGGCAGGAAGTGAATGGTTCTTCCTTCTTTTTTTGCCTGAGCCAGAAAGTCTGTCATCTGAGCTATTGTAAGTGTGTTGGCTACACCGCTCTGTGCTGCCATGTCGGCTACGCTGTCAACACTTCCAAACCAAACAATGTCTTCAATGTCGATATCATCTCCAACCAGATACTCGCGGTTGTTGTCAATGTCTATAATACCAGCCAGACCTTCTCTGTTTAGGCCAAAGTAATATAAGAATGTACTGTCTTGACGGAAGCGATAGGCGTTAGAGGGATAGTTGGCAGGTGAATCGTTATTGCCTGTCAACAGAATGATGCCAGCCCCTACTTGTTCTTTCAGTATAGAACGTCGTTGTACGTATGTTTGTTTATCAAATAACATAGATGAATTATGAATTGTGAATTAAGAATTACAAATGATAAGGGTTTACCATCCGGTTTGGTCCCATCCTGCATCCTTGTACCATTGGAAATGTCGCAAGTCGGCATTTGTGATGTTGCCTACGTAATCATCCTTGGGAATGTACATGGAGATGCCGCCAAAATGGTCGGGGTCATATATGGTGGGGTTGTAACAATACTTGGCTGTCCATTCACCACTTTTTGCCTTTCGCAACGGAACAGTGTTACTAAAATTGTCTGTCCATTGGTTGTAGTCTTCAAGGGATAAGATGTTATACATGATAGAACTCATGTCGTAACAGAAAGTGTAAGAACTGAATTCTGATGAATATTTCTGAATTTTCAGTGTTTCGTTATTGGATAGAGTCTGACGGTTGCCAAATACATTTTTTATATAGTTGGCGGTTGTGGTTGCCAAATTATCCAACTCGCTACATTTAGCAGCGGATATAACAACTCCCTTGAAATAAACTCCGTTAAGCGTTTCGGGGTAATAGCTATCGTATCCATTAACTATGCCATAAACATCTCCGTTACACATAGCTTTTTCAATTATATGGTAGGGAGCGCCTGGGTTGGGAATCTCTGCAGGAGAGCCAATCACCCAATCGGTAACATTGCGCAGTTCGTATGCCACTTCTATGCATTGCATAAAACAGACATCAAAGAATACATATTTGAAATGAGGCAAGTGCTCCAGTACGCCTCGTAAGGTAGGTATGTTTAGGTAATTGCTCGAATGGCTGTAGTCTGGCCCCAAGGCTCTGCGCTGTCGCCATACCCATCCGGAACCATGTGCTCCGAAGGTGAGCCCGTAATTTTTGGCAGGGAAATTCTTGACAATGGTCTTAAGGTTGTTCAGAAGGGTCAGCGAGTCTGTGCAGTCTTCCTCCTGAGTGTATTGCTTCCATACCTGCAACCCATTTTCTGCATCCAGTTGGTATATTACGGGGAAAGCATCTGCTTTGTCGACATAGATAACAATCTTGCTGTTATCAGGTATGTTATCCTTGCCTTGAACAAGTTCATTGATGTCATCCTCTGCCCATCTGGTTAAACTGTTGTCGCCCATCCAGTACATGATGGCAATATTTTCGTATGTTTCCTCTTCTGGGTCAAGAGGTCCGTCATCACTGCATGCAGAGAAGGCAAAAACCGTCCCTATAAATATAATTAGGTATAGTAATTTTGATTTCATGGGGACAAAGATACAATTAAGCGAGCGGAAAACAAAATAAAAATGTTATTTTTATTCCCGAGCGAACGTATTTTCGAGACATAGTCTCAAAGATACAATTAAGCGAGCGGAAAACAAAATAAAAATGTTTATTTTTATTCCCGAGCGAACGTATTTTCGAGACATAGTCTCAAAGATACAATTAAGCGAGCGGAAAACAAAATAAAAATGTTTATTTTTATTCCCGAGCGAACATATTTTCGAGGCGGAGCCTCAAAGACAGATAATTAAATTCATAATTCATAATTCATAATCAACAATTATACAATAAGTTGATATTTCTATCCGTTATTATATCGTATGCAGTGGATAAATAGAATTCGTCAGGTGAAGATTCTGCTGGTTGTGGCTGCAATTGTGTTAAGTGTGGCCTCGCTGGTGGTGTCGAATTTCCTTGTGCACGACCTCAAAAAAGAGGAACAGCGCAAAATGGAAATTTGGGCCGAAGCTATGCGGAGTCTGAACAATGCTGATGAAAATACCGATCTGACCCTTGTGTGGACAGTCCTGAACAGTAACAACACTATTCCTGTGGTGGTTCTCGACCGCGATGGAAATGTACAAGACTACCGTAATATACCAATTTCTGACCGTGAACGGCAGAACGAGGCTGAGGTGGTGAAGGCGAAATCTGTTCGTATGCGCCAGTCCGGTAAGGTGATACGCATCAATCTTTCTCCTTCTGATTATATGGAAATCTGCTACGATGATAGCCTGATTCTTTGGCGGTTGGCTTGGTGGCCCTATGTACAGTTGGGCATTGTGCTGATATTCGTGGTTGTAGCTATCTTTGCTCTTTTGAGTAGCAAGAAAGCCGAGCAGAACAAGGTATGGGTGGGTCTTAGCAAAGAAACGGCTCATCAGTTGGGAACACCCATCAGCAGTCTGATGGCATGGCACGAAGTGCTGCGTGAAACATATCCCGATGATGAACTACTTCCTGAGATGGGAAAGGATGTGCAGCGCCTGCAACGTATAGCAGAACGCTTCAGCAAGATAGGTTCACAGCCAGAACCTAAGCCTGAGAGCCTGAACGATGTGGTAGAGCAGGTGGTTCAGTATATTAATCGTCGTACCAGCAATCGTGTGAGTATGTCCTGTCAATTGCCTCAGGTGCCTCTTATAGTAAATATCTGTGCCCCACTTTTTGAATGGGTAATTGAGAACTTATGTAAAAATGCCATTGATGCGATGGACGGTAGTGGAAGTATTACCATAGTGGCTCGTGAAGAAACCAACTGTTTCTTCGTTGAAGTAACTGATACGGGTAAGGGCATTCCCAAGAATCATTTTAAGAATGTTTTTACCCCAGGCTTCACTACCAAAAAGCGCGGTTGGGGTTTAGGCCTTTCATTAGCGAAGAGAATTGTGGAAGAATATCATAATGGACGCATTTTTGTGAAAAATTCCGAGATTGGGAAAGGTACAACGTTCCGTATTGAGCTCAAAAAACGCTAATAGGTCAATTTTTAGAGCAAATTCTTGCGTCGTTATTTGTTTTTTTTGTAATTTTGCAGCCCGATGGAGAAACTGGATAGCTATAAAGTGGATCTGAAAGGCATGTCGGAAGGTACTGTGTCGTACAACTGGCATGTAGACGACGACTTCTTCTCCGCTGTTCAGGGTCCTGAGATTCAACAAGGTCAGCTGGATGTCGCATTACGGGTGAAGCGGACGGCTGGTGCCTATGAACTGAAGTTTCAATTGGATGGCACGGTTAAAGTCTTGTGCGACCGTTGTTTGGATTGGATGGATTGTCCCATCAGTGCTGAGCATGTATTGTGTGCAAAGCTGGGAGATGAGTTTGCCGATGATGGCGACTTGATTGTTGTTCCTGAGGAGGAAGGCGTGCTGAATGTAGCATGGAATATATATGAGTTTGCAGCTCTTGAAATTCCCCTTCGCCATGTACATCCGGATGGAGCATGCAGCCAGCAAATGACGGCGGCGTTAGATTCCCTCACTCCGACAGAGGAAGAAGAAAAACCTATCGACCCGCGTTGGAACGAATTAAAGAAAATATTAGATAACAATAAAAAATAAAAGAAAATGGCACATCCTAAAAGAAGACAGTCCAAGACTAGGACCCTCAAAAGAAGAACTCATGATAAGGCTGTAGCTCCTGCATTGGCAGTATGCCCTAACTGCGGCGAGTTCCACATTTATCACACTGTATGCCCTGCTTGTGGATACTATCGCGGCAAGGTTGCTATCGAGAAGGAAGCTTAATCTTCTGAGGTAAAGAAATAAGCCGCTAAGGCCCTAACAATTTGGGCTCATGCGGCTTTATTTTTTATTGTAAACACGTAAATAGATAATGGAAGAAATAAATGCCGTTATAACTGGCGTTGGAGGATATGTTCCAGACTATATTCTGGATAACGAGGAGATGTCTACTATCGTAGATACGTCTGACGAGTGGATTATGGAACGCATCGGAGTGAAGACGCGTCATATTCTTAAACCGGAACAGGGTAGTGGTACCTCGTATCTGATGACCCGTGCCGTACAGCAGCTTCTGCGTAAGACCGGTGCTAACCCTGATACCATAGAGTTGGTAATTTGTGCTACCACTACTCCTGACTATCATTTTCCCTCTACTGCATCATTGGTTATTGGTAATTGCGGATTGAAAAACGCCTTTGGCTTCGATATGGAAGCTGCCTGTGCAGGTTTCCTTTATGCTATGGAGGCAGGAGCCTCTTATATTCGCAGCGGACGTTACAAACGCATTGTTGTCTGTGGCGGTGACCACATGAGTAGTATGACCAACTATGAGGACCGTAACACTTGTCCTATCTTTGGTGACGGAGCTGCTTGTGTAATGATGGAAGCAACAACGGAGAGGGTAGGCTTGATGGACGGATACTATCGTGTGGACGGCAAGGGGTTCCAAAACCTTCACATGGCAGCCGGTGGTTCAGCCAAGATGCCCAGCCATGAGTCGGTTGATGCTCGTGAGCATTTTGTTTATCAGGAGGGCCGAGCTGTTTACAAGCACGCAGTACTGGATATGAGTAGTGCCGTTAAGACACTTACGGAACGAAATGGACTCAACAAGGATAACATCGCCTGGGTGATTCCTCATCAGGCAAATATCAATATAGAAGTTTCTGTAGCTAAGCGTATTGGGGTAGAAGCCGACCACGTGATGGTGAATATCGACCATATGGCTAATACTTCGGGCGGAACACTTCCTCTTTGCCTTTGGGAGTATGAACCTCGCCTGAAGAAAGGCGATAAACTGGTGTTTACAGCCTTTGGTGCTGGCTTTACCTGGGGCGCCAGTTATATGATTTGGGGCTACGATGGTGCTGCCGAGGCAGCCAAGGAACCCGCCGAGTTCTATAAGGAAGGTGAAATCACCCGCGAAGAGTGGTACGCTAAAAGGAATAGTTGATAGTTGATAGTTGATAGTTTAGAGTTTAGAGACAGTTGGTAAAGTTTAGAGTTGATAGTAAAGAATTTTCAATTCTCAATTGGCGCTGAGCGCCCTCAATTCTCAATTCGTAATCAGAGTGCATAAGGCTGGATTTGTAAACATAGTAGGTAATCCCAATGTGGGTAAAAGTACGCTCATGAACCTCCTGGTGGGCGAGCGTATCAGTATTGCCACATTTAAGGCGCAGACCACACGCCATCGTATTATGGGCATCCTTAATACGCCCGAGATGCAGATTTGTTTCTCGGATACCCCTGGTGTCCTGAAACCCAACTACAAACTACAGGAGCAGATGCTTCAGTTCTCCGAGAGCGCCCTTCAGGATGCCGATGTGCTGTTGTATGTAACCGATATGGTGGAGACACCCGATAAGAATGCAGAGTTCCTGGAGAAGGTGCAGCGTATGACGGTGCCTGTGCTTGTTCTTATCAACAAGATAGATACCCTCACTCCAAGTTCTTCTTCGAAGGGCGAGGGGAGTTGTCAGCAGCAACTTGCCGATATAGTAGAGAAGTGGCATGCAATTCTGCCAAAGGCGGAAATCATTCCCATCAGCGCTCTGCATAAGTTCAATGTGGATGTAGTGCTCAAGCGCATACAGGAACTGCTGCCCGAAAGTCCTGCCTACTTCGATAAGGACCAGTGGACCGACAAACCAGCCCGTTTCTTCGTGACAGAGATTATCCGCGAGAAGATTCTCCTCTATTACGACAAGGAGATTCCCTACAGCGTAGAGGTGGTGGTGGAGCAGTTCAAGGAAACAGACAAGAACATTCATATTAATGCCGTTATTTACGTGGAACGCGACAGCCAGAAGGGTATTATTATCGGTCATCAGGGAGTAGCGCTGAAGCGTGTCAGCACCGAAGCCCGCAGGAGCCTGGAGAAGTTCTTCGGCAAGAGCATCTTCTTGGAAGTCTTCGTTAAGGTGGATAAGGACTGGCGTCAGAGTGACCGTGCCATGAAGTCCTACGGCTATCAGTTAGAATGATTTTTCTGTTTGTATAGATGCAAAATAGGGGGACATACGTCCCCTTTTTTTTGATTATTCAACGGATTACCCCAATATATTTGTTGTTTTATTCTGTTTACACTATCTTTGCAGATAATATTATAGCTATAAATGTTCGGAACGAAAGGGAAACGCGAAAAAGTTCCCCCATTTTAACTTCATATTAATCAATAATAATGGAAACATTTCTTGGAATCGATCTTGGTGGCACTAAACTGCTGATAGGGGAGGTGGATGCTGAAGGACATATCTTGCGTGAGAAACGTTATCCTTCGACCTTCAGAGATCAGCGTGACGCAAAGGATTATATCTTCAGGGCCATTGACGATTATCTTGTTACCGTCGCCAATCCTCTTTGCAAGCCCATGGCAATGGGTTTAGGGCTGGTGGGCCGTGTTGACACCGAGCGTGGTATCTGGGAGCAAATAGATCCCAGTCGTACCTTTCCCATCGAGATGGCGCGGGAATTGACCGAGCGGTATAGGCTACCTGCTTATATTGACAATGACGTGAAAAGTGCTACACGGGCAGAACTACATTGGGGAGTAGGTCGTTTCTCTCGCAACTTTGTTTTCATCAACGTCGGCACGGGCATAGCCGCCTGTTCCGTTGTGAACGGACAACTTATTCGCGGCAGCCATTTTAATGCCGGTGAGGTAGGGCATACCACAGTAGGTGTCAATATGGGTACTACTTGTGCTTGTGGACGCAAGAACTGTGTTGAAACAATTGCAGCCGGATGTGGCTTCGATATTTGCGCCCGCTTACTCAGAGAACGCTACGAGACAAGGCTTACGATACCAGAAGATGGAAAGCGCGTCTCTGTCAAGGAGGTCTATGAGTTGAGCCTTCAGGGTGATGCTTTGTGTGAGATGTTGGTGAAGAATGCTGCCGAGGCGCTGGCTTCCCTCATTATGAATCTTGTGCGGGTAACAGACCCGGACACCGTAGTGTTGGGCGGCAGCGTTGTGGCCGACGGTTACCTATTGGAACAGATGCGACCTTTCTTGCAAGCAGAGACCATGCGTTTTGTCACTAATGGCGTACAATTAACTAAACTTGAACCACACCATATCGGCCTCCTTGGTGCTGCTGTGGTGGCAATGAATGGGAAAATATGAAATACCAGATTACAGTTTTGCCCGACGAGCATAGCTTCGACGAGGCAGCAGCTCTTCGTATTGTAGAACAGATAAAGTCAAAGCCCAACTGTGTGATAGGGCTTTCTACCGGCCGTACCACAGGTAATATGCACCGACTAGTGGCTCAGCTGTGGCAACAGACGGGATTTGATGTCAGCCGTACGACATTCTTTGGCTTGGACGAAGTAGTAGGTGTGCCCCGAGAATACGCAGGAGCCTGTTATACGATGCTCCGGACGGAGGTGCTGGATGCAATGAAGGTTGATGAAGAACACTTCCTGATGCTTCCTACCGAATGTGACGATTTCCCTGCGGCCTGCCAACAGTTCACCGATGAACTGGAGCAACGTGGCGGCATCGACCTGCTTATCTTGGGTTTGGGAGAGAATGGTCATTTGGGCTTCAACCAACCCGGGACTCCTTTTGGAAGTTCTGCCTGGGTTACGGATATGAATGTCGAACTGGAAGAACGTATTCGCCTTGAGACGGCAACTCCAGCAGACAAATGGTTGGGCGGCGTAACGCTTGGCATTCGCGATATTATGCATGCGCGTCATATTGTTCTAGTTGCCAAAGGCAAGAACAAAACCGATATTGTACGCTCTATGCTCCATGGCCCTGTCACCACCGACCTGCCTGCCTCTATCCTTCAACTACATCCCAACTGCGAATTTCTTCTTGATGCTGATGCATCCTACAAACTATAGCACTAAATTAACCCAATCACAAAGAAAATGAAAACTTCCCAGACAAATTACCTTGGCCCTTTCCTGGCGATGGTCTTCTTGTTCCTTGTTGTAGGATTCCTTACCACAGTAAACTCACAGTTGCAAGGTCCTCTACAGTCGGCATTCCTTTCGCAAGCCGAGGGCCTGAAGAATACGTTAGCTACCCTTATCACATTCTCGTGGTTCTTGGCTTATCCCGTTTGCGGAGGCGTTGGCTCGCGTTGGATTAATCTTCACGGCTACAAAGGAACACTTGTTCGTGGCCTTGTGGTTATGGTGGCTGGTCTTGCCCTCTACTTCCTTTCCTCAGTCTGTACCGTGGCATGGCCCGATTCATCGGTTTCTATATCCGGCTATGCTATTCCCACGGGCTTCTTTATCCTGCTGGCCGGTTCGTTTGTGTTGGGTAGCTCGGCTACCATTTTACAGGTAGTTATCAATCCCTACCTGACTGCCTGCCATGTAGATGGTACACAATCCATTCAGCGACTGGCTATAGGCGGTTCCGCCAACTCCGTGGGAACGACACTGGCGCCTTATTTTGTTTCCGGCATTATCTTTGGTGGTTTAGCGCTCGAGGATGTTCATGTTGAACAACTACGTCTGCCCTTCCTCCTGCTTACATTGGTTATCATTGTGGTGCTCGCACTTGTCATGCGTCTTTCGTTACCCGACATAGAAGGTACCCGAGCCCAGCAGGGCGAACGTCTCGAGAAGAGTGTGTGGAGTTTCTCTCACCTCACACTGGGTGTCGTGGCTATCTTTTTTTATGTTGGTTGCGAGGTTTGCATCGGTGCAAACATAAACCTGTATGCACTTACCGAGTTGCATCTTAATGTTACCACTATCACGCTGATGGCTACCGTCTATTGGGGACTGATGCTCGTTGGTCGTCTTTGTGGCAGTATGCTCAGTCGTGTATCGCCTCGAGTGCAGCTAACATTCACTACACTGATGGCCTCCGTGATGCTCATAGCAGCCATCGTGCTGAATGAACCGTGGTTGTTAGTAGCTGTAGGACTGTTCCATTCCATCATGTGGGGTGCTATTTTCACTCTCTCTGTAGCTCATTTGGGTCCTTATACCTCTGTGGCCTCGGGTGTTTTTATGATTGGTGTGATGGGTGGCGCAGTACTTCCGTTGGTGCAGGGTATGCTGGCTGATATGGGTGGCTGGCGTTGGTCGTGGTTCCTGGTGTTGGGCGGTGAAGTGCTGATGCTTCTCTATGCCCTTGTAGGTTCGCGTGTGCGCCAACGTGCCGATTAGCGTCGCCATCTTTAAAAAAAAGGATATTTCTTTCACACTTCTCTCGTTTTTTCGTAACTTTGCGATTAGCATCGCGAACTTACTACGTCTCGGCATAAAAAATAAATGGATTTATTTTGTTCTGCTCTCGACTTTTCGTAACTTTGCACGCAAAATAGAAGTTATGAGCAATATTGTAGCTATCGTAGGACGCCCGAACGTGGGCAAGTCGACACTTTTCAACCGACTGACACAAACCAGACACGCCATTGTCAGTGACGAGGCAGGTACTACGCGTGACCGCCAGTACGGCAAATGCGAATGGGGGCAAAGAGAGTTCTCTGTTATCGACACCGGCGGATGGGTAGTAAACAGCGATGATATCTTTGAGGAGGAAATCCGCAAGCAGGTAACGCTGGCCACTGATGAGGCCGATGTTATCCTGTTTCTGGTAGATATACATAATGGAGTAACCGACTTGGATGAGGCTGTTGCCGGTATTCTTCGTCGTACCAAGAAACCCGTTGTGCTGGTTTGTAACAAGACCGATAATAACGAGACTTATCTCTCTGCCGAATTCTATTCGTTGGGCTTGGGAGATCCTCAGTGTATTTCTGCTGCTACGGGTGGCGGAACCGGTGATCTGCTCGACCTCGTTGTAAGTCTTTTCCCCAAGGAAGGTAACGATTTGCCCGATGAGAATATTCCCCGCTTTGCGGTGGTGGGTCGTCCCAATGCAGGCAAAAGTTCACTCATTAATGCCTTTATCGGTGAGGACCGTAATATTGTAACTGATATTGCCGGAACCACTCGCGATAGTATCTATACTCGCTATGATAAGTTCGGATTCGACTTCTATCTGGTGGATACAGCCGGAATCCGCAGAAAGAATAAGGTAACCGAGGATTTGGAGTTCTATAGCGTTATGCGCTCCATCCGTGCCATTGAGAACAGCGATGTCTGCATTCTGATGATTGATGCTACTCGTGGCATCGAGAGTCAGGACCTGAATATCTTCCAGATCATACAGAAGAACCAGAAGAATCTGGTGGTTGTGGTGAATAAGTGGGATTTGGTACCGGATAAGGATACTAAGGTGATGAAGACTATGGAGGATGCTATTCGCGACCGCATGGCCCCCTTCGTTGATTTTCCTATTATCTTTGCTTCGGCACTTACCAAGCAGCGTATCTTTAAGGTGCTGGAAACAGCAAAGGATGTTTATGGGAACCGTTGCCGTCGTGTTCCCACAGCTAAGCTGAACGAGGAGATGCTGCCCCTGATTGAGGCTTATCCGCCACCATCCATGAAGGGCAAGTACATCAAGATAAAATACTGTATGCAGGTGCCTGAAACGCATGTACCTACTTTTGTGTTCTATGCCAACTTGCCCCAGTATGTAAAGGAACCTTATCGCCGATTCTTGGAGAACAAGATTCGCGAGCGCTGGAACTTTAACGGTACGCCTATTAATGTGTTTGTGAGACAAAAGTAAATAAGAAGCCCCTTCCCTGCTCCCCCTTTGGGGGAGTGCTATAAATAGTAAATATGCGGTTTGATTTCGTCTATAATAGTAAAAATCACTCCCCCAAAGGGGGAGCGTGGAGGGGGCTTTATCTTTTGCTTGTGGCATTTCTAGCAAGTTGCACAAAGACTGCCCCAGATACCTTCTCGCACGAGTCGGTACAGCAGGCTGCTCAGCGTTACTATACGTATTTTGTCAACGGCGACGCCAAGCAGTTTGTTGAAGGAATGGCAGATTCCCAAACTTTCCCTGAAGATTACACTCGGCAGATGCAGGATGTCATTGCACAGGCTGCAAAAGAACTTGCCCGTAAGGGTGAGGTAGTACGTGTGGAGGCACTTTCCGACAGCCTTTATGCCGCAGACTCTACGGCTTACGTTTTCTTGGATTTAGTCTTTGCTGACAGCGTTCATGAGCAGGTGGGAGTGCCTATGGTATTCCAGAAGAGTAAATGGAGGGTGAAATAAGATAAGAGCCCCCTCCGGCTCCCCCTTGGGGGAGGGTTATTTGTAGTTAGATAGTTAAATTCAAAATAATTTTTAAGATGAACAATTTCCATTTTAGTTTAATGCACTCCCCCAAAGGGGGAGCAGGGAGGGGGCTTTTGTTTTTCTTCCTGTTTGTAGTCATTTTGGGAGTTTCTGCTCAGCAGCAGATGCCTAATGTTCCCCTTGACCCCGCTGTTAAGGTTGGTGTTTTACCTAACGGCCTTACTTATTACATTCGTCACAACGAGTGGCCTGAGAAGCGTTGCGACTTCTATATCGCACAGAAGGTGGGTTCTATTCAGGAGGAAGAGAACCAGCGCGGTCTGGCTCACTTCTTGGAGCACATGTGTTTCAATGGTACCACCCACTTCCCTGGTGATGCCCTG
This sequence comes from Bacteroidaceae bacterium, assembly GCA_017541025.1. Classification (GTDB taxonomy): domain Bacteria; phylum Bacteroidota; class Bacteroidia; order Bacteroidales; family Bacteroidaceae; genus Physcousia. The sequence continues at coordinate 15,874 of JAFXZY010000053.1, read as the reverse complement.
AAGCAGTACTTGGAGCGCATAGGAGTTAAGTTTGGCGAGAACCTGAATGCCTATACTTCTTTTGATGAGACTGTATATAATATTAATAATGTAAATGTAGAAACAGCTGGCGCTATTGACTCATGCTTACTGATTCTGCACGATTGGAGCCATGACCTCTTGCTCGAGGATAAGGAGATAGACAAGGAGCGTGGCGTTATCAACGAAGAGTGGCGTATGCGCCGTTCTGCCATGATGCGTATGCAGGAGGCAGCTTTCAAGGATTTGTTCGTAGGCAGTCGTTATGCCGACCGCATGCCCATTGGTACTATGGACATTGTCATGAACTTCCCATACGACGATTTGCGTTCTTATTACCGTCGTTGGTATCGTCCTGATTTGCAGGGCCTTGTTATTGTGGGTGATGTGAACCCCGACGAGATAGAGCAGAAGATAAAGGATATGTTTGCTGATATTGCTCCCGCTCCAGCCGATGCTGCCAAGCGTGAGGTAATTCCTGTGCCTGATAACGACGAGCCTTTGGTTTCTATTCAGAAAGATAAGGAGCAGACCGCTGCTTATGCGTTGCTTATGTTTAAGCACGATGCTACTCCTCGCGAGTTCAAGAGCACAATGCCTTATCTTTTCCTGGAGTATGTTAAGGGTGCAATATCCGGCATGTTCTCTGAACGTCTGCAGGAGTTGGCTCAGAAGCCCGATTGCCCCTTCATGCAGGCTGGTGTTGGCTTCGGAGAGTATCTGGTGGCCAAGTCAAAGGAAAGTGTGGATGCCCAGATTGTCATGAAGGAAGGCAAGTATCTTGAGGGTATCGCTGCTGTTTATCGTGAGTTGCTGCGTGCCAAGCGTGGCGGTTTCACCGAGGCTGAGTATGAGCGCTACAAGCAGGAATTCCTTTCACGTCTGGATGCTCAGTACGAGGCTCGTGACAAGGTGCAGAATACCCGTTATGTAAACGAGTATGTACGTTACTTCCTGGATAACGAACCTGCACCCGGCATTGAATGGGAACACCAGAATATGAAGACCATTGTTCCTATGCTTCCCTTGGATGCCATCAATCAGGCATTCCCCCAATTGATTACCGATAAGAACCGTGCTATTGTCCTCTTTATGCCTGATAAGGAAGGACTCCAGTATCCTACAAAGGAAGAAATCCTGAAGACGCTGGCTGATGTGGATGCCGAGGATATCGAGGTCTTCAAGGAAGAAGTGAATACAGATCCATTGGTTCCTGAACTCTCTTCCAAGGCTAAGGTTAAGAGCATTAAGGATGATGTATTCGGTTCTAAGCTGATAACACTGAGCAATGGCATCAAGGTTCGCGTAAAGCAGACCGATTATGCACCCAACCAGATTTCTATGACTGCTGTCAGCTGGGGTGGAAGTAGCCTTTATCCTAACGATGAGTACTTCTGTGCTGGCAATGTCGATATGGTAAGCTTGGGCGGTTGGGGAACCTTTACCGCTACTCAGTTGAACAAGAAACTCTCTGGTATTCAGGCATCTGTTAATCCCTCTGTAGGCGACCGTGTGGAAAGATTGGGCGGTAGCTGTGTCAAGAAGGACTTCGAGACCCTTCTGCAGCTCACCTATCTCTGCTTCACCGCTCCTCACCGCGATGATGAGGCCTTCCAGAGCACCATGGCCCGTTTGCAGGATGCACTTAAGAATCAGGATCTGAATCCTCAGACAACCCTCCGCGACAGCGTTGCAAGCGTTCTGTATAACAATAATGTTCGTGCTAAGCGTATGCGTGTTGAGGACCTCAGCAAGATTTCTTACGACCGCATTCTGGAAATCTACAAAGAGCGTTATGCTAATGCTGCCGATTTCGACTTCTACTTCGTAGGCGACCTGAATGCTGATTCTGTGGCTCCTCTCTTGGCCAAGTACTTAGGTGCACTGCCCGTAAGCAAGAAGACCGAGAAGTATCAGGTTATTGACCGTCGTCTTACCAAAGGCGAGCGTACTTGCATCTTTGAGAAGGAGCAGGATACACCCAGTGCCACAGTAAACTTTGTTTATCACGCTCCTCTTAAGGAGAACCTGCGTAACGATATCTTGGTTGATATGTTAGAGCAGTCTATGTCTATGCTGTACACCGAGTCTGTTCGTGAGGACGAGGGTGGAGCCTATGGCGTTCCCGTCAGTGCTTCTCTTACTGACTATCCCGAGGAGATTGCCACCGTTCAGATTCAGTTGCCCACAGCACCTGACAAGATAGACCGTATGATGCAGGTGGTTTATAACGGTATAGAAAAGGTTTGTGCTGAAGGTCCTTCCGAGGATTATCTGCAGAAGATTAAGGAATACATGATACGCTCTCATGCAGAGAACCTGAAGAAGAACGGTTACTGGATGAACCAGATGGTTAATCTCACCCGATTCAAGATTGACTATGTAACGGGTTATGACGATATGGTTCAGAGCATTACTACTGCGGACCTCAAGGAGCTGGCTCAGAAGATCTTCAAGAGCGGCAACCGACTGGTAGTTGGTATGAAGACTCCGCAGAAGTAATCAGATAATATACCTAACAAAACCTAATGAAACTATTAAGAACCTTAGTGGCTCTTGCTGCTTGTTTTGCCACATCCCAGACATTTGCCCAGAGCAAGATAAATCTGTCTGGAACTATTATTGAAAAGGATACCAACGAGCCTGTTATGGCAGCAACCGTACGTGTTATGCTGCTGCCAGACAGCTCAATGGTCGATGGTATGTATACTGATACGGTAGGCGTTTTCCGCTTGGTGGACATAAAGGAACCCAAGCACGGAAAACGCTTGTCGTTAAAGGTAAGCTGTATCGGTTACATTACCCGCTTCATGGATTTGTCTGAACTCCATAAGGGAGACAATGACTTAGGATTCATCACCTTGCAGCCTGATTATAAGCTTATGCAAGAGACTACCATTACCGGTGCGGCTCTTAAAGTCCGTATGGATGGTGACTCTCTGGTCTACGACCCTTCTGCCTATCGCGTTCAGGAAGGCTCCACTTTGGAGGCTTTGGTAAAACTCCTTCCTGGAGCCAAGATTGATGATGACGGTAAGATTACCATCAATGGCAAGGAAGTTACCAAGATATTGGTGGACGGAAAGGAATTTTTCCTGAACGATAAGGATATTGCCATGAAGAACATCCCCGTCGAGATGATTGAGAAGATTAAGTCCTACGAACGCAAGAGCGACCTTACCCGCATCACCGGTATTGACGATGGGGAGGAGGAGACCGTGTTGGACCTTTCTGTTAAGAAAGAAATGAAGCGCGGCTGGTTCGGAAATGCCAATGCCGGTTACGGAACAGCGGGGCGTTATAACAATCGCGTGATGGCCAACCGTTTCTGGGACGAGAATAACTTCACTCTCCTGGGAAGCATCCGCAACACACCTGAGCGTTGGGGGTGGGGTGGTAACAGCGGTCTCCATAATACCAAGGAGGTGGGCTCTAACTTCACCATCAAGAAGGAGAAACTGGAGGTTGGCGGAAGCGTCAACTACCGTTATCACGGGTCGGACGTGGAGAATGTATCCGAGTCGGAAAACTTTGTGGCTGCACGAGGAAAGTTGTCCAATTCGATTAGTACTACGCTGAACGGCAATCATAATCTTGATGGCAATATCCGTTTGGAGTGGAAACCTGACACCATGACCAATGTCATGTTCCGTCCCAACTTCGGCTATACCAAAGGTTACGGTTATGGGCATTATTCATCCATCAACTACGATGTTCTTGAAGAGTTGAATCTGGTTGATACGGTCAACACCAATAACAGCTATAACAACAGCAACAACCATAATGCATGGGTCAATGGTTGGTTGCAGTACAACCGCAAGCTCAATAATAAGGGACGTAACATTACCTTCAGAACATTCGGTGGTTTCTCCCAGGGACGTAGCCAGCAGCTTTCTGCTGCCGACATCTTTTATCGTAAGGACACCGTCAGCATTCAGAACGACCGCAACAACCGATACTACAACACACCCTCGCTGAATTACAACATAGGCGGTCAGTTCACTTATAGCGAACCCATAGCCGACCGCACCTACATACAAATCAACTATCGATTTAACTACGGCTATAACCGTAACGACCGCCGTGCTTACGTCTATGACTCAGATGCCTATCAGACTCTTGTCAGTTACATCGAGGATAATCACTATGAGATAGAAGATGCCCTCCTGATGATGGAGCAGGAAGGCTGGGAACTGCGTGATACAGTAGCCTTGAGCCAGTTCTCGGAGTATCGTAACTATAACCACAACATCAGCCTGCAGTTCCGTCGTGTCCGTGAGAAGTACAACTTCAACATCGGTGTGGATGCCTTGCCCCAGCGTACCAAGTTGAACTACAAGTATATGGGTAGCGAGTACCCTGAGGTTGTCCGCAACGTCTTCAACATGGCTCCCCGTATGTACTTCAAGTATAATTTCTCTAAGCAGACTAATATGGACTTCCGTTATAACGGACGAACCACTCAGCCCAGTATGACCAACCTCTTGGATATTACCGACGACTCCGACCCGCTGAACATTACACGTGGTAACCCCGAGCTGAAGCCATCTTTCACGCATAACCTTAACGGACATTTCAATACCTACAATGCCGAGAAACAGCAGGGTCTTTGGAGTTATCTTTATGCCAATTTCACCCATAACGGTATCAGCAACAAGACCACTTACGATCCTGTAACAGGTATCCGAACCACTAAGCCAATGAATATCAATGGCAACTGGGGTGGTGGAACAGGTGCAGGCTTTAATACCGCTATGGGAAAGAAGAAACGTTTCTTCCTGAGCATTGATGCCCACATTAATTACAATCATAATGTAGGTTTCTTTAATAATGTCACAGCCCAGCAGGACGATGACCTGGACATCACCTCCGTAACCCATAACCTGCGCACCAGCGGTACTTTGCAGTTCTCGTATCGCAACGACTGGATAGATGCCGGTATGCGTGGCTCACTGAATTATCAGTACACCAAGAATAATGTTACCGACACCGGTAATAACAATACCTACCGCTTCTCGTACGGTCCGCGTGTAGAATGGACCATGCCTTGGGGAACCAAACTTTCTACGGACTACGGAGTACAGTGCCGTAGGGGATACTCTCGTGACGACATGAACACCACCGAGATGATTTGGAACGCTTCCCTTGCTCATTCCTTCCTGAAGGGAAAGGCGCTGACCATAAAGGCAGAGTTCTTCGATATCTTAGGCCAGCAGAGCAACATCAGCCGTTGGGTATCAGAGTTCAGCCGTAGCGATACGCGCACCAACGATATCTACCAGTACGGCCTCTTCTCCCTCATCTACCGCTTCAGCATCATAGGTGGCAAGAACACCATGGGAACTAGCGAAGAGCGCAAGGAACAGCGCTGGTGATCCTGTTCCTCATCCTTTAACCTTTGCTTCATTCCCCTTATCTCCACGACTCATTCAGATAGGACTTTATAGGGGTAAGGGATTATCTGAATGACTTGTTCCCCCTACACAATCTTATCCTTTGTAGGAAAAAAGCATTACATTACTAACTGTATAGTCATAAATCACTTCACTATGACCTTTATAATCTTTTTATTATCCAAACGGCCATCAATTGGTCGGAGAATATAAATACCCGGCGAAAGTTCCTTTAGGGAGGAAACATCCTTAGCCACATACTGGCCTCTCAATGTATATACATTAAATCTTCCTGAGGCTATAATCTCAGCAACATCATCAGACATTGTGACCGTCAATTTACCATTGACATAAATAAACTCATAGTTCTGAGCATCACCGCCACTAACAATGATGTCGTACTCTCCCATTGGACTTCCTGTTTTAGCATCTGTAGTAACTGTAGGAGCCTCTATCAGAACGTCTGGTGTCTCACCATTCTTAAATCCATCGTACAGGATGGTAAAGATAGGATTCTCCTCACCCTCTTCACGAGAGTATTCGCCAACGGAGGCTGTCAGTGGAGCCTTCGTGACTGTCAGCGTACCACTGACGTATGTAACATTCAAATTCTCTACAGACCCCTTGTCTATAACGATAGGATATTCACCTACAGCCGACTGTTGATCGGCCTCGCACGAAAGTTGTGGCGTGCCTTGCAGGGATGCACCATCTACCGTGTAGGCCAATTCAGGATTACGTTCACCATATTCGCGTATAACGTTAGTGACTCTCACCACAGTTGGGAAGTCTGCGCTAAGACGCAAAGGACTGATACGTGAACCATATGCCTCTTGGGTTAGTTGGAATGTCTCTGTAATGTCGAGTAATTCCAAGGTGTTGGCTTTGACCGCCTTCAGCGTGATAGCATCTTCTTCGTTCCCATAAACGGTCAGATAGTAGCGTCCGTCTATCAGTTCTGCCACACCTCGACACTCGTCACCACAGAATGCTCCTATGGCAAAACCGTCATCCTGACGTTCATCACCGACATACAATTGTGCCGTGATGTTCATTGTGACAGGATATGCATATATGTCAACTTTCAGTCCTTCTCTGCCTTCGAACGGCTCTTTCTGGGGCTTGGTAATCGAATTTTCCACATCCCGGAATGTCAGTACGCGATTGCTCTTTGACATCAGCAAGTAGCCTCGCCCATTATCGAGGGTCATCAATGTACCAGCCCACTGACCATTCTCAAAAGTAGCATACCCCAACTGCCCACTGATAATGTCACCCTCACGGGCCTGATTACCAAAGGCCTCGTCAAGCTTTTGGCTATGTCCAATGGGATAGCCTATCCAGTTCCAGCCTTTGTGCAACTCCATTGAAACTATAGCGGGATCAATCTGGTCTAACTTCCGTTCCATAATAACAGGCGATACAGACTTTACCTTGTAGGAAGCCGTAGCTGTCAGCGGCTCCATGCTGCCAACAACAGGCTGACCATTGAGGATGCTTACCTCCTGCGTTTCACTTTGCATGTACTCAACATAGTCGTAAAGTTCATTTGGATCCATATCGTCTGCCATGTTGTGAGATATCCACTGCCAACGCTTAGAAAAGTCCCATCGCAGATTAGTTTTATATGTATTATAGTGATAGGTAGCTTCATCGCTCACTAACATATTGTTGCAAGTGGCAATGGCGCGAATCAGCGTTTTACCCTCAATCCTGATGGGATTGCCGCCATAACGGTGAGTGGTCTCGCTCTCCAAAGAAGGCTCAGAACCATCAGTAGAATACCAGATGACAGCATTGGGTGTATTGCAAGTCAGCGTCACTGTAGCATGGCGATATACAATTGTGCTGTCTGCCAATGACGCCATGGGCTGCTCTGTTAAGATGCTTGCTCCCGGGTAATAGGTCACAGTTATTTCGCGACTTTCGTCCGTATCACTGATATCATGCACAGCCACATAGTATGTGCCCGTTAGCAAACCATTGGTACCAGCAATGACCTTGGCGGCATCGCCACTGACGTGGTATATTTCCTCACCGTCAGGTGCGAACAATTGCATGACACACGGACGGCTGGCTTGCAAACGGATACCATCGCCGCGATAGGCTTCCAGGCGGAACCACTTGATTTTTCCTGCCTCAGGGGTGATGACGGTAGTGGGGTCGTTCTGTTCTAATAGTGTTGACTTCATAATAGCCTCACGGGTCGTAATATCTATATATTGCATAGTGCTGTCGGTCATGCCACCACCATTGTTGAAGAATCGAACTGTCAGGTCGTTAATGGCATACACCATAGGTTTGTCGTTTTCTACCGTGAAGTGAAATTTGCTGCTTCGTATAGGCATCGACGGCAACTTCAGTTCTTCAACTATTTCATAGGCATTGTTGGTTGCCAAACCGTCCATGCGTCGCAGAGTGGAGAAATCGTCGTTCAGCCAGTACTCATAACTGCTCAGTTTAGGGTTAACCATGAAGAAAGTGGTATGCGGTGGTGTGTTCAGCCCGCTACTGTTACTTGTCAGTTGCCACGTAAGGCGGTGAAGGCCAGGTTCCAGATCTTTCACATCCAACTCATAGTTCAGGCTGTCGCCTACAAAACCGCGCTGTAAGGTGATAAAGGTTCCGCCGTCCACCTTACAAGTCAAACGTACACTACCTAAGTCCTCGGCAGTAGGAATACGAAGGAAGTAGTGGTTCGTCAAGGTGGTCGAACCGTTGCCCGGAGCTTTCACCAAGGTTGTCAGCAGGTGTAGTCCTTCTTCCACATCCTGCATGGGGATGTTGGTCTCGTAAAGGTCGCCCAGGTTACTGGACATACGCCCCTTCAACTCTCCATCGATATAAAAAATATAATCTGTTTTGCGACTTGTTTTCATCACGGGCTGTTTGATGAAGTAGTAGGTCTGAGCAGCCGATTCAAGATAAACACCGTCACTTTGGTCATAAGGAGCCACATGCAGGGCATGAACGCCATCGCTCAACATAGACACATCCAAGCTGAATGCTGCACTATAGTTCTCAATCTGTCCTGCAAGTTCCTTTTGGTCGTCAAACCAGTATTTCATACCATAGCCATCCGGCTGTTGGGGGTCGTCGGGATTATCATCCTCCCCCTGTTTAGGCTCAACCACATCGAAAGCAATAACACTGCCATATTCTGCAATCTTGAAGAGTTCAAAGGGTGACTCTATACCAGAATGCGATAGCAGGTTGGCAGGTTCTGTCTTGTTGCCCAGCTTTGTAACTTTAAAGGCGCCAGGGAAGGGATCGCTGCTGGTAGCACCTTGCCCTCCACCTGCACGTCTTAATTCATAGCAGTTGTGCTCAGGGTCAGCATTCACTTTGTTCTCATTCCATGGAGCTACATCGGTTGAGTCGACACGATATACCAACATGCCCTGTCCAGGCAGGTACTTGTCCCATTTATAGATGGGATGACGATATTCCATGAGGAAAAACTCGTTGTCGACACCCGAATTCATACGGTAACCCGTATTGCTGGTACCGATAGGATTAATCTGATAAGTACCCAAATCGGTAATCTGCTGCGGAGTGGCAAACCCCATCACCCAACGTTCATACAAACCAAGGCCAGCTGGCGTGCGACCAAAGTTCAGGTGACCGCCTGATGCCATCAGGCTCCATGAGTCTGGATCGTTGCTCTCACCACTTTCTTCTCCGTCTGTATCGTATAGGTCGGGAAGTCCTAACACATGACTAAACTCATGACATATAGTGCCTATACCTTCATAGACAGAGTAGTCTTCGTCGCCAAGCAGTTCGGTAGAACAGGCATAACGGTCAATCTCCACACCATCACATTCTATCTTCCCATTGGGCGAAAGTGCGTAGGCGTGTGGCCACAAAAGACGTTTGTCATTGTCACCATAGTGGGCACTGATGCCAGAAAAGATGAAATACACCAAATCCACCTTACCGTCCCCATCGCCGTCAAACTTGCTGAAGTCTACATATAAATCGGCATCGGTGATGGCAGCCTGAGCCAGCTTATAGAAATCGGTTGACGAATTACTATTGGCATCATATTGACTGAAGTCGATGGGGATAGGCCCTACCACTTCGAAATGCGGTGTGAACAAATGATTGGAGTTATCAGAAAAATAATCACGCACACTACCTGAATACACTCCGTATTCTGAATCGTCGTAACCGGTGTAGTTCTCGCTGTTTACCATCTTGTCAAGGATATCAGCATATTCGTTACTTGAGAAAGGACGATCCTTGTATTCAACAAGAAGAATCAGTCCACGGAAATTCTTGTAGTCATATCGTGGAGCACGATTGCGGGCTAAAGCACGACGGGATGCCATTGCCTGACTGCGACGCCTGCCCTCAGCTATCCTCATGCGAGTGCTCTTTTCGCTCATTTTGGGCTTCTGATATTTTGTCCTGCTCTGTAACCAAGTCTGTTCTTCTTCCGTACGCTGAGCTGCATCGTGGGCCACACGATTAGTTGCAGCTAGCTCTCCGTTGGCCAGTTCCTCAGCATAGACATAGTAGCCTTGGGCGTTTCTGATGATGGTGTAGCCGTCGGCAGTAGTGCAGTAGTGCAAGTATTCGTCGCCGTGAAGACGGATGTTCAGCGTAGTACCGTCAGGTTGACGTGCTTGTGTCACGCTAGGCCATGCTGGAACCGCCATAACTGCACCTTGCCATAGTAGCAATGCCAACAGACTAATGATACATCGTCGTATGATCATAGTCGATGTTTTTTGGGGTTATTCTATGGTATTCTCTACCTTGATTCTCACGTTCAGCGTACCAGCATCCGATGTCCGCGGAGCTACCTCCATCAGTTGGATATGCGGGCCTGACAAACGAGGGCTGTAAGGGAAGTCGCCAGAATACATGCCATAGATGGAATTGTACTCAGGTCTTAGTTCGAAAGTTTCAGTACTGCTATACCAAAAAGAACTTGTATTATTATAAGTCTTAAAGACATCAGACGGCCTGACCTTTTCATAACTAATATAGGTGTTTTTGCTTTCGTCGGGATGATAAGTATTTGGCAAAAGGCAGTTGTTGAATGTTGTAGTTGAATTAAACTCACAAGAACTAGCCAATACACTGTTTGAGATGGTTGAATTATATAATCGCATATTATCATAAGTATTACCGGTATTGATTAAAACACTATTATGGACATCCAATACTGATGTCGTTGCGCTCACACAATAAGGGCATGCTATATAGCTGTTAATTATGGTTGCAGAACAAGCTTCGCCACATTTGAAACTTGAAGAAACTTTACAATGATAGAACATTGCATTTTTAATGGTGCCTGCGTATGTTGATCCCCCCGTATCGCCGTAAGTTGTATGGCGAATATCAGTTAGTTTACATTTCACAAATTCAGGTCTCTCTTGGGTATGGTTATAATATATCACATAATCATGATAGATTCCTTCCAAACGGAAATGATTACTGCCTGCATCAGAAATATCTAATGTCATATTGCCAACAAGTTGAGTTGGCCCAACATTATATATAGTATCCATTTCCATACCTGCACCACGAATCTTCACCGCCTTCTCTATTGTTTCAACAGCGCCGAACGTTCCGCTCGACAGCGTTATCAGGTCGCCATGTGCTGCCTCCTTATAGGCATTCTGGAGCGCATTATAGCCACTAAAAGTCTTACTTGTTCCCTCATGCGTCAGCACGGCTACGGCTTGCTGAGCCTTTGCTACTGTTATACTCATTATAACAGCACAAATATAAAAGTATAATTTCTTCATAATATATAACAATTTTTTTTCTGTTTTTGTATTTGTTGGCAATCATTATAGCTGTATTCCGTGTCGGTTACAACTTTTAATCCACTAACGATCTGTAGTATGCTTCGTCTCTTGTTTGCTGTAATACCACACAATCCCATAGTTCGATTCTTACATAATCCATTCCATCACCTCTTGGTTGGTTTGGTTCATCTCCACGTGTATAGTTGAATCCGTCCCAACTCATTTTGACCTTACCCTGCGGAAGTTCCCAGAACAGGTTAATCTCATGCGGCTTTGGCATAACGCCGTAGCCGTAATCATCGTAAGATGATTCGACAGGCATGCTTTTCTTCATATATTCAAGCATAGGCAGCATTTCCTCCTCGCTCAGTTTCCGTTCTGTTGACAAATTAATATGTGTTACTACTTCTTTTCCGTACGCATGAACAGAACAGGTGCCAAATATCGGAAGGTCTGCCTTGTGTATGTTGAAATCTTTTAGCGGGACGTTGAGAGAAGCAATACTACCAATTCTGAGATGCTGCTCACCAACAAACATATTGAAATTCTCCGAAATTCTCCACTCCCTTAGATAATTGATGAGCGGCTTCAGCTTATTCCTTGCTTCAAGGGCGTCGTTCTGCGTAAAGACCAAAAAAGACTGCTTAAGTTCTTCACCCTGATAATAATTGAAGAAGATTTGTAATACTACTTCATCAAAACCTGGCGTTACGGAAAACGGGTGATAGTCCGAAGGCAATTCAACGCATTTGCCGCAGACCCTCATTATTTCTTTCTTGTGAAGTAAATGTTCGCGTGCGTCGCTATCCTGTGGATTGTAGTCGCCATATTCCGTCTTCTCATGATTATACTCATAATGACTTATCTGACCGAAGCTAATTCTTCTTCCGCCAGCTCTGACTTCTTTCTTGTCGTAGTCAATCTCCAGATTACCTAATGATTTACAAAAAATCATAACTAACAATTACTTTAAATATCATTCTTCTTTGCGATGATGGCATCTTGAATCCATTGCTTAATCATGGTAAGGTTTTCATCAAAGTATTCTTTTATCCTATCCATCTCCTCGATGAAGGAAGGCTCTTTCAGGTAGACAGATCTTTTTGACATAAGGTCTGAGGCATGTAACCATAATTCCCAATTATCTCTAATGGCTATAGTAAAATCTTGCATACGAAGATTAAGTTTGCCGGTGATTCTTGAGATAATATTGCAGTATGTTTCCTTTTCGATGACATCCTGGGATTGTTCAATCTCTGCGAGGGCACTTAAAATACCCTGATACTTCTCACCCAATACTTTCACGCAGTCGCTAAAACTAATGTATTCAGAAATCTGCATAGAGTTATGCTCTTCCGATTGCAAGTCAAATAGAGCTTGGCGAAAATCGTCACAGACTGTCAAATCTCCCAATTCAACGACGTAGCAGTAGTCGTCGTCGCCAGGAATATCCCCTACTTTTACTCCACTTACTATTAATCCGACACTAATTCGCCTACCTTGATATACAAAGCCATTCCGATCATATTCATTCGCATAGACCTTTTCTTTTTTGTCTTTAGCTATTTCTTTAATCCTAGCTGCGATTCGACCGTTTATGTTATTTCTTTCCCAGTCTTCCAACCATTTATTATCCATAATCTATAATTAAGTACTTTAATATCAATTACCTACTCAATAAATACTTAACGATATTGTTCCGGTATGGGAATTTATCTCATCCGAATAAAATCCGTTCTCCCTTAAACGTTCTGGCGATGTTCCATTTATTGATTAGTTTTATGGTATTATGTAATTCCGTTTTCAAAAATAGTTAATTTGTATAACATTCAGGCAAAAAATGGAAGAAAATAATAATAAGATAAGTAAAAAGTGGGATTTGGGCTGCAAAAAGATACTAAAGAACGGAGTTTGAAGTAAGATGGATGATGTCTGATGTATGATGTATGACGTCTGAAGTCTGATGGCACTTATGGTCTTTATTTAATTGAGAATTGAGAGTTTTTGTTATTAATGGTTCAGGTTCCAGGTTTCAGGTTTCAGGTTCCAGGTTCCAGGTTTCAGGTTTCATCAGTCCTCAGCCTTCGCTTTTCGTTTTCGTTGTACATGGCTCATGGTTCTAAAATCCAAAACAGCCTACATGCCTACATGATTTTGCTGAAACTCCCGATGAATAAAGGGATTGGCGTATTCGCGAACCTACATAAAGCCTACATGATTCCTACATAGAGCCTACATATAATTGGCGATAAGGAGTTTGCAGAAACTAATTGGTCTGTTTACAAAAAGACTTCTTAATGCCTATTCTGAGATTCTCTAGAGAATTTCCTGCTAAGTAACGTACAAACAATTGCTATTACACGAGGAAGCTGTTAAATTCTCTAGAGAATTTCTTTGCTTGTAGGAAGCAAAAAACTTGCAAATACGTCACTTCATTCTTGCTCCCTTACTGAAAACATCCAAAAACATCCAAAAACATGTAGGCATCATGTAGGCATCATGTAGGCTTTCTGTATGCTTGAAAGTATGAGAAACGCGATAACCATGCGGATTCCAAGCGATTATATGTAGGCATGTAGGCTGTTATGCGATTTCCTTTCCAAAATACTCAAATATTCTCAGACCCAATCGTGAACCATGAAGGTTTAGCTCGACAACCTCAGGGACGCCATCCATAAAATCTATAAGCACGTTTGTGTCCAGAAGATATTTCTTATTCTTCATTTTCAAACTTGTATCTGATTTCGCGTGCTCCAAAGAAATGGCTCTCTCTCAGTTCTTTCTTTCTCTCTTCTGCCGTTGGCTCACCCTCGTAATGCAATACCTGAAGTTCACGCACAAGATGTTCATCGCTTTTACGCTGTTTAGCCTGAGCTCTCTCCTCTGGCTCAACCAAATGCTCTGCCAACCACTGACGGTTGGTGAGGCTTAAACCGCTCAGCATGTGCAGTATATTTTCAAGTGAAAGTGTAGTCTTCATTTCTCGAAATATATTAAAATCACTGCAAAAATACAGTATTTTCATAAATATCGCCTTTTCTTTTGCAAATTTTCTTTCAAAAATGATGAACGAAAGTTTTTTCGTTATAATTGGCAATGTCCAACAGACTAACGGGCAGGTCACTTTTAACTTATTAAGTACACCTCAGTGTAGTTCACAAATATTATCAGACCAAATCATGAACCCTTAACCATGAACCAAAAGTGACCTTGAACCATAACTGTTCCGTAAATCAGTTTTTCGCAAGAAAAACATCCATTTTCTTTGTGCGTATTATAGAAAACACTATTTTTGCAAAGTGATTAGACTTATTTTCAAAGCGTTATGACAGCAGAAGAAGAGAAAATAATCCAGATGATCCGAGAGACAGGCCGTAAGGTTGTCCCACCAGACGGACAGGTTTGGCTCTATGGCTCCCGTGCCCGTGGCGATGCCCATGAGGATTCGGACTGGGATATACTAATTCTGCTGAATAAGCCTAAGCTGGAAGCCAGTGATTATGACGTCACCTATCCTTTTCGTGAACTAGGCTGGGAGATAGGTGAGGAGATTAGTCCTCATATATATACCAAAAAACAGTGGGACGAGTGGACTTTCTTACCATATAGAAAAAATGTGGAACGTGATAAATATGTATTGCAATGAGTATGACAGATGAAGAACGTGCGACCTTGGTCACATTGGAGTTAAAGAAAGCTCATGAGACCTTTGAAGAGATAGGTATTCTAACGGCAGCTAACAAATGGAGTGGTGCGGCAAATCGTCTCTATTATTCTGTTTTCCATGCCATAAGTGCCCTTCTTCTTCATGATGGCCACTCAGTGAATACTCATAATGGCTCACACGCATTTTTCCATTTACATTATATAAAAACAGGTATCCTGCCTGTCGAATATGGTCGTCTATATAATCAACTTCAGACAATGAGAGAAGAGAGCGACTATAATTGTGTATATGATGTTAATCCTGACGAGTTAAAGGATAGGATTGGACCAGCTCATAATTTGATTGAAAAGATAGAAGAAATAATAAACGGTTAACAGTAAAGTCTCAACTTCAACTTAATAAAAGATGCCTATGAGCTAAATAAATAAGGTTAAGACATAAAGACAAATAGCGTCCGCTTAGATTCTTGTTTTCTGAAATTCGCCAAATTTAAAAAGAACCCACAGGAGGTGAAAGTGGCTGCTATCATGAGAGCGGCCGACAAAGCAAAAAATCTTGATTTGAAAGGTTTCATATTTTCTGTAATTTAGGTTTATATATTCATTTTTTTATGGTGCGACAGGAAATGATTGTTTTTTTCATGGCGCATGGTATTATTTATAATTATGTGGCAAATATACAAAAAAAAAGCGCCTCCACTAAAGCCGTAAAGACACTTTTTTTAATTTTCAGACAAGATTGATGGTTTTCAGACAAGATTGAAAAACCTCTAAAGTCCTCGCATACAACTGGTAGTTCCCAATGCAGTAATGATAGAAGCAATGATGCTTGCTACAAGGTGAAGTATAGTCTTCCAAGTTTCTTTATTTTTCATAGAAAAACAATGTTAAAATGTTAAAATGTTAAATGGTTAAAATGTTATAGTTTACGAGTTAAGAGGGAAGTTAAAGGGTAGTTAAAGGAATGATAACCTTTTAACTTTTTAACCCTTTAACTTTTTAACCGCAAGAGCTGGTGCTCTTGCTAGTCTT
>JAFXZY010000052.1 GCA_017541025.1 Bacteroidaceae bacterium | reverse complement strand
GTAAGGAAGAAATGAATGACATCCACGCTTACGCATGGAAGCCATCATGTTCTCTTGCCTTACTTTGAAATTTCTCAGGTTTCAACTCGCAAGACGAGCATAACGCTTCGTTTATTTACCAATAAGTTGTGTGCTGGCCGCCGCCAACTTGCCCCTTTTCTAACGTCAACGTTAACGTCAACGATAACTAGACTTCGTACCTTAATCTTAACCCTAACCTTAACCACTATAGAGTTTAAATGGTTCAAGTGGTTCAAGGAGTTTAAGTCCCTAATGAAGAGGCTTCACGTTGCAAAAATAACGATTATTTTAATACGCACAAAGAAAACGGGTGATTTTATTGCGAAATGACATAGACCTTAGGTTCTATGAAGAGGAAACGGTTATGGTTCAGTACACTACAAGTGAGCAATAATCGCATATTAGCCTACATGCCTACACAAAATCGCTTGGAGGCCACATGGTTATCGAATTTCTCTCACTTTCAAGCCTACATGTTGCATACATGATGCATACATTATTTTTTTGGTGTTTACAGTAAGGAAGCAAGAATAAAGCAACGTATTTGCACGTTCTATACTTCCTTCAAGTGAAGAATTTTTCTAGAGAATTTTGTCGTTTCCTTGTATAATAGCTATTGCTTGCACGTTACTTAGCAGAAAAATCTCTAGAGAATTTCAGAACAAGCATTAAGAAGACTTTTTGCAAACAGGCAACTGTAGTGTATATTTTGCTATTCATTTAACTTCTTCTTCAGCCCATCCACACCATAATAATCCAACACATAAATAGGAAAAGCACTTAATACTGCGACCATTGGACACTTGTGATTGATATGCTTTTCTAATTGCTTGCTGAATATCACAGTCTGAAGTTCCGGTTTTGCAGGGAATTCAAAGGCACCGTTTACTAGATAATTCATTTTGGATACATGGGCACGAATCAACTCCTGCCAAACCTCTCTTGTGTATTTATTGATGTTGGTGAGTTGAGGCTGACACTCTGAAGCTGAAACATTTTTATAGTGGGGCTCATTCATGCAAACTTCAACTTCATTACATTCAACTTTGTATGGGCAGTTGGTTCGTTTGCACTTAACTGTGAGCTCTTTGAAGCTATCCATGTCTTTATAATGACGAATCGCTTCCAGCATTGGATAACTGATATAGAGCAATCCGTTTTCAGTTTCGTTATCAAAGAAGTTGAGCATATCTTCTACCTTCTCATCGCTTGCCAGAGTGGAATGGGCATCATAGTCAAAGAAAAGGTATATGTACGCAAAGCTATCTCGATTATAGTTTTGCAACAGTTTGGCATTCTCCTTATTTCGCTCCTTTAGAAGTTCTACCAAATCAAAGTCTGGTTCTTCTTTCAGAATTTTATAAAGCTGATATAACTCCGCATCATAGACACACTTTACAGAAATCCTTTTGCCAAGGAAGTGTTGTTCAAGCATGTCAACATATTTAGATTCCGCCCGGACACCCTCAAAAACAAAGAGTTGCAATTCGTTATTCAACATAGAATGCGCCAGCTCTATAAATCTTCTCAATATTGTGTCCAAATCTCAGTTCCTTCTCTGTACAGGCTTGCAAGGGCTTTATTTTATTATCTTGCAAGATGAAATTGCAGTCAGGACGCAGCAACTCATTAGTCATCAGATAGGTATTATGTGACGACGTGAATACCTGACAATTGAGGTTAAACAATTGTTTGCACACCTCAAATGACAATTTGAAATGATAGAATGCATCAAACTCGTCGATAAAGACAAATGAGGCATTGTCCATCTTCTTTAACCAGTAATAAAGAAGTTGTAATGAAAGAGTGCCCGTTGACGCTATCTCGTCGAACAGAACAACATTATTGCCTGTTCCAAAATGGCATACCAACATTTTGTCATTTGGATTTGGCTGAACAAAATCGTAGTCTTGTCCGCTGACAGCTTTTAAAAAAGCGGAGAAATCATCCACAAGTCCATTTTGTATGATATACTCATCTAATTGTGTATTACCAGTTTCCAATCCTATATATTCATTTGCTTTAAGGCATCTGAACCACAACATAGAATCCGCGAAATTTCTCAAAAGTATGAGATAATGATCTTTGGAGAGAGGATACGAAATTAATAGATAATTTATGATCGATATATTGTTGGCATTTGACTGAAGGTTCTTTTTGGCGTCCGGATTGATTGGAAACTGATTCTCATCCAAAGATAAAGAATCAAAATTGCGATTAAAGATTTCTTTTCCATCAACCAATAACGATTCTGCAAACAACATCCCAAACATATTTTTGCCGTATTGGTACTCTATTATCTGAGAACCAAACTTGAAAGTATACTCAAAAAAAACCTGGCCTTTAGAATTTCCACCATAAGTATAGTTTTTATAAAAGTCTGCTTTTTGAGATTTCTGAGTCAGATGGTTAACAATGTCAAAAATGGCTAAGGCAAAATTGGACTTTCCTGAGCCATTTGGGCCATATATGATACCATTCTTGATGATGCCATTCTTAATAGCGTATTTGTTAAACTCATAATTACTGGGATGGGACAAATCCCACTCAATCCTTTCCGCAAAGCCTCGGAAGTTTTTTACGGCAAATTTGACAAGCATAACAGTTTTATTTGGTTATTTTGCCGCAAATATACATATATTATTTTATATTCCGTAATTTTTTTACGAAAAATAACATTTAGTATAACAAAACCGTCCCAGCGTCCCGCGTCCCAACGTCCCATTAAGGTGGTTTCATGCTTGCAAGGCGGGTTGGGTTATAGGGATATTATAATAATGTATATTTTATGAAGTAATTATATTGCTTGCAATTTATAGATGAAAATCAATCAATTTCTGGTATAAACAATCAAAATAGGGAATAAAAGGTATAATATTATAATGTTTATAACCATTTATTACTACTAATTGATTGCCATCGGTTAGATAGATAAATAATACAACTTTCTAATATTCAATTACTTACAATCCGTCCTTTGCTCCCTGCCTGTGCATTTACACACCAAAACCACCTTAATGGGACGTTGGGACGCGGGACGCATTACAGTTATTACAGTTTACAGTTTCTATTTTTAGGAAACGGCGTTGGCCTGGTATACAGTATACCAATTTATGGCCAAAATAAAAACTGTAAACTGTAATAACTGTAATGAGCTGAAAGAAATATTTTGACACCACCCAAACTCAACAAAATGCCGTAACATGCTCTTTAGCATAAGAATTTTTACTGCCACGTTAGGCTGCAAAAATTTTCTAGTTAGGGAGTAAGTTTTCTCTAACTGGACAGGAAAAAGAGGTCAGAAAAGATGTTTGGAAAATTATTTACATTATTGAGCAACAGCAAAAGTGGGCTGTAATGCAGCTGTTAATAGAAACAATTGCTACTATTAATGTTAATTTTTGCCGCCTAACGTAGCAGTAAAAATTGTGTAGAGTTGAAAGATTAGAGTTTAAAACAAGCGTTTCGGATAAATCTTGACATTGAGCAAGATCATAGACCAATAAAACCTAAGCATCCGGAGCCTGACGCTGGCGGACAGCCTCGAAAAGTAGAATTGCCGCTGAAACGGAGACATTCAGCGAATCCAACTGTCCTAACATAGGGATGCGGATATGTGCATCGGCTACCTGACGCCATGCATCGGTAAGTCCTGTACTCTCTGTTCCCATCACAATGGCCGTAGGGCCTGCCATGGGAGTGTCGTAATACAAATGCGAATCCTGCAACTGAGCCGTAAGTATCTGCACGCTGTGCTGCTTTAGGAAAGCTATACACTCTTCCGAGGTACAAGCTACGGTAGGTACAGTAAAGACGGCTCCGATGGAGGAGCGAATGAGATTTGGGTTATACAAATCGGTCAACGGATCGCAGACAATGACGCCTGTGGCATTGGCAGCATCGGCACTACGAAGGACAGCTCCGAGGTTGCCGGGCTTCTCAACGCTCTCCAGAACGACAAAGAGCGGTTGTCCGTTTACTCCCCTACCCTCTTGCTGAAGCAATGACGCTAAAGTGCGAGGCTGTGGGGTACGGATGACGGCGATTATACCCTCTGTGCTGCCACGATAGGCAATACGCTCGTAAACGTTTTTCGTCACTTTGACAAGTGACAGTTGAGAATTGAGAATTGAGAATTGAGAATTAAAAGTTGATAGGTTAGAAAGTTCATTGTCGTCAAGACAATAGATACATTCTACCTTCATACCAGCATTTATACAATGCTCCAACTCCCTGCGTCCCTCGACCACGAAGAGACCTTCCTCACGACGTAGGGAGGATTTCTGCTGAAGGGCCAGCAAATGCTTGATACGCGGATTCTGGGCGCTTGATATTGTCTCTATATTCATTGAATCGTTATCTTGCGTGTAAAGTTCTCCTTACCATTGGTGGCATGCAAGATGTATGTTCCTGCATTAGGAGCTACCAATGTTACCTGGCTACCGCTATCGGACAGAATTTGCTGTCCGTCGGCAGAGAACAGGAAGACGGCCATCACCTGGGAAGAACCCACCTGAATGGTACGGTCGCGCACATCGACGAACACTTTAGCTTCGGACTTGGCGGAAACTACTCCATCGGGATCGTTGCCGAGATATTCGCCTGAGATGGTTTCCTCGAAGACGTTAACAGTAATACGGTAGAATCCGTCCTTGACAATGGACCACTTATAATCGGAAGTGCCATTGTACCATATTTCGCTGGCAGTAAGGATGCTCTCGTCTTGCCTATAGGGATGCAGCACCTTGGGACTCCATCCGTACTGGCCATTAATCTTGAAGCGCTTGGGCTCGTCGTTGCTGGTATAGTTACGAAGTTCACCCGTCCAAGTCCATTCGTATGGATTTAAGGACGACTGTTCCATAGCCTTCCCGCTGGAAATCTGCCAGTTTCCTGCACCAGGAGTCTGGTTGTCCTCGACGCAACCGCCACAAATCCACGACTCGTACCACCATGTGAAGAGTTCTCCCTTCATGGTTCCGGCTGTGGAACTGGAGGGCGTTACGGTAAAGCGATAGTTATCTGCCTCGAAGAGTACGTTCCAGGTTGCAGCAGTACTGTCAGTTGTTGAGGTATAGTTAATGCCATCGTTCACAACATTAGAATCAAACTGTGCCGGCTTGTAATAACGGGCACCAGACCTGTGCTGCTCTGATGTAGTGATTACAAAAGTACCGGGAAGCAACTTGCCGTGATACTTGAAATAGGTTCTGGAATTAAAGGGCGTTAGTTCCTGAACGCCTCCAGGAATGGCAGAACCGCGAACATAAAGTTTGGAAACATAAGCGGCACGGGCGATTTGATTCCTGGAAGAAGGAGAGCCGACAGGAAGAGAGGAAACATCCTCTGTTTCGCCATTAGAGACGCCCTGGGCCACTTCTGCGGATTCAGCCTCAGCACCATCCACCTGAACGGAAATCTCTTTGTCTAACACCGATGTATGAAGGGTTACTGTCAGGATCTTGGCTTCTGCATCGTAACTTTCCTCGTGAGTAATGCTTTCGTCGCCGCTAACCGTAACATTCTGAGGCGCTTTCGTCATTCCCAGGAACTGAACAGCCCAAGTGCGGGTGGCAGGCATGCCTTCGAAACTACCCTCACGAGGTCGGATAACCAGACGCTTGCTGGCAGAAGATACATTCTGATAAGAGAATGTAGTACGGGTCCATCCGTTTGAGATATAATCCTGATTGTCGCCATTATCCTCGTAGAAAGAGCCGGTACCATCGGCTCCGGGAACGACTTTCAGGATAATCTCCTCGGGATTGGTAACCACGCTGCGCTGAACAGGATAGAAGGGTATGACGCTTCCCGGACGATAGAAGACAGGGAACTCGTCGAGCGTATAATTGGCACGGAAGACTTCCCCACCCTCTCTGAGACGGTTTTCTGTTACGTCCCACCATAAGCCACGAGGCAACCAGATGTTACGGGAGCTGATACCATTTCTGGCAGGTGTATAGATAGGAGCAACAAGCATATCGTTGCCAAACATATACTCGTCCTCGTAAACGTATGCATTGTTCTCCTCGGGCCACTCGTAATAGAGGGGACGGTTCATGCCAATGCCCGTATCGTACGTCTCACGGGCTGCTGTATATAGATAGGGGAACAGCTGATAACGCATACGGACAGCTTCGCGGAGCTGAGTGAAATTACTGTACTTCCAAATCCTGCGTTCCAACTTGGAATCGTTGGTGGCGTGGGTACGGAAGATTGGCGTGAAGGCTCCGAACTGAAGCCAGCGAAGCAATAACTCGGGGTCGTTATCGCCACCTTGATGACCACCTAAATCATGGCCCCAATAAGCATAACATACGTTGCTGGCGTTGCTGGTAAAGTATATCTCGTACCCCAATGTGGACCATGCTGCCCATGTATCACCACTGAAACAGATGGGATAACGGTGCGAACCTAACCCACCCCACCGGTGATAGATAACGGGACGGAGTTCAGGACGGTTCTTCTGCATATCCTCGAAGAATGTATGGTTACACCAGAACGTCTCGCTCAGTTTGTCGGCTCCGTCGGTAAGTTCGTACCCTTTGGCTCTGGCATGCTCTCCTACCGTCTTCTCCTGTTGCCAGTCGAGCCACCAGAAATCCACTCCCTGCTTCTCCAACGGTCGGATGACTTTGTCGAAGAAAGGACGTGCAAAACTATAGTCCTGAATAGTCCAAGGGATGGTCTCGGTAAACGATGAGGGCAATCCCATTGCACTTCGCAGGTTCTTGTACTGATCCTCGGAATTCTTTATTCCATCTGACGGATGCAGATTCAGAGCTGTTCGCAGTCCGTGGGTATGCATATAGCGAATCAGATTGGTGGGATTGGGTATCTTGCTGGTATTCCAGCTCCACCCAGTCCAACCGCTCTTGTGCCAATCCATATCCATAATAATGACGTCCATAGGGATATCGTTATTCTCTACATCACGTATGATATTCTGGAAATCGGTCTGTGAATAAGCCCAATACCTGCTATACCAATAGCCGAAGATATACTTGGGAGGCAAAGGTACGCGCCCCCCTACCCTTGTGAAATCCCGGATACACTCTTTATACTGATGACCGTAACCCAGGAAATACCAGTCGATGGCCTTCGTGTCGGCAGCCTTCTCCCACCACATATAACCATCCTGATTGAGAGCCATAGGCAATGTGGTACTTCCATCACCTCGAGTGGCAGTAGGACTCTCGTCTATAATACTCCAACCGGCACGAGAGAGGAGACCTTTCTCTAACTTCTCACGTGCATTATCTCCCCAAGCCGTATCAAGGGTTCTGTTGGTACCCAGAAGGTTCAACGCATCGTCCTTGCCCGGATACCAGGTACAGGTAATACCATTCAACAAGAAAGTAACCATCAGATTATCCGGTTTCTTGTCTGTGGCTCTTATAACAGAACCTATTTTGTACCTCAGGGTTACATCTGTAGTACGGATATAAAGATAGCCGTCGGATTCTTCGGTAGTGAATGAAGGAACGGGTAAACGACGGTTTACAATTGCAAAGGTGGCTCTGTCCTCGAACTGCTTGGTGCTGCTGTATTCTATTCGAATCATCTTGCTGGTAAGAACCGTAAAACGGGCATTCCCGCTTATAACAACTGCTGCTGGATCTGCTACAGGGTTCAGCTCCTCCTGGGCATAGATGTGGCTACACAGAAAGACAAGCAGGCATAAGACAGAACATTTGATATGTCCTAACTTCATGCTGGCTAATTTGAAAAATCGGATATTATTTAAGCAACTTGTTCCATACCCATAAGAAAACCATAGCTCCGATAACAGCAACGATCAACTCGCCGATCCAGCTATTTGCTCCCAAACCAAACAGGCTGAAAAGCCATCCGCCTAAGGCACCGCCGATAATTCCCAGCACAAGGTTTACAATGCAACCTTTACCCTGACCGTCAAACAACTTGCTGGCTACAAAGCCTGCTATGATTCCCGAAATAATACCCATTAAAAGTCCGTGATACATAATTTTATATTTAAAATATTACACTTTTGCAGGCAAATTTACGAAAAAGAATAATATGAGACAAAAGAAACTATGCAATTAGCCCGTTTTTTTGTACCTTTGCGCCAATTTTAGAAAAAAACTGACTTTACAAAGATGGATAACTTGCCACAAGACCCATATATTTTGGTTTCGAGCATTAATATGCAGTTGCGCGATAACATGTACGACTCTTTAGAGTCCTTATGCAATTATTTCGGTAAAGATATCAACGAAATTAAAGCTTTCCTGAAACAATACGGATTTGAATACCTGGAAGAACAGAAACAGTTCCGTTAGTTCTTCTGCCAATAGCTGACAAGCATTTTTTCTACGTCAGCAAAGGAAAGATGAACAAAATCATCCTGAACATGATGACATAAAGGCTCTATAACATTCCTTGGGTTGGTCGTCGCAAAACCTATCGTGAAAATCCCCGATGAAATACCTGCCTGAAGGCCATTAACAGCATCCTCGAATACTACACACCGACTCTTCTCGGCAGAAAAAACCTGAGCTCCTAATATATAACACGAAGGATCAGGCTTCGAAGCTGCAAAATCCTCTGCTGTCAGGACTTTGTCAAACAACTTGTCGAAATTGGGGACTTTCCGTTTAACAGCTTCCATCTTGGCTATATTCGAACTGGTAACAACAGCACACTTTACGCCATTCCTCCGGATATCATCCAAAAAGTCCAAAACACCAGGATAAAACGGAAATTGCATCTGATTCTCGAAAACAACAAGCCTACGGGTAATTTCATTCTGCATATCGACGGACGGAATAAAATTCTGAAAAATCGATGTGAGTGTCCTTCCTTTGATAACCTGAGCCAAATCTGGAATGTTAAGATGCAACTCCTCCCCTACCCTTTCCCAAAACTGCGTGTATTGGTATTCTGTATTGATTAATGTTCCGTCTAAATCAAATAATGCTACCCTGAATTGATTTTCCATATATTTTATATATATCAAATATCCCGACTATTTAAGCCCTCTTGCTTTATAAATAATATCTTTTGCCTGATTAATCTGCTGAAAGGCTCGTTCGGCTGCCTTTCTGGCCTCCTCTCCCTGCGATGCAATACGATCCGGATGATACCTTAAGGCCATACGCTTATATGCCTGTCTTACTTCATCATCTGTTGCATTCTCACTTATCTCTAAAGTTCTGTATGCATCATTTAGTTTTGTATCAACGTATGTGTATGGGTCAAATGGACGACTATTCCATTGTTGATGGTTTGTATATACACGAAATCTGATAGTTGGCGGAGAAAGCAGGCTATCTATAAAAGCACCAAAAAGAAAGCCAAGGAATGCTCCCTTACCACCAGCCAACCTAAATCCTATAAAAAGAAAAATCCATTTAAACTTAAGAAAGAACCTCATGTCTGAAATTTTGCGCAAAGGTAAACATTATTTTATTTCCTGCCAAAGTTTACTGATTTGTTTAATGTAGTTTAATAATTATATGCACCTATTTAACTTTAAACACTATTACTCACTGCCCTATGTTTCGAGAACAAAATCAAACTATTTCATATATATTATATATTCTTTATATATCATATATGTTTGATATATTACATATATTGTATATGTTATATATATTAGATATTCACATATATCTTATATCCTTATATCTTTTATATATAGTATATCTGTGTATTTCTATTATTTCATTTATTTGAATATATCGTATTTCTTTATATTTTCTATATTTAGTTATATTGAATATGCAAAATATACAGTATATTAGCATATCTCAAATATGTTATATAGCAGAATATACAAAATATTTCAAAAATATCATTGCTGTATAAAAATAAAACAGTACATTTGCAGCAGATAAAAATAACATTAGGAATATGGCAAAAGTAATTTCTATAATCAACGACAAGGGTGGGGTAGCAAAGACTACTACAACCATTAACCTGGGAACGGCACTATGGCTACTTGGGAAGCGTGTTCTGCTGGTTGATACAGATAAACAGTGCAACATGACCATAACAATAGACCGGTCAAGCTACAAAGTTGGCGTAGCAACGCTTTACGACTGGTTAAAAGACGACACCATTGCTCCTCCTGTATACGAACGCTACAAAGGGATGGACTATATCCCGAGTAGTATTCGCATAGATGAACTGAATACATGGCTCGCAGATAAGGTTTATAGGGAGAATTATCTTTCTATACGCTTGAACGCACTTAAAGATATGTATGATTACATTCTTATCGACTGTGCTCCTGGTTGTAACAGCATCCTCAACAAAAACGCTATTGCGGCTTCTGACGGCGTTATAGTACCTGTAAGAACAGATCTGTACTCAGTACAAGGAAAAGACGCTGTACGAACCATTGTGGATGAAATAAACAAAATGATGGGGAAGAAGATAGAGCTGATGGGATATTTGCTCACTCAGTTCGAAAAGACAAAGATGGGAAAGGAAGTACAAGAATTCTTCCGCGCACAGCCCAATACACCTGTATTCCCTGTTCCCATTCGTAAGTGTGCCAAATGTAACGAGGCACCAAAGGAACAGATGAGTCTATTTGAATACGCGCCAAACAGTACTGCTGCAGATGATTACATGCGTTTGGCAGAACAGATAGTAGGTAAGGCTACACGTAACAAGAAGTGGACGCCAGATGCTTGGTACAAGAAAGCAAGCGAAGCATATTTATCATTCATTAATGAACAAGAATAATAATAGGGGAGGGTAGAACTATGCCAAAGATTAAACAACTAACACCTATTAGCGAATTGGCTAATGGCATGAAAACACAAACAGAAGAATTGTATGACAAAATTCCAACCAGTACTCCGCCTGCTCCAATTGCGGAGAATGTAACATATGAACCTGGTGTTCCGACATACAAGAAACCGGGTCGCAAAAAAGACAACAGTATCATTCCTCGTCAGAATGGCAAGCTTATCTTCTTCGAGGAAAGACACAACAGAGCTGTTGAAGAAATCCATTGGCAATGTAAGGTTGACCGTCAGGACGTCGTACGTACAGCCTTAAACGAATTTCTGAAACGCTATATGGCTGGCGAGGTGATATCTCCAGAAGGTGCAGAGCTTATCCGTCAATATGTTCGTGATACACATATATAACTATCATAAAGGTTACTTTCTCCTCAATTCAATAGGGGAAAGTAACCTTCTCCTCAACAAAAGGCAGGTTTTTCTGCAATCTAAGGTAACCTACTCCGCAACAAGAGGTTACCTTTTTTGCAAGTCATCGTTGCAAAGTGCTGTTTTTCAGTAACATAGAAAAATATAATATAATTGATATAGTTAATATCCCTAATAAAAATTCTCTTTTTACTAATATAACAATGTTATTATATTTATATATAGATTGAGGCTAACTATCTGAAACCCAGTGTTTTTCAAATATAAAACTGAGGAGAAAGTAACCTTGTCTTGCAAAGAAACCAATCTTAAAATGCGAATTTTGAAACCTTTTTTTGAGGAAAAAGTAACTTTTTGTTGAGGAGAAAGTAACCTTTAGCCCTATTTCTGTGATTTCTTACCCTTTTATTTAAAGAGTTGCTTTAAGACAGATATAAATTATATAATGAATATTTAACTGAAAACTGGATATATTTATATTTTTATTTCACTGTTATACAACATTTTATATAAATATTCCTATTGTAATACATTAAATTATTTCCTTCAACCAATTATATGAAAGAATTTGAGGACTTGGTTACTTGCGAATTGAGGAGAAGGTAACTTGTATGTTGAGAAGATTGTAACCTTATAAAGAAATATTTTTTCCATCTGACTTAGAGGGTGATTAGTCTCTGTTTTAAAAATAATGAGGGTAGAGTAGGGATATGAAGCTTTATTTTTGCACCTTATAATTGTCATAGATAATATAATTTTGCGGAGAAAGTTACCTCCTTTTTGAGGTATAGGTAATCTTGTTTTTGAGGACTTGGTTTCTTCTTCTTGAGAAAAAAGTTATTTTGTTTTGAGGACTTGGTTTTCTCTCTTTGAGATGGAAGTAATTTGTTTTTGAGGACTTGGTTTCTGCCTTTTGAGGACAATGTTATCCCTTTTTACAAGTAAAGATATTTTTTTATTTATTTTTTCTTCTTTTCAATTAAAAAAAACAATATCTTTGCGCGTACATTATATATATAATATAGGGTTTTTTACTTCCAAAATATCAATGGCAACAAAGAAAACAAACGGAAAATTGCAAATGGTAAGTCCGAAAAACGAACTTATCCAGCAGTTGGAGAATTCAGATTATATTAAGAATCCACTTGTTTACTCTCAGATAAGAGGTGATTTTTCTCTTATTCAGACAAACGTTCTTGTTGCTATTGCGGCAACAATGCAGACCAGAATCAATGAATGTTTCGTTGACGGTAAGATGGGACCACTCTTTTCTAAAGAAGAATTGTCGAAAGGCAAGATAACTTTTGAGGTCCCGTTACAGTCTTTGGGAGTTAAAACCAAGGAGTATGCTGCTGTTCACGAGGCATGTAAAGCCCTGACGAAATTGGATACTACATTTAATTATACAGACGAAACGGGTCAGAAACGTACAAAGACAAGTGTAATTTTTACTGATGTTGATGTACCCACTTATACAACAACCACAGGTCAGGAACGTAGAAGTGGTATTATAAAAATTGATATGAATGCTTCCGTTGCTGATCTTGTTTTTAACAAAAGTGGTGCTTACGTTGAACATTTAGGTGGTATAGTTAAGTTATGTAGAAGCCCCAGAACACCTCG
This sequence comes from Bacteroidaceae bacterium, assembly GCA_017541025.1. Lineage (GTDB taxonomy): Bacteria > Bacteroidota > Bacteroidia > Bacteroidales > Bacteroidaceae > Physcousia. The sequence goes on along the minus strand of JAFXZY010000052.1, from coordinate 49,272 downwards.
TTTGTATATTTATCTGAGTGCATGGAAGAAGGCCCGAATGTGTACGCTTGGATATGAAGCACTAAAGGAATTCCTGGGTGTGCTGGTTTATACTAAGGATAGGACTAAGGTTCTTCAGGACAAATGTTCTACTTGGGCAGTATTCCACCGTGATGTCTTGAAACCTGCGCAGCGCGAAATGGAGAAGCTTGCTAAACGAGGTGAGATAGAATTTACTTTTGAATATGAGCCTGTATATCACAATGGTAAGAAGAGAGGTAATCCAGACAGCGTGCGTTTTATTCTTAATCCTGCTGTTCCTGATGCCGATGTTCACGAAGAAGTTCATTCGTCTCCTTCTGATACCAGTCATCTTACAGATGAGCAGCAAGAGAAGTGGTACAAGTTTATGCAGCTAATTCAAGAGAGGGTAGGGGAACCTTTCTTCAGTCAGTATTTTGTCTTTTGCAGAATTGATAGTATTACAGACAAACACCTGACGATTGTTGCTCCCACTAAATTTGTTTGCGAACAGATAGAAAAGTGTGGTGCGGTTTTTTTCCTTACACTACGGGAGGTCTTTGGTCCTGTGACTCTTCAGTATAAAGTAGAAAACCCCTCTTTCAGATAAATATCTTTTCTACGTCTTGCGCGCGTACATTATATTATATATATACTGTCTGTGTCGAAGAAGAAAACAAAATATTTCATATATATCAAATAGCTTAATCTTTTTATTATGAAAAAAAACATCTTTCTGATTACCCTGTTCTTTTGCTTGCTGCCTCTTAGGGCTATTGATTATCTGAATTGGATGCAGTCACTTGAAGATAACCTTCTCCTGAAAAGACTGTCTATTCCTGGTGCTCATGATGCAGCCACCAGCAGTTGCAGTAGTAGTGGTTTAACAGGAAGTGCACATACTCAGACTTATACTATAGCGCAGCAGTTAGAACATGGCGTAAGAATGTTCGATCTTCGTCCTGCCTGGACAGGGAAGGAAATGATGATTTATCATGGCATTGTTTCTACCAATGTCAAATTTACAGATGTTCTGACTACGCTTTGCAACTTTCTGGATGCTCACCCGCAGGAATTTATTTTCGTTATTATGCGTCATGAGGATGATAGTGAATCCAGTTCCCAAAAGACTGAATGGCCTAATCAGATGGGAAAATGCCTGACACAATTTAAAACCTATATTATAGATTTTTCACCATCTCTGACAGTAAAGGATATGCGCGGCAAGCTTTTGCTTATGAGTCGCGACACTTATGAAAGCGGACCCTTTGGCGGTTATCTTAATGGCGGTGCTGATAACTCCGTGTATGACAGAAGGCTTTCCGGACCCTCTGGCGCTTCTATGATTATGTCCACTCAGGATATGTATGATGTGGCAGCAGAAGGTCAGTTAGCTAAGAAGGTTTCGGCCATCAAATCTATGTTGGCCCGTTCTATAAAGGACAAAGAGAACCGTCTCTTCTTGAACCATGCTTCAGGCTATAGCAAAAAAGGTTCTATCTTCGGTATTTCTTATTCTACTTTCGAGGGTGTCCAAGAGTGTGCCCGTACTTGCAATAAAGCTTTTATTGATTATATGCAGGGAAAGAGCGGTCCCATGGGGTTTGTTCTGATGGATTTCGCCGGAGACAATGAGTACCAGGGGCAGGAACTCATAGACCTTATCATCTATAATTGCCTTGAAACCTCTTCGGTAGTTCAGGATGCCATAGGCGAAGTGAAAAATGAAAGAATGAAAAGTGAAAAATCTCAAGAGGAAGTTTATGACCTCTCAGGAAGAAAACTCAATTCTTCATTTTTCACTCTTCATTCTTCACACGTAAAGAAAGGCCTTTACATTATCGAAGGACAGAAGAAAGTCTTTCAGTAAGAACTATCTCTCTTATGGTTTAAAGTTGATGTTCAGCTGTTGTCCGCTCTTTGAGTCGGTACCAACGGTCATCACGTAGTTGCCTTCAACTGGGCGCATGGTGTTGGTTGATACATCCCACCATTCAAAGTTTTCCTTTGTAAACGTAATGGCAACATCCTTGCTTTCGCCCGCTTTCAGGCTTACACGCTTAAAGGCACGCAGGGCTTTTATGGGTCCGTCTGTATCATCCACCTTACGCAGGTAAATCTGGATAACTTCTTCACCGTCGCGTTTACCTGTATTCTTAATGTTCACCTTTACAGAACCTGGCGTATAAACGGGCTTGCCAAGTTTGAATGTTGTATAGCTCAGACCTTCGCCAAAGTGCCAGAGCGGTTTGCCCTTGAAATATCTGTATGTTCTGTTCAGCATGCGGTAATCCTCGAAGTCGGGTAACTGACTGGTGCTTGCATAGAAAGTAACTGGTAGTTTTCCTGAAGGATTCACCTTGCCGTAAAGGATTTCGGCCAAAGCCTGACCGCCACACTGACCTCCATACCAAGCTTGCACGATGGCATTGCAGATTCTCTTTTCCGGAGCCATAGCGATGGCGCTTCCCGAACAATTTACGAACACAATGGGTTTACCCATCTTGTGCAGTTTCTCTATCATCTGCCGTTGTACGTCAGGCAGTTCGATGCTGGTTCGGTCACCACCTTTGAAGCCCGGGTATTTAACATCCATCTCTTCGCCTTCCAGTCTTGGGGTGATACCGCCAACGAAAACAATCACGTCCGATGCCTTCACTTTCTCCTGCAGTAAATTCTCGTCGGTAGAGTAGGGGGCATCAGCCAGCGTAACCATAGGGATACCGGCATAGTACTCCACGTTCTGCCCTATCTTCTGCAATCCCTCCAGAATGGTAGTAGTATGAGAGGGGAATCCGTTGTAGTTTCCCCACATCATGGTGCTGTCCACAGCATTCTCTCCCATCACCAGGACTTTGGTTTCTGGTTTCAGGGGCAGGATGTTGTTATTGTTCTGCAGCAGAACGATGGTTCTTCTGGCAGCCTCTAATGCTATGTCTTTATGTGTCTGGCAGTCTATGGTGTCCGGGGCGATGGTGCTCCATTCCACAAGCGACGGATCGTCCAGGTCGCCCAATTCATATCTGCCCTTCAACAGTCTTATCAGGCTCTCGTCTATCTGGGCTTCCGTAATCTTTCCTGCTTTTACCGCTTCGGTCAGCGAATGGTAGGTGTTTCCGCATTCCACATCGGTACCGGACAGAACAGCATGCGAGATAGCATCTTCCTTTGTCTTCGAAAAACCGTGTCTGTTCGGACGCCAGAAATCATCTATTGCCCCACAGTCGCTTGTTACCAGTCCCTCATACCCCCATTCTTTTCTCAGAATCTGTTGTAAAAGTCTGTTGTTTCCGCAACATGGCTCACCGTCCAGACGTTGGTAGGCGCACATCACTTCGCGCACCTTTCCTGTTGTGGTCAGTTCCTTGAATGCAGGCAGATAGGTTTCCCACAAATCTCTGGGCGGAAGGTTTTCCACGTCAAACGAATGACGGTTCCATTCCGGACCTGAGTGTACGGCATAATGCTTAGCGCAAGCATAAAGCTTCAGGTAGCGGTGTCCCTCTTCTCCTTGCAGACCGCGTACGACGGCCAGTCCCATCTTGCTTGTCAGATAGGGGTCTTCGCCGTATGTCTCCTGACCGCGCCCCCATCTTGGGTCGCGGAAGATATTGATGTTAGGAGTCCAGAATGACAGGCCTTCGTATATATTCATGTGTCCTTCTTTTCTAGCAATGTTGTACTTGGCGCGTGCCTCGGTGCTTGCCACATCAAAGCATTTCTGAACCAGCGCATCGTCAAAGGTCGATGCCAAACCCATTGTTATGGGGAATACCGTAGCCTTACCGTTACGGCCCACACCGTGCAGCGTTTCGTTCCACCAGTTCCATTTAGGAATACCCAAACGTTCTATCTCAGGAGAATCGTTCTCCATCAGTCTGACTTTCTCCTCCAGTGTCAGTTTCGAGCACAGTTCACGGGCACGCTCCAGATGTGAGCGGTTATCTACATTATTTGTCTGAGCCTGCATGTTGCATGCTGCAACAAGCAAAGCGGTGCAAAAGACCATCCTTTTCATTTCATGGATTAGGTTAATGATTAATAATCTTATTTATACAGTTTAATTTCCGATAGTTGGATGCGGGTGTCTTCCCATACCTTCTCGAATTCAAACTTGTAGTAACGATACGCTGCAGCATCTTTTACTCTGAATCGGTATTCCTGCTCGTTCTCGTCGCGCATGCTGCGATCGTTCTTCACCTCTGTCAGCATCTTCCAATTATTCTTATCGTTGCTACCATATACTTTCCAGTTTCTGGGATTACGGCCCGAATAGCTATGCGTATCATCGCCGGTTACCAGTCCGTATTCACAAAGGGAGATCTGTGAGCCGGCATCCAATACGATAGAGTAGGGCATACGGCTGGGTTCGTCTATACACCATTTGGTATAGAATAGGCCGTCGCTCACCATTGCTGCACCTTCTTTCCCGTTTCCTGTTCCGCTTACGAATGTAGCCTTGACAACAGTTCTGCCTACCTTGTGCAGAATTATCTCGCTCAACTGGATGCGTGTGCCGCCTGCCATCTTCTTGAACTCAAATCTATAGTAACGGAACTGTCCTTTTTGGGCGGGTTTGAACAGATACTCCTGATAGTTCTCGTCGCGTAGTGTACGGTCGTTCTCCTGTTTGTCCATTACTGTCCAGTTCTGTTTATCGTTAGAACCGCTCAGTACCCAGGTCACGGGGTTTCGGTCGGGATAATCCTGTGTATCGTTACCTGTAACTAAACCGTATTCTGCAAAACTGGTAGGACTTCCTGCGTCCAGAATAATAGTATAAGGCATAAGGGAAGGTTCGTCAACACACCATTTAGTAGAGAAATCTCCGTCGCAAATCATAGCAGGACCTTCCTCTCTATCGTTACCTGTACCGCTAACCAGCGTAGTCTTGATTGTTTCCTGTGCCAATACTGTTGTTGCCAATCCCATGGTACCAGCCAGTACCAGCATTTTCATCATGTTTCTTTTCATATTATTATATATTTGTGTTTACATAGGTTCTTAGCCTCTTGTTTTCATATTTTCGCCTGCAAATTTAGTCTTTTTTTATATATCACGCAAGAAAAAGTGCCACCCAATTTAGGATAGCACTCTTTCAGATTGTTCCATCATTCATACCAGTGTAGTTTAACGATTTTAATTGAGGGCTGGAAATGAGCCGCCATCAGTTCTGAAACTCTGAGATTATGCTTTTCTCTCTTTGGGTAGGATAAGGTTAAGGATGACTGCCAGCAGGAAGACTACAGCAACGCAGTTCTCTGCAAAGATGGTCTGTATCATCTTGGGGAAGATGGAAAATAGACCTGCAGATTGTGTGAAGCCGAGTCCTATACTGAGCGACAGAGCAACAATAATCATGTTTCTGTCGCTAAAACCGCAATTGGCCATCATACGGAAACCTGCGAACATGATGGAACCGAACATCATAATGGTACAACCACCCAAAACAGCTTGTGGAATAGTTGTCAGAATGGTACCCACAGCAGGAAAGATTCCACCAAGAATCATGATGCAGGCACCTGTTGCTATTGCAAAGCGGTTCACGACACCAGACATGGCAGCCAGTCCTACGTTCTGACTGAATGAGGTGATAGGGGTACAACCGAAAAGTCCAGCAATACTGCTCACGAATCCATCACAGGCAACAGCGGCCCCCATCTCCCGCTTATGGATGGTACGGTACAGCGCACCAGAACAAAGTGCACTGGTATCGCCGATTGTCTCTGTGGCAGAAACCATGTATATAGTGAGGATGGAGATAAAAGCACCTACCTCGAACTCTGGTTTGAAGGGCATGAAGTTAGGCAAGGAAACAAATCCCACGTTTTGTAGGCCAGAAAAGTCAACCATCCCCATACAGAGGGAAAGGATGTATCCTGCAATCAGTCCGATGAGCACGGAAAGGGAACGCACAAACCCCTTGGAGAAAATCTGGAAGGTAAGACATACCAGCAGGGTGAACGCACCCACAATCCAGTTGTGGGCAGCGCCGAAATCTGCTGCTCCCTGGCCCCCAGCAAATGAATTGGCACCGATGGGCAACAAAGAGAAACCGATGGCAGTAACAACGGTAGCAGCCACAATATGGGGAATGAGTTTTGTCCAATATCTTGGAAACAGTCCTAATAGTCCTTCGAGGATACCACCAAGGATGACTGCCCCCATGAGAACACCCATACCCTGAGTTGTGGCTATGGCAATGGAGGTGGAAAGGAAGGTGAAACTGATACCCATCACGATAGGCAACCTTGAGCCTATCCGCCAGATGGGGAAGATCTGTATCAGTGTTCCTATACCTGCAATAATCATACAGTTTTGTATCAGTATCGCGCTCACTGCAGAATCTATGCCTGCCACATTGGCCAAGATGATAATTGGAGTAATATTGGCGACAAACATAGCCAGCACATGCTGAAGCCCAAAGGGGACTGCCTGTACCAAAGGTACCCTGCCGTCCAACTGATAAAGATTACCCTTCATTGCAGTTCAGATTTTAAAGTTTAGAGTTGAGGGTGAAAAAGATATTTCTATTTCATATTGAGATTTGTCTTCGTAAGTTTTCGTTCTGGTTGTTGGCGGAAGCGAATGGTCTGTGTTTCCCAATCCATTTCATCTATTATGGCTATGGATTCCAGTCGGCAACCCATCTCGCGTAGTATCTTACCACCTCTCTGCCAGCCTTTTTCTACGGCAATACCTATGCCGGCAACCTGAGCACCAGCTTGGTGCACAAGGTCCATCAGGGCAAGTGATGCCTGACCATCTGCCAGGAAATCATCCACAATCAGCACCTTATCAGAAGCATGCAGATATGGCTGGGACACGAACACATTGTTCATTCTCTTATGGGTGAACGAGTAGGCCTGCGACACATACTTGTCATCCGTAACATTGGCAGATTCGCCTTTTTTGGCAAATACCACAGGCACATCATACAGATTGCCCAGCATAGTCGCAATGGCAATGCCACTGGATTCTATGGTCAGCACTTTATTAACTTCCACATCGCGAAAACGACGCTTCAGCTCGTAAGCTATCTGACGCATGATGTCTATGTCAATCTGATGATTCAGGAAACTATCTATCTTCAGGATATTCCCTTGCTTGATGGTCCCGTCCATTAAAATCTTCTCTTCCAGGAAATTCATGGTCAAAATATAATTGTTATTTGATTACTTTGGGTAGTAGTGATAGAACGAAAGTAGGTCTCCGTCTCCAACTTTTATTCTGCAAAAATAGTAAATAATCTGATAAAAGCAAAAATATTCGCGGATTAATAAGTATTGTTGGAGAGAAAACAACGTAGTTTGGCGACATTACACCATACTGAATAGGAATTTCTGAGTATCATACTCCCATCGAATTGTGTTAAAACGAATAAGGCGGGCCAGTAAGCCAATAACCTTATAGCGGGGGAGTCGTGAAAGGCTGACAATCTGGTTGAGCGTCTGGCGACCTCTCATAATGCTCAGCAGATGTCGGATTTCATCATCATACGTAAGCATTATACCCTGTGGTTTCTGCAATTCTCGCCAAATGGCAAGATGAACAGGTGAGGCAACAATGTTTTCGTCAGCTATACGGATATATGCCCGTCTGTTTCCTTCTTCGTCCAATGCGCAGATAGGACGTCTGAGGGAAGGCGGTACGGTGGCAATAACGATTGTCTTTCCGTCAATGTGGTATGTGTCGAATTTAATGCTTGCCTCAGGCTTGCAAAACTTATATGCTGCCTGGTGCATCATAAAGATTTCTTCTTCACTGCGAACACCCGAAATATTTCCGTCATCGCGAACGCCAATAAGCAACCTTCCTCCATCGGTATTGGCAAAAGCCGATACCGATTTGGCCAGTTTGCTGGCGTCAGCCACACGATACTTGAAGTCTTGCTGCTGATGTTCGCCTTCACGAATTAGGCCTAAAAGATATTTTTTGTCGTTCATACCAGGAACAAAGGTACATTTTTTTCTTTTAGAATGTAAAAGAATGGACATTTTATTTTACCTTTGCAATCCGGAATCTAATTATAAGGAACAATGAATGCTAAATTTAGAATGCCCAAATTTTGGGGAAACAAAAAGTTTCAAGGAACAGTTAAGGAGTTGTTACTTACCATAGTTGGTACAACAGTCTCTATTGTCTTAACCTTCGGTACTTCTGCCTGGTTGGAGAATAAAGAACAGGAACAGGCTCGCAGAATGTTGGCTATGACCATCATCAACGACATTGACCAGAGCCTTACAGTTATTCGGAACCGCGCATATATTGAGGAAAGGGGCAGAGCCGTCACAAATTATCTGGTGCATAACATCGACCGTTTGGAAAGTATCCCTGACGATACGCTCTTTATATTCTTCAATTATATAACTTCTTGTGCGTTTAATACAGCCGAAGAGTTTAAGAAGACAAATGAGAACATCTTCAATAGCAGTCAGGAATCGTGGCGCACACTTAACGACAGAAAGTTCCTGAATAATGTTATGGACTTCTACAACGCCAGAAACACGCTTGAGAAACAATCCGAAGAATGGATTTACTTTCAGAAACCAGTTACAAAGAAGGAGGAATACCAGATGATTATGGAAAATGACGAATTGGCGAACCGCGAATCATTCATACCCTTATGCCGGAGTTTGCTTCAGTCAAAACGTGTTTCGAATTATGTCTTAAATTCCGGAAAGCGAACTGATTTATATAAAAGTATTTTGGCTTTTGCCGACATGAATGAGGAGAACAAGTTTCTTATGAATATCTCCGAGGAAGATATGGAAAAATTCAAGAATAACACTTATATGACTGTTCGCCCTGTTAAAGATAAACAGCTGATTGGTACGTGGGAAGCTGTTTTAACAGACGGTCAACAAAGTATTAAATACGAATTTCGCAAGGATCACACCTTCACTACACGTCAGTCTTATAATTGGAAGCACCAAATATTCCAAGGTACTATGGTACAAATTGTTACTATGCAAGGTACTTGGTCAATCGAGGGCGACTCGCTGGTGAAGAATTATGACAGTAATAAATGCAAGATGGAACTCGACGACAAAGACGTTACATACCTGAGTGAATATGCAGACCAAATTGCTGTAATGAAAGATGAGTTGTGTGGCGAGAAAGGAAAACAAGGACTTATGAATCAGCTTGCACAAAACAAACGCAAGGCACAGGGAACCAACATTGACAAGACGGGTACACGTCTGGAATTAACAGAACCTGGCAGCCATGCTGTTCACTACATCCGTAAATAATAATAAGGAGACAATAATGATGACAAAAGAAGAAAAATATAAGGAACTGGTGGAAGACATCAGGGCGATTATCGACGGAGAGTCGGATATAATAGCTATTATGAGCAACATAGCCGCAGACATTCATCAGACGATGGGATTCTGGTGGACGGGATTCTATCGCGTGATAGGTGACGAGTTGGTATTAGGCCCTTTCCAAGGTCCCATAGCCTGTATGCATATTGCATTTGGACGAGGTGTTTGCGGAACAGCATGGAAAAGGGCAGAAACGGTTATCGTGCCTGATGTGGAACAATTCCCCGGACATATTGCCTGCAGCAGTCAGTCGCGTTCCGAGATTGTTGTCCCTGTCTTTTCCCACGAAGATAACAAGAAGGTGATTGCCGTTCTCGACATCGACAGCGAGCATTTAGCAACCTTCGACGAAACAGACCGCAAATTCCTGGAGGAAATCTGCGGTCTGATATAGGAAGTCGATTTTTCTGCTCTATTTCTTGAACAGATGCGGGATGAACTCGTGGAGGCCGCGGCGCCAGGTGAGGAACTCGTGGCCGGTTCCTTGAGAGACGGAGGAATCTACCTTGATGCCCATCTCACGCAGGCTATCGACAATGGGCTGACTCTTGATGAAGTCCTCAGAGCCCCAGTTCATGTAGAAATAGTGAATCTTCTTGTTGAAGGCATCGGCATCAGCAAAGACTCCATTATAGGCAGTCTTTACATCGAGACCGAAGATGGCACCGCTGAAGGTTCCCATCCAGGCGAACTTGTCGAGATTCTGCAGAACGACATCAAAGGTCTGGTGACCACCCCATGATAGCCCGGCCATAGCACGGTTCTCGCGGTCGGCTTTAGTGCGGAAGTTGGCATCGATGTAGGGAATCAGGTCGTTCAACAATACGGGATAGAATGATGCGCCGTACTCGCTGCGTCCTGCCTGATTGTTGCCACCACGGAAGGGAGCCTTGATGTCGCCGCTCTCCATGACTACAATCATCGGTACAGCTTCGCCCTTGGCAATGGCGTTGTCCATGATGTGCTGCATCTTGCCCTGAATCATCCAACTGGTTTCGCCTTCGCCCATGCCGTGTTGCAGGTAGAGCACAGGATAGCGCTTCTTGCCTTTCTCATATTCAGCAGGTGTATAGACAAGAGCGTGACGCCAGACACATTTATCATTTGACGATGTTCCATTAACCATTTGAGCATCGTGAGAAGACGGATAATAGATGCTACGTACTTGACCATGAGGGATGCCTTGCTGCGGACGGTAATAGTCGCCCTCGGGACCTTCAGGAACCTCAAGACCGCCTGATTCGCGGTTGCAACCGAAGAAGGTTTCGCTGGCAGGATCTACGAAGTTTACGCCGTCGATATTCATGAAATAATAATGGAAGCCCACAGGCAGGGGTTCGGTTACTGCCATAAAGCCGCCCTTGCCATCGGGCTGCATATCGTACTTCTTGCCACAGATATCCACGATGACTTTCTTGGCCTGTGGAGCATGGATGCGGAAGTAGGCACGACGCTCCTTATCTACTTTGGGGAACTCGTTCCCAGGGATGGCAGTCTCGGCTGTGACGGCATCTTCAGGAATTGAGAATTGAAAATTGAGAATTGAGAATTCTTTGGGTCGCTTGGGCTCGAAACCGAGTTGACGTGCAACAGCCTCGCCATAGCGGCATCCCAGTTCGCGATAGCCGGCAGCATCGAAGTGCAGGCGGTCGGGGCCGTTAGAACAGTCATCGGACGAAATGACTTGACAGGTGTGGATGGTTTGGGGCAATTCGTCAATCTGCTTCTTACAGCCAATGCAAACACCCTTTCCACCTGCTTGAACGATATTTCCAACGTATAGGTTCACCTCTTCGGGCTTTAGATGCAGGTCGGAACAGAGATTATCATAGACCTGCTTCACCATGCCGGCCCATTTCGGGTCGCCTGTATTGGTCTCACCCTGATGCATCAGGATGCCCTTGATAACACCGTCATTCTGTGCTTTCCTGGCCAGTTCTACCAAGCGCTGGTAGGGATTGTTGCCGTAAGCCTGGAGCATACCTTTCATCCAACCCGGAGCCTTCTTCTCAACGTAATTCTGAATACTGTCTGGCAGGAATCCCTTGATGTCGATACCTCCGATGGCCACATGGATAACACCAATCCTGATATTATCGGGCAACGAAGCAACGAGTGTACGGCCGAACCAGTCGGCAGGTGTGAGGCCCGTATTCGGACGGCAAAGGGGAGCCGATGCTTCGCACCATTCGCCCATCTTGCGAGCAGGGTGCTGGTCGGTGGCAGGGAAATCCACAGCAGGCATCAACAGGAAACGCGCCCCAGGGCTGGCCAAGTCTGCAGCTTCGGGCTTGGCCGCACCCTCCATGTTGGATTGTCCAAAACAAAGGAAGATATAGAAGTTCTCATCTACGGCAGCTGACAAACGGATGCCGGACATAATTAACAGCATAAGAACCAAAAGGCTTGTAAAGATGTTACGTTTCATAATGCTATATGATTTTGTTATTTAGTGATTACGGAAATTCCATTTCGCGTTGTCTGTGCTGAAGTCGTAAGGAGCCAACGTGGGGGTGCTGTCGGCAATGGAATACAGTACATAACGCGTGTTCAGCCCCTGCTGGCCGGGAATAGCCTTCGGCATGATGCGGTAGGTGCCATCTGTGAGCTGTTCGATGCGCCATAGCTGTTCGGGCTTACCCGTGAAGGAAGGTACGGTGGTAACTTCCAGATTGGCAGTTGCCGTCAGCGTACGTTCAGTCCCCTCGATGACGATACGGAAGTAAGGACCGCCCAGATAGCCACCAGCCTCAGGAACGGGAGTGATGCTCCAGCGTTGCCAGGGGCGGAACATATAGTCGCTACAACGCACAGGAATATCGCCCTTGGGCCATGTGCCGATGACATCCTCTAACTTCTGGTCGGGGAGGACCTTTACGGGTTCGTTAGGGTCAATCTGCCAGAAACGCTGGCGTTCCTGCTCCATGCGAACGAAATCGACACTCAGTTCCAGCGAGTAGCCGCGACGCTCCGACTCAATCTCGAAGGTTCCACCCTTAAAAGGTTCACCAGCCACAGGCCAGTCGTTCTTCCAAAGCAAAGGTCGGATACCCAGAACGCTGCGTCCGCTCATATCGAAGTCGGCCTCGAAGTGGCAAGACATCACCTCTACACCCTCGTCGATGATGGTTCGTCCGAAGTGCCCGGGACCTGTCTTGCGGTCACCTGCAGCAATGACCATGCGGCCTCCGCCATGGAACATATCACGCCCTACATTATCTATATAAGGACCTTCCACATTCCGGGAACGTCCCACCACTATGTTATAGGTTGAGTTCACGCCGTCGCAGCAGGTGCCGTGAGTACCCAACAGATAATACCAGCCGTTGCGCCAGATAAGGTCTGTTGCCTCGCAGTCGATGGCAATGTCTTTCTCCTGATTGCCTTTTATGCGTTCACCCGTCTTTGGGTCTAACTCAATCAGCCTGATAGTGCCGAAATAGGTGCCGTATGTTGTCCACAGACGATTTGTTGACGGATCGAGCAGTAAGCAGGGATCAATAGCATCGCAGTCTTCCATCCCGTCACTTGATGCGACTTCAATAGGGTTACTGTACTTAAAGTCGGGCGATTTAGGGTCGAGCGTCTTATTCCACATGGTAAGGATGCGTCCGTTATGTCCGCCTCCCAGTCCGCCTCCAGTTGCACCATATATAACAAGGTAGCGGTCGCCAATCTTCAGGACATCCGGCGCAGCACCTCCGCCTGGGCGTTCGGCACCAGCATGCCAGGACCATCCGTCTTCGCTGATAAGTCCTCCGCCGCCTGTTCCGAAGGTATAATACTTGCCTTCGCATTCAGCAATGGTTGACGGGTCGTGAATATAGGGTGCACCTACTTGAGCCGCGCTGCGACTAATGAAGAATGAAGAGTGAAGAGTGAAGAATAAAAGGAATATCTTTTTCATATTTTTCAATATTCAATTTTCAATAAATAACCAGTAACCGGAGCGCCTTTCTCATCCAAGAAACGGACGCACATATCGCTTAGCCCGGGGCCGTTAATGACAGCACACCGAAGGATGTTGCGTCCTTCCTTAAGGGTTATCCGTTGCGACATGCCATCATCCTCTACCATACGACGGTCACCCTCGAGCAACAACACTTCCTCGCCATTCAGCCACCACATAGAGGCACCGTTGCTGCCTGCTGCCAGTCGGACATCACGTATTTCTTCTGGACAATCAATAACCGTAACGGCCCAAAACAAAGAACCGTATGTCTGCTGCCCCCATTTCTCAGCAAAACGGAAGAGTTTTACGTTGTATGTATCGCTGTCCAACAAGTGCCAGGCAAGTTTCTGACTTCCGACCTTCACCTTCTGTCCGTCCTTGGGCAAGACTGTTAGTTGTCCGTTGAAATACTCTTTGCTAAAAGCCTCACGCAACCAGGTGTTTGTAAAGATAACATTTGAGCGGATATCCTGCCTGATAGGTTCCAACAGCATCCATCTGCGGATAAAACCTTCAGCGTCAGGTTGGGTACTTGTTGAGGTGGCTGGCTTCATGTAGGTAGTACGGTTCTTGAATTGCAACCAGTCGATACTTACCTCAGGGCCTTCACATACAACACATAAGTTAGTGGTTCCCTTTGGCACAAATTTAACTGGTACAGTAAGCGTCATCCATTGTCCTCTCATATCACGACGGAAAGGTCCCGTTTCTCCTTCAACAGTTATTGTCAGCTTTGCCATTACCTTTCCTTTCTCCGATTTATCCCGGATGGTGAAACTGGTATTTGTATTAGCCTTAGCTTTTACTACGACGTAGCTGTCGGAAATGCCGGCAAAATCTACATCGTTGTATCTCAGCCAAGAGCCTTTCTTCTCCAATGTAGCATGCCAGCCGTTAAAAGTTGATGTAGTATCGTTGAAGTCAGTAGTAACACCATCACTAACAGAACTGTATCTGTCTATTTCTATTCTGTCGGTTGCATGTGTAATACCTACGCCACGTAGCGTCTGTTTCACCTCCTGAATCGTTCCGTCGGCATTGAAGGAAACCTTTTCGATGCAGGCCGAACGACGTTTATCCATATTGGGTGAATAATGGTTGCGATGATAAAACAGGTACCATTGGCTCTTGTATTCCACCAAGCTGTGATGATTTGTCCAGCATCGGTTATCGTGTTCTTCCATTATAAGACCCTTAAACTGCCAAGGACCTAAAGGAGAGTCGCTCATAGCATAGGCAAGTGTCTCGGTTCCCTGATCTTTGCGTACCCAAGGGAAGGTGAGATAATATCTTCCTTTGCGTTTGAATGCAAAAGGCCCTTCCTTGAATCCTTCGGGCAGTCCTTCCATAACCTGACTGCCATTCTCCAACTCCGTCATGTTTTCCTTTAGACGGCCACCTCGTATTCCCATACCACTCCAATATAGATAGGCAGCCCCATTGTCATCTATCAGCACGCAAGGATCTATGCCGCCGACTCCCTTGATTGATTCTTTCTCAGGTGTATAAGGCCCTTCGGGTTGGTCGGCAATGGCTACACCTATGGCAAATCCTCTTCCTTCGCGTGGAGCATTGGGGTAGTAGAAGTAATACTTACCATTCTTGAATACACAGTCTGGTGCCCACATGGAATAGCCGTCAGGCTTCCCCCAAGGAACATCCTGCTGAGAAAGGATAACACCGTGATCTGTCCACTCTGTCAGGTTCTCCGACGAAAAGACGTGGTAGTCTTCCATGCAGAACCAATCTTGCCGTTGGCCTATGGGTGCAGGTATGTCGTGCGAAGGGAATAGATATACCTTATTATTAAAGACACGCGCAGTAGGGTCGGCTGTAAACTGGTTGTGAATGATGGGGTTCTGTGCAATTGACGGAACAACAATTGCCAATGCGGCCAATAATTTCAGATGTCTCATAGAACAGCCTTATTAAATGCTGATACTCAGTTTCTTCAAGTCTTTGTCTTGTGAACTGGTTCCCACAAGAACCTCGTATTTCCCAGGCTTTACACGCATGGTGTTGGTCTCAGGATCCCAGAACTCAAAGCTGTTGTTTGTAAGTTTCAATTCTGCCGTAACAGTTTTGCCTGCTTTCACGTTAACACGTTGGAATGCACGGAGGCTCTTCAACGGACCTTCGGGGTCTTGTAGGTTACGGATATAGAGTTGTACGGTTTCTGTTCCGTCAAACTTGCCTGTATTAGTAACAGGAACGTTAACAGTTAACCCTGATACAACAGGCTCTCCTAACGAGAAGCTGGTATAGCTCATACCATAACCGAAGGGGAAGAGTGCATCGTTGAAGTAACGGTAAGTACGGCCCTTCATGGAATAGTCCTCATAGTCGGGCAACTGACTGCTGTTCTTATAGAATGTAACAGGCAGTTTTCCGCTTGGGTTCACATCGCCATAGAGAACATCAGCCACAGCAGTTCCTCCTTCCTGACCGGGATACCACACTTGCACGATGGCATCGCAGGTTTCTGTCTCGGGTTGTAAAGCTATACACGAGCCGGAACAACTGACAAAGATAACCTGTTTCCCAGCTTCCTTCAATGCTTTCAGGAAATTGCGCTGAACGGCAGGAAGTTCAATATGGGTACGGTCGCCCCCCTTGAAGCCATCAATATTAACAGGCATTTCCTCACCTTCGAGAGCTGGAGAAATGCCACCAACGAAGATGACTTTATTTATGCCCTTAAGCTGACTGATAATCTGCTGATAATCAATAGGGAACTCCTTGGCTACATTAATCTTTAGATTAGCATTGTAAGTTTGAATATGCGAGAACTGTACCTCTATATTGTAACTCTTGCCTGCTTCTGCCTGAATGGCTACTCGGTTGGGTGTGGTACGCCAAGTATGATGACGGAATTTACGCTCCCCGTCAATGAATAGTTCAAAGTGTCCGCAACCTTCCACGTTTACTACATACTCTCCGGCTTCTTTCGGTGTGAAAGTTGTCTCATACTTAGCAGAAAAGTCTTCAAGTTGTACACCTGGAGCAAAGTTATGCATACCGGCTGTTGTTACGGCTAACGGGGTGGTGTAATACTGTGTAGTAACAGGCTGTCCTTCCATCTTCCTGTTGTTCCAGAAAGTTCCCTTCAGGCCTTTTTTGCCTTCGAAGGAACATTGTGAGGCCATCAGGCAGTCCATCACCCTGTCGTATGTCAAATCACAACCTTTGTCGTAGAACAACTTCTTTTGTTTAGCCTTAATACCATCTAAGATAGTTATTGTATGGTTGGGCATTCCGTTGTAGTTTCCCCACATCATGGGAGCATTGGCGGCATTCGGGCCTATAACGGCCAAGCGTTCTCCTTTCTTTAATGGAAGTATGTCGTTTTTGTTCTGCAGAAGGACAATAGTCTGACGAGCCATATCCAATGACAGGTCGGCTGACTCTTTAGTTGACATAGCAGAGTAGGGTATCTTGGACCACTCTACAAGAGAAGGGTCATCCATCTCACCCAAGTCGAAACGTCCTTCCAGCAGGCGTATAACATGCTTATCAACTTCAGCCTCAGTAATAAAACCGCGTTTTACAGCTTCAGGTATGCTCTTGTAGGCATAGCCGTAACCGCATTCCACATCAGTTCCTGCTAAAACTGCTTTTGCTGAACCGTGTACAGCATCGGATGAAGACTTATGGCTGGTATAGAAATCACTCACAGCACCACAGTCGCTCACAACGAGGTATTGGAAACCCCACTCGTCACGTAGAATGGTTTGCAGCAGACGCTGTGAACCGCAACACGGGTCATCGTCCAAACGCTGGTAGGCACACATCACCTCACGCACCTTGGCATCCTGTACCAAGGTCTTGAAGGCTGGCATATAAGTCTCCCACATATCTCGAGGAGAGACATCGTACAGATTGGCCGAATGACGGGTATATTCCGGTCCGCTATGTACAGCATAGTGTTTGGCGCAGGCCCATAGCTTACGGTATTTGGATGATTCCGGACCTTGCAAACCGCGTACTACCTGCGTTCCCATAACACTTGTAAGGTATGGGTCTTCTCCGTAGGTCTCCTGACCGCGTCCCCACCTTGGGTCACGGAAGATGTTTACGTTGGGAGTCCAAACAGAGAGGCTGTGGAACTTCTCGTCTTCGCCCTTTAAGTCGTGCATACGATGGTTGTACTGGGCACGGAACTCGGTAGAGGCTACATCGAAACATTTGTAAACCATATCCGGGTTGAAAGATGCAGCTAACGCAACAGGCTCTGGGAATACGGTTACATTGCCCATGTTGGCAGCACCATGTAAGGCTTCGCTCCACCAGAAGAACTTTTTTATTCCCAACCGAGGGATAGCAGGACTTTCGTCGAGCATCAACTGAGCTTTTTCTTCCAATGTTAACTTGGAGCATAGATCAACAGCACGTTCGTGGGCCGACAGATTAGGATTCTGATAAGGTTGTGTCTGTGCTTGCACACCGAAAGTGGCACAGAACCAGATAATGAACGGAAAGAATGTTTTCATGTTGTCTATAATAGTTTAAGTTTATTGATTATTTAGAATTCGGCAATCAGCGAAAGCCATTTGCCTGCCGAGGTAAGCCAGACTTCCTTGTAACAGGCATTATTGGTTTGTGGCCAATAGGGTTCGTCGGTATTCTTCCAGGAGCGGATACCAACAGGCATCTCACCTGTTATTTCTCCGGAGGAGAAACTGTCCATAGAAGGGTAGCGGTAGCCTTCGCCATATATTAAGGATTGGCAGAAAGGATTCAGCCCTACTGTCCAGTAAAGCTGGCTCTGTGCATAGTTTAGCAGTTCCTTATCTCCCAGAAACCTTCCTAAAACAGCAGCAGCCTTTCCTGCGGAGAGGATAACTGCTTCGTTCCCGTTAAAGATGTTGAACCAGACGGGGAAACGCTTTACATAATGGTGATTATCCAGTTGTACGCCACCTTCACGTAATTGACGGACATAGAGTTCTTGAGCATTGTCTGGCGCAAAGATATGCAACGACTGGAAACCGCTCTTGTCTGTATATTCGTCAGTAAGATAAGTGCCTGAAGACGCCATCTTATACGGATAGGTATATGGTATCAGACTTCCAAGATATTGGGCGTATTGCTTTATAGCAGCCTTCCAACGTTTTGCGTTTTTGTTGCTTGGTTGCGACTTACATAAGTCTGTCAGCGCTAAGGCATAGAGCTGTTCGCGTGACTGGTGGATAAAATGAACAATAGCCTTGCAGCTTTTATCTCGATAGAAAAAGCCCTTCAACTCAGGCTTCTTTCCTTTGGTCTCCTGGCATTGTAGTGTATAGCTGATGTATTGTGCAGCATTCTGTGCATAGGATGTTTCATGAGTTAAAATATAAAGTTGTGTAGCAGCCCATGAAGCAGTCGCTGTAAAGAGCGATGGTGGCGTATTGTAAGTGTGTTCCATGATATGGTCGTATGGCAAAATACCCTTTTCATCGTATTGGGTGGCTGCATACTCAAAATCTTCCTTTGCTGCTGAAAACAACGATGGATATAACGGATGTTGCTCTCCTAAAACACGACAGGCAAATGCCTCGTAAGCAGCATACAGTAAGTTGTCGAAGGCATGGTTTTGCTTGCGAACGGTATGAATATCATCGAAAGTCCCGGACTTGTTATCCGTCCAATGCAGCAAACCTAAACTGGATGCATGATATCCGTCACCCAATCGGCATTGCAGGATAAACTTCAGTCCCCAGATGGCTTCTTCTTTCAGACGTTCAGACAAATCCTTATTTATATGTTTAAATCTCTCGGAAGCTTCCAAGAGGGCAAAAGCGACATCGGCTGTCTGGAGTGTCTGTTGCGAGAGGTCGCCGGCATCGTGCCAACCACCACCATAGGAGAAACTGCGGCCGTTGTAATCAGCATAAAGGTCGGAATGGCAGGCATCGTGAATACCCCTCACCTCACAACCGCATCGCTGACAGAAGATATAATTCAGTACACGCCATGCTGAAGGTTGGAATATTTCATTCCCTATTGGGAAAGGTTCTGAAAGAATACTGTCAACTTCTATGCGGTAAGAACCTTGTTGGGTTAGGGCAGAAAAGTCAATTACTCCAAGAGTGCCGATACTTCCGGCTGATGATGTTACCTTGCCGCTGAGTATGGCCTTCCCTTTGTCTATATCAATAATACTGTAAGGCTTTCCGATATGTGTACGATTCACAACAGCCGTTTTGTGTCCATTTGTCAGGTATCCGCTCATGGAATAGGAAACCATATTATCCTCCGGTTCCCATCCTCGTTCCTTGGCTTGATATCCCGTTTGTTCTATTCTTATGTTACGGATAGTATAATGTACAGAGTCTGTACCCGTTATGGGCTGGCGTCCCTTGATGTCTGTATAAATTCTTATGCTTTTTACGTGTTCGCGGGGAAGTTCTCCCAACTCATAGACAATATGGTTCCATTTATTGGGAATCAGGTTTATGAGATGCGCTCCCACCTGAGCCGGTGTGGCATTATTCAGCTGAAGGTTTAGGTTTACAATGCCTGTTCCATTGATTGTCGGAAGGACTTCAAGTGCTATACGGTCGAACGGCTGAAGGTTCTTGTCATCCATAGAAATGGAATAATCCACAGTTCCAAAGATAGCATAGTCGGGATCGTTGGGCGAACCGACGGCTCTTTTGCCTGTTGTAGTCGGGACATTAAGCTGTATCTCCTTGGCAAGTACCCGACTTGTAAATGCCTTTCTCTCCTTAGCGTATGTATCGTAGGAATGCAAGGTGTCTATGGGTAATGGAAATGTCTTGCCATCCCATACGGCCATTAGTAGAACAAGCAAGACATTTAACACCATAGATTCTTGTTTTTATTATACAGTTAATACTACCATCAAGCCTGATGATTACTTATCACCCTTCCTCTTTGGATTCATTGGGAACCAGCCTTTCCGGACACGCTCTCGTTGCTGGAAGAGTTCCAGGATACTCCACAGGCAGGAACAGCCTGTTACTCCTAAAATGGCTGCGAAAAGCGTATTGGAGACAAAAAGAGAACCCGTAAGCAACAGAACGCCCAGAATGGCAAAATGAGGCCAGCATCGTACACCCCAGTAGTATTCGGCTTTAATAACAATGGGATGAAAGACGCCAATTATCAGAAATGTGGCAACTGCTATGATAATTCCTTGGAAATGCACAATAATCAGTTTTTATTTTATTCCTGGAGTAAGGTGGTAGCGCATATCAGCCTTCTCAAGTAATTTCTTTTCTTTTGTAAATATGGGGTTATGGGTTGGATCACCGTCAAGCAGACGAACAATCTGCAAACCTTTCTTATAATATTCCTGCATTAATTGAAGCATATCCTCTGGCTCCATATTTTCAGTCGAGCGAACCATACAGCCTTTCTTGGCATAATGGGTAAGACGTTCCGAGACTGTATCAGAAGGGTAAAGGATAAGGTCGGCCTGTTGCAGAAACTGCATACCGCGAACAGAAACCAGATCGGGATCGCCAGGACCAGCTCCAACATACTCCACATGACCGCCTAACTGAGCTTCGCGTGTTATGGATATGCTGACAGAGCACACATCGTCCACTACTTGTTTCTCCATCAGTAGAGGACCGTAATCAGAGGCACAGGCTTCACATATGTCTGTTTGACCATCTTCCAACTCGTGAACTTTAAGTTGTGCCCATGGGAAAGCCATAAGCAGCGACTGGATAAGCATCTCGTCAGCACACTTTGATGTAGTGTCTATAGTAGCAATGCTCTTTTCGGAAAGATTATGCTGGTGCATCAAGTCGCGAATCTTACGGGGCAGCTCTCCTGCAGGACATTCATGCATGCAGTCTATTCCCAGATGCAGGACAGGTGGACGGTAAAGAACCGATTTGCTGAACTGCTGAACATTAGGATTCCAGAAAGGGCTGACTGCCAGAAGCAGGGTTTCCGCTTCAATTTTAGCGTCGGCATCATACATGGAAACGTGGGCAGGTCTGGTACGCTTCAGATAATCCACACCTCTGCCACCACGAACATCTAACTTCAGAACAGTTGGCCTGCCGTTCACGAAATGAAAGATGATATGGTTCATCCGTCCGTCTCTGTGCTCTTCCTGCCATCCAAAATGGGGTGCCAATGTATCCAATCCCCAGAATCCCTCATTGTCACTCTCTGTAGTGATAATAGGTACACTGCCCAAAATACGGGCAATGCGACGCGTAAGTTTATTCGCTCCGCCGATACGTCCGCTCAAAACACTAATTACATAATTGCTCGAACTGTCAACGCATATCACGTCGGGGTCGGTCCTCTTGCTTTTCATAAAAGAAGAAATGGTACGTACGCATACACCCATATCTCCAATGAAGATAAGTGCTTCATTACGCGAGAAGGTGTTCGAGACAAAAGCTTTAGCAGGAAGCAAATGTGACTCGGGAAGTTCTGAAAGCAAACGTTGTGCTATCTCTCTTCCTGCATCTGTAACATAAATTATCTGTATCATATTTTTTTTTATTTAGTTGACAAGTTGTTGTTGACGTTATCGTTGACGTTGTTGTTGACGTTATCGTTACTTATGTATCTTCATAGTCCTGCTTTCATCTCCGTGACGAAGCCGGATGATATAGTTTCCTTTTTTCAAGGCAAGGGGCAGATAGCAGCTACCTGCCAGGCGCAGGGTGGTGATTGGTTGTCCTGCAGCATTATATATGCTAAGGGTACTGGCACCAGGAGCGATGATACGTAACTGGCCCTCGCTTTGCAATAACCCTATCTCATCGATTGATTTGACATCTTTTATGTCCGTCTCCTTCTCTAGGGTAATATCCTCTAAGACAAAAACACCTGGAGTGGATTTGTTGGCATAGATGTACGAGCCGGATGTCTTACTGTCAAACCCTACATGATCACTATTTTGCCAACCCGCACGCAGATGTACTCTTCCATTGTCCAACTGCTCCAGTTGCATGTAGCCGTTGGCGTCTGTCGGAGTTTTTGTGGTACTTATAATGCGCCAGGTTGTGGTGCCGTCGACACACATATAATGTGTACCGCATTTTAACTTATATAACGCACAGAACCCTGAAACTGGCGTAAAGGTATATTGATAGGTGTTGTCGCTCTCGTCATACTTGCCAAGACAGAAGTGTCCTTCATTGGTGTTTGTCTGGTAGTGAAGGTAAAGGCCGCTGCTTACTTCACGAATGCGGTATTTATGAGAAGAAACAATAGGGATAAGTTCCGATGCCTTATCCTCAAGCATATCCTCGGCTCCTATATATAGTTCGGCAGCCGAAGCATATTTGTTGTTGTTCACTACCGACTTGGCCACGAATCGCATATAGCGTGCCTCAACTTTCTTTGTTATTGCCACAGTCTGGATATCGCTTATATCACGGAAACTCCCGCTTGCTGCAGGTTCGCCCCATATCTTCGGATGATTGCTGAAATATACCTCGTAGTCAATAACACGACCGTTTGAACCATCCATACGTCCCTTGTAGCTGAACGAGTTAACACGGTATGTATGTCCCATATCAATGACCAGCTCATGGGGGCAGTCTGGTGTGTTAGGATTATACATGGTGTGCCAAATGGTATTTTCGTCGTCATCTATGGCATTGGTGGCTATCTCACTCCCGCCTTGCTGACTGTCGTAAGATACAATGCTCCAGTCGCGCTTGTCAACATGCAGACCGAATGTCTGCGTTGTCTCTATGCCGTCTGTCAGTCCTTCACAGGTAGCGTATGCAGTAATGGTTCCACCCATACGCATATCTATAGGTTCGTTGTTCTGCTCCGTGAGTATGCCTTCTTCCTCGGTGCCATCCTTGCTTATTTTTTTATAATGTATAGTAGCGCCTCGTGTGGAGGTACTCAGAACAGCGTAGCCGTTGCGGTCAGTCTTTATTACTACAGGCTCGCAAACAGGAGCCGTAACACATGCTAAGGCAGTAAGGTCCTGATCCGTAAGCAGAGTGTCGAGGGGCTGGATTACAAAACTGAAAGGTGTCTGTGTATTCTTTCGCTCGTATCTTGTCATTACATCAGGTCCGCAGGAAGCATTGCCAAGCGCTCTGTTCCATGCGTCCAGGCACACAACGGTATTCTTAACGGTTGTCATCTCGTATGGATGTTTCACACGATTGCCTCTATTTGTATAAATCTCTTCAGCACGCCAATTACCGACGGTTGTCGCCATCTGCTGCATAGCAGAGAATACAAGGCCTCTGCCCGTCGGCTGCTGAATAGCCAACCATCGGACATCTTCTTTATTACCCGTTTCCTGAGGACGGATAAAGTTGGTCCACTGTTCTGCTACGGTACTGTGATAGATGCCAGGCAAAGACGCATCCTTACGGTCTGCATAGTTGTCCAACGGCCCCCTTCCAAACCATGTCAGTTGGGTGCAGGCATTGGGCATTTCCAGACGGAAGCCCAACTTCGGCAATATCTGTCCGTCAACATTAGGTGTAATGATGTTGCTTACAGCAACCGTTCCGTCAGGATACACACGGAAACGTTGTTTGACAGTAAAAGTGATGGCACCGGTACTGGTCTTATATTTGTTGGTAACCTGAATATCTGCCCATTTATGCGCTTCGTCTTCTTCAACAGTAAAGCTGCCTCTTGTCAGCGTAAGCGAACGAATACCCAATGCCTCCCAATTACCTTCCTGCACATGGTCGTTTTCCGTTGGAGCACGGAAGGTGTTAAGTTTCAGGGGAGTGCTTATAAGGGTATTGCCTTTGTAAACATACTTCGAAAGAGTTCCTTGTGCGAATGTGACCGAAAAGTCTTTGCCCGTTACGGTACAAGTGGTACTGCCTGCGGTCAGGTTCAGCGAGTCCGTTCCCTGATACTGGCAGATACTCCGGGAGGTAGCTTTTCTGAGTTCAGCGCCAGAGACAGCCACTTCATATCCGGCATCTGCCCAGGGAGTAGCCTCGCGCTGTGTGGTACTGAATCTTATATAATATTCGTGTTCAGGAAGCATCTTGACATCATCCATAGGGATGTTCACCAGAATACTGTCGTATGGTGCTATGTCTATATCGGGCAGAAGTCCGCCCTTTATCTCTATTCCGTCTTGCTGGATGCTGTAGCGTACATCCACATTCGTCAGATTCTTCTGCTGCAGCTTGTTCTTAAGCCAGAAAGTACCTTCCAGGCTGTCCTTCATGATAACATCAAGAGGCTGGTAAACGGTTTTCATGTTGAAGCTCTTGGCTGTGGGCGTGCAGTCGGGCAATACGACACCATTACAGCAGAAGGCACCGTCGTTGGGGATATCGCCGAAGTCACCTCCGTATGCCCAGTAGAACTGGTTTGCTTTGCCACTTATTGGCATACGCAAGCCTTGGTCCTTCCAGTCCCATACAAATTCACCGGTCATGGCAGGGTAGGGTTCGTATATATCGCGGAACATATCTTTCTGGTTACCCATTGCATTACCCATCGAATGCGTATTTTCGCACTGGATATGTGGTTTCGGTTTCTTTCCGCTCTTGTAGTCTTTCAGACGGCTTACGCCTGTGCTGAGCATGTTGCTGTAGGAACCATACATGGTGCTGGTTACATCGCTCCAAGTGCTGTTACCCTCATAGTGGGTGATACGACTGGCATCCAACTTCTTGATAGCCTCCATCACATACTGGAAATTGTTGCCGCCACCACTCTCGTTGCCGGCACTCCAGCCGAAGATACAGGCATGATTGCGAAGCGTCCGGACTTGGCGCTCGTTACGTTCCACCATAGGAGCCCTGAACAGTTGCACACTGCTCAGTCCCATATTGCCGTGACACTCTACATCGGCCTCAGCCAAAACGTAAAGTCCGTATTTGTCGCATAGCTCATAGAAGTAAGCATTGTTGGGATAATGACTGGTACGCACAGCATTTACATTCAGACGTTTCATGGTCATTACGTCCTGCAGCATTTCTTCCTTACTGACCGTTCTGCCTGTCTCCTGACTGAAATCATGCCGGTCCACACCGTGGAAGATTACCCGTTTGCCGTTAATTAGTAATGCTCCGTCATTTCGGATGCTTACGGTACGGAAACCTATCTTGCAACTGCGAAGGTCTAATACTTCCTCACCACGTTTAAGAGTCAAAGTAAGGTCATACAATCTGGGTGTTTCTGCACTCCAGGGTTCTATCCCTTCTACGCTAATGGTTTGTGTGCCGCTGTTGGCAGTCAGTTCCTTGCCCGTCTGTATTAGTTCATGGGCACCGTCGCTGATGGTGGTCTGTAATGTCAGGCCGTTCACATCTGTCGAGGCTATGTCGAACTGCACTTTAGCTGATGCAGCAGTGTTTCCGGATTTCAACGAAGCTGTTGTGAAGAAAAAATCCTTAATATATTCAGGAGAGGTAGAGTAGAGATATACATCTCGGGTGATACCCGTCAGTCGCCAATAATCCTGACACTCAAGGAACGAACCGCTGGAAAAGCGGAAACACTGTACGGCAACCGTATTCTCGCCCTCTTGTACCTTATCGGTAATATCCCATTCGCTGGGCAGATAAGAATCTTCTGCATAACCGGCAAATTTGCCGTTTATCCAAACATAATAAGCATGTCCGGCTCCACAGAAACGGATAAATGTCTTTCGGCCTTTCCAGCCCTCCGGCAATGTGAAGGTCCTGCGATAACATCCAACAGGATTCTTCATATTCCCACTATACGTCCAGTTACCCCACCGGTCGGCCATTACACTATAAGTATCTGTATAGGCAAAAGGGTATGACGTATTGACATACAGAGGCTTATCCCAACTCTTACCGTTTCTTACAGCATAAACTTGCCAAGGGTAGGGAACCGTAATGTTGTCCCATGCGGCATCGTTGTAGTTGCTGGCATAGAAGTTGGCAGGAACACCTGTGGGAAGTCCGCTCCAATGGAATTTCCATGTACCGTTGAGATTTAGATAATAGGGGGATTTTGTAAGGTCCAATGTTTTGGCGGATTCTGCCGAGGAAAAAGGAATAGCGAGGTCGTGGCTAACCTCACGGTTCAACTGGAATACCGAGACATCATCCCATTCTTTCATAGTTTGAGCCTCCATACTGGCAGGAAGCCACAATAGCGTAGTTAAAACTGTTAAGACATAACGCACTATCAGCGTCGTTTTTCTTTGCATTTCCGGCTTGTAATGGTTTGTTTGGGATGCAAAGATAATAAAATATTGTTAATTGTACAAAAAATAATATCAAATTGTATTATAATCGGCAATTCTCATACAAAAAAAGTTGTTGTTTTGTCTCGTTGTGCTACAATAAGACTGCTACACAGAAATTTACTGGTAAGCCAATATTATGTCGATGCGTTAAGTTGTGGAGGCATATCATCAGAATAACTGTTTGCCCTAAATTTTGAGGATTATGGAGAATATAATCAAATAAATTTTGAGGATTTCGGGAAAAACACCTAAATAAATTTTGAGGGAATGAACAAAAGCCTTATCTTTGCACAAAAATCTGACATGGATACTGACAGAATATTCAAGCGTAAAATCTACGACCGTTTGCTAAAATGGAAGGATACAAGCAATGGAAAGTCTGCCCTTTTGGTGCAAGGTGCACGACGTATCGGTAAATCCACCATCGTTGAGGAGTTTGCCAAGCGTGAGTACGACTCCTACATCCTCATCGACTTTACCAAATGCTCGCAAGAAGTTTTGAACCTGTTCAACGATGTATCCGACCTCAACTACATCTTCCTTAGGCTCCAGCTCATTTATCACGTCCAACTGAAGGAGCGAAAATCACTTGTCATTTTCGACGAGGTGCAGTTCCAGCCCAAGGCTCGCCAAGCTATCAAATCGTTTGTCGGTGACCATCGTTACGACTATATCGAAACCGGCTCTCTTATTTCCATTCGCAAAAACACTGATCACATTCTGATTCCAAGTGAGGAAGAACGCGTTAACATGTATCCAATGGATTACGAGGAATTCCGTTGGGCATTGGGCGATACCGCTACCATCCCTTTGCTTCGCAGCGTGTGGGAACACCCTCAGCCGTTAAAAGAAGCCCACCGCAAGCTGATGCGCGATTTCCGTCTGTACATGCTGGTTGGAGGAATGCCTCAGGCCGTTAATGCCTATATAGACACTAATAATTTCGAAGCAGTTGACCAAGCCAAGCGCCTTGTCCTAAATATCTACGACGAGGATTTCGGCAAAATAGACCCTTCAGGAAAGGCAGCCCGCATTTTCGCCGCTATCCCCGCGCAACTTAACAGCAATGCCTCCCGCTATCAAATATCCAGCGTCATTGGCGGAGCAAAGGCTGATGATGTAATAGAGTTAATATCTGAAATGGAGAAATCGATGACGGTCAACATCTCGCACCACTGCGACGACCCTAATGTTGGCATGTCTGCCTTCGAAGACCTGAGGCAGTATAAGATGTTTGTTGGCGATACCGGTCTGTTTGTTACGCTTGCATTCAAGGACAAAGACTTCACCGAAAATATCCTATACAACAAGCTCCTGAACGACAAGCTATCGTCCAACCTTGGCTATCTATACGAGAATATTGTGGCACAGATGCTTGTCTGCTCTGGCAACAAATTGTTCTACCACACCTGGCCGACCGAAAGTAGGAAACACAATTATGAAATCGACTTCCTCCTGTCAAGAGGAACCAAGATCGTCCCCGTGGAAGTGAAATCCTCCACTTACAAAACCCATGTATCAATGGATGAGTTCTGCAAGAAGTTCTCTTCACGCATAGCCAACGATCGTTACCTCGTTTACACGAAAGACTACTTCAAAGAAGGTACCATGAAATATCTTCCCGCATATCTTGCATATTTTCTATAATGATTCTTTCTAACATTTAATCACCTAATATGCGTTTTACCCCATTTACAATGTAAATGCCGGGTTGGGGATCCTGTAGTCTCATGCCTTGCAGATTATAGACTGTGTTCTCCCCATACAGTGGAGAGTTAGAGAGGGGCCGGATATAGGTTTCGTCGTCCTTGGCTGATAACATATAGGCATAGAAGATGCCGCCTGTCTTGGTGCCTGTGGGTGAGGTGAGGTGTATGCGTACGGTTTCCTTGCCGCTAGTTCCTTCTTCGGGGATGGGGTAGCAACGCATCATAAACCTGCCTGGGTCGTTGTGTAAGAGACTTTCCTGTGCAACCAGCACATCGTCGCACATGATGTTGAAGTTGCGTGTATCGCTCTCGTCTCCCCAATAAAGAAGCATCAGGTAGTTGCGGTTGGTCTTGTTGACCTTCATAGTCCAACTCTGACCTGCCTCGCCTGATCCGTCCAACCATGTCCTGGCGCGGAAAGTGCCGCTTTCGCCATTGCTGCTGTATTGATGGCTGGTGCGCGAAGCGGGACGGGTCGTCCACATATTATCTACTGCAACGGTTCCCTCTGGCACATCTTGAGAGAGGGCAGTAAAGGCTCCGTACAGACCGCCTACAATATCGTTGGCGGAAACGGCTTGCATCTTTATGGTTACCTTTTCTTTCCCTTTTGTCAGCTCGAATGGGATAGGGTGGCGCATCAGGTAATATTCGCCTGGGGCAAAGTTATTGACCTCGTCGTATGCAAACAATGTGCCGTTGCAGTAGATGTTGTAACGACGGTTGCCTGCATCGCTTCCCCATTGTCTGGTTATAAAGTCCATAGGGCGCTCGGGGTCTGTTTTCATGTCGTAGCTAATCCATCCGCCGTCTGAGTCGCGCCAGCCAAGGTCGGTTCCTGTACGCATGTTGGTTCCCTGTAGGTTGTGCGCTTTCTCGCTGGATTCGTTGCAGGTTATTACTTCGTCGATGTATTTGATGGGTTGCTGTGTGGCTGTGGAATCGGAAGGAATCCAAACCATCATGGGCGAAGCGGCACGATGGGCCCGGGCGAAGTAGGGGATAAGGTTGGCTTTCTTGCCGTTCAGGCTCAACTGGAGTATGCCTCCCTTGAAGAGCGTTGACAAGGGTTGGTTGGCAGAGGCTGTGGTAAAGGTGGCACCTTTCTCGATGTATAGGTTGTCGAGCTTGCCGCCATTGTCGATACCTTCGGCACAATAAACCAATGGTCCGTACTCGTAGGCACATAGGCCTTTGTTGCTTTTCAGATTCTCGTTCGAGACAACCTGATGAACCTCCATCGGCAGGATGACTTCTACCTCGTCGCCTTCTTTCCAATCATTTTTTATGACTGCATAACCATTTTGAACAGAATACGTTACTTCTTCTCCATTCAATTTTATAATTACCTGTGTTTTGGTGGGGTTGACGTAGCTGTAGAGGTCGCTTTCGACAGGCTTATTGACAGCCCAACCGGGGATGCGGACTCTTAGGGAGAGTTGGGAGTTTAGGGCCTCACCCCCGACCCCTCTCCGGGGAGAGGGGAGAGAGCCGAAAGTTGAGAGTTTAGAGTTGAGAATGGAATCTATTGTCAGTTTCATTTCGCCCTTGTAGGGGTACGAGCCGGTGACGGTGAAGTGCAGGGTGGTGTTGCCTACGGTTGCTTTGGCTGTGCTGGCAACGAAGAGGTTCCAGTAGAGGCTTTCGTCGTCTGTGGCGTAAATATAGCCGGGAACGGAGGGGATAAGGCGACACAGGTTAGTGGGACAGCACGATGTGCCGAACCATTCGGAACGCGCATCGCCACGGGAACTGGAGGCCAGTCGGTTGGGGTAGTAGAATGTCTTGCCTGCGATGCCGTAGCCGTCTAATACCGTATTATATAGGGCACGTTCCAGCATGTCGATGTATTTGCTCTGGCCATGCAGGCGGAACATGCGCAGATTGAACATACTGCCTGCAACAGAGGCGCATGTCTCGCAGTAGGCCGATGCATTGGGCAATTCGTAATCCTCGCCGAAAGCCTCGTTATTGTCTCTGGCTCCGAATCCGCCTGTTATATAGAACTTCTTGCCGGCAATATTGTCCCAGATGGCTGTTACGGCTGTCTCGTAGTCCTGATCGCCTGAATAGCGTACCCAGTCGGCCATACCGCTGTAGAAGTACAGGGCACGTACGGCGTGACCCTCGGCTGTGCGCTGTTGGATAGCGGGCAGATGGTCTTGCCAATACTTGCCGTTGACACGCTGGTCAGAACTTGTGGGGTCGAACTTTCGGATGCCTCGGCAATCCAGGAAGAACTTGCAGCCCTGAAGGTAACGTTCCTCGCGTGTCAGTTCGTACAGACGTACCAAAGCCATCTCTACAACTGCATGACCGGGTGCCATGCGGATGCCGTTCTCGTTAAATACGCTGAGCATATTGTCGGCAGCCTTGCGGGCGCAGTTTAACAGCTTATCCTTGCCTGTTGCCATATAGTAGGCAATACCGGCTTCGATAAGCTCGCCCACATTGAAGGTTTCGTGCGAAAGGTTCCAGTCCATTTTCCACTTTTCCCCGCCGTACCAGGGATGCAAGGGATTGTGGATGGTGAAATTGGTTTGCAGGTACCCGTCGGGTTCCTGAGCCGAGCAGATAAGGTCCACCACTCCGTCGCAATAGGCCTCCAGCTCCTGATCTTTTTGGGTAAGCAGGACGTAGGAGGCACCCTCGAGTACCTTATAGACCTCGGCATCGTCGTAGGGGTTGCCTGACAGGAATTTCAGGTCGCCCACCTTGTTCTGACCGCTTACAATCTTGCCGGCATACTCGAAGTTGCGCAACTGCCCCGCATCGGTGCACTTCTGAAAGGCATAGCGGATAGTGGTGTTACGCATAACATCCAGACGCTGTTTCCAGAACTGGTCCTTCACCTGTACATCGGTAAAGGGTACTTGTCTGATTTCTCCTTTTCCGGCATCCTGCCCCTTTGACACGGCAATTACGAACACAGTATAGCTATAGGACTTCAGCGTAAGCTTAGCACCAGGCTCGACGGAAGCTTCTGTCGGTACGAAACGTGTGGGACGCTCGGGGGTATTCTCTCCAGTGGATATGCCGCTGAGCGAATAGGACTTTATGCTATTGACGGTTCCAGTTCCCTGCAGGTTCAGTGTCAGGCTTTTCTGTGCTGTTGCGTAGTTTACGATATGCAGCACAATGGTGTCGCCGGAAAGGTTGCGAGTGGCAGTATAATCGAGTTGGTTGTTGTTTGAACAACTGCTTTCTACGAGCAAAGGCTGATGATTCCCGGCTGCCATCTGCTGGGCATAGAACGGGGGCTGCATCCATACCTGTGAGGGTGAGAAGAAAATCTGACCCTGATCCCAACCGTTGTCGTTCTGTTTGTAAGGCTGCAGGGCATTGGCAGGGCTGTCCAGCGGAACGAATCCTGCGGCACGCCGTACAACGTTCAGCATCACGGCATGGGCAAGGGCGCGGGCCATGTTATGCGTATTGCCGTTTTCCTCGAGAATAGCACAGCGCATTGTTGTCTGGGGATTCCATTGCAAGAAGAGTGCCTTCATCTGGGCAATCTCCTTCTCGATGTTCTTTGCCTGCTGAGGTGTCTCTGTCCAAGGGTGATAGTCCCAGTAGTCGCATTTCCCGTCGAGCCGGCTGAAGACATATTGCATGGTCTCTAACTGGTCCGGCCGCCACCAGGCAGCGTTGATGAACTGCAAATCGGGGTATGCCTTGTGGATGGCATCATATAGGATAAGGTAGCGTTCGACATAATGTTCGTAATCGCGACGGGCTGATGAATTCAAATTCTCTTCATTACCTATTTCTATGAATTTCAGATTATAAGGCTCTATTTCATGAAGCAGTGCTAAAACATCTGCCGGGTTATCCTCGATGTTAATGGCAAAGGTCGGCTCTGTGCCTATGAGACGTGCAAACTCCACAAATTCCGGGATGGCAAATCCGTTGGTGGAATACAGGTACCAGTGACCGTAATATGGCTGGCGCTCCAGGCGGCTTCCTATCATGTCCTTGGTCATATATTCACGGGCATTCACCATTGTACCTCCATAACGCAGGAAGGTAAGGTTTTCTTCTCTGAAGGCTTGTGTAAGGTCGGAGCGGAAGGGATAGCTGTCTGTATGCAGCAGCACCTGATCAGCCCATACGGTTCCCTCTTCGCCCAACAACAGACAGAAGCGTCCTGAGGGGTCTGTATCATTAGGAGTTAAGGGCACATCGAAGCGTTTCCACAATCCCCCTATACCATTTATTTCTGTACGTGCATATTCCCTGGAACCGTCGGCAGATTGCAGGACAACCTGCACCTTCTGTGCTGTTCCCTTCAGATAGACCGAGAGATATAGCGGTTCATCTTTTCGGATGCCGATACCCCATCGGTTCAGTCCCATATTGAAGATACCCGTTCCCTCTTTTCCGCTAATCTTCTGGGCATATTTGCCGGTAAAGGGCGATGAGCTGTCGTGCTCGAATGAGCCCTCGCCCAAAGCCGTCCACATGGCCGATACGTTGGGAGAGTCGCTCTCGAAGGCAATGTCTTCGTCGTTTATCTTCAGATTACGGAAGGTTGCCGAACCGCCGTAAGAGCGCAAGCCTATGTAACCCGACTTCAAGGGGCTGCTGGTATCTTCGTATTTTCGTATCAGTTTGCCGTTCAGATAGATATCCAGTTTAGCACCGCTGATGGCAACACGAATCTTGTTCCATTCTCCCAAAGGATTGAAAGCTGTTGCGGTTTCTGCAACAGGCTGCCAGTTCTGCTGGTGCTTGCCTAATACCAGTACGCCCTTCTGGGCATTCAGGGCAACCTCGTAGCCATTGAAGGCGTCGGCCCCGTTAGCTGCATTAGTTACATTAAGGATAAAACCGGCAATAGCGTTAATATTATCCATTCTCACCTCCACCTCAACTGTACCGCTTGAGATTTGTCTGGACGTGTATATTAACTTGCCATGCTGGGCAGTTACCAGTTGGGCCATTCCCGATGTAAGGCTCCAGTCGCTGTCGTAAGGCTTAAAGCCCTTGATGCTAACCATAGCAGGTTCCTCGAAACCCTCTCCAAAGATTTTCTGGTCGTACAGGCCTCCGTAGATCTCGTGGTTCACATCTTCTGCACCGGCGCCGTAAATGAGGGGTTCCACATTACACAATACCTTATCTGCATCTACGGTAAGTGTCTGTGCCGCGGCAGAGACGGCAACAGCAAAAGCAGAGAATAATAATAGTTTCTTCATATCTGTTTTTTAAATGGTTTTTTCTTTAGTTTTAGGACCGTATTTGTCGTTTTTGCAACTTTCCGGCTGCAAATATACAAAATAAATCGTACCAGTCCGTATCAGTTGGGAATTATTTTAGCATGTTATATAACATATACATATTCTTTTCGCTTTTTATCTTTCTTTTTTCTCTTTTTATCGTACCTTTGCACCATTAAATACATATATAAGGAATGCAACACAACGATTCGAAATACAAGTTGATTGTAAAATATGTGCAGGAAGAGGTATCGTCTGGAAGACTACAAAAAGGCGACTGGATACCTTCCATTAATGAATTCCGTCGTATGTTCAACTTATCCCGTGATACTGTATTTGCCGGGATTACGGAACTGAAGTCAAGGGGAATCATTGATTCAAAGCAAGGCAAAGGCTATTATATTGACAGTACCAATTTGCATTCAGAATACAATATATTCATGCTATTTAATGAGTTGAATGAG
The DNA here is from genome assembly GCA_017541025.1 of Bacteroidaceae bacterium. Lineage (GTDB taxonomy): Bacteria > Bacteroidota > Bacteroidia > Bacteroidales > Bacteroidaceae > Physcousia. Next base: position 15,455 of record JAFXZY010000052.1, on the reverse strand, counting down.
TTCAAGGAAGATCTATATAATTCTTTCATGGAAAGCATCGACAACAAATGCTCTGTTAATATACAATTCCATAATTATAATAGGGAGGTCTTTAATCAATTGCTGACAGAAGCCAAAGGAAAGTACACGACGTATATTGTCATGACGGGTAAGTTCCTGGGCACGGAAGATTTGCTCAACTCGCTGGGCGGACGCGTATATCTGCTTGACCATTACGACAGGGAACTTCTCGGCAAGTATTCTGCCGTTGCGCAGGACTTCGAAGCTGACACCTACGATGCGCTTCTTTCCGGCGTCCCCCATTTTAGTAAGTACAAGCGTTTTATTATGGTTCAGAACGAAGCGAAAGAACCTTATGAACGTTATTATGGCCTGATGCGTTTCTGCAAGGAATACGGTTTTAAGTGTAAATATTTAAACAGCATCGAGAACCGGCGTATTCACGAAGGTGATGTTTTTATACTTGTCAATGACAGGGATTTAGTGACAGTTATCAAACAGGCTGCCCGACAGAATTTTGTACCGGGCAGAGACTTTGGCATTGTTTCATACAATGAGACACCTCTTAAGGAGGTGCTCTGTGACGGTATCACCACCATCAGTACGGATTTCAGGCTGATGGGCCATACGATGGCTTCTCTCTTGGGAAAGCCTGGCATAGAGGTGATACGCAATCCGTGCTGTCTGAACCTGCGATCATCTGTTTAAAGCACCAGGATAAAACTCACAGAGTATGGACGAAATAAATATGCTTAGTTCAGTTATAAATATTGTTATCGATGCATCTGGCCTGATGCTTACCGACGACTTCCGGATTTCGCAGAAAGACGGAGCTGCCAATATTGTCACTTCGTCCGATATTGCCGTGCAGGAATTCCTTTGCCGGCGGCTCAGCGACTTGCTGCCCGGTTGCGGTTTCTTGTGCGAGGAGGAAGATATGCACGACCTCTTGCACGAATACACATGGATTATCGACCCTATAGACGGTACGGCCAATTACAGCAGGGGCATTCGCGAATGTGCTATTTGTGTGGGCCTGAAACATGGTGCAGTGATGGAGCTGGCCGTTGTGTATCTGCCCCGGACCGACGAACTCTTCGCCGCTCAGCGCGGCAAGGGTGCCTTCCTGCATCATCCGCAAAGCGGCAGGCCGTCTGTGCCCCTTCGTGTGTCCGACCGTCCGTTCTCAGACAGTATCATGTGTACGGCCCTGGCTGTCTATCACAAGGAATATGCTCAGGTATGTTCCGACATTATCCGGAATGTATTCATGGAGTGTAACGATATCCGTCGGTTCGGAGCGGCTGCTCCCGAACTCTGTTATCTGGCTATGGGCCGTTGTGAGCTTTACTTCGAGTACCTTCTTTCGCCTTGGGATTTTGCTGCCGCTTCGCTGATTCTCGAAGAGGCCGGCGGTGTACTCTGTAACCGCGAAGGTCTGCCCCTTGACTATACAAAGCCGTCAGGCGTTCTGGCCGGCAATAGCCGCGAAAACCTGAACCGGCTTGTTTCTATTGTAAAGGATTGTTCAGAGAGAGATCCTGGCAACGCTCCCAATCACGTCGGGTAACCAGGAGCGCTACTGGATAATGGTAGTGTAGGCACATCTACAGGTTATTGATAATTTACGTACAAACACAAGGATTTACTGGTGAACCAGAAAATCCTTTAGCGTTTCCTTGTACCATTCCGAGACCGTCTTGTCTGCGTTGCGCATGCAGAAGGTCTGCTCCCTGGTGGGTGCCGACGCTATACCTTTTATATATATAAGGATGTGGCGCTTGGTTCCCTTATCGGGGAGTGATTTAATCTGGAAGTTTTCCTTGAGCCAGAAACCGGCCATGAAGCATTCCGCATTAAAGTCGCTCAGCACCTCGGGCGGGATGCAGACGGTAAACGAGCCCTGCTCCGCCAGCACGCTTGCCACGCCCCGTGCCAGCACCCCGAAGGGCAGACTGCTGCTGTGGCGGGCTCGGGTTCGGCCCAGGGTAGGGCATTCCAGGCTGCGGTCGAAGTAGGGAGGGTTGCATACTACGCTGTCGAAGGGCTTCTCCTCCGCTTTCCGTGCTGCGAGGAAGTTCTGGAACGAGTCGTGCAATAGCGTGATGCGATTGCGGAACGGCGATTCCTGGAAGTTTCGGCTGGCATCCAGCACCGCCTCGTCATCTATCTCCACGCCCGTCACCCTGGCATCCCCGAACCGTTGTGCCATCATCAGCGCCAGTACACCGGTGCCGGTGCCCACGTCTAGGATACGCTTTCCGCCGGCTGCCAGAGCGCCCAGCAGGTCGCTGTCCGTCCCCACCTTCATAGCGGCATGCTCTTGATGAATATGAAACTGTTTGAACTGAAAGAAATCCTTCTTGCCCATTATATCCAATGGTTATTTCACCACAAACTTCTTGCCACCGATGATATAGATGCCGGCGGGAAGGTTATTGAGTGCCTGACGGGAGTTCACATCGCGGCGAAGGCATACGCCATTGATGCTATATACATCAACGGTGGCGGGGGAAGCCTCCATGAATTGGAGTGCATCGGGTTTCTCCTCGTGGGAATAGTCGTCGTTATTCGTCAGATACATATCGTCGATAATGACTGTGCCGAGGCCGTTGCCCCAGAAGCTTACGATGCGAACGTTCTTCAAGTCGAGATACTGCCCCTCCTTATCGCCGTTACCGTACTTGGCCTCCTGCAGTCTGACTACTATCTGGGTGTCCTTGCCGAAGGCAGGCGATGAGTAGCAACTGCTTTCCACGTTGCCGTCGGTGAAGATATTCAGGTGCGCATTACATTTCTGCTCGCGGTTCAACTGTATAACCAGATATTTATACTCGCTCCAGTCCACGGCATCAGTGTAGCGCCATCCCATCTGACCGTTCTTTGCTGGTTTGAAGGCGTGCAGCTTCTCGGTGTATGTTCCCTTGCCTACGAGGTCGGTAACGATGAAGTCCTTGCTTAAGGGGAAGAAGGTGGACTTGACCGTGAAGCTGGTGGTGAGCAGATTGCCGATGGGGTCCTTGTACGATACGTCCACCAGAACGTTTCCATCCCTGAGGCCGCGCAACTTTCCGCGTGAAGTACTGATTACATTCTCAGTGCTGGCGGTGTAGTGCGCCTGTGCAGCCACGTCCTCGGTGTGGCCGTCGCGGAAGGTAGCCGTGAGGGTGAAGGGGACGCTGCTGCCGACGAGCACATCGTAACTTTCCTTCTCCATAACAAGACTTTCGGCAGTGAGCATATCCTGATTATAGCCCTCGAATTCGTCAGGGAAGAACATGGATTCGTCGTAATTCTTTTCGGTGGAGAACCAGTCGAAGTCGGCAAATCCGGCGCTCTCCTCGTCAGTGGCGTAACAGAAGATTCCAAATCGGGCGCCCACAAAGACGGTAAGGCTGAAGCCCAGCGTGGTCTCGCCGCCGATGGCGGTGTAGGAGACGTTATCCAGGGAGTAGTAGAACTGCGTCTTGCTGTTGCTGTAATTGACTGTGGCGCGGAGGTAGATGACGTCGGTAATATCTACGGCCTCGCGCTTCTCCGATGGGGTGAAGTTTTCGTGAACGCGAAGGGTGTCCTGCCGCCAAACCAATTGTTTTTGCCCGTCCCTAACCGTAACGGCAAGCATGGCGTAGGGATCCTGGAAGATGCAGATGCCTGCATAATCGCCTTCTTGCAGATTGCTGACATCCAGACGGACGGTTCCCACCGAGGCGGACTTCTCAAAGGCGAAGATGCGCTGCGTGAGCATATTTCGTGCCTGGGTCAAGCGTGTCTCAGTGGTGGAAGTGCGCAGGCGGAGCCATCCCGGCCGCTCGAAAAGTGACCAACTGCCGTTATCGGGATTGTGATTCCACTCCCATTGCATACCAAGAGGATATGTGCGGAAGTTATCATTGGTGGGTAAGGGTTGTCGTTTGGTAGCTGCACCGGTCTTGGGTTTCGTGGTTGTCCCGTAAGGTACTCCTTTATTACCTACTATGGGCCAGTCGTCTGTCCATTTCACCGGTTGGAGATTCGGGAACCGACCTAAGCAGCCTACATCCTGTTGCATGATGGTCCACCACTCGCCGGTAGCAGTCTCTATCAGAGCTCCTTGGTGGATGGTGTTGGGTTTCCCGTCGATAACCTTCTCCACCAGCATCTTCTCCTCGTAGGGACCGAAGATATTCTTGGAACGGAAGACTACCTGACCACTGGGCCAGCCGCCGTACGTAGCGTAGATGTAATAGTATTCGCCGATTTTGTACAGGTGGCAGCCTTCGAGGCCCGTTCCTTCACGCTTTACTACAGACTTTTCCTGTTTGAAGTTGAACTTTTCGTCGAGCTCGCAAATCTTTATATCATTTATGCCACAGGCGACGTATATTTTGTCGTTATCGAAGAGCATGCCCGGGTCGTAATAGATGCGGGAGAGTTTTTTCATGTCCCAAGTGCCCTCAGGGTTGCTGGTTGAGAGCACGAATCCTCCTGCATCGTTTCCGTTAATCAGGATGTAGAACGTTCCGTCGTGATACGTCATGGAGCAGGCCCACATTCCTGCAGCGTAGGCATTCTTTCCGTTTATTAGGTTGTAGCGGTCAGAATCCGAAAGCTGTGCCAATGGCTGGGCGCAGTATTCCCAGTTCACAAGGTCCTTCGACTTCAGGATGGTGGCACCGGGGAAGTGGTGCATCGTGGTAGATACCATGTAGAAGGTATCGCCGACGCGAATCACGTCTGGGTCGGGGAAATCGGCCATCACAACGGGGTTCTTGAACTTTCCGTTGCCCAAATCACTCAGTGAACCGTTTTTGTAATCGGGATGAGCATAATCTACGTTATAATATTCGGCATACCAGTCGAAGCAAGCCTTTCCGCAGGCCTCCTCTAATCCGCCGAATGCCGGTGTAACGGTACCGGTGTTGACAAGTTTGTCCACGTCGAGGAGGCAGTGGGTGCCGGAGAGTGTCATGGAAATGTTGCCGTAATAGTCAAGCATTGCCTTATAGGCCTTGCCCCACTTGGATGTAGAGCCGGTGCTCCATGTTCCGTAGTTGGGCTGAACCCATTCGCCGTGTTCGTTGTAGTGTCCTTCCTTGTCGGGGTTCACAGGGCTCCAGTCAACTTCGGTAATAATGACGGGTGCAAAATCCACCACCGGAACTTGCTTGTGGAACTGATTGATTTTGCTTTGTGGGTCAGGATGGCTGTCGCTGCACCCGTACCAACCGGTGTAGTCGTGTACGGCGTAGCCTATATCGGGACCTTCGATGGGGAAGGAGGCATAGCTGGTGTAATTAGCTTGCCAGCCTGTACCAGGGGCCCAGATAATGCCCGTAAAGCCGTTATCACGAATCTTATTCACCACGGGTTGGAAGTAATCGTGTAAGGCGGCAGGCTCGTCCTTCCCCTCGGCATTCTTCAAGGAAACGGGTTCATTAGCCAACTCGATGCTAATCTGTCCAGCGTATTTCTTAATGGAATCGTTCTGTGTGAAGATATCCCATACGGTCATCAGATAGTCGTTATAGTAATCGCCCACCTTCAGATCACCAGGACATACACCTGGTGGGCGTACGACAACATACATTCCGTGATTGATGGCATCTTTAGCCAAAGGGAAATAAAGGGTCTTGAGGAAATTCTTCAGACGGGTAGGATTAAACTTCCTGATATCCGCTTCGCCTCCAACACCAGCCGCTTGATCTTTTGCACCAGGATAAGTATAGGAACTGGAGGGGTCATTAGTCCATGCAGGATCCATGTGAAGGCGGAACACGTCGCAGTGAGCCTTTTCAAGACCGATAAAGAGTTTCTTAAAGTATGCCTTACATTTTGTGGCACCATTATTATCGTATGCCACAGGGTTGCTACCCCAAGGGGACCCCCAACGATAATCATTGAAGTACATGTTGGGAGTATCCATCACACCGTGCAGTACCACATGGTTGCCATGCGTATCTACCAGCCATCGCCCTTCAACGTGCAGCGACGGTAACGGTTTTTGCACCTGTGCCTCCACCATCACGGCGGTCAAACACGCCCAAAGAATAGTCGTTAGTTTTTTCATAAGTTTAAAAGTTTTATTTTTTTTCCTGTTTATTCTACGTACAATGGATAATTTTCTGCAAAGGTATGATTAAGTGAGAAAAAAAACAAAAATTAAGGCTACGATTTATATGAAAGCGAATGAAAAAAAATGCGCTTACTGTTTCTTGGTTTGAGAAAAATATTGTATTTTTGCATTCGTAAACGTGTAACCAAGCAAAGTGAAAAAGACATTTCTTTTTTTATGTGTTTTTGCGATGATCTGTACGCTATGCAATGCAGAGGTTAGACTGCCGCAGATATTTCAGAATGGGATGGTGCTACAGCGTGGTATGCCTATCCCAGTATGGGGGCAGGCTGACCCGCAGGAAACCATCACCGTTACACTGAACAGGAAATCCTGCACTACAACAGCAGATGTCAATGGTTACTGGCGCGTGAACCTTCCTGCTATGAAAGCGGGAGGCCCGTACACGCTGGAGGTAAGAAGTAAGATGGAAGAGGTAAAAAATAATACCTCTAAACCCTACACTTTAAACTCTCAACTTGACATCTCTGATGTCTTTATCGGCGATGTCTGGCTCTGCAGTGGGCAGTCGAATATGGAGACTACCTTGGAACGCGTTTCACCACAATATCCAGAGGAACTGGATGATGAGAACCAAATGGTACGGCTGTTCCATGTGCCTTATCAGACCGATACCCATGGACCGTCGGCTGATCTGCGTCCTGCTGAGTGGAAGCCCCTGAACCGAGAGAATGCTTGGAAGTTCTCTGCCATTGGCTATTTCTTAGGTAAACAGTTGCAGCGTGAGAAGGGCGTTGCCCAGGGCATCATTGAGAGCGCATGGGGCGGCACCCCCATCGAGGCGTGGATTGCTGCTGACACCCTGCTCAAGTATTATCCCGTTCTGTATCGCCAGACTCAATTGTATCAGAACGATGCATTTGTAAAGGCGCAGCAACAGGCGGCCTCACTTGCTAACCAGTGCTGGCAGGATCTGTTGGATAAGAACGACCCAGGTGTGGGGCAGTTTACCCAGTTGGATTACAATGATTCCTCTTGGCCTGTGGTGGATCAGGACAATCTATTACCTGACCGGAGCGAATGGATTGGCTCCCTTTGGTTGCGCCAACACATTATAATTAATAAGGAGCATGCAGGCCGGGCTGCTAAACTGCTGTTGGGCACGCTGTATGATAGCGATGTGACTTACCTTAACGGCCAGCGCATAGGCAGCACAGGCTATCAGTATCCGCCTCGTCGTTATCAGGTGCCCGAGGGTTTGCTCCGCGAGGGCGAAAACGTCATTACCATCCGCTTTATCAACAAAAGCGGCAAACCGTATTTCTACAAGGAAAAACCTTATCAACTGGTCTTCGGCAATGACCATGTGCTGCCGTTGGGCAGGCAATGGAAATTACAGATGGGAGCGGAGATGCCTCACAGCATCAGTCATGGTGTCGACCTGCAATACCAACCCTTTACCTTATATAATGGTATGATTCATCCCTTGGCTCCTTTTGCCATAGCCGGTGCGGTATGGTATCAGGGAGAATCTAATGCTGATGGTGGTTCTGCCTCCGACTATGCTCCATTGTTGCGCTTGATGATATCCAACTGGCGTCAGGCTTTTGAACGTCCGGAGTTGCCATTTGTGATTATCCAGTTGGCCAATTACAGAGAACCTTCGGAACAGCCTCAGAACACGGGTTGGTCAGTGGTGCGTGAAGCCCAACGATTAGTTGCCAAGGAAGATGCACACGCAGAATTGGTTGTGACCATCGACCGAGGCGAGACTGTTGATATTCATCCTTTGCGTAAGAAAGATGTGGCGGAACGAGTGGCGCTGGCCTTCGAAAAGCAGTTGTGGAACAAACGTGTAGCATTATCGCCAGAGGTAATAAAGGCGGTGACTGAGAATGGCACAGTGGTGTGCACGTTATCACAACCGCTTCTGAAGAACGGTCCGATCTATGAGTTTGAGGTGGCAGGGCCTGATGGCAATTACGTGAATGCTGAGGCAGAGGGTAGGGGCGACCGCATCGTAATCCGCTCACCGTTAGTGAATCCTATCTCTATCCGCTATGCATGGAAGAACAACCCCATCCGAGCGAATGTGTACGGGCAAAACGGTCTGCCAATGAGCCCGTTTGTTCAAATAATAAACAATTAACTATTCTTTGTTTACCGTTTACTGTTTACAGTTTAAAACGATAACAATTAACAAAAAAACCATAAACTTTAATCTTTACATGTTAACAACCTTAAGTGAAATCTTGAAAGATGCAAATGAACGACACTATGCCGTTGGAGCATTTAATTGTCTGAGTTTGGAGAATGTGATGGGAGCCTTGGAGGCTGCAGAGGAACTGCGTTCGCCCATTATACTGCAGTTGGCCGAGGTGCAGTTCCCCGAGGCACCTATGGAACTGATGGCTCCGCTTTTTCTGGAAGCTGCCAAACGTGCCTCTGTACCCGTGTGTGTTCATCTTGACCACGGTCAGAGCCTTGAGACCTGTGTACGGGCTATCCGTTTAGGATTTACTTCTGTGATGTTCGACGGTGCTGCTCTTCCGTTTGGAGAGAATGTAGCTACCAGCAAGGCAGTAACCCGTATAGCCAAGGCTGCCGGTGTGGATATGGAGGCCGAGCTGGGAAAAGTGGGCGACTGCGGAAAAGATACAGCCGATGTCTTTACGGATGTTGAAGAATCAGTTCGCTTTGTTCAGGAGACGGGCATTGACGCACTGGCCGTTGCCATCGGTAACCTGCACGGACATTATGTGCATACGCCGCAGTTGAACATACAACGACTCATAGAGATTCATGAAGCCAACCAACTGCCTTTGGTGCTTCATGGCGGCAGCGGAACCAGCGTGGAGGACTTCAAGGCCTGCATCCATAACGGAATATGCAAGATAAATGTGGCAACAGCCATCCAGCGCGGCATTATGAAGCGAATCAGCGAACGCCTTGCACAAAAGCCCGATGAGGGTTACATCCCCCTGAAGCAGGTGATGATTGATGCGTCACGCGAAGTCGTAACAGAGCATATCCTACTTTTTGAAAGCAATAGATAACGATAACGTCAACGATAACGAAAACTTTTTAACCTTTTAATATTTTAACTATAAAGTGACTGTAAACTGACTCTAAACTCTCAACTATTATTGTTATGACTTTAAGGAAAATTATACTGGGGCTTTGTTTCTGCTTGCCATTGCTATCTTATGCTGACTCCAAGAAATCTGTGGCTGATTATGCAGACCCGACTATCGGTGGCGTGAGTGTCTTGTTGGAAACAACACGCCAAACGATGCATCTGCCAAACGAGATGCTACGATTTGTTCCGCTGCGCAGCAGTATGCTGGACGACTGGATTGAAGACTTTGCCCTACAGATGCCTAACCATCGTAGGCACTGGGTATTCGGTTTTATGCCTTTCTGTACAGACAACACGGAAGGGTTCTGGTCGGCACCCGGTATCATCGACAACGAGGAGACACATCCTTATTACTATTGTGCCCAGTTGGATGGCGTGACCTTCGAGTTCGCACCCTCCAAGAAGAGTGGTATCATTCGCATGACCTTCGAGGGAAAGGGCAATCATACCTTACGTTTCCGCAGTCGTACTGCTATCGGCTCCTACGACCATGAGGGCAATCGGGTGGTAACAGGAACCGCTGAGTTCGGACAGCCTGAATGCAAGGAAAACATGACGGCTTATCTGTATGCCGAGTTCGACTGCGAAATGCACAATATACATTATCCCGGCCAGGACGTCAAGCACTTGATGCTGACGGCTGACAGCCAGAAAAGTGTAGTGACGATGCGCTACGGAATTTCTTATATTGATAAGAAGCAGGCAAAGGATAATATGGAACGCGAGATTCCGAAGTTCGACTTCGAACGCATTAAACAGGATGCAAAAAAGACGTGGGAAAAACGACTTGGACAGATAGAGGTGAGCGGGGGAACGGAATCGCACATGCGTACATTCTACACGGCACTCTACCGTTGTCAGGAACGTATGGTGGACATCAACGAGTACGGACGTTTCTACAGTGCATGGGACCATAAGGTACACACGTCAGACGAACCGTTCTTTGTGGACAACTGGTTGTGGGATACGCATATTGCCTTGGAACCGCTGCATACTATTCTGAATCCTGATGTTGAGTTGCAGAAGATTAACTCCCTGATTGAGATGTATAAGGAGAGTGGCGTTATGCCACGCTTTGCCTTGACCTCGGGCGAATGGGCTGCTATGACGGGTAACTTCGCTGCCGTGTGGATGCTGGATGCCTGGGTCAAGGGGTTGCGATTCGATCTGGCAACAGCCTACGAGGGCTTCCGCAAGAACTCGTTGGAACGTACCATGCTGCCTTGGCGTACAGGACCGGCTACTCCGCTGGATACATTCTATAATACACATGGCTACTATCCCGCTTTACAACCCGGTGAACCTGAAACCGTACCGGAAGTGGATACCAACTGGGAGCGCCGACAGAGCGTTTCGCTGACAACTGTGAACAGCTATTCCGACTGGTGTATCGCTCAGATGGCCAAGATGTTAGGTAAGACAGAGGACGAGAAACTCTTTATGGAACGCTCGAAGTTTTACCGTAATGTCTTCCGCACCGATAAAGGCATGATGTGGCCCAAGGACGATAAGGGAGAGTGGGTGGAGCCCTTTAATCCCATGCACGACGGACGCGCTTACTTCACCGAGAACAATGCCTATATCTTCAATTGGGATGTAAAACACGATCTGGAAGGACTCTTTACCCTGATGGGCGGACACAAGAAGGCCGAGGCCAAGTTGGACGAGCTCTTCCACATGGGCGTGGGGACGGCCAAGTTCCGTTTCTACAATGTGTTGCCCGATGCTACGGGGCTGATGGGTATGTTCCAGATGGGCAACGAACCCAGCTTCCATATACCTTATCTGTATGACTATGTGGGAGCGCCCTGGAAAACACAGAAGTATATCCATAGTCTTATCGATACCTACTTCATCGACTCCTTCCTTGGTATGCCGGGCGATGAGGACGGTGGTGGCATGTCGGCATTCGTTGTCTTCTCCATGATGGGTTTCTTCCCAGTCACGCCAGGAACAACCAGCTATGCCATCGGCAGTCCTTTCTTTGAGAAAGCAACACTTCATCTGCCAAATGGTAAGTCGTTCATTATCAATGCTAAAGATATCTCAAAAGAAAACAAATATATCCAAAGTGCCCGACTGAACGGCCAGCCTCTCTCGAAGCCTTTCCTTACGCACGAACAGTTAATGGCTGGTGGCACCCTGGAGTTACAGATGGGAAGAAAGCCTACCCCCGGGAACGTTAACTTCTTTAATTAACAATTAACAACGAAGGACGAATAACGAAGGACGAACAACTAATACTCAATGTTCAATGCTCAATGTTCAATAAAATAAAAACTAACAATATTATGAAACGAAGCGAAATTAATCAGATTCAGCGCGAGGCCAAGGAGTTTTTGGCATCACGTCAGTTTGTTTTGCCCGAATGGGCAGAGTGGAGCCTTCAAGACTGGAAGGCCAACCGCCAGAAAGTAGATTATATTGTGGAACGTATGTTGGGATGGGACATCACCGACTTTGGTTCTGGCGACTTCCTGCGCTGCGGTTTGTTCCTTTTTACCATTCGCAACGGCAAGTACGGTATGGACAAGAAACCATACGCAGAGAAGATTATGATTGTGGAAGAGAACCAGGAGACTCCTATGCACTTCCATTGGTCGAAGATGGAGGACATCATCAATCGTGGCGGCGGAAACTTGGTGATTGAACTCTATAATGCCGATAAGAACGAGCAGTTTGCCGATACACAGGTACATTACCGCATAGATGGCATAGAGCATACGATGGAGCCAGGCGGAACGGTTATCCTTCGTCCCGGACAGAGTATCTGTATGGAGCAATACCTCTACCATCGTTTCTATGGCGAACCCGGGAAGGGAAAGGTAATGGTAGGTGAGGTGAGTCAGTGCAATGACGATAATACGGACAACCGCTTCTATAATCCCGTGGGACGTTTCCCGGAGATTGAGGAAGACGAAGAACCCCTGCACCTTCTTTGCTCGGACTATGGTAAGTTCTTATAAAGTCTAACGTCAATGATAACGTCAATGATAACGTCAACGATAACGAAAACTTTAATTGGTTATCGGTTATTGGTTATCGGTTATTGGTTATCGGTTATTGGTTATCGTTGTTAATTATTAATTGTTAATTGTTAATTCTCAATGCATAAAGTACGAATCAGCGGTGTCGGCTGCTGCCTCATGGACCGCATATATGATAAGGTGGATTTTACGTCGGAACTCTTCCGCAAGTATCTGAGTAAAAAGCCCGGCGATGGCGGATTGGAACCGGGTAAGCTGACCTTCGAAGAGGAACTGGAGCGTTTCTCGGGTGATAGTTTCGAAACAGAAATCTTGCCCAAACTTACCGATGGACGCAAAGCCGATAAGGAAAATATCGGCGGACCTTGCATTGTGGCACTCATTAATGCCGCACAGATTGCTTATAAAGAGAGCGAGGTATTCTTTTATGGCTGCAGGGGAGATAAGGAAGTAGGTAGGGACCTTATGCAGAAGTTGAGCCAGACTCCTGTAGATTTGAGTCACTATCGAATAGAGAGAAGTAGTGAGACTGCTTCTACCAGTGTGCTTTCAGATCCCAATTTTGACAATGGACATGGTGAGCGTACCTTTGTGAACACCATCGGCGCTTCATGGCATTATTTGCCCGAGGAGATAGATGAGAGTTTCTATGACTCAGACATCTGTGTTTTTGGCGGTACTGCCTTAGTTCCCTGTATTCATCAGGGACTGAGCGGTATGCTCAAAATAGTAAAGGAGAAAGGTCACCTCACCATTGTCAATACGGTTTATGATTTCTTGAACGAGAAGGAAAATCCATCTCAGCGATGGCCTATGGGTGACGGAGACGAAGCTTACCGCTTTATAGACCTGTTGATTGTTGATCACGAGGAAGCACTTCGCTTGAGTGGTTGCCAGGATATTCCCTCAGCCATCTCTTTCTTTGCAGAGAAAGAAGTTGGTGCAGTGTTGGTTACCAACGGAGCCCGCGATGTCTATCTCTGGGCAGACAGTACTCTCTTCGGAAAGGTTCCCATGCATACGATGCCCGTCTCTGCCGCTGTGGGCAAGGCATTAAAAGAAGGTCGCAAGGGTGACAGCACAGGCTGTGGCGACAACTTCGCCGGTGGTGTCATTGCCTCCTTAGCCAGACAAATAGCAGCCTCTCCCAACCCCTCCAAAAAAGGGGAGAATGAATGGAACAACGATGAAAATACTCCCTCTCTTGTGGAGAGGGCCGGGGAGAGGCTTCTCGACTTAATCGAGAGCACCAAATGGGGTATAGTCTCAGGTGGCTTTGCTTGCTTCTATTACGGTGGCACGTACATAGAAAAAAAGGAGGGCGAGAAACTCACCCTCCTGCAGGAGTTGTATGATCAGTATTAAGACCCTCTCCCGTCCTCTCCCTTTAGGGCGAGGAGAAATACTTTGGGGGACAAGTTGAAAAAATTTTCGTTATCGTTCCCGTTTCTCCCTTCCCTTTGGAGAGGGGTTAAGGGTTAGTCCCTTAGTCTTTCAGGTAGTAAACCACAGTGGTTACTACGCGAATGTTCTTGAGCCAAGGAGTATTCTGGTCACGGTCGTTGATGCTGAACTGACCTTGGTCTGCTGTTTTAATCTTACCTAACTCGCTGTTGGAGTCGGTAGCAAACTGCTCGGCAGTCTTACGGGCATTCTTGGTAGCCTCCGCAATCATCTCCGGCTTGATGTCATTCAGTCCGGTAAACTCGTAGGTAACGTTGGAAGTCTCGTCGTACTCGTTACTAACGATGGTTACTCCCTGACGCATCAGTTTAGCCTGATTGCTTACTATTTTACGAACCAGATCCACATTCTTGCTCACTACGGTAACTACGCAGTTGGCCTTGTAGCGGTAGCGCACTTGTTCGCTGCTGTAGCTCATGTTAGCCTGCTGGTCAACCATAGCGGGTGGTGCAATAGAGATTTCCTCTTCGCTCAGGCCGTTGGACTTCAGGAACGAAACAACAGTCTGAGTATTGCTCTCGATACGGTCGTATAGTTCGGCAGGATCGTTGCCCAGTTCCTTGAACTTCAAGGGCCACGTTACCTTGTCAGCCTTCACCTCTTTCTCGCAAAGTCCTTTTGCAGTGACGGTTCGGTCCATCTCCTTGAACTTTACAATACCACTTTTAATGGCTCCTCCTGCCAGGAAGAGACCAACGGCAAGGATCAATGCCTCGCCAATGTACTTAAACTGAAAATCTTTCATAACATTATGGATTGTTAGTAGGTTGTGTGATTAATATTGTTATATTCTTCAAAGAGTTGCAGACATTCCTCGCGGCTCAGTTCTGTAAGCATATCACCTAACTTGTCACGACCTCCAAAGATGGTATTGAATTTGTCATCACGGAAGCCAATTTTACCGTTGTCCGCAATGGTGCATCCGTAATATACCTTATCAATATTGGCCCACATAATAGCACACAGGCACATGTGGCAAGGTTCGCCTGTTGTATAAAGTGTACAGCCGCTAAGGTCGTGTGTGCCCAGCGCTTTACCAGCCTTGCGAATGGCAATCACTTCCCCATGAGCAGTAGGATCATGGTTTACCAGTACCATATTATGTCCTTTGGCTATAACTTTCCCGTCCTTGACAATGACTGTTCCAAACGGTCCTCCGTGGCCTTTCCGAATGCCTTCACGGGCTTCCTCTATGGCCATCTGTATAAATTCTTTATTTGTATTCATCGTTTTCTGATAAATTAAAAAGCCCCTCGGTGTGAAGGGCTCAAGTTGAAGTGATTCGGAAGGGGCTCGAACCCTTGACCCGCAGCTTAGAAGGCTGCTGCTCTAATCCAACTGAGCTACCGAACCGACCTATTTGCTGTTTTGCGGATGCAAAGATACAACAAAAAATGAAGAATGAAGAATGAAGAGTGAAGAATTTTATTTTTTTTACATCTTTTTTGCTTTAAAGTTTGATATCTGACTATTGAACTTACCCGTTTTCTGTAGTGGGAAGATGAGGGTTTGGACGTAGTTGTATGTCTTATCTTTAGCATAGAAACGCTTTTCTATGCTTAATTCCTGCACCAGTTTGCCGTTCACGTAGAGCGAGGTGCTTCGGTTAGTGCCCTTGATGGCGATGTGCTCTTTCTTGCCTACCTTACCCTTATAATTAAAGGTATAAAGGTAGCCGTCACGACTGAAGCCTATCCATCCGCCTATCGGGTCGGCAAGATATACTTTGGCGTAAGGGTTCTGCAGCAGGATAGTACCTTCGGGCTCCGTTGCCCAGGTGATGTCGAAGTCCACTTGATAGTCGTACCCT
>JAFXZY010000051.1 GCA_017541025.1 Bacteroidaceae bacterium | reverse complement strand
TAATCCCTAATCTCTAATCTCTAATCTCTTAAACTCTCTAAACTGACTCTAAACTTAAAACAAATGAAAGATTTTCTCCAAATACACCCCGCAGATACCGTAGCGGTAGCCCTGCAAGAGATGCCCGGCATCCCTGCCGGCCACAAGTTTGCCCTTCGCGACATTGCCCAGGGCGAGGACGTCATTAAGTACGGATACCCCATTGGGCACACCACCCGCGCCATCCGCAAAGGTGAGTTGGTGGACCACCATAACATCGCCACCAACCTAAGCGGCACCATTGATTATGGGGAGATAAAACCTCTCAACGAAAACGAAAACGAAAACGTCAACGTCAACGATAACGTCAACGATAACGACTCTAAACTCTCAACTTTCAACGGCTATGTGCGTCCCGACGGTCAGGTAGGTATTCGCAACGACATCTGGGTCATCCCCACCGTAGGTTGCGTCAACGGCATCTGCCGCCAAATAGTTGAACAAGCCAAAGAACAGATCAACGTCAACGATAACGAAAACGATAACGATAACGTCAACGATAACGACTCTCAACTCTCAACTCTAAACTCTAAACTGACTCTAAACTCTCAACTCTCCACTCTCAACTATTTCCCTCACAACTACGGCTGCTCCCAGTTGGGCGACGATCACGAGAACACCCGCAAGATACTGCGCGATATGGTCCTGCACCCCAATGCAGGCGGCGTGCTGGTCGTTGGCTTAGGTTGCGAGAACAACCAGCCTAAGGAATTCGAGAAGATGCTGGGCGACTACGACCGCCAGCGCATCCGCTTCATGGTGTGTCAGGAGGTAGAGGGCGACGAGGTAGAAGTTGGTGTACGTATCGTCAAGGAACTTTACGCTCAGGCACAGAGCTACGAGCGTATTCCCGTACCTGTCAGCAAACTGCGTGTAGGCCTCAAGTGCGGCGGTTCAGACGGATTCTCGGGCATTACCGCCAATCCCCTTCTGGGAGCCTTCACCGACTGGCTCTGCAAGGAGCAGGGCGGCACAGCCATCCTTACCGAGGTACCCGAGATGTTTGGTGCTGAGACCATCCTCATGCGCCGTGCCGTCTCGGAAGAGGTGCTCCAACAGACCATCAGCCTCATCAACAACTTCAAGGAATATTTCCTCTCTCACGGACAGCCCGTAGGCGAGAATCCCTCGCCCGGTAACAAAGCCGGAGGTATCTCCACCCTCGAAGAGAAAGCCCTCGGCTGCACCCAGAAAGCCGGCACCGCCCCCGTCTGTGGCGTCTTAGAGTACGGCGACAGGTTAGACTCTGAGGCTGGCCTCCATTTATTATCCGCTCCCGGCAACGACCTCGTTGCCAGCACCGCCTTGGCAGCTGCCGGCTGTCAGCTGGTACTCTTCACCACCGGAAGGGGAACCCCCTTCTCCACCTTTGTACCCACGCTGAAGGTCAGCACCAATAGCAATCTGGCCCGTCGCAAGCCCCAGTGGATAGACTTCGATGCCGGAGTCCTGTTGGACGGCACAAGCATGGAAGAGCTACTCCAACGCTTTATCGCCTACATCATAGACGTCGCCTCCGGCAAGGAGCGCACCACAGCCGAAGTACACGGCAATGCCGAATTCGCCATCTTCAAAAACGGCGTGACACTATAAGAGGGTAAAAGACGTGCAAGAACGCACAAAAGTGTGCGATTACGCACAAAATGCAGGTAATTGCCGAGGGGAAACTCTTTTTCTGAAGTGAAAGTTTGGGGGAAGTGTTTCTTTTGTCTTATATTTGCTTCCGGAAAGGTAAAATATTTAAGTTTCTGGAGTTGTTTCTGGAGTTAAAGGAGTTAGAGGAGTTAGAGGAGTTAGAGGAGTTACCGGGCTTTCGCCCTCCGAAGTTACCGCTTCGCTCCGACGTTACTTAAGACTTCTTGTCTGCATGTGTATAACTATCGTCCAGCCAGCATGCTGGCTTAACTTCCCCTATAACTTCCATTTTAACTTCCAATTTAACTTCCGAAACTTCAGTAAAAACATATTGGTATGGAAGTAAAGAAGAATGGGAAAATACTTGTCATCGACGATAACGAAGATGTCCTTTTTGCGCTGAACCTTTTACTGAAGCCATTAGTAGAAGACATCCGTGTGGCGAAGAATCCCGAACAAATTGACAGGTTCTATGATCTGCTGCATCCCGATGTGGTGCTGCTGGATATGAATTTCACACGCGATGCCATCAGCGGAGAGGAGGGCTTCGAGTGGTTGGAGCACATCTTGCACCGCGATGCACAGGCTGTCGTCATCCTCATGACTGCCTACGCTGATGCTGATAAAGCAGTACGGGCTTTGAAGAGCGGTGCCACAGACTTCATCACCAAGCCCTGGGATAACTCCAAGCTTCTGGCGACACTCTTTGCAGGGGTAGAACTGAGCCAAGAACGGCATAAGAACCGTCTGCTGGAACAGCGCATGGAGGTAGCAGCCGCTACAGAAGCTCCCACCCTCATAGGCGAGAGTCCCGTTATGCAACGTGTCATGCAGACGGTAGAACAAGTGGCACCGACGGATGCCAATGTGCTGATTCTCGGCGAGAACGGAACAGGAAAGGATGTCATAGCCCGACAGCTTTGCGCCCTTTCCCACCGTGCGGCAAAGCCTTTTGTCAGCATCGACTTAGGCAGCGTGCCTGAACAGCTCTTTGAGAGTGAACTTTTCGGTTACGAGAAGGGTGCGTTCACCGATGCCCGTAAGGCGAAGGCAGGTCGCATGGAAACTGCCAGCGGAGGCACACTCTTCCTTGACGAGATAGGCAACCTTCCCCTACCCTTGCAGGCAAAATTGCTGGCAGCATTGGAGCGTCGGGAAATCTCGCGCATCGGCAGCACGCAGGTTACACCCATTGACGTGCGCCTGCTCTGCGCCACAAATGCAGACATCCATACCGAAGTGGCAGAAGGACGCTTTCGCGAAGACCTCCTCTACCGTATCAACACCATAGAGATTACCATACCGCCGCTGCGTGAGCGTGGCGAAGACATCATCCTGCTGGCCGAACACTTCCTGGCTACCTACGCACATAAATATAATAAGGTGGTGAAGGAACTCAACCGCGATGCGCGTCAACGGCTGCTGCGTCACACATGGCCGGGCAATGTGCGCGAACTGATGCATGCTGTCGAACGTGCTGTGCTCCTGGCAAAAGGGTCAAGTCTCTGTGCGCAGGACTTTGTACTGAAGGACTCCTCTCGCCGGACATCCCAGACACAGACGCTGAATCTGGAACGTTTGGAGCAGGAAGCCATCGAGCGTGCCATGAACATTGCCGGGGGTAACGTCACGAAGGCTGCGGAACTCCTCGGCATCACACGCTTCGCATTATACAGAAAACTTAGCAAATGAAAACATACATATTATATATAGTGGGGCTTGTGGTCTTGATGGCAGCCATGGTCCTCAGCGTCAAATCCCATCTGCTTTGGGCGTCCATAGCCTTGATTGTAGCAATGCTATGGCTGTGTGTTTCGCTTTACGGCCGCATCAGCCGCCTACGATACGCTTACCATGAAACGGAAAAGGAGAATCAGAAGTTGCATGTGAAGCTTGCAGAGGCAGAGCGACAGTTGCAGTACTTGCGACAGTTGACAGAGAATGTGGATACGGCTCTCTTTGTCTGCTCCACAGACGGACGCATCGATTGGATGAACCATGTGGCGACCCAATACTCCTCCCCCTCGGGGGAGGTTGGGAGGGGGCTTCTGCCTCCCCGTATCCTCTCGGCCATTGCCGAACATAAAGAGGTGGTGGACGGCTGTGCGCTCTCTACGGTTCTGTTGCGAATCGACGGACAACGCAAACTTGTGGTAGCCCTGAAGGATGTATCTATGCTGATGCAGCGGCAGGAGATGGAGGCCTGGCAACAACTCATCCGCGTGCTTACCCACGAAATCATGAACTCCCTGACACCCATCATTTCCATCAGCGAGACATTGGCAGGTTCCCTCCCCCAAGGGGGAGGACAGGAGGGGGCTGCCGTCATCAACCGTCGTTGCCACTCCCTACTCGACTTTGTGGAGAGCTACCGACAACTGACGCGCATCAAGACACCCGAGAAAACGACCTTCCCCGTCTCCGAATTATTTGAACATCTAAAAGCGCTGTTCAGCCTCACCCCCAGCCCGAACACCGTCGAGAGTGGGGAGAAAAATACCCCGCAATTAACGTTTTCCCCTCTCCCCGGAGAAGGGTTAGAGGTGAGGCTGTTGGCCGACCGCGCTCAAATAGAGCAAGTCCTCATTAACCTTATCAAAAACGCATTCGAAAGCGGCGCCACCGAGGTAGAGGTCAAAACGCAGTTCTCCCCTCTCCTCGGAGAGGGGTCGGGGGTGAGGCTTTTCGTCCGCGACAACGGCGCTGGTATGTCGCCCGACGTACTGGAGCACGCTTTCATCCCCTTCTACACCACCAAGACCACTGGTACTGGCATCGGTCTTAGCCTCTGTCGGCAGATTATCCTCAAACATGGCGGCACCATCCATATCGAAAGCAAGGAGAAAAAGGGTACTACGATAGAAATAAAGATATGATCAATAATATAAAAATATTTTGTCCTGCATATAAAACTATTTTCAAGCTTTGAAAATTTATAACCAAGCCTTGAAAATAAATAACCAAGTCTTGAAAATATATTTTCACGCCTTGAAAATAGTTTTAGACAAGGGAAAAAGATGTTTTTTCACGACTTAAAAAGAAAAATGCACAACGTATTGATACCTTTTCCTGTGCACTTCCGCACGATGATGAGCGATGACGCACACATACCCACAAGACCAGATTTCTTTAATTCACTAAGAATCAGTCATTTACCATTTTGGCACGGTTCTTGCTATATATAAGGTAAAGTAAACTCATAAATTCACAACATGAAACAAGCATTCCGACTTATCTCCCGCATGAAGGGCTATACAGCCCTCTCGCTGCTGGGCCTTATCATCTCCCTCAGCGGAACTATCATCATCAGCCGCTACCTCTATCAGGAGTGGACCATCGACCATTGGATGCCGGACCTCGACAGGACGTATGTATTGATGGAAGAAAGTTCTGGTGATAATCCTTACCCGGCAATGTTCTATAAAAGCTTTCTCGGGCGTGCAGAACTCCAGTCGCCTTTGGACGGACAGAACGAGATAGAGTATTTCTCGTATGCGAGCACCTACACGACGCTGCAATTGAAACTGGATGGGGAAGAGATGCTGAAGCCGCTGGCCTTGAAGGCTGACAGCATGTTCCACAGGTTCTTCCCCCTGAAGGCTGTGGCCGGCACGTTGGTATTGCGCCACGAAGGGGATGCCATCATCAGCGAAGAACTGGCTGCACGGCTCTTTCCCGAGGGGGAGGCTGTTGGGCAGACCCTGACGACGGACAACGGACAACTGCGCACTGTTATCGGCGTCTTTCGGAAACCCGCCTCGAAGCTTTCGCTGAACTTCGACTATGTAGAGTACGAAGCAGAATATGCCTACAATAATCAGGGCAGTGTCTTCTATATGGTCAGACTTCACCCAGGGGCCAGCGTGAAGACCTACAACAAACGCCAACCCGTACAGACTCCCAACGTATTCGAAATGGAGGGGCGTACACTGCGTTTTCAGCTGGCTCCATACGAAGGACTGCTTTCACAGCTATGGGGCGAAAGGGACGTTACCGTTAGGAGTGTCAGCTCGCCCAAATACCTGTGGATGCTCTTCGCCGTCGCCGTCCTGCTCTTCCTCGTCGGCATCTTCAACTTCCTGAACCTCTTTGCCGTGATGCGCAGCCACCGCCGCCACGAGCTGGAGGTGCGCCGCATCTTCGGTGCCTCGCGCCTCGACATATTCTCGATGCTCTACATGGAGAACCTGCTCATCAGCGCTCTTGCTATGCTTGGTGTGTGGATGGTCGTCGAGCTGATTACGCCGCACATGAAGGACTGGTTCAGCATTGAGCAGATGAGCATGCCCCTCTTCGACACGACGCTGTCACTCTCAATAATATTTATATTGCCTCTTATAGCAATCGTAGGAAGGTTGGGCAAGGCTGGGGCAAGGTCTTTCCTTTTCCTCCAATACTTCATATCCATCACCCTCATCACCGTAAGCCTCTACCTGATGCGGCAACTGCACTTCATGATGGGCAGCGACCCTGGCTACCGTACCGAGAATATCCTGAACTGTACACCCTATCCTTCACGAACATGGACGGGAAGCGGCGGGCCCACTATGGATTGGTTCGAAACAATGAAGAACGACAGCAAGCTACTGAACGACCGCCTGACGGCATGCCCGCATATTAAAAGCTTCTGCTCCTCGGGAAACATTTATAAAACGGGTAACGAGTTGTCGGTCAATAATGTCTCGCTTGAATACCAAAGCATAAGCCCGCAGCAGATGGAGATGTACGGTCTGGAAGTCGTTCAGGGTCGGGCTTTCAACGACACACTGGACACCAGAGAACAATATCGCTGCCTCCTGAACGAAACAGCTATCCGACAACTGGGCATCAAGGACATTGAGAAAGAGACGGTTCTGCCTGCAAGGCGTCTGTGGTGGATTTTTGACTACACGACTGGCAGGATGCCCGATGAACAACCGCTCGTGCCCTACGAGATAGTGGGTGTAATACGCGATTACCATCCTGGCAAACTATCCGAACCTCAACCCGGCATGTTCTTTGCTTATCGTAAGGAAGAACCTGACAGACTGAATGGTTCTGAGGTGGCGGTCGAAGTTATGCCCGGGCATGAGAAGGAAGCTATTGAATACATACAGAAGACGTCGCGCGAAATCTTCCATGTGGAGGAATTGCCTTATCATTGGCTCAAAGATGATGTAGCCAGCCTCTACGAGGAGGACCGTCGAACAGCCCGTATCTTCTTCACCTTCTCGTTCCTGGCGATTGCCGTCACTTGTCTGGGCGTGCTGGGCCTGATGATGTTCGATGTGCGACGTCGCTACCGCGAGATTGCGCTTCGTAAGGTCAACGGTGCCACGTTCTTAGACATCGCCTTGCTGCTCTCACGCCGCTACCTTATTATATTGGCTGTAGCTGCCGCTGTCAGCATCCCCGTCTCACTCATCGGCCTGCACCAGTTGATAACGCGCTACTATACCATCCACGCCACCATCGCCTGGTGGATTCCGCTCGTAAGCATCGCTATCGTCCTGCTGCTTTGCGCCCTGACGCTCTGGCAACAAGTATGGAAGGCAACACGCATCAAACCGTATGAAGTATTAAAAGAGAATTAGGCCCCTCTCCCGACCTCCCCCAAAGGGGAGGGGATTAACTTGTCAACTAAAACAACATGAAACAAGCATTTCGAATCATCAGCCGCATGAAGGGCTACACAGCCCTCTCGCTGCTGGGCCTTATCATCTCCCTCAGCGGAACTATCATCATCGCCCGCTACCTCTATCAGGAGTGGACCATCGACCATTGGATGCCGGACCTGGACCGCACCTACGTATGCTGCGTACAATATCAGAACTCCAACGAATGGTTTCCGATAAAGACCTACGATCCCAACCACCAAGAGCACTTCGTCTCGCCCGTGCTGAACCAAAGCGACGTGGAGTGCTGGACGAATGTGCAACTGCGCTCGATGTTCCCCCTCAAGCCCGAGCAAGGCGAGGTATTTTACCCCAAGGCCATCAGCGTGGATTCCACGTTTACACAAGTTTATCCGCTGAAAGCGTTGGAGGGGACCTTGGTACTACAGGCAAAAGGTCAGTGCATCCTGAGCGAAGAACTTGCCGAACGGCTGTTCCCTGGCGAAAGCGCCGTGGGAAAGACCATCACGGTGGAAGACGACGAGGTGAATACCGTGATGGGCGTCTTCTGCCAACCTGCCACAAAGTCTACCATCCGCTTCGACATCGCCAACTTCAACGACGAGTTCAGATATGGGCAGAACAGCCGCGGCATCGGTCTCATCCGCTTGCACGAAGGAACCGATATGCAGGCATACAACGAACGGCAGCCCGAACAGCGGTTGACTGAATTTTCCGACCGCCCCGTCCACTACGGACTACAGCCTTATACGCAAATGCTGCAAAAATGCTGTGGCAGCTATTGGACAGAACTTAGCTGTTTAGTCCCCGTTGCCTCCTCCAGCCATCTGTGGATGCTCCTCTTTGTGGCTGTGCTTTTGCTGTTCGTCGGCTTGTTCAATTTTGTGAACCTATTCGCTGTCATGCGCAGCCATCGCCGCCACGAATTGGAGGTGCGCCGCATCTTCGGCGCCTCGCGCTGGAACATCTTCTGCCAGCTTTATGCCGAGACATTCCTGCTCGCTGTCTTCACGATGGTCGGTGTCTGGACGGTAGTGGAACTCATGGAGCCGCTGCTCGCAACCTATTATAATATAGAGGTCTTGCCACAATGGAAGTTCGATGTGGGACTGACGTTGATAATCCTATTCGGGCTGCCACTAATAACAAGCCTCACCCCCGGCCCCTCTCCCGTGGGCGAGGGGAGTTCCGCGGCTAAAGTTCCCCTCTCTCTCGGGAGAGGGGTTAGGGGTGAGGCTTTTATGTTCTTCCAATTCTTCATCTCCCTCGCTTTGTTGAATGTCAGCATTTATTTTATGCGCCAGTTGCATGTGATGATGACCGCCGACCCAGGCTTCCGCACCAAAGGACTGCTCAGTGCTTGCATCTATCCCCCCAGCAACCGCGGCAGTTTTTCAGAAGAAGAGTGGGAAGCTATGATAGCAAATCTCGCCAAGCAAACCGAGGTGGTGAAGCAGCGCCTGCAGGCGTGCCCCTATATCAAGGGCATTACAATTGATAATGGATTCATCAACGGTAACATGACCATGAACCTCGCCGATGGCAGCAACGTAGACATAATGTATATCGAGGGATTAGAGGCGCAGATGTACGGCCTACAACTGGTAGAGGGTGTACTGCCCGGTGACAGCCTCTCGATGGAAGACTATACCTGTGTTGCCAATGAATCTGCCATCCGTGCACTGGGCATCAAAGACCGCAATACCGACCTCGTGCAATTTGATGAGCGCTTTTGGTATAGTGGCGACAAGGACTGTAGCGGCAACCCGCCCTACCGCATCATAGGCGTCGTCCGCGATTTCAACCCCGGTCGGCAGTCTGAGCCTGTGCCGCCGATACTGCTGATGTTCGAAGGCTGGACAAGGGAGTTTGACATCTTCGACGCCCACCAGATGCGGGGGAACAACTACCTCATCGAGGTCGTCGAGGGGCACGAGGACGACATCATCCGCGAACTGAAAGCATTGGAAAAGGAACTCTTCGGCACCACCGATCTGAAGTATCACTGGATAGAAGACCAGCGCAAGGCACTCTATAAAGATGATCAGCGCATCGCCCGCATCTTCGTGACGTTCTCACTTTTGGCGATTGCCGTCACCTGCCTCGGCGTACTGGGGTTGATGATGTTCGATGTACGCAGGCGTTACCGCGAGATTGCCCTCCGTAAGGTCAATGGCGCCACGTTCCTGGACATTGCCCTACTGCTCTCACGCCGCTATCTTATCGTCTTCGGCATTGCTGTCGTCGCTTCGCTGCCCGTCAGCCTGCTCGTCATCCATCGCATCATGGCCAGCTACACCATCCGCACCAGTTTCGCCTGGTGGATTCCGATCCTCAGCATTGCCATCATCCTCATCCTCTGTGCCCTAACTCTCTGGCAGCAAGTATGGAAGGCAACAAGAATAAAACCATATGAAGTGTTGAAAGAGAATTAGGCCCCTCTTCCGACCTCCGGCCCCTCTCCCGACCTCCCCCAAAGGGGAGGAGATTAACGGAAACGGGAACTTTAATCGGTTAGTGGTTAGCGGTTATAGGTTAGCGGTTAGCGATATAAATGGTTAAATGGTAAATAATTAAATGGTAAATGAAAAGATGATTAAGACAACAAATCTCCAGCGCGCATTTACTACAGAAGAGGTGCGCACTATCGCCCTGAACGGCGTGAACCTTGAAATCAACGAAGGCGAGTTCGTCGCCATCATGGGCCCCAGCGGCTGCGGTAAATCAACATTGCTGAACATCCTCGGACTCCTGGATGCCCCTACAGGCGGACAATATCTGCTCGGCGGACAGGATGTGACACCACTCAGCGAACCCGAACGCGACAAGCTGCGCAAAGGACTCATCGGCTTTGTCTTCCAAAGTTTCAACCTCATCGATGACCTCAGCGTCGAGGAGAACATCGAACTGCCGCTGCTCTACATGCGACTGCCGAAGGCTGAGCGACGTAAGCGGGTAGAGGAAGCAATGCGCCGTATGGACATCAGCCATCGCGCCAAGCATTTTCCCCGTCAACTCAGCGGCGGTCAGCAGCAGCGTGTGGCAATCGCACGTGCCGTAGTTTCGCGTCCCAAGCTCATCCTTGCCGACGAGCCCACAGGTAACCTCGACTCCAAGAACGGTCGCGAGGTAATGGATCTGCTGAGCCAGTTGCACGACGAAGGCGCCACCATCGTAATGGTGACTCACTCGCAGCGTGATGCCTCATACGCCCAGCGTATCATCAACCTATCCGACGGACAGATTGTACAGGAAGTGGAGATGTAAAAAGCCTCACCGCCCCCCTTTAGGGGGAGAGGAGGGAATAGGGAATAGAGAAGAATGAAGAATTTGATGTCGCTATGAAGAATAATAAACTAAGAATGACAAATAATAAATCTGAAGATATGAGTAATCCTTATTTTTCACTCTTTATTCTTCACTCTTCACTCTTGAACTTCGTTCGAGCCTGCTTTCGTTCGGAAAAGCTCAAACGAGTTTGGCTTTTCACTCACTTAATCGCAGCCTTCACTCTTCACTCATTCGCCCAAGACACGCTTTGCTTGTCCTTGGACGGATGTATAGCTCTGGCACAAAGTCAGTCGGCAGACGCACTGGCGGCAAAGCATCAGTTGGAGGCGGCAGAATGGAACTACCGCTACTATCAGGCGAACTACTTGCCGTCGGTATCGCTCTCGTCATCGCCTTCGCTGAACCGTCAGGTCAGTAGCATCACGCAACCCGATGGTACCAATGTTTTTGTGCGGCAGAACCAGTTGAGCACCGACCTTTCGCTAAGCATCAAGCAGAATATAGCATTGACGGGCGGCACGCTCTTCGTGAGCAGTAGCCTCTACCGTCAGGACGAGTTTGAGCAACACACACACGGCTACAGCACAGTGCCCTTCTCTATCGGCTATCAGCAAAGCCTTTTGGGGCACAACAGCCTAAAGTGGGCAAAACGCACAGAACCATTGCGGGTACGTATGGCCAGGAAACAGTACAACGAGACAATGGAACTGGTGGCCTCACGAGCCAGCAGCTACTTCTTCATGCTGGCTTCGGCTCAAACCGACCTGGACATCGCCCGACAGAACTATGCGGTAAGCGATACCCTGCACCGATATGCACGCAGCCGCTATGAACGAGGAAGTATCACAGAAAATGAGATGCTGCAACTGGAGGTGAACCGACTGACCGAGGAAACCAACCAACTGAATGCTGAGGCAGAAGTGGAGGAGTCGATGCTGACGCTGAAGTCGTACTTGGGAATAAAGGATCCTGTGACGCTGAAGGTGGTTCCCGACACGATGATTCACGACACGATGTATGATGCAGAGGAAGCCTTGGCACTGGCTTTAGAGAACAACCCCGATCCCGATCAGTTCCGTCTTAACATCATAGAGAGCCAGAGCTCGCTCGCTGCTGCCAAGGCCAATCGCGGCCTGAAAGCTGACCTGTACGTGAAGTTCGGTCTTTCTCAGACGGGAACAACACTGGGAGAAGCTTATTCGAAACCATTGAACCAGCAGTATGGCAGCCTGACATTGTCGCTACCGCTCTTGGACTGGGGACGGGGAAAGGGACAAGTGCGCGTGGCAAAGTCGAGGCTGGAACTGACACAGACGCAAAGCGATCAGGCTATGGAGGACTTTCGGCTGAACGTACTGAAAATGGTACGTCAATACAACTTGCAAGGCTATCGCGTACGCATTGCCTACAAGACAAGAGAGACAGCCCTTCGCCGCTACGAAGTAGCACGCTGGCTGTATGTGCAAGGGCGCACGACACTACTGGAGTTCAATACCAGCATCAGCGAGAAGGACAAGGCACAACGGGCCTTCATCGGTTCCCTGCAAACCTATTGGAGTTTATACTATGGACTGAGGAGCCTGACGCTGAAGAATGAAGAGTGAAGAAGGCTGAAGTAGGAAGTCTGAAGTCTGATGGAAGATGGAAGAGGTAAACCGTAAACTAATTCTCAATTTTCAACTTTCAACTTTCAATTCTCAATTCTCAATTTAATAAACTCTAAATGTCTATAACCTATAACCCATAACCCATAACCATTATTAGAATGGATATAAAGTTACCTAAAAAGCCTTGGTACGTAAAGTACCGCATGTATATAATCGGAGGGACGGTGCTCGCAGGTCTGATTATATATGCCCTTGTGCTGCAACTGGGGCCGCGGACCCTGAAAGTAAAAATTGCCGAAGAGCAGATAGCCACAGTTAGCGAGGGCGATTTTCTGGAGTACATCGATGTGAACGGTGTGGTATGTCCTGCCACCAGTATGCGAGTGAATGCCAAAGAAGGTGGAACGGTGGAACGTATCTGTTGCCATAACGGTGATATACTGAAACGCGGTGATACCATTCTCATTCTATCCAACCCAAAAGTGTTGGAGGAAATGGCTGCTGAGCGTCAGAGTTACGAGCTGCAACAGATGCAGCATCGTCAGCAACTCATCGAGATGCAGCAGAAAAGCATCACCCTGCGCAGCCAGGCGTTACAGGCCAACTTCGAATTGAAGAAAATAAGCAAGGACTTCGAGCTGGCAGAAGAAGAGGCGCGTATGGGTGTCAGAAGTAAAGCACAGTTGGAGGTAGCAAGTGACGAATACGAGTACAACCGTCGTCGCACCCTGCTAAACATCGAGAGCCTGCATCAGGATTCCGTGCTGAACGTAATTAACCGCCAGCTTATCCAGCAACAGATGGCTATCGAGGCGCAAAAGCTGGAGAACAGCAACAAACGCCGTGATGCCCTTGTCGTTCTTGCTCCTACCGACGGACAGATAGGTAACCTGAATGCTACCATCGGGGCACAAGTCTCGGCAGGTGAGCAAGTAGGCGAAATAGGCGTACTGACCGACTACAAGGTTACCGCCCGACTGAACGAATACTACATAGACCGCATCCAGACAGGGCTCTCTGCAACAGCTATCCTGAAAGGCCATAAGTACGCCTTCGAAGTCAGCCATACCACGCCGCAGGTGCAAGATCACAGCTTTGCCATAGAACTCAAAAGGCCCTTGAGTCCCATGAGACCTATAGGAGAGGAGGAGAACTGGCGCATAGGACAAACATTAAGACTGCAAATAGAATTGGGAAAACCGGAACGTCGTCTTATCATCCCTCGTGGCAACTTCTATACACAGACAAGCGGACAATGGGTCATGAAAGTGGATGAGAAAGGTCATAGTGCCCGACGTGTCCCCATCAAGTTGGGCCGACAGAATGCCGAGCATTACGAAATCGTCAGCGGTCTGAACCCCGGAGACAGAATCCTTATCAATGGCTATGAAGCCTTTGGTGACGCAGAAATCATAAAGTGGTAAAGGGATATGTTGCGTCTGCGTCCCCATGTAGGAGGTAGCTATTTGATTTTTGGGGCTACCGAGAACAAGAATATCAAATAAAAGTTGTAATTTTACGGCGAAAAAATATATCGCTCATGAAAAGAAGAGTCTTTTTTGTTGCATTTTTCGTTCTTATGGGGGTCATAACGTGCATGGCCAAGAAGGAAGGAAACGGAACCCTGAACCTGCTTTATTGGAACATTCAGAATGGTATGTGGGATGGGCAGACCGATGATTACCAGCGCTTTACCGATTGGGTCTCTAAACAGCAACCTGACATTTGCGTATGGTGCGAGGCACAGAAGCTATATGTTGTCAACTCAGACAAAAGCGAGAAGGAGACAGAAGAGGAATGCCTGGCTCGCTGGCGCAGATTGGCTGAACGTTACGGACACCGTTATGTATATCTGAGTGCTCACCCCGACAATTACCCACAGCTCATTACATCGCGCTTTCCCTTTGAGGCAGAGAAACTGATAACGGGGAATGTCGATACCGTTGTCTGCCACGGTGCCTCGTGGTACAAACTTACAATAGACAAGAAAAAGACGTTCAATCTGGTAACCTTACATACGTGGCCCATGGGATTCGGATTCCGAGTGCCAACTGACAAGCGGAAAGAAAGTCAGGAAAAGGGTGAAGGGGACACCTTCCGCAGAACGGAAATGGAATATCTGTGCAAAGCCACAGTGCTGACACACCCTAATGCAAAGAAGGAACTGTGGGCTATGATGGGAGATTTCAACTCTGTATCGCGAGTTGACAACGACACCTATCACCACCCGGACAATTCCACCAAGTTTCTGGTACACGACTATATCCGCACAGAAACGCCTTACATAGACCTTATTAAAGACCTTTATCCACAGGAGTTTATAAGTTCAACTGGTGGAAAATCGCGTATAGACTTTATATATGTTACTCCTGCGTTACGCAAAAAAGTAACTCATGCTGCTATCCTGAGGGACGATTATACTTCGCCCGTTCGGAACCCGCAGAAGATTTCTAACTTTTGGCATCCCTCTGATCATTTACCGATATTAATGACGTTCAAATATTAGTCCTTTACTCGAGAAACCGACACGTTGCTTACCGAAAAGGTGCAACGGGAGACTCTTTTTTTGTTATTTTTTTCCAATTACAGAACTTTCTACAACTTTTTGCCATAATTGTTTTGTATATATAAACAAAATGATATACCTTTGCGGCAAAAATATACAAAACGTTAACAAGCACACGGAAAAGAATGGACACAAAATACATTTTCGTCACGGGCGGTGTGGTTTCCTCGCTGGGAAAAGGTATCATCTCGGCCAGTATCGGCAAGCTACTGCAAGCCAGAGGCTATAAAGTTACAATACAGAAGTTTGACCCTTACATCAACATCGACCCTGGCACGCTGAACCCCTACGAGCATGGCGAATGCTACGTTACGGAGGATGGCATGGAGACCGACTTGGACCTGGGACATTATGAAAGGTTCACAGGCATCCATACCACACGACACAACAGCATTACCACAGGGCGTATATATAAAACGGTTATCGACCGCGAGCGTCGCGGCGACTACTTGGGAAAGACCATTCAGGTGGTGCCCCACATCACGGATGAGATAAAAAGGAGGATGCTCCGAGCCCCCCTCAATCCCTCCGAAGGGAGGAATGGTTTTGATTCTCCCCTCCACTTGGAGGGGTCGGGGGAGGCCTTCGACTTTGTTATCACCGAGGTTGGCGGCACCATCGGTGATATTGAGAGCGCGCCCTTCATGGAGGCCATCAGACAGCTAAGATGGCAGTTGGGCAGGAATGCCGTGTGTGTACACTTAACGTACGTTCCTTATCTAAAGGCGGCTGACGAGCTGAAGACCAAACCCACGCAGCACTCGGTGAAGGAGTTGCAAGGCATGGGCATCCAGCCCGACATTCTCGTCCTCAGGACGGAACGCCACCTCGACGACTCTATGCGTCTGAAGGTGGCTTCTTTTTGTAATGTGGACTTAGAGTGTGTTGTGCAGAGCGAGGATATGCCCAGCATCTACGAGGTGCCCGTAAGCATGCAACGTCAAGGTTTGGATGCCGCTATCCTGCGCAAGATCGGCATCCCCGTAGGCGAGACTCCTGCTATGGTGCCTTGGCACACATTCTTAGAGAAACAGCGTAATGCCAGCAAGGAAGTACACATCGGTCTGGTGGGCAAATACAACCTACAGGACGCTTACAAGAGCATACGAGAGAGCCTGAATCTGGCTGGCATCTACAACGATGTTAAGGCAAAGATACATTTTATCAACAGCGAAGGAATCACACCCGAGAACGTGGCAGAGCAGCTCAGCGGCATGGCTGGTATTATTGTCTGCCCAGGCTTCGGTCAGCGCGGCATAGAGGGTAAGATTATTGCTGCTGAATACACCAGAACACACGACATACCCACCTTCGGCATTTGTTTGGGTATGCAGATGATGGTGATAGAGTTTGCCCGTAACGTGCTGGGCTACAAGGATGCCAACAGTACAGAGATGAACCCTGATACGCCCCATAATGTTATCGACATCATGGAGGAGCAGAAGAACATCACACAGATGGGCGGTACCATGCGTCTGGGAGCTTACGACTGTCAATTAGTAGAAGGCAGCAGGGCGGCAGAAGCCTACAGACCCACCCCCTCCCGTAATGGAGGGGAGAAAAAAGCCCTCCCCATAAAGGGGGAGCGGGGAGAGGGTCTTCTCATAAGCGAACGCCACCGCCATCGCTATGAGTTCAACAATAAATATAAGGCTGAGTACGAGGCAAACGGCATGAAGTGCGTAGGTATTAACCCTGCTGCAGACCTGGTGGAGATAGTGGAGATTCCTGAAAAGAAGTGGTACATCGGAGCACAGTTCCACCCCGAATATTCCTCTACGGTGCTTCACCCCCATCCCTTATTTATGAGTTTTGTGAAAGCATGCTTGGAAAGTTGAAAATTATACGATAACCGCTAAACGATAACAGTTTAGAGTTGAGAGTATAGAGTTTAGAGGCAGTTTAATAAGTTTAAGAGTTTAAGAGTTTAAGAGTTTAAGAGTTTAAAGGGTCCACTAACCGCTAATAGGTTAAAAGGTTGTCGTTGACGTTATCGTTGACGTTCCAGCCATGGCTGGGCTCCTAACCGCTAACCGATAAACGCTAACCGATAAACGTTGAGAATTGAGATATGGAACAACTGAAACATGAGTGCGGTGTGGCACTGGTTCGCCTACTGAAACCGCAAAGCTATTATAACCAGAAGTACGGCACACAGTCGTATGGTCTGAACAAGCTCTATCTGATGATGGAGAAGCAGCACAACCGTGGTCAGGAGGGTGCGGGTATTGCCTGCGTGAATATGAACGCTACCGTGGGAACAGAGTACATGTTCCGCGAGAAAGCCCTGGGCAAGGATGCCATCACGGAGACATTCGACCACGTGACACCCGAATGGACCGGGGCCCAGCTCTACATGGGTCACCTGCGCTACTCCACAACAGGCAAGAGCGGACTTCAGTACGTACACCCCTTCCTGCGTCGCAACAACTGGAGGGCCAAGAACCTGTGTCTGTGCGGCAACTTCAACATGACCAACATCGATGAGATATTTGATAAAATAGTGCAGCAGGGCCAGTCGCCACGTATCTATAGCGACTCATACATTACGCTGGAGCTGATGGGACACCGACTGGACCGTGAGGTGGAACGCTGCTACACGGAGGCGAAAGAGAAAGGTTTGGAGAACACCGACATCACTCGCTACATTGATGACAATGTGCAGATGGCCAATGTGCTGCGTACCACCATGGCCGACTACGACGGCGGCTATGTGATGTGCGGCATGACCGGCTCGGGCGAAATGTTTGCCATGCGTGATCCCTGGGGCATCCGTCCGGCATTCTTCTACAAAGACGATGAGGTGATTGCTGTCGCCAGCGAGCGTGCTGTGTTGCAAACCACCTTCGACCTGCAAGTGGAGGATGTTCAGGAACTCCCCTCAGGAAAGGCGCTGATTATCCATAAGGACGGCATATCTTATTTGGAGACTATCTTGGAGGCCAAACAGCAAGCCCGCTGCTCGTTCGAAAGGATTTATTTCAGTCGTGGTTCCGACCGCGACATCTACCACGAGCGCAAACAACTGGGACAGCAACTCACTGCGCCTATCCTAAAGGCCATTGACGGTGATACCGACCATACGGTATTCTCCTTCATCCCCAACACAGCCGAGGTAGCCTTCTACGGTATGATGGAAGGCCTGCGCAGTCAGGGACTCAGCGTTCGTAGCGAAAAGGTGGCGTGGAAGGATATCAAATTGCGTACCTTCATCACAGAAGCAGGTTCGCGCAACGATCTCGCTTCGCACGTTTATGATATTACTTACGGTTCGCTACGCCCCTACGAAGACAACCTGGTCATAATCGATGACTCTATCGTTCGCGGCACGACCTTAAAGGAAAGCATCTTCAAGATTCTGGACCACCTGAATCCTAAGAAGATTGTAATGGTCAGCAGCTCACCCCAGATTCGCTACCCCGATTATTACGGCATAGATATGGCACGTCTGGAGGAGTTCTGTGCTTTCCGCGCCACCATCGCCCTGCTGACAGAGCGTGGCCTATGGCAGTTGGTTAACGACACCTACGAAGCCTGCTACGCCGAACTTCGGAAGCCAAAGGCAGAGCAGCGCAACTGCGTCTGTGCCTTGTATAAACCTTTCACAGTGGAAGACATCAATCTAAAGATGGCAGAGATGCTGCGTCCTGTGGGAATGAAAGCTCCTGTGGAATTTGTTTTCCAGACCATCGAAGGCTTACATGCTGCCTGTCCCGACCATCAGGGCGACTGGTACTTTACCGGTCAGTACCCCACCCCAGGCGGCAACAAATTGGCAAATGAGGCTTTTGTAAAATACGTTGAACAGACATTAAAGGCATTTGTTTAAGATATGAAGAAAGAAGCAAGATTGATATTGGATGACGGAACCGTGTTCTGCGGATGGTCGTTTGGCGCAGAAACAAATACGGTGGGTGAAGTGGTGTTCAACACTGCCATGATGGGTTACCCCGAAAGCCTTACCGACCCCAGCTACGCAGGACAGATTCTGGTAACTACCTTCCCACTGATAGGCAATTATGGTGTGCCAGGCCTCATCCCTAACCCAAGCCTCACCCCTAACCCCTCTCCTGTGGGCGAGGGGAACTTTGTGGGCGAGGGGAGTAACGGAAAAGCCGTTCTGCCCATTCTGGAAAGCGACAAGATACACGTAAAGGGCCTCATCGTTGCCGACTACAGCGAGGAGTACAGCCATTGGGACGCTAAAGAATCCCTCAGCAGTTGGCTGAAGCGCGAGGGCATCCCCGCCATCTCAGGCATAGATACCAGAAGACTTACCAAACTGCTGCGTGAGCACGGTGTGATGAGAGGGAGGATCAGCATTGAACATTCAACATTGAACATTGAACATTGTCAAGAGGATTATGGAAGCATCAATTGGGTAGAGAAGGTGAGCTGCAAAGAAGTCATCACCTATAAACCCAGCAACTCTCAACTCTCAACTCTCAACTCTCAACTAAAGACGGTAGTCTTAGTGGATTGTGGCGTAAAGGCCAATATCATCCGTTGCCTTATCAAGCGTGGTGTAGAAGTGGTTCGCGTACCTTGGGACTACGACTTCAACCAACTGGAGTTCGACGGTCTGTTCCTGGCTAACGGTCCTGGCGACCCAGAGCAATGCAGCAAGACGGTGGAGCATATACGCACCTTCCTGAACAATAAGGAGGTTCGTCCCCTTATGGGTATCTGTCTGGGTAACCAGTTGTTGGCTCGTGCCGCTGGTGCCAAGACATACAAACTGAAATATGGTCATCGTAGCCATAACCAACCCGTGCAACAGGTAGGCACCACAAAGTGCTACATCACAAGCCAGAATCATGGTTATGCAGTAGATGACAGCACCCTTCCTTCCGAATGGGAACCTCTGTTCGTGAACATGAACGATGGCTCCAACGAAGGTATTCGTCATAAGACCAATCCCTGGTTCTCTGCCCAGTTCCATCCCGAAGCCAGTTCGGGCCCCACGGATACAGAGTGGATGTTTGATGAATTCGTGAGGACCCTCTCCCCGCTCCCCCTT
Source organism: Bacteroidaceae bacterium (assembly GCA_017541025.1). Classification (GTDB taxonomy): domain Bacteria; phylum Bacteroidota; class Bacteroidia; order Bacteroidales; family Bacteroidaceae; genus Physcousia. The sequence goes on along the minus strand of JAFXZY010000051.1, from coordinate 14,201 downwards.
AAAGGGGAGAGCCTCGCTCCCGTTGGCTCGCCGCTTCAAAACACTCCCCCAAAGGGGGAGCGGGGAGGGGGCTGCGTCCTCCTTCTCGGTTCCGGTGCCTTGAAAATCGGGCAGGCGGGTGAGTTTGACTATAGCGGTGCGCAGGCACTGAAGGCATTGAAGGAAGAGGGCGTGGAGAGCGTACTCATCAACCCCAACATTGCTACTGTTCAGACCAGCGAAGGTGTAGCAGATAAGGTTTACTTCCAGCCTGTAACCCCAGAATTCGTTGAGCGCGTGATTGAGAAGGAACGTCCTGATGGTATCCTGCTCAGCTTTGGTGGACAGACCGCCCTGAACTGCGGTGTTGAGCTATACCAGAAAGGTGTGTTAGAGAAATATGGTGTGAAGGTGTTGGGAACACCCGTTCAGGCCATTATAGATACAGAGGACCGCGACCTGTTTGTAAAGAAGCTCGATGAGATTGACGTAAAGACCATCAAGAGTCAGGCTTGTAACACCAAGGAGGAGGTTCGCCAGGCAGCAGCAGAGCTGGGCTATCCTGTTATCCTTCGTGCCGCATACGCACTGGGCGGCTTAGGGTCCGGTTTCTGTGATAACGAGGCAGAGCTGGAGGCTCAGGCCGAAGAAGCTTTCTCATTCTCTCCCCAGGTTTTGGTGGAGAAATCCCTGAAGGGCTGGAAGGAGATAGAGTACGAGGTGGTTCGCGACCGTTATGACAACTGTATCACCGTTTGCAACATGGAGAATTTCGATCCCCTCGGTATCCATACCGGCGAGTCTATCGTGGTAGCTCCCAGCCAGACCTTGTCTAACAGTGAGTACCACAAGCTGCGTGCACTGGCCATCAAGATTATCCGCCACATCGGCATCGTTGGTGAGTGTAACGTTCAGTATGCCTTCGATCCCAACTCCGAAGATTATCGAGTCATCGAGGTGAACGCACGCCTGAGCCGTTCTTCTGCTTTGGCCAGCAAGGCTACAGGTTATCCTTTGGCTTTCGTAGCTGCCAAGTTGGGCTTGGGCTACGGTTTGTTCGAGTTGAAGAACTCTGTCACCAAGACCACCAGTGCCTTCTTCGAGCCTGCTCTTGACTATGTGGTATGCAAGATTCCACGTTGGGATCTTTCCAAGTTCCACGGCGTGAACCACGAGTTGGGTTCCAGTATGAAGAGTGTGGGTGAGGTAATGGCCATCGGCCGTACCTTTGAGGAGTCCATCCAGAAGGGCCTGCGTATGATTGGCCAGGGCATGCACGGATTTGTGGATAATAAGGCACAGCATGTGACCAATGTTCCCGATGCCCTGCAGCATGCTACGGACACCCGTATCTTTGTCATCGCCAAGGCTATGATGATGGGCTATACGGTAGAGCAGATTCATCAGATAACAAAAATAGACCGTTGGTTCCTGCAGAAGCTAAAGCACATTATAAATATTAATGAGCGACTAAAGGATTACAGATGGCTATCTGAATACTCTGAAAACTCGGAATACTTAGAGCTTCTGGAATTTCTGGAAGAACCAGAGTTTGCTACGTTGCTGCATGATGCTAAGGTGTATGGTTTCTCTGATTTCCAGATTGCCCGTGCCATCGGATTGGGCGAGTGTAATATGAACATGGAGAAGGCCGGCCTTACCATCCGCAAGTGGCGCAAGGATTTGGGCATCAAACCTTATGTCAATCAGATAGACACAATGGCGGCAGAGTATCCTGCCCAAACCAATTATCTTTACCTCTCTTATTTATAATTATCAATTGTCAATTATCAATTAACAATTAACAACATGTGTGGAATTGTAGCCATATTTAACATCAGGCAGCAGTCGCATGAACTGCGTGAAAAAGCATTGAAGATGAGTCAGAAGATCCGCCACCGCGGACCTGACTGGAGTGGAATTTATTGTGGCGGTTCGGCCATTCTGGCGCACGAACGACTCAGCATCGTGGATCCTGAGAGCGGAAGGCAGCCCCTTTTCTCTCCCGACCGTAAGCAGGTGCTAGCCGTGAACGGCGAGATTTATAACCATCAGGAGATTCGTCGTCGCTTTGCCGGTCAGTACGATTTTCAGACAGGCAGCGACTGCGAAGTGGTCTTATCACTTTACAGAAGCCTCACCCCTAACGCCGGCCTCACCCCTAACCCGAACACCGTCGCAAATGGGGATTCGCTCCCCTTTGTGGGGCCAGAGCCACATTCAGTGGCTCCTCTGAAGACCCCAGTCGCTCCCGTGGGCGAGGGGAACTTTGTTACTCACGAGCAGATTTGTTCGATGCTGGAACAGTTAAACGGCATCTTCGCCTTTGCGCTGTACGACGAGGAGCGCGATGCCTTCCTGATAGCCCGCGACCCAATAGGCGTTATACCTTTATATATAGGTTACGACAGCGACGGAACGGTATATGTTGCCAGCGAGCTGAAAGCTCTCGAAGGCCAATGCGAACGCTACGAGCCTTTCCTGCCTGGTCATTACTACTGGAGCAAAGACCCTGGCATGAAACGCTTTTATCAGCGTGATTGGTTCAGTTATGATGCCGTGAAGGATAATCCCGCTTCTGTTGAGGCTATCCATGATGGTCTTACGGCTGCTGTGAAGCGTCAGTTGATGTCCGATGTACCTTACGGCGTTTTGCTCTCTGGTGGTTTGGATTCAAGTGTGATTTCTGCCATAGCCGAGAAGTTCAGCGAGCACCGCATTGAGGATAATTCTCAGACACGCGCTTACTGGCCCCGTCTTCACTCCTTTGCCGTAGGTCTTAAAGGCGCACCTGATTTGGCTAAGGCTAAAATGGTGGCTGACCACATAGGCACCGTACACCACGAGATAAACTATACGATTCAGGAGGGTTTGGATGCCATACGTGATGTTATCTACTTCATCGAGACATACGATGTAACAACAGTCCGTGCTTCTACACCCATGTATCTGTTGGCGCGTGTCATTAAGTCTATGGGTATCAAGATGGTGCTCAGTGGCGAGGGTGCTGATGAAATTTTCGGTGGCTACCTCTATTTCCATAAAGCCCCATCAGCCAAAGACTTCCACGAGGAAACAGTTCGCAAATTGGGCAAACTATACCTTTACGATTGCCTGCGTGCCAACAAGAGCCTGAGTGCCTGGGGCGTTGAAGGTCGCGTTCCTTTCCTTGACAAGGAGTTCCTGGATATTGCCATGCGCACTAACCCGGAAGCCAAGATGTGTCCAGGATCAACGATGGAGAAAAGAATTGTCCGCGAGGCCTTTGCCGATATGTTGCCCGAAGCAGTGGCATGGCGTCAGAAGGAGCAGTTCAGCGACGGCGTAGGCTATAGTTGGATTGATACCTTAAAGCAGATAACCTCCGAGGCCGTCTCGGACGAGCAGATGGCTCATGCCGCCGAACGTTTCCCCATCAATCCGCCCAAGAACAAGGAGGAGTATTACTACCGTAGTATCTTTGCCGAGCACTTCCCCTCTGACAGCGCTGCCAGAAGCGTTCCCAGCGAAGCTTCTGTAGCTTGCTCCACTGCCAAAGCCCTTGAGTGGGACGAAGCCTTCAAGAACCTGAACGACCCCTCTGGCCGTGCTGTAAAAGGCGTACATGAACAAGCGTATTGACAGAATAATCCCTACCCCAAAAGAATAATTACGCCAATAATGATTTGACATATAAAATAAAATATGTATCTTTGCACTATCAAAACCATGTGGCATGAAAAAGATACCATTAATATTGGCTGTATGTGCGTTGGCTGCCATAAGCGTCAGGGCACAGAAGGTACAGGTTGTGGACGACGAGGGATTGGGTGTTCCTTTGGCCAGTATCCTTACCGAAGATGGTGTAATGATTGGTACCACTAATCTGGGTGGATACTTCGATATGGCGGGAGCACAGAAGGTGGTTGTTACCCATGTGGCCTACAAGCCACTGACTATTAGTGCTGCAACGATACAGAACGGACGCGTCGTGATGGAGAATCAGGATTATTCCATAGGAGAGATCACCATTACGCCCAAACAGTATATCTATGTTGAGACCTACTATCGTGTCTATGTATATCGCAACGACTCGCTCTGTTACTTCCTGACGGGTATTATGCCTAATGCCTATGATCCACAGAAAAAGAAACTGGAGCACGGCAGCTACTATCATGCTTATGCAGAATATGCTCCGAAGTTAGGTGTGGCTGTCAACTGGGGTGTCAGAGCGCAACGCCTTCATGCAGGATTGGTCCAAACAGGTGGCTCGTCGGATAAATTCCTGAAAGATAAATACTACATTACAGCTACCGAGAAAAGTCCTAACCATAAGGTTTTCTCTAACCCGAAAGGTATAGTGGGGAACCGCATAATCTCGAACGGCCAGTCGCACTTAACCCTCGATGGAGGTAAGATGCAGATGTATGTCAACGAGGCGAAAGGACAGACTAAGTTGCTGCAGGCTCGCCAAGAGAAGGGCTACCAGTATCAGTACTCCCTGATCTATATCGGCGATGACGGTAAAGACTATGATGTGAGCAACTTTGTCATGAAGTCTGACCACTGGGAATATAACGACAAGAAGAGCCATGTAAAATTCATCATCGAAGGTTATGCCGTTGATCACGCCTATGTAAATAAAGAGGAATGGAAGAGCAAAAAGGATGAGCTGAAGAAGGCATACAAGTCAATAGGGTCGCTGAGCAGATTGGAGGAATACGAGAAGCAGCATAACATACCTGCTCTTGCTCCTACCGTTCGGCAAGCAGTCCTGAAGCTGAAGCTGCAGTAAAAACTCAATTGATTATTCCATACAGACAACAGTAACGACATAAAAGAAGCCGTTCTGCCGCCTTTTATGACACTTTGTCCCAATCTGTCAGGATAATCGGAACAGGCACAATAGTTGTATTACTTTTAGTGAACGAAGGACAAAAAGTAACGAACAAAGTTCAATACTCAATGTTCAATGTTCAACGAACAAAATGTTTAACTAAAATATAACTAGGAGGTATTAATTATGTTACCAGTAATGTTTCAAAACAGTTGGATGCCAACATTATTTGATGATTTTCTGAACACTGATTTCATGCCTCGTGCCAAGAGTACAGCACCTGCAGTCAATGTAAAGGAGAGTGAAAAAGCCTACACAATGGAACTTGCAGCTCCAGGCATAAAGAAAGAATATTGCCGCGTAGGTATCAACGAAGATGGCAACCTTACTGTTGCCATCGAGAATAAGGTTGAGCACAAACAGGAAGATAAGCATCATCACTATCTGCGCCGTGAGTTCAGCTACTCAAACTACGAGCAGGCCTATACACTGCCCGATGATGTGGAACGCGACAAGATCTCTGCCAAGGTAGAGGATGGTATCCTGACGGTTACCATGCCTAAACTGGCCAAGGAGGAGAAGAAATGCACGAAGGCAATCGAAGTCTGCTAAACGATAACGATAACTGTTAATGATAAAGGGCCGCACAAAAAAGTGCGACCCTTTTTTTGTCAAAGATATGCTGGACAGTATAGACGTATTATTTGCTGCCAGTACTTTCCTTACGTTCGGGAAGGACAATACCTTCGCGTTCCAAGGCTTCGCGTACCAAGTCGTCAAAACTTTTAACCTTGTCGAATTCTTCAAGGACTTTCTTGTCGCGCTGGTGCTTGCGGGCCTTCTTCCTGTCCTTAAAGGCGAAGGGATGCAGAATCTTGTCTGTCAGTCCCGGGGAAATCTTATCTATCACCTCACCCATATTCGGGGTGCGGGGAACTCCCATTCTTTCCATACTCTGGCGTATGGCATCCTGAAGACCTGCCATAGAACTCGGTGCTACTACCTGCACTTCTTTTAGCGTGTCTGTCGGCTCATGGGTTGGCGGAATGGTGTCATCGGGCAGAGCCGTCAGCATAAGGGCTGTAAAAAGGACGTTTATCATTCTTTTCTTTGTTAAATGTTCACAAAAGTACAAATTAAATGCAAGAAACAAAGGGTGATGTGCATATTTTTATTACTTTTGTGACTTGAAACACAAAAAAAAGATGAGATTTTGCATGAAAAGACTCGTTCTTTGGCTCCTTGTGATGCTTTTTTACACTTCGGCAGGCGCTCAGGACTTTAAGGCATATCGGGGTACTGTGCCCGGTAGCTATAACTTCTGGTTCCACGACCCCGAGGGCGGTTCGCATAAGGACCCCAAGGCGCACTTTCCCCTGCTTATCTTCTTGCACGGCAAAAGTCTTAGCGGTTATAATCTGGAGCGGGTAAAACGCTATGGGCCCATCAGTGCCGTGGCCAAGGGACTGAACATCGATAGCTATATTCTGGCTCCGCAGACCAATAACGGATGGAGCCCCGAGAAGGTAATGAAGATTGTGGATTGGGCTATTAAGAACTTTGCCGTCGATACCACCCGCATCTATGTTTACGGCATGAGTATGGGCGGATACGGAACCATCGACCTCTGTGCCACTTATCCCGACCGTATCGCTGCCGGCATGGCTGCCTGTGGCGGTGCTACAGTGAAGAATGTAGAGGGCCTCTCAAAGGTTCCTATGTGGATTCTGCACGGGACTGCCGACCGCGCTGTGCCCTTCAGTGCCTCGCAGAAGGTGGTGGATGCAATGGAGAAAACAGGAACAGACCGCCTTATCTTTACACCGCTGAAGGGAGTAGATCACGGACGGCCTGCACGACTCTTCTATATGACACAGACGTACGACTGGCTCTTCAGTCATTCTACCAAAGACCCCGGACGCGAGGTCTGCCGCGACTTCAAGGTTACACCCGAAATGCTGAGCAAAGCATACGAGGATTTACGCGACTTGCATAGCAAGGACGGGAAGGAAGAGGAATATATGGAGTGAGGAGAGTTGACAGTTGATAGTTGATAGTTGAAAATTGAAAATTAGAAACATATAACTGCCAAACCCCTGTTAGCAGTTCCCTCCCATTTGGGCGACTGGGGTCTTAAGAGAAACCACCGAATGTGGTTTCGGCCCCACAAAGGTGAGCGAATCACCATTCGCGAAGATGGGCAAAGGGTTAGGGAGAGGGGCAAATTAATGAAGACATTTTTATCTCTGATTGTTATGGTAGCAGCAACCTTTCAGTTGCAGGCCATTGACTACACAAAGTTCGTAAATCCCTTTATCGGAACGCAGACCGACGAGACGGGTGCTCTGAGCGGAAGTACTTTCCCCGGCCCTACAATGCCGCAGGGCATGGTGCAGCTGTGTCCCGAGACGGAGCAGTATGTAACCTGGGACCCTTGCTGCGGCTACGATTTCAATAAGGACAGCATCTTCGGGTTTACCCATACGCACCTGAGCGGAACGGGTTGTACCGACCTGATTGACATTTCCCTGATGCCCACCATTAAAAAGGTGACTCCTGCCGAACTGAAGAAGGGTATCTTTGCACAGACATACAAGCACAGCGAGGAATCTGCCACTCCCGGCTTCTATATGGTAAAGTTGCAGAACGAGAATATCCTCGTCAACCTGTCGGCTACCGTTCATGCCGGAATTCATAAATATACCTTCCCCAAGGGCGCACAGCAGACGGTGATTCTCGATCTGGACCGTATGACGTGGCGCGGCGATGCCTACTATGCCGGTCGCAGGGCTTATCAGATTATCCAGAGTCAGATGCGCGTGGTTGACGACCATACCATCGAGGGCTTCCGTGTGCTAACCGGTTGGGCCAAGTTGCGCAAGGTTTATTTCCGTGCCGAGTTCAGCAAGCCCATCCAGGGCCGCCTGATGATGGACGGCGGACGCTCTGTTGGCGAGAGCGATGTGATGAACGGTCGTACCCTGCGTGCTGCCCTCGAGTTCAACAGTCAGGACAGTCAGGACCTGATGGTTAAGGTCGCTATCTCGGCTGTCGATAACGACGGCGCCCGTAAGAATATGAAGGCCGAGGCACAGAGTTGGGATTTTGGCTACTATGCGAAGGCTGCCCACGATGCCTGGGAGAAGGAACTTTCCCGCATAGATATAGAAGGTACGGATGCGCAGAAGACCATCTTCTATACAGGTCTTTATCATGTGCTGATGCAACCCAATACCATCAGCGATGTGGACGGAAGGTATATGGACACCAACTTCGAGATTAAGCAGATGCCTGCCGGTCAGTCTTACCACAGCACCTTCAGTCTTTGGGACACTTTCCGTGCCGCTCATCCCCTATACACATTGCTCTGCCCCGATGTGGCCGCTCAGTTTGTACGCGATATGATTCTCCATCACAAGACCTACGGCTACCTGCCCATCTGGGATCTTTGGGGACAGGACAACTACTGTATGATTGGCAATCATGCCATTCCTGTCTTGGCTGATGCTATATTGGCAGAAATCCCCGGCGTAGATGCCGAGAAAGCTTATAAGGCGATGTACGAGAGTAGCACCCGCACGCATACCAACAGTCCCTTCGAAGCTTGGGAGAAGTACGGCTATATGCCTCAGGATTTGCAGGGAACCAGCGTAAGCATCACATTGGAACAGGCCTTCGACGACTGGTGCGTAGCTGCCGTAGCCAAGAAGTTGGGCAAGCAGGCCGATTACGAGCGTTTCCTGCGTCGTAGCGAGTTCTACCGCAATCTGTGGGACAAGGAGACAGGCTTCTTCCGTCCCAAGGACAGCAAGGGTAACTTTATCGGGAAGTTCGATCCTCTGAGCTACGAAGAACCATGCTTCATCGAGGGCAATGCCTGGCAGTATATGTGGTTCGTGCCTCAGAATCCGAGGGGACTGATAGAGTTGCTGGGAGGTGAGAAGGGCTTCATTCAGAAGCTCGACGAGAACTTTACCCTTACTGCTACCAGCGGTGAGGTGAATGGCAATGCCAGCGGATTTATCGGCCAGTATGCCCACGGTAACGAGCCCAGTCATCATACCGTCTATCTTTATAACTTTGCCGGTCAGCCCTGGCGCACTCAGGAGTTGGTGAATCAGGTGCGCAGTACATTCTATAACGAGACACCCTGCGGCTATGCCGGAAACGACGACTGCGGACAGATGTCGGCCTGGTACATCTTCTCAGCCCTCGGCTTCTATCCCTTCAATGCCGGAAGTGCCGAATACACCATTGGTACACCTCTCTTCCAGAAGGCAACGCTGCATCTGGCAGGCGGAAAGGATTTCACTATCCTGGCACCTCGCAAAAGCGACAAAGCCATCTATGTGAAGGGCGTAAAGCTGAACGGTCAGAAAATAACCGACTGGACACTTACTCACATTCAGATTATGGCTGGCGGAACCCTCCAGTTCCAGATGAGCGAGAAGAAGTAGTAATAAAGAACAGAAAAAGGCACCCGCAAGGATGCCTTTTCTTTTTAGAGAGATTGATGTTACTTTACAGCATATAGTACTGATTCACCATCTTCACATAGGCAGAAAGTGCCGACTGCATGGTTCACGCTGGCACCAAGTAAATAGACATCATCGTCAATAATCAAGAACCTATCGTGGCTTTTTTGTGGTAGTTGTATGAAATTGATTTCGCGATACTGCTCATTATGTTTCTTCAAGTCTGTCTGGAAAGACTCATAGTAGCGAGAGTGAATCGTAGCCTCCACATTATCTGCTTGCTTATCCATGAGCGACAGCACGCGGTCATCCACGAAGTTGTCAATCAACACAATCCGTTGTTTGGAGCTTCTTACCAAGTCGGACACGTAAGTCCATGCATCCCATACACACCCTGTAGCAAAAATCTGCTCCGGCAAAAGTTTCGGCGATTGTTTGTCCATCCTGTCAAGAAGCATGTCCATCTTCTGATCCGTTTCTATCTGATGTTTTTCGAGATGGGCAATTCGCATCAGAATACCTGCATTCTGGACCATAAACCGACGCATAGCCACGAAAGCATTCATAATCATAATACTCCTTTCTATCGCGATTTTGCTATGCACCACAGTTGATAGTTGTCCTATGCCTTGCTCCGTGAAAGCATAAGGTAAGGTAGGGCGAAACTTCAAGGACTGGAGGTGGTCACAATTTGCAACCACCTCTCCAACTTCTTCCTTGGTTAATTCAAAACGGAAAGACTCAGGGAACCTTGCGATATTGCGCTTTGCCTGTTGATTCAAGCGTTTTGTTGTTACGCCATAAATCCTTGCAATATCCTGGTCTATAAGTACTTGCTCACCTCGGACAGAAACTATCAGCTTCTCTATACATATTGACTGAGAGATTTTTCTTGAGGGTTCTCGCAATTTGCGATAACCTCTTCAGGGTGGTCACAATTTGCAGCCACCTCATTAGGGTTGTCGCATTTTGCGACCACCTTTTTCGGTTCGCCCTCTTTCTTCTTGCTTATCTTAGCCATATATTCTTATAACGTTTTTATTCTGTCTTAATTTCCGTGAATCCGTAGATTCGTGAGTCCGTAATACTTTCAGCCATCTTCCTTCTTCCATCATACATCTTACATCAGCCATCATACATCACTTTACCGCAACCTTTTTCCCATTTTGGATGTACAAGCCCTTCTTCCTGAATTGAGAGTTGAAAGTTGAAAATTGAAAATTAACCTTGCGCCCAGAGAGGTCATAGATGGCTCCTCTCTCTCTCTGAGAGGGATTAGGGGTGAGGCTTTTTTCACTGATAGATGTGGTTTGCTCAATTAAATCGGCTTTTGATACCATATAGACATCCGACTGAGAGTATATCAGTAGTTTGTCGCGGTATTGCTTCATGTCAAATATAAATTCATCGGGAGTTGTTTTTATCGGCTCCATATATGGCCTGTTCCATGTGGTTCCACCATCAGTAGAGCACATAAGTTTCATATATTTAGGATGATATCCTCCTGCCATATATACAATATCAGCATTCTCGTTGTCGTAAGTTGGATGACGCCATACCGTCTCTCTTTCAGAATCACCAATAAAGTGTTGTGTCTCCCATGTTTTACCGTTGTCACTCGTTGTATAGACGCAACGAAAACCTCCGGCTATCCATCTGTCGGGATTAGTAGGATGGAATGCTATACGAGATACTTCGCTGCCGTTTGGTAAGCAACTGGCTTTTTCTTCCCATGTCTTTCCTCCATCGTAGCTTATCCTAAAATCTGTCTTTTCGTCAGTAAACCCTCCGCCACCACATTCATAAATTATTGCCGGATTCTGTGCGTGGTATCCAAAGTAATCAGGGGCGTAAGATGAAAGCTTGTTCCAAGTTTGTCCAAAATCGGTAGTTTGGAATATACCAGCCGCATGGAAAGATGAAAGTAAGAATGTTTTTGGGTCTTTGGGATGCCGAGCAAAATACCAAAACACATGTCCATACTTGTCTATAAAATTCCTAAAGTCATCAGGAGTAACATCCTCAAAGGTTTTTCCGCCATCATGTGACAACAGAAATACATCATTCTTATCATTGAAGCACAAGGCATAGATATCATCTCCTCTGCGGACATAGTCGAGAATAGGAACGCCTTCGAATCCTGCTAACTGCCACTCGCTTTCGATATTTAATAAATCCTTGGAATAAAGACCCAGTTTTGTACATACATAAAGGATGTCGCCCTCAACATACATTTGTGGTTGGAAGATCTGACGCAATTGATCAGATGTTTCAATTCCCAATCCAAGTGGAACGAAAAGTTGCCCATGAACGGCTGCTGATACGAGAACAGCAAAGGAAAGTATGACTAATCTATATGATTTCATTGTCGTTATCATTTATTATTGGTTTACTATCTTCAGTTTAGTCGCATTAACAATTACATTTCCACAATCATTCTCCTTGTAACAACCACCCTCCCATCATACATCTTCCATCAGCCATTTTCCTTCTTCCATCATACATCTTACATCATACATCATACATCACTTTACCGCAACCTTTTTCCCATTTTGAATGTAAATACCCTTCCGTCTTAATTGAGAATTGAAAATTGAAAATTGAAAATTAACCTTGCGCCCAGAGAGGTCATAAACTGCATCTTCACATTTTTCATTCCCTCTAAAGGGGGTTAGGGGGTCTTCACTTTTCACCTCACCAATTCCTGTTCCCATCTCCATGATGTTGAAATCCTTCCACAGATCAGATGCTCTGTATGCCTCTTCACAACCTTGGGGGACATATAGTTTGCAGTTCTGCTTGTCAACATCATGAAAAACATCAGAGTAAAAGTAAGTTTTGTCCGGATTAGGTATAGCTATAGGAGGAATCTTTGCATTGCATACTATTGTGGATAAGTCTGAACAGTAGCAAAATGCTGCCTCGCCTATATATTTCAATTTCTCGGAAAGGGTAATACGTTTTAATTTCTTGCAAGCTAAAAAAGCACCATAACTTATTTCCTCTACGTTGTCTAGGATTCTTATATCGGATAGCAATTTACAGCTAGCAAAAGCATCCCTTTCAATTTTTCTCAAGCTCTCAGGAAGGGCAACATCAGTCAGCTGATTACAAAAATAAAATGCTCCGTCTTCTATCTCCTCAACACCTTCTGGGATGTTGACAGACGTCAGAGAACTGCAATAACGGAATGCCCCACCACATATATATTTAACGTGGCTGGGGATATTAATGGAGCTTAACTTACTGCAGTACTGAAAAGCATCACGATCAATAGTTGTTAAACTCTCAGGTAATCTGACAGAAACCAGGTCGGAACATCCCATGAAAGAGCTTTCCTCGATGTTTGTGATACCCTCTGGAATGGAAATGGAAGTCAAGCCATTACAGAAATAGAAAGCATTCTGTGTGATAGACAATGTGCCTTCTTTTATGGTGACTTCAGCCCCTTCTGGCAGTTCACCTTTGCAAGCGCATGCGGCTTTCCCTAAATAAATAATTCCGTCAGGCTGATTGCTATACCATGGCGTCCCGTTAAAAGCATTGGGATGAACCATTTCCACATTCGTTCCGTTATAAATGGTGTTAAGACTGCTATTCTGAAAGGCTTCGTTTTCAATAGCCATAACGGAATTTGGTATGGTAACAGAGGTTATAGTGCTACACCCTTTAAAGGCCTGAGATTTTATCGCTTTTACAGGGTATTCCTTTCCTGCATAACTTACCTCTGACGGGATAGTCAGTCCACCTTTCACACCTTTCCCATTTATCAACGTAGCATAATGTTTTGCCTCATATATATTATAATCCACATCATCTACGGTAACAGCTACTCCTGGGTCTTTCAGCCCTACGGATTCTTTTAGTTCGACTTGTCCTTCGTACCACAAACAGGATAAATAGACACTTTTGGCCTCTACATCATGAATAGTGAACATCAGGTGATACCATTGTGGCAATACCTCCATGTTCTTTAATGAATCAGGAACAACGGGATCAATTCCGACAGATAAAGAATCTGGGGCACCATTACTACCTCTATTCAAGATGGGTGTTATATCAAAGTCCGTCGTGAATGGGCTACATTGATAACAACCCAATATGATTCGCAAATTGCTGCCTTCTTTATAAAGCGCAATATCATCACTCCCTATATATTTTGCGCCATGAGTAAGCCGACACCTAATGTCAGACACTTGCAACTCTTGCGCATTGATAACAGACAAGATACCTGTTATTAGTACCATAATGTGAAAAAGAGATACTCTTTTCATAGCTTTATAATTAACATGTTTTTTGCACCTTACAATATCTTTCCATGACTGATTTCCACTTTTGCTCCTACTGGTGCTGTGAATCCATTCCGCGTTTCAATGGTTCCGTTATTTATAATTCGGAGGGTTGCCCCAGGCTTAAAATCAAGCTTTGCATTTGTAAGTTTATGTGACAGGGATGTCCCTTGTCACCCTTCATGCAAATATACAACTTTTATTTGATAATCTTATTCTCAGGAGTTCAAGAACTTTGACCTTTGGCTGTTGGCCATTGGCTTCGCTAACCGCTAACCGCTAACCACTAACCGTTTGGGACCCCTAACCTATAACCTTTACAAAGCAGACTTCTTCTCTCACTTAACCGCAACCTTTTTCCCATTCTGAATGTATATTCCCTTCTTTCTAAATTGAGAATTGAAAGTTGAAAATGGGAAATCAACTTTACGCCCAGAGAGGTCATAGATGGCATCAACAGATTCTTCACCCCTCGCTCTTAACTCTTCACTTAATGAAGTCGTTTGCTCAATTAAATCGGCTTTTGATACCATATAGACATCCGACTGTGAGTATATCAGTAGTTTGTCGCGGTATTGCTTCATGTCAAATATAAATTCATCGGGAGTTGTTTTTATCGGCTCCAAATATGGCCTGTTCCAT
>JAFXZY010000050.1 GCA_017541025.1 Bacteroidaceae bacterium | reverse complement strand
GTCAACGACAACGTCAACACTGGTGGCGACGATAACGACAACGTCAACGACAACGTCAACACTGGTGGCGACGGGAACGTTAACGGGAACGATAACCCTAACCAGGGTGGTGGTGACGACAACGGTGGAACCAACGATAACGTTAACCCTAACCCTAACGAGGGTGGCGGTGACGACAACGGAGGTGGTGATGAGCCAGGAGAGGATGAAGACTAGCAAGAGCGCAAACTCTTGCGGTTAAAAAGTTAAAGGGTTAAAAAGTTAAAAGGTTATCATTCCTTTAACAAACCCTTTAACTTCCTCACTAACTCGTAAACTCGTTAATCATTAAACATTTTAACCATTTAATATTTTAACATTTTAACAATGAAAAAAGAGACTTGGAAGACTATTCTGCAAATCATTGGTTATGTTATTGCAGCCATACTGGGTGGTGCAGGAGCAAGTTGCTTACTCTAGACTATGGACAGGAAAAAGAATGTACAGTACACATGTGCTGTGATGCTGATTAGCACAAGCATAGTGATGGTAGCCTATCAGGTGTTTACCATAGCAGATGTGGCAAACGGACTTCTTTTCTACGTGGGACAAGCATTCCTGCTGGCAGGCTCCATCTTCGGACTTGACTATTACATTGATAAGGTAACGAAATAGGCATTGCTTATCACTTATAAAGAATAGCACCCAATGGATGCTATTTTTCTGTATTATATATTGCGGATTAAAAAATAATCCTTATCTTTGCCGCAGAAGTAATACTAAACCAATTATTAACCTGTATAAAATTTTATTTCTTATGAAAAGAAAACTTTTACTCATTGTTCTAGGGTTGTTGCTGATTCCTATCGGAATGATGGCGCAGTGGGAGAGCGGCACCAGCAAGACGGGATCCGTATCTTCAAAGGTACATGATGTGTGGTTCTCTATCACGCTGCCTGAAGACGGTCAGGTGGACTTGACGTTAGAACCCCTGGGAAACATCAGCTCTGAGAATCTGACCCTCTATGCTGTTGTGGATGGCGAGAATGTTCAACGTGCTTTCGCATGGGTTGACGGTTCCAACCGCACGCTCACCTGTCCGAACCTAAAGCCCGGAACCTACAAGGTGAAGGTGAACGCCAACCCTAAGGACAGTAAGGCGAGCGGTACCTTCCGCCTGCATTACACCTTTACGGCTCCTTATTACAAGACTGATCCTACGCCTAATGACACTTGGGATGCCTGCCCAATGCTGGAGAGCGGCGTAACAATGCATGGTCATTTGGGATATGCATACGCTCCTAATGACGGTGACGATGTGGACTGGTTCCAGATACAGGTGCCTAAGGACGGCAAACTTACCTTCGAGGTGGTGACCGCACCTACACTGAAGATAGGTTTTGGTACCCTGAATGTGCTCAATGCCGATGGTACTGAGGTGC
Organism: Bacteroidaceae bacterium; assembly: GCA_017541025.1. Taxonomy (GTDB): domain Bacteria; phylum Bacteroidota; class Bacteroidia; order Bacteroidales; family Bacteroidaceae; genus Physcousia. Next base: position 13,659 of record JAFXZY010000050.1, on the reverse strand, counting down.
AGCAGCGCAATGGCATGTGGCTGGACAAGTCTGACGTCAGTCTTGTATTTGAGATTCCCGATGTAGCTGCCGGTACCTACTATATTCGTCTGCCCCGTTATAGCGGCTACGGTATCTACCATCTTACGCCTCACTTCACACCTGTGGTGGTGGATAGTGAACCTGAACTCAATGACACTTGGGATACTGCTACGCTTCTCAATGAAAGTCAGCCACAGAATGCTCACTTGGGCTACTTCTGCAACTCAAGTATCTATAACGACAATGTCGACTGGTACAGGATTGAGGTACCTGAGGATGGCAAGCTTACCTTCGAGGCTTACAGTTCATCCACGCTCACTTTGGGCTTCTGTACCTTGAATACGCTTAACTCAGACGGAACTGAAGTGGCACAACGCAACGGTATGTGGTTCGATAAGCGTGAAACAAATATTGTCTTCGAGATTCCCGATGTATCTGCAGGTACCTATTACTTCTACGTGCCTCGTTACAGTGGCTACGGAAACTATTCTCTGACCTATTACTTTACCAGCCATGCTGCTGAGGCAGATCCCGAGCCTAACAATACTTGGGATACCGCTACAGAACTGAAGGCTGGTCCTACTATAACTGGTCAGTTGGGTTATGACTACCAGAATACAAAAGATGTGGAGGATTGGTATGTTATGGATGTTCCCGAAGAAGGAATCATTACCCTAACAGTCTGGAGTGAGGGAACGCTGAAAATAGGCTTTGCCACCATCAATTCTCTCAACGCAGATGGTATAGAATTATCCCAGCGCTCAGGTCAGTGGCTTGACAATCCTGGTGATACACTCACCATGACGCTGTCCAATGCAGCAGCAGGTAACTACTATTTACGCCTGCCTCAATACAGTGGCTATGGTACTTATCATCTTCGTTATAATTTCACTCCATGCAGTAAACTGAATGATGCAGAGCCTAATGATACGTGGGACACTGCCAGTGAGATTGTACGTGGTGTGACCAACGATGCTCGTCTGGGTTACGACTACAATAACTCGAAGGACACTAAGGACTGGTTCAGGTTTGACGTGCCTGAAGAGGGTGTCGTTACTGTGACTGTTCATTCTGAAAAAACTTTGAAGATAGGCTTTGGTGAAATTAAGACGCTCAATGCTGAAGGTACGGAACTGAGTCAGCGTGCAGGTAGATGGTTCGACATAGCGGATTCCACGCTTGTTCTGACGTTGCCCAATGCTGCGGCTGGTACCTACTATCTTTACTTGCCTCAATATAGCGGCTATGGCGGCTACACCATTCGTTATGACTTTACACCATGTGCTATTGCCAACGATGTAGCTGGTAATGACACTTGGGACACTGCCACCCCAATAGAAAATGGAGAAACCATTGAGGCTCGTCTGGGTTACGACTACAACAATTCGATGGACACGAAGGACTGGTTTATGTTTGATGTTCCTGAAGAGGGCTTCATTACGTTGACTGTTCATTCTGAAAAGACCCTTAGGATAGGTTTGGGGTCCATAAATAGCCTTAAAAAAGAAGGTACAGAGTTAGGTCAGCGTGCATCACGATGGTTCGACATAGCGGATTCTACCCTTGTTCTGACGTTGCCCAATGCTGCCGCCGGTATCTATTATCTGTACTTGCCCCAATACAGTGGTTATGGTGGCTACACCATTCGGTATGACTTCACGCCATGTGCCTATGCCAATGATATAGCAGGCAACGATTCTTGGGACACTGCTGTTTATATCGAGAATGGTTCTACCACCCAAGGCCGTTTAGGCTACGACTATAATAACTCGATGGATACAAAGGATTGGTACACGTTCACAATGGAGGCCGACGGAAGTGCCACGTTTACCATCCGGTCAGAGAAGACGCTTAAACTGGGATATGCCGAGATTCTAGCACCCTACGAAACCGAGGAGGGTACAAAATTGAGTCGTCGCGCAAGCCGGTGGCTTGATTATGCAGACTCTACCCTTGTGTTTAATGCAGATAATCTTGCAGCTGGTACGTACTATCTGTACATACCTCATTACAGCGGCTATGGCGGCTACTCCATCAAGTCGAACTTCACCAAGAATCCGTACTACCGTCAGGTGATGACCAACACCGACTTTGCTTCACGCCTCCAACTGGAGGAAGGCAAGAGTGTTTACGGCACGCTGGGCTATGAGTACAATGCTGGTGTACGGTCGGAGGCTTGGTTCGACCTTGGTAACATGCACGGCAAGCAGATAGATGTGAACGTAGAGGTGGAGCAGAGCCATTCGCTTTCTATCAGTGTAGCTACATTATATATTTATAAGGGTGACAACGAGGAAGGCAAGCCTATCCTTCAGAGTGTAAGGAGTGAGCGTCTAGAGCGCAGTTCCGGAACAATTTCCTATATCGACAAGAACACAGAAGACAGCCACTATATTTTCTACCTTCCCCGCTACAATGGGTATGGCGGCTACAAAGTTACGTTGGGCGACGAACACGAAGAAGGGGTTACAGACATGGCAAGCAATAGCATCAAGGTTATGACTGGTGGCCGAAACACCGTCCGCAAGGGCGTTCCCTGCGAGAACCCCATTACGGTATCTAACCTTAGCGACCTGCCGTCGGACTTCTTCTTACTTGCTGTTCTTCCTACTGATAATATCAACATCATTGGGTTCCGTATGCCAGTAGGTGGTGGTAGAACTCAATATATCCCTGTTGACAGCGTTGCAATTCCAGGTGAGAATATGTGTCTCTTCGTTGTTCCTAAACTGTTGCCATGGGAGAGCTACACCTTCACTATGATTAGCGAAGGTAAGGGCGATATTGCTTATGCACCCGAAAGGGTTGTCTATGATGCCGGATCACGTAGAGTTGTGATTATGGGTACAGTTGTTACCGTGGCTGCGGTTGGCGCATTTGCCAAGACTGCTGCGGTGGGTTTGGCTTTAGGCGCTGCCCTCGACTGGGTATCTAAAAAAGCCGGTGATGCTATCTTCCCTGCCGATGGTGAAGCAGCCCAGCAATATGCAAGACTGATGGGAACTACTACCGAGCAGTTAGGTATACGTTCGTCATGGGATAGTCCTGCTGTATATACAGCCAAGTCGTTCGTTGGAACCTGCACTACCGAAGCAACAAAGAAAATAGTGCCTAAGACAGGTACTCCGCTTGACATTATTGGTAATACCCTTACCGTTCTGCAGAATATCATCCCGAACTTGCGTCGCCGTATCTGGTACTGGATTTACAAGGATTTGGGCTACTTCGACAATAACAGTCTGGATGTACTCGACGGCAAGCATGCTGTTACGGATGTGGTTGCTTCGTGGGACCCCAACGAAATGGTTGGTCCGCAGGGAGTTGGAAAAGAGCATTATATTGGAGAGACTCAGACTATAACCTATCGTATTCTGTTTGAAAACAAAGCCGAGGCTGGCGATGCAGCTTATCGAGTACGTGTGAGCGACGAACTGGATGAGAACGTGTTCGATGTATCTACCGTACGATTTGGCGAGACCAGCCATGATGGTGTAGGCTACAATTGGGAGATGAAACGCGAGGGTAACAAACTCACTTGGGACATCAAGGGTATAGAGTTGCCACCTAACGTGAATGCTCCTGAAGGCGAAGGCTTCGTAAGCTTCTCGGTTGACCTGAAGCCTAACCTCGCAAACGGAACCAAAATTAAGAATAAGGCTACGATCATATTCGATAAGAATTATCCTATCGAAACCAATGAGTTTGTGAATACACTCGACTTGGTTCCACCAACCACTACCATGTCAAGTGCTGATATCAACGCTACAGGTGATGCCTTTAACGTACACTGTTTATCTAATGATGCTGGTGCTGGTGTGGACAGCTATCTGTTCTTCGTTTCAGAAGATGGTGGGGATTATGCTTACTACGGACAGAGCGTAACAGGTAGCTTAGACTACCCAATCACTCCCGGTGCTTCAGGGAAGTCCTACAGCTTCTATGTTCTTGCAACCGACAAGGTGGGTAACGTAGAGCGAGTTATTCCTCAGGTCATCTATGGCGACACCAGTGTGGATGGTATCCGTATCGTGAAAGATACGAATCCAAGTATCAAGGTTTACACCATAGATGGACGGTATGTGGGTGATACCATCTCCGGACTGAAGAAGGGTATCTACGTGGTAGGAGGTAAGAAACTCTTTATCAAATAGTTTTAAACCGTAGACTTTATTTAAATAAGAAAGGTGTGCTGTGTGGCACACCTTTTCTTATTTAACACTAAATCCTATGGATTCTATAGCTTGTATGATGTCTTCTTCTTTGAAGTTGCCTGTAATGTGGGCAAGACCATCCTCTAAGGAAACTGTGACGGATTCTACGCCTTCTACTGATGCTATGACTTTTTGAGCGTTGGCGGCACAATGGTTGCAGGTCATACCCTTTATTTTATAGTTTATAGTTGAGAGTTTATAGTTGAGAGTTGGGGATTCGCATTGGGAATTCCCCTCTTTGCAGTCATGGCAATGGCAGTGATGATGTTCACCGAATAGTTTGTGGGGACTGAGGGCATGAAGAAGTAAGAGTATCATTAGAATGGTGCAGAGAATGCTGAACCATCCAGGCTGATGTGCGCAGCATTCTTGCATATTAGCCAAGGGTGCTGTGAACCATTCTGAGGGCAACAGATAGTCGATACCTAAAGCAAAGACAATGGCACCGACTATGATGGACAACAAATAAATAGCCAATGTCTTCCTTCCCAATACCTTATTTATAATAAGGATGCTGGCTACATTGCTGGCTGGACCCGCCATCAGCAGCACAAGGGCTGCGCCAGGGGTAAGACCCTTCATCATCAAAGCCAAAGCAATGGGAATACTGCCCGTAGCACACAAATACATGGGGATGCTGAACAGTAAGACAAAGAGAATACTGTAGAGGGTATTGCCCTGGAAGGCAGTGAACCAGGAATCGGGTACGGCAGCCGTGATGATACCGGCAATGAGAAGACCGATTATCAGCCATTTGCCAATGTCTTCCATCATCTCTATAAAGGCATAATGGAAGGCCCCCTCCCAGCTCCCCCTTTGGGGGAGTGTTTTATTCTTTTCTTCTTGGTGGTGTGACTTTGAGGCACTCCCCCTAAGGGAGAGAGTGGAGCGGGCCTCTATTTTGTTTGTGAGCGTTCCTCCCAGTATGGCAGTCAGGAAAGCTGCAATGGGACGAATGATAGCAAAGGGTAGGCCCATCAAACTGTAGGTGGCAATGATACTGTCCACTCCCGTCTGAGGCGTGGCTATCAGAAAGGATACGGTGGCTCCCTTACTGGCTCCTTCGCGTCTTAAACCCATAGCAGTGGGGATGACACCGCAAGAACAGAGGGGTAGGGGAACACCAAAGAGGGCGGCCAGGAAGACCGACCTGAAGTTATTCTTTCCCAAATGATTGGTGTACAGTGTGCTGGGCAGAAACTCATGCATGAGACCCGCTAAAAAGAAACCCAGCAGTAGGTAGGGTGACATCTCGTTGGTAAGCACCCAAACTTCTTTCAAAATGTCTAATAGTACGTTCATAATATCATGTTATTTTTCTTTCTGTGTGCAAAAGTACGCAGTTATGGTTGCAAATGAGTTGCAAAAGTTGGGTCAGAAAGAAAAATTATGTATTTTTGTAAAAAAAATATAGAGAATGGGAAAAAAAATAGGTGTGCTCACAGCTATGAGCGTGGAGTTTAAGCAGATTGCCTCTATTCTGACAGATACGAAGTTGGAAAAAATTGGGCCGCAGGAGTTCCTGACTGGTAAGTTGGATGATAAGACCATTGTATTGCTGCAATGCGGTATTGGGAAAGTTAATGCTGCTACGGGTGTGACGAATTTGATTATCAACTTTAAACCCGATAGTGTGGTTAGCACAGGTGTGGCAGGGGGCATAGATACTTGCTTAAGAATAATGGATGTGGTAGTTAGTACTGCAACGTGTTACCATGATGTGTCATGTGGTGATGATGTCGATCCAGGTCAAGTTCAAGGCCTGCCTCGTTTCTTCGAGAGTGATAAAGCGATGTCCGAGACTGCTATATCGCTGTCTTCTGATGTTCGCATAGTTCCTGGCCTGATATGCACGGGCGACCAATTTATTACCAACCGCAATCAGTTGAATGTCATAAAGGCAACATACCCCGATGGACTGGCAGTTGACATGGAGTCTGCTGCAATAGCCCAGGTCTGCCATCTTTATGATGTTCCTTTTGTCAGTTTTCGCATCATCAGTGATACACCGGGAGCGGAGGAACACTTTGAAGAGTACCTGAACTTCTGGCAGACAATGGCTGATAAAAGCTTCGCTGTTACGCGGCTTTTTCTAAATAGTTTATAGATTTTTGACTTTTTTTCTTTGTCATTTGCTGCAAAAGCAGTACTTTTGCAGTCGCATTAAAAAAAGGAGAGATGCCAGAGTGGTCGAATGGACCGCACTCGAAATGCGGCGTACTCTTACGGGTACCCAGGGTTCGAATCCCTGTCTCTCCGCCATTCTTACATAAAGAGTGCTTGCTAACCTCTTTTAAAACAAAACAAGAACAATGAAACAAGAAAAAACCGTCTCAGCATCCTTCATGTACATGGGGATACTGTTTTGTACTTGCCTTATTGCAAGTAACATGTTAGAATCCAAAATTTTACAATTCGGAAGTTTTACCATGACGGCTGGTGTGCTGTGTTTCCCCATCTCATACATTCTGAACGATTGTATTGCCGAGGTGTGGGGCTATCGTAAGGCCAGATTCGTTATCTGGATGGCTTTCTTGATGAACTTTTTTGTTGTAACTCTTGGTCAGTTGGCTGTCATACTGCCCGCTGCCGATTACTGGGCGGAGCATGAGGAACACTTTAATTTCGTGTTTGGCCTGACGCCCAGAATCACCATTGCCTCTTTCACGGCCTTCCTGCTGGGTAGTCTGGTAAACGCCTATGTGATGAGCAAGATGAAGTTGACCAGTGAGGGACATCACTTCTCAAAACGCGCTGTAGTAAGTACGCTTTTGGGCGAGGGTGTTGACAGTCTGATCTTCTTCCCCTTTGCCTTCGGCGGTCTGATTCCCGTTCCGGAATTAATCAAGTTGATGATTCTGCAGGTGATTACTAAGACTCTGTACGAGATAATTGCATTGCCCCTGACCATTAGAGTCGTGAAGTGGGTAAAGCGTCGTGAGAATACAGATGTGTACGACCGCGACGAAACGTATAATCCAATAAACATATTTCAGTTATGATGGGTGAGTCTGCGTTGGTTGTTTTTTCCGGTGGTCAGGACAGTACGACCTGCCTGTATTGGGCAAAACAGAACTTTGAACGTGTGGTGGCCCTGAGCTTTATTTATGGTCAGAAGCATGTGAAGGAGGTTGAATTGGCCAAGGAATTGGCCAAGGAAGCCTGTGTGGAATGGGATTGCATGGACGTGAGTTTTATCTCTAATTTGAGTATAGGATGTAGTCTGACAGATACATCATTGCAGATAGAGGAGGAGAAACCCGCCGATGGTATCCCGTCAACATTCGTTCCTGGTAGAAACATGTTCTTCCTCTCTATAGCTGCGGTTTATGCCCGTAAAAATGGAATTTTTGATCTGGTGACAGGCGTGAGCCAGACCGATTTCAGTGGCTATCCGGATTGCAGGGACAGTTTCATCAAGAGTCTGAATGTAACCCTCAATTTAGCTATGGACGAGCAGTTTAGGGTTCATACTCCCTTAATGTGGTTAGACAAAGCTCAGACGTGGCAGATGGCTGATGAGATGGGAGTGATGGATATAATAAGGTATAAAACTTTAACTTGTTACAATGGCGTTCAGGGCGACGGATGTGGGCATTGTCCTGCTTGTCTTTTAAGAAGAAAAGGATTGGAGAAATATGAACAACAGAGAAAATGAGGGTCTGGCGGCATTAGGTTGCAAGACAGAGTACAAGAGCGACTATGCTCCTGAGGTGTTAGAGGCTTTCCTGAATAAGCATCCCGAGAACGATTATTGGGTAAGGTTTAATTGCCCGGAGTTCACCAGTCTTTGTCCTATTACAGGACAACCTGATTTTGCCGAGATACGCATCAGCTATCTGCCTGACCAGAAAATGGTAGAGAGTAAGAGTCTGAAGCTATACCTTTTCAGTTTTCGCAATCATGGTGACTTCCATGAGGATTGCGTGAACATAATTATGAAGGACCTTATTAGGCTGATGGATCCCAAATACATAGAGGTAACAGGAATCTTTACGCCAAGAGGCGGCATAAGCATTTACCCGTATGCTAACTACGGACGTCCTGGAACAAAATATGAAGAGATGGCAGCGTTTCGTCTGCTCCATCACGACCTTTAGTCAAACTCCAATTGTAATTCTTTTATCAGATTGGTAAGCGAGGGATTCATTCTCTCCAGTTCCAAAAGATGCTCCTGCTTGCTATATATTCGTTGAACGGCTTCTTGCTCTGCAAGTTCGAAAGAAAAGCTTAACTCACTATTCTGAAGGCGTGGACGAAGATAATGCTCCAAATCTGTCTTCAAATTATTCAATTCGTTAATAATCTGTGGACTATTTACAGTGATTTCAACGGATGATGGTCCTGTGATGACTGGTTGTAGCATTCGCATACGCTGTGCTATGGCCATTTGTTCACGTGGAAGACTGTTTACGTAGGCAAACCAATTCTCTTGCAGGGAGATTTCTTCAAGGGGCTTGTTGGTTGTGATTTCCTCTACCGGCGTTTCCTGAATATTATTATCAGTTTTTTCGGCTGTCTTACCGCCAAAGCGTTTGAAGCTGACCTTACGTAGGATGACTTTAGGCTCACTCACATTAGCTTTAGCTGTTGCAGGAGTTGCCAAATGCTGGGGCTGGGGTGCAGGTGTTGCTGCAGTCTGGGGAGCAACAACTGGAGAACCGGCTGTTGTCTGAGACTTTGCAGCCAGTTTTGTAAAAATGGGTCTTAATGTTCTGGCAGGGCGGCGCCCCGCGCCAGGTATGTCATCTTCTGTTAACTGAGTAGCTTGTATAAGGCAAATTTCCACCTGTAAGCGTTTATTCCTGCTGGTTCTGTAAGCTTGGTCGCAATCGTTACATAGCTTAATGGCCTGATATAGGAACTTGGCCTTACATTTCTGTGCCTGTTCCTGATATTTGTTGCGCATCTTATCGCTCATTTCCAACAAGGGGAGTGTTACGGCATCCTGGCTAACCAGTAGATTGCGCAGATGGGTGGCCAGTCCGTTTATAAAATTTCCTCCGTCAAATCCTTTGTTCAGCACATCGTTCAATAGTAACAGGCTAGACTGAACATTACCAACCAAGAAGTAATCTACCAATTGGAAGTAGTATTCGGTGCTTAATACATTCAGGTTTTTTGCAACCTGCTCGTATGTAATGTTGCCTCCCGTGAAGCTTACCATCTGGTCAAATATGCTCAGTGCATCACGCATACCACCGTCAGCCTTCTCAGCTATCAGGCTTAGGGCTTCAGGCTCAGCGGTATATCCCTCTTTCTGGGCGACATACATCAGATGGTCTACTGTAAGCTGAGTGGTCATGCGCTGGAAGTCGTAAACCTGGCATCGACTCAGGATGGTTGGCAGAATCTTATGCTTCTCTGTGGTTGCAAGAATAAAGATAACATACGAAGGCGGCTCCTCCAATGTCTTCAGGAACGCATTGAAGGCCGAGGCTGAGAGCATGTGAACCTCATCGATGATAAACACCTTGTACTTACCTATCTGTGGAGGAATCTGAACCTGTTTGGTCAGCTCGCGGATATCCTCTACAGAGTTGTTACTGGCAGCGTCCAGCTCATGAATGTTCATGGAGCGTTGCTGGTCAAAAGCCATACAGCTCTCACACTGGCCACAGGCATCGCCGCCATCCTTAGGGGTAAGACAGTTGATAGCTTTGGCAAAGATGCGGGCACACGTGGTTTTGCCCACACCTCTGGGTCCGCAGAAGAGGTAGGCGTGTGCCAGCTTTCCTGAAGCAATGGCATTCTTAAGTGTTGCCGTAAGTGCACGTTGTCCAACCACTGCATCAAAGTTTAGCGGTCTGTATTTTCGTGCAGAAACAATGTATTCTTCCATTCTGTTTTTTTGTAGTTTTGTGCAAAAATATGAAAAAAAAGTGGCTTCTTGTTATAAGTGACCATATTTTTTTCTACCTTTGCTCAAAATTTACACCAAGACTATGAGCCGATTAAATTCAGTGTTCCTATTCATACGCCGTCATAAGTATATGGTGGTTATAATTTTTATTGTGCTGGTTGTTGGTTTTATTGACGACAATAGTTTTATGCACCGTTTTGATCGTCGTCGCAGAATGGATCAGCTAAGTAGTGAGATAGAAGTGTATAAGACACAGTACGAGACCGCTGACCGCCAGTTACGTGAGATGGATTCCAACCCCAATGCGATAGAAAAGTTGGCACGTGAGAACTATTATATGAAGCGTCCGGGCGAGGATGTCTTTATAATAAGAGACGGTGAGGAAGATGCTACAGAAGTTGCATCTTCAGATTCTTCTATAAGATAAAGTTATGATACGTGAACTAACGTTTTTTGAGATTTTTCTTTTCCGCATAGGAGCTGTTTTAATGCTCATAGGTGTGGCCCTTCATATTTTTAGTGCAGAAGTCTCCCTTTATGTATTTGGCATTGGCGCCATGTTTTTTTGTTTAATGCAGTTCCGTGCCGTTTATGAAGGGAACGACTTGGTTGTCATCCGTTTACGTCGTCAGCAGTTGTTTGCTTGCCTGATGTTCTTGGGTACTGCCATGTGTATGAGCATGCAAGTTTATCAGTATGGTTTTGCCCGTAGGAATGAGTGGGTTGTGGCATTGGCAATAGGTTGTGTGCTGGAATTGTACACGGCTTGGAGACTTCCCGATGCATTACTAAAGGCAAAAAAGTCTTAATAAGTACTAAAAGTTATTCTATGTACCTTCTTTTTATCTATCTTTGTATTCCTGAATGATTGATGTGATATGAAGAAGTGTTTTTTCTCTTTAATCGTAGGGGCATTTTTGCTTGCCTCTTGCTCGGAACAGTATATGGTATCCGGGTCTTCCAATGTGGAAGGATTGGAGGGTAATATGCTGTATCTGAGGGTGTTTAAGGATAATGACATGTGTGCCATCGATTCTTCAAGGGTTGTTCACGGAAGGTTTAAGTTCCGTGGAATTATGGATTCAGTGATGATGGCATATGTTTTTCTAGAGAACAGCAGTGTAATGCCTGTTGTGTTGGAGAATGGTGATGTTAATGTGCGTATTGATGAGACTACCCAAAGCGCCACGGGAACTCCCTTGAACGATACCCTTACCTGTTTTATTCGCAAGAAATCCCAGATTGATGCCCGTATGGCGGAACTACCCCATTTGGAGATGAAGATGTTAATGAATGGTATTGACCACGATCTGGTTATTGCAGAGTTGAACGAACAGGCTCTTCTGTTAGAGCGGGAGAACGACAGACTGATAACGCGTTTTATCCGTTCCAATTATAATAATGTTTTAGGTCCGGGTGTATTTATGATAATGACCAGCGGTTTCCAGTATCCTATCCTTAATCCGCAAATCGAGGAAATCATCTCTCAGGCTCCTCCTTACTTTATGAATCACCCATATGTGAAGGAGTACATAAAGGAAGCTGAGAGTAATATGGAAAAGTTGCATCAGTATTGATTCCTGATAGAAAATGAAATATCTATATTGGCTTTACCAGTTATTGGTCGCAGGTCCTATTCTTTTGGTGGCTACAGTCCTATGTGCTGTGATTGTTATTGTTTTCGGACCCATCTGGCCTGCATGGATAGGCTATTATCCCCCCATGGTTTGGAGTCGGTTAATGTGTTGGATGTGCCTGTTGCCCGTAAAAGTCGAGGGTCGGGAACACTTAATCAAGCACCAGTCCTACATCTTTGTCAGCAATCATCAGGGAGCTTATGATATTTATTTAGTTTACGGTTTTTTGGGGAGGAATTTTAGGTGGATGATGAAGAAATCCCTGCGTAAGATACCCCTGATCGGTAAGGCGTGTGAGAGGGCAGGTCACGTGATGGTTGATAAGAGTGGTCCCAAAGCCATAGGTGCTACTTGTGAGCACGGAAGAGAAGTGTTGCAAGGCGGCATTAGTCTGGTTGTTTTTCCTGAAGGCGCGCGCACTTTTACCGGTCACATGGGTAAGTTCCGTAGAGGGGCTTTCCAGATAGCCCACCAGTTACAGCTGCCTGTGGTGCCTGTCACAATCGACGGTTCTTATGATGTCTTGCCTCGCCAGAAAGGTTTCAACTTTGTAACATGGCATCGTTTGCGGCTTGTCATTCATGAACCAATCCTTCCGAATCCCTTGGATCAGGAAGAGATCAAGGATGTTATGGAACAGAGTTATCAGACTATCATGTCAGCTCTTCCAAAGAAGTATCAAGGCTTTGTCGAAAACCCCGACCAATGACATATATCCGACACTATCCCATTCACGAAGCAGCCAGTTATATAAACTGGCTTTATTTCTTTCATGCTTGGGGTTTCCCCTCCCGTTATAGCAGCATAGCCAGAGTTCACGGATGTGTAGCCTGTCGCCAGAATTGGTTGCAGGCTTTTCCTGAAGAGGAAAGGGAGCGGGCAGAGCAAGCCATGAAGCTTTTTGACGAAGCACAGCAATTGTTGCGGGTGTGGGACGAGGCAGGGTATTACACGACCTTTTGTGTCCGTCTTTTGGAGGCTAATTCCGATGGTGAGGACATTGTTCTTCTCGAATCCGGTCAGCGTATACCTTTCCTTCGTCAGCAGAATGCCGAGGAAGGGAAGCCATGTCTTTGTCTCGCAGATTTTGTTCGACCCCTTTCCTTTGGAATCTCAGACAAAATAGGTATTTTTGCCAGTACCGTTCCCAATGTCATCCCCATTAAGGGACTCGAGGAAAGCCTTGTTGCCGACCGTTTGGCGGAAGCAACAGCAGAGTTGGGACATCTGCAAACGCGGCGAGAGTGGTGGGGGTATGCTCCTGACGAGCATCTTACCCTAGATGAACTTTTCGCTGAGAAATATCAGGGCAAGCGTCCTGCTGTTGGTTATCCCTCCTTGCCTGACCAGAGCGTATGTTTTCTGCTTTCCGATTTGTTGGATTTCCCCTCATTGGGCATTTCCCTTACTGAGAACGGAGCCATGATTCCTCACGCCAGCACCTGTGGCTTTATGTTTCAGCATTTTGCCACCTGTCATTTCTCAGTAGGAAGGGTTGGGGAGGACCAACTTCAGGATTATGCCCTGCGCAGAGGCGTTAAGGTCGATACGCTCCGCAAATACCTCAAAACTTAACGGCTCCTAAAAATATGAAGGGCACTGCCTCACGGTAGCGCCCTTCTTTGTTGTTTGTTTGGAAAAAGTCTAATTGAAATAATGGTTTGTGATTGAATTTTTAAGCCTCTGCGGGAGTTTCGGTTGTTTCACCCTCAGTAGCCTGTGCAGTCTCGGTTTCAGCCTCTGCCTCAGCTTCAGCATTTGCTGCAGCTTCAGCCTCTGCCTTAGCAGCAGCCTCAGCAGCCTTCTTTTCAGCTACTTTCTTTGCAATCTCTTCTTTGGTCTTCTTCTCTGCATCCAAACGAGCAGCCTCAGCAGCCTTCTTTTCAGCAGCCTTCTTGGCCTCGAATGCTTCCAGACCCTTCTGCTT
>JAFXZY010000049.1 GCA_017541025.1 Bacteroidaceae bacterium | reverse complement strand
GCCCGCCCGCGCCGATGGTACTGCACACCCGTGGGAGAGTAGGTAGCCGCCGTTTTTATAATTTATAAAATTTGAGAAGCCTCTGCATCTTTAAGATGTGGAGGCTTTCTTATTTTATGCGGCTACCTGCTCTTCCACGGGGATGTAACGGACAAAAACCTTTCACGTAATCTCTTTATTGCGACACAGTTTTTTTTTTTATCGATTTATTTTGTATTCCGCTCACTTAATCGTATCTTTGCAGTGCTATTTTAAAGAATAAAGTATTATGAACTGGAAAATAGGTATTATACTTTTCGATATATTTATGTTTTGCACTTTTGCAAACGCACAAACTAACGAGATGTGGCAGCGTGTAGAGGGTGATGTGGCTGCCAGCAGATATAAGGAGGCCTTTGAACGCTTACACAATATAGAACAGGCTATTCAGAACAACGAGAAGTTGAATGAACGGGGTAGGGCGGCTCAACGCTATAGGGCTTCGCTCTTAAGGATGAACATGTACATGAAGATGCACAGAAGTGCAAGTGCAGCAGAACATTTGGATAAGATGGAGAAGTTTGCAGTTGCCTCTGACGATGAAAAGGTAAAGAACGACCTCCTCTACAATAAGGCCATTTTCTATTATACTTTCGGTGAAACAGCAAAAGGTAATGCTGTTTTTAAAGAGATGGCCAGCAAGTTGACAGCATCGAAGGAATATGATAAGGTGAATGATGCTTATAAACTGATGATAGAAGGTGGAAAGAAGTCGGGAAGCGTTAACATGTTGGCTCAGGCTTATTGTAGCTACATTGCCTGGAAGGATTCTGCTGCGGCTCTGAAGTTGGCTGATGTGTCAAGCGAACTGAAGGAACAGATTCAGGCTGGCGAGAAAGAGATTGCCGAGAAAGACGCTAAACTGGCTACCAGACAGGGCATCATTATCGCGCTGTGCGCTCTTTCTGTTATTCTGGCCGTGGTACTAGTAATTGGTGCCTTATTGGTACTACGCCTCCTGGCTCTTACTCATAAGCAAAAGAAGACTATCCGCCAATTGGGTGAGAACATTGCTCTGAAAGCTAAGTTCACCAGTAATATTTCTGCTCAACTGACACCTATCTTGCAGAAACTGAATGCTCAGCAGCCAGAGGTGAAGGCGCTGCTGGATTTCTCGAACCACATACAGACGCTCTCACAACTGGAAACTACGATAGGGGAGAAGGTTGAGACAGAAGAGGTAAGTCTGCAAGCTTTCTGCGAGGAACTGATGAATCAGGTTCGTGGCAAGGAGAAGGCGGGCGTTATACTGAACGTGGATGCTCCCAAGATGAGTGCTACATTTAATAAGGAATATGTGTCGCACATCTTGTTGCATCTGCTCAACAATGCTATTAGTTATACACCTGAGGGCGGACACATTCACCTAGACTTTAAGAAGCGCAGTGTTCATAAGTGCCAGTTCCTGGTTTCCAATACAGGTTCTGTTATCCCCGAGGAGAAGCGCGAGGATGTATTCAAGCCTTTCCGGGAGATACGCGACCTTACCACCGGAGATGGGCTGGGGCTGCCCATCTGTCAGCAAATGGCCATTAAGATGAATGGTGACCTGAGCATTGACCCTGAGTTTACGAAGGGCACCAGATTTGTGCTGAGCCTCAATGGGTAGGAGCGTGAAGGTAATGAAAATAAACTTAAATCAAATAAAAAATACACAAAAATGAAAAGAAAAGGTTGTTTAAAGACCAGCAAATTGCTGCTGACACTTTTCGTCGGATTAACTGCCACATGGGCATGGGCAGATACGGAAGTTAACATAGAAAAGGCAGGTACACTCTCGAGCCTGCTGACCACAAGTGATGCTAACCTGAAGGTTACCGGGTCCATCAACGGAACTGACGTGAAACTTATCCGTGAGTGGGTGAGTAACGGTACCGTTACATCTCTTGACCTTTCAGGGGTAAACATTGTAAGCGGCGGTGTTGCCTATTACAACAGCTACAAGACTGAGGATGATGTGATTGGCGAGAGCATGTTCCAGGATTGCTCCAAACTGAAAAGCATCTTACTGCCTACCAACATTAAAAACATTAAGACTTGTGCTTTTTCCGGTACAGGAATTACCAAGGTGGATATCCCCAACAGTGTAACAAGTTTGGGCGGCGATGCCTTTGCCTACTGCTCTTCCCTGGCGACCGTTGTCATTGGAAGTAAAGTGAAGCGGTTAGATCAGGGTGTGTTCTATAGTTCAAATGTCAAGAACGCATACGTTAAGCCTATAACTCCTCCGGGCGTACCAGCTTACCTGTTCTCATCGTCTCCCAGAATCTACGTTTATACAAGCTCGCTGAGCAATTACAAAGCTTCTGATTGGAAAAGCTACGGCACCCTTGTAGGTGGGCTGGAAAAGACTTATCCAATGGAGGAGGACCCCAACATGGTAGCCAAGACAAAGTGTGGAGACTACTTTGAGGATGCAGCCTGCACCCAGTTGAAACCTGAATATCAGGCTATGAGCGACGAGGAACTGACTGCTGCTCTGGCCGAAGTGAATATGCCAGAGCTAATAATCTCCACAGCTCTGAAGGTGAAGAATGCTTCCTGGGCCAAGTATGAGCAGGACTTCCGCATTCACAGTTATAAGGCGTACAGCGATGCTACCTATTGGAATGATAAGATGAAGAGTACAGGCGGTTCGTACATGGGAAATCCCACAGGTATCTATGCCAAGAACGACGGGGATGAACTTTTCGTCTTTGTTGACAGCGATGTTCCCTCTGACGCCACCTTGTACTTTGCCGGTTGTGTGGAGAACGACCTCATCTATAGCGCCCAAACAGGAACAAAGTTGGTGAAGGGGCTCAACGTTATAGAAGGTATAAAAGACGCTCTGTACTACATCGTTTATACGGCTGATACGAAATCGATGAAGAAGTCACTGGATCAGTGGCCCGAAATAAAGATTCACGTCGAGGGTGGCGTGGTGAACGGTTACTACGATGTTTCACGCCATAGTGACGCAGATTATCAGGCCATCCTGAAGGCAGCTACCCACAAACGCTTTACCATAAGGGGCGGCCATTCGCTCTTCAACCTGAAGACAGCTTCTTACAAAACCGTTTTCCCCAAGACTATCGACAAGAGCATTTGCTGGTTCGACAGTGTTGCCGTATGGGAGAAAGAACTGATGGGTATGTGCGAGAGTGTTGCTTCTGGCAAAAAGGCAGGCTATCCGTGGTATCTGACAGGCGGTGAAGCCATCTATCCCATTTATTACAACAACCCGAACTTTGCCATCGAAGGAGAACCCGAGGATGCAGGTTATGCCAACTCCACTCCTTACAGAACCAGCTACAATGGCATTGATTGTATCAAGAACTGCCTCAACGCATTAAATACCAATATGGACGACTGGTGTGCAGGCCATGAGTGTGGTCACAATAACCAGCATGCTATTAATCTGGAAGGTTGCACAGAGGCTTCGAATAATGTATTCTCTAACCTTGTATGCTACCTTGACGGTCTTAACTCATCTAACGGCTCAACACTCGCCACTGTTATGGGAGAATATGCTCGTCATGAACCATTCTATTTCAGAGACGTAAACAGCCGTTTGCGTTTCTTCTGGAACCTGTATCTTTACTATCATCTGGGACAGAAGAATACATCGTTTTATCCAGAACTTTTTAAAGCACTGCGCAAAGACCCGCTGGTTAATTATAATACCACAAACAATAACAACGGAGGATTGAAGTTTGTCCGTAAGGTTTGTGAGATAGCTCAGGAAGACCTGACCGATTTCTTTGAAATCTGGGGCTTCTTTGAACCGATAAAAAGAACCACTATCGAGGATTATGGCTCGCATCCCATTGCAGTTACGCAGTCTGGTATCAACAGCACGAAGACCAACATTGCCAAATATGAGAAGAAGAACCGCGAAATCATCTTTGTGGAGGACCGTGCCGATTATGTGCTCTCGACAGGTTTCCTACAAGCTGCAGGCAAGAAACGCAATGGTTCCGACAGGGTTGGTCAGTGTGGTGACTTGGGACAGTTTACCAGCTATTGGCCCGGAGGTTGTGCTCCTTCAGAGTATGTATATTTCCAGTCCGACTCCCTCTATGCCATGGAGGGTGAAGGCGGTTTGGGCTTCTTTATGCTCGATGTCGAGAATAATATCAAGTATGCTTCCAACGCAAAGAACTTCTGTATCCCGTCAAGCGTAGGTAACGACTTCACCATCTACTCTTACGATGCTGACGGTTCGTTGCACGAGGTTGCCCCGGGTGGTAGCGGCACCGTGTATGTCACGCTTACTTCTGCGGGAAGCCTGAAGTCGAAGTTGGAGAATAACCAGGTTATCAAGTTGATTGTTAGTGGTCCAATTAATACCACCGACCTCAATTATATGAAGCAGCTCATCAACAAGGAGAACCTTCAATCCATTGACCTTGAAAAGACCACCAGAATCACCAGTATAGCTGCCAGTGCTTTTTCTGGCATGAAGAAACTTGTAGCTATTAGTCTGCCTTCCACTCTTACCAGTATAGGCTCGAATGCTTTCTCCAACTCTGGTATTAGGTCGGTTGTGATTCCCGACAAGGTGACTTCCGTTGGTGGTGATGCTTTTGCTTATTGCGATAATCTTACATCTGTAGTTGTAGGTGAGAAGGTTAAGTCGATGGACCAAGGTGTGTTCTATAGCTCTGCTGTTAAGGAGGCTTACTTTAAACCTCTCACTCCGCCAACCTTGAACGGTGTTAGTGATTACCTTTTCTCAGACAAGAACAGAACTATCCATGTTTATGCCAAAGCTCTCAGCAAATACAAGTCAGCAGGTTGGGATAGGTTTGGAACGTTGGTAGGCGACTTGGAGGACTTTATTGATGGTATAGAAGACATTAAGGTTAACGATAACGACAACCTTAACCTTAACAATGGTGCGGTTTATGACCTAATGGGGCGTAAGGTTACTAATTTACAGCCTGCTTCCATCTACATCAAGAATGGAAAGAAATTTATGAGATAAATCATGAAACAAGCTATGAAAATCATAAAGGCATTGCTTCCGGGTATTGCCTTTCTGTGTTCAATGTTCACATGGTCGGCAACAGAAGTGAACGTTACCAAAGCAGGGACACTCTCTACACTGGTGCAGGATATAGAGTTGGAAAAAGAACTCAAGCTTTCGGGCTCCATCAATGGAACCGATGTGAAGTATATCCGTGAACTGCTGACAGCAGGTAAGGTGACAAAACTGGATTTGGCTGAAGTGCGCATCGTAAAGGGTGGTGTGGCATATAACGAGAGTTACACAACTGCCAACGATGTGCTGGGCGACTATATGTTTGCCGACTGCTCCAAACTCGTTGCATGTGTTCTTCCTAAGACCATAACCTCAATAGGAAGATATGCATTTTCCAAGACGGGACTTAGGGAAGCGGACGTTCCTAATACCGTGACACGTCTGGGTGGAGCCTGTTTTGCAGATTGTAATTCGCTAACCACGGTGGTTATTGGCAGCAAGGTAAATAAGTTAGAGCAGGCTGTGTTCTACAACTCATCGAATATCAGGTATGCCAATGTTAAGCCTAAGACACCTCCATCCTTGGATGCTTATATCTTTACGGCTCGACCTACCATCCGCGTATATCAGAGTGTGCTGGACGAATACAAGGCTTCCGACTGGAAGCAATATGGTACCATCACGGGTACATTGGACAAATACTACCCTGATGAGGATAACGATTCCAGTGATATTGTCAACCAGAACATGGGCACATGGTTCGAGGATGTGGCCTGTACGCAATTAAAGGCAGAATACATTGGCATGACGGATGAGCAACTTGCCACCTCGATGAAGGAAGGTGGTATGCCCAGCTATATGCTTGATATTGCCCTGAAACTAAAGAACGGGGATTGGGCTAAGTACGAGCAGGACTTCCGCATTCACTGTTACAATGCATACAGCGATGCCTACTATTGGAATAACAAGTTACGCAGTACAGGCGGATCGTATATGGGTAACCCGACGGGTATCTATACCAAGGGTGATGAGTCGCTGTATGTTTTTGTGGATTCTGATGTGCCTACAAATGCTACGCTTTATATAGCTGGTTGTGCCGGAAACGATTTGGTGACAAGCGCCAAACAGGGTAAGATGCTGAAGAAAGGACTGAACGTTGTAGAGGGTAAAGAAAATTCGCTTTTCTACATCATTTATACAGCAGATACGCAGAAGAAAACAAAGACGCTAAGTGAGTGGCCCGATATAAAGATTCACATTGAAGGCGGACTGGTGAACGGTTATTACGATGTAGCTCGAAAGAGCGATGCCGACTACCAGGCCATCCTAAAGGCTGCTAAGCATGAACGCTTTACGGTTAAGGGCGGACATTCCTTATTCAACTTTAAGACAAGTACTTATCGATCATTGTGGCCGAAAAGCGTGGAAAAAAGTATCTGCTGGTTCGACAGCCTGGCGGTATGGGAGAGGGAACTGATGGGTATTTGTGAAAGTGTGGCTACAGGCAAGCGTGCAGGAGCACCCTTTTATCTGACGGGCGGTGAGGCTATCTACCCCATCTATTATAACAATCCCAACTTTGCCATTGAAGGTGAGGCATCCGATGGCGGTTATGCCAACTCTGCATCGTACAGGACAATGTATAACACTGCCGGTTGTGTGCAAAGTTCGTTTGATGTCAGCAGGACAGCCGATTTCGATGACTGGTGTTCAGCTCATGAATGCGGGCACAACAATCAGGGCCCGATAACCGTAGAGGGTGGAACAGAGGTTAGCAATAACCTGTTCTCCAACTATGTTCGCTTTCACGATGGTCTGGTCACCACAAGCGGAAACTCGCTTGCTACCATTATGGATGAATATGCACGCCGTGAACCGTTCTTTACCCGTTCGCTGAACAGTCAAATGCGTATGTACTGGCAGCTTTACCTCTATTATCATCTGGCGCAGAAGAACACAGCGTTCTTCCCCACGCTCTTCAATAAGTTGCGTGAGGACCCGCTGACCCTCTACAGTTCTAACACAGGTTGTCTGAAGTTTGTGCGCAAGGTATGCGAGGTAGCGCAGGAGGATTTGACAGACTTCTTCACTATCTGGGGATTCTTTGAGCCGTTAAACAACTATATCGTTAATGATTATGGCGAGCATAAGATGACGGTTTACCAGTCTGATATTAAAAAGACGCTGAACGAGATTTCCAAGTATCCTACCAAGAATCGCGAAATTATCTTCATCGAAGACCGTATCGAGAGTATTCCTACTACAGATTTCCTCACCATAGCAGGGCAGAAGCGTCGTGAATCAGACAAAGTTGGCCAGTGTGGTGATGTAGGCCAGTTTACTGATTATCTGCCAGGTGCCAGCAAACCATCGGAATACACTTATTTGCAGGCCGACAGCCTTTATGCCCTTGAAGGCGAAGGCGGACTGGGTTTTCTGATGCTTGATGCTGAGGGTAATCTGAAGTTTGCCTCCAATGCCAAGAATTTCTGTATTCCTACCAGTGTGGGAAGTGATTATACCCTTTATTCATACGATGAGGGTGGTGTGCTGCAGGAAATCACCAAGGCTGGAGATGGAATAGAGTATGTGGAACTGACGATGGCAGGCTCACTGACCAGAAATCTTACTGATAAAGCCATAAAAGCGGTTATCAGCGGTCCTCTCAATGGTACGGACATCAAGTATTTGCGCCAGCTTCTCACAGAAGGAAATCTGGCTTCGATCGACCTGACAGATGCCAAGATTGTTGCAGGCGGAACCTCATATTATCAAAGCTATAAGACTACAGCCAACACTATGGGTACTTATATTTTTGATCATTTCAAGCAGCTTTCCTCTATTAGCCTGCCTTCGAAGACTACCACGATAGCAGAACACTCTTTCCGTGGGTTAGGAATTAAGGAAATTGAGATTCCGGATGCCGTAACATCCATTGGCCTTGAAGCTTTTGGTGATTGCAGCATGCTCTCAACTGTTGTTATGGGAAAAGGACTCAAGTCGGTAAGTCAGGGGGCGTTCTACAATACACCCGTTAAGGATGTCTATGTAAAAGCCCTTACGCCTCCAACCATCTCGGATTATATTTTCAATAGCAATCCTACGATTCACGTTTATTCCAGCGCCCTTGCCAAGTATCAGGCATCCAGTTGGGCAAGGTTCGGCACTATTGTAGGCGACTTAGAGGACTTCATAGATGGTATAGAAGACGTTGTTAACGATAACCTTAACCTTAACGATGGTGCGGTTTATAATCTTCAGGGTATTCA
Organism: Bacteroidaceae bacterium; assembly: GCA_017541025.1. Taxonomy (GTDB): domain Bacteria; phylum Bacteroidota; class Bacteroidia; order Bacteroidales; family Bacteroidaceae; genus Physcousia. The sequence goes on along the minus strand of JAFXZY010000049.1, from coordinate 31,052 downwards.
GGTTACAGACCTGCAACCTGGTACCATCTATATCAAGAATGGGAAAAAGATTATATTTTAGTAAGTGAAATGTGCAGAATTAGTCTACCAGCATCTTTTTGCCATCTACAATGTAGAGACCTCTGGGTAGGTTAATCAGTTCTTCGCCGCAAACATTCAGATGAGCCACTCTGTGACCATTCAAATTATATATGGTTACAGCATGTGGCTTTTCTGATTTAAAAAAAAGACCTCCACTTCTGGATTCTATGCTGAAATCTTCATGTGCAAAAGCTTCTATGCCCACAGTTTCTCCCAATTTTAGTCTCCATGTTATGGTAGTCGTGTGATTACTTTCATGCTTGGGGTCTTTTACGAATGTATTTATTTCTTGTGCCTTCACCCTTACTGTATGTGAGGTTTTTGATGCATCAAGTGAATCATATTTTATTACTAGATGGTCGGTAGTTTCATTTTCCAGTACCTTCCCATCGAGGAGCCATTGAAAATTCACCTTGTTTCCTGTACCTTTGTAATAACGGGTTATGGCGATTGTTATTTCCTCTTGTTCTATCGTAATGGTCTTGTCGGATGCCGGCTCATATTCTGCAATGACCTTAACACGATTGTGTAGTGACTCAATTATGGCCTCGCGACAAACGGGGCAGAACTCTTTGTTCAGGTACTCCATTTCGCATGTTCCGTTAACAGGCTTGTAATAGCCGTTACCCTTGGTTGAACCACCTATGGGGAATGCACCCACATTGCTCAGGCCCCACCAATGTTTCCACTTTATTGTGTTGGAATTATTGTTGGCAGTCTGGTTTGCATATTCGCCTAGATAGCTATCTCCAGCGTAGTATTCGTCAGCCAAAGATGCAAAGGTATGTCCGAATTCATGTATAAAAATCTCTGGGGCACTGCTGTGTGTAGTACAGGTCAGGTAAGAACCGCCTGCTCCACCGTATTCTGATGTGTTGCACAGAATGCCCACCATCTCGTAGTCTGGCATAAGAGCCTTCAGAAGATTGTATATTTTGTTGGCATCGTTGGGACAAGGCAGGCGGTGTATGTTATACGAATCGAAGTGTATGCCAAAGTACGTGTCAACAGTCTTAATGGGTAAGGAGGATCCTTCTGGGCAAACATACACACCGTTCTTTAATACACCAGGATGTGAGATACCTGACTCGTTGGATATTACCTCTATGGCATATAGGTTGAACCATTTCTTGTATTTGTTCATGGGAATCTTCGTGAACAGCGCGTTGTATAGGTTCTTGGCAGCTGTCAAGAACTTTCGCTGTTCTTTAGCAGTATATCCGTCGCCTAAGAGTACAAAATTAATGGCCTCAGGACCTGCATATTGTATAGTGTCTATGGGAAAATCCTGTCCCTCCTGTTTCCTGAAATCGCTGGCTGATATTCTCCTTATCGATTTAACATTGTCAAATGTGTTTACCATGCATTGCGCATTTATTTCTGTGGTAAGTTGTACAAGTATTGTCAGCGCAATCAATTTACGTATCATATAATTGAATTAAATCCTATTATTTATAAAGATAAACCTTGAAGTTTTTTACTGAACCAGGAGCATTCTGTTCGGCACGAGGCAGATACTCGAGGGCCTTAATACTTTGCTCTGAACCGAGGTCAATAACAAGTAGGTGAGGTGTAGACGCCCCCTTCTCCGTCTGCCAATAGGTAGACTCTTGCAAATCAAAGACTTTATCGCCTAGGTGGTTGCCATTCTCATCCTCGCTGTTAGCATACTTCGTCTTCCATGGCTCGCGCGAGAGTCGCTTGCCATCGGTGCCCTGCAGATAGAGCTCTGCAATGGCAACGCAGTCACCGTCCTTCTGAGTGCTTAGACATTCTATGGCTAAGAACCGGCCTTTGGCGGTCTTGTTGAAGCTGATGGTCTGCCAGCCGTTGCCTGCCTTCATCTGGCCTTTGGCTATTGGCTCTTGGCTATTCAGGTCGGGCTTGTCGCCAATGTTGTTATGTTTGTTGCTCTTCTCTAACTGCAACTTGTTCAGTTCTGGTTCTGCCTGTCCCCATACTACCGTTTCGCGGGGACCTACGATATCAAGGACGATCACCTCATTCTGTCCCTTCTTCAGCCAACAACCTGGCACATAGAGCGTTTGCTGCGGGCCAATGCTCCAGAAACGTCCCATAGCGTGACCGTTGACATAAACCTGTCCTTTTCCCCAAGTCTCGAAGTTGAGGAACGTGTCGCCCACCTTCTTCAGGTTGAAATAGCCGCGATGATAACCAGCCTTGAGCATGGGGGAAAGTGCTTGTGAGCCCTCATAACCTTGCGTGAGAATTTGACCTTGGAAACTGCCCTTTATGTCGGCATTCTTGATATCCTTTACCATATCAAGTGCTTTTTTGGCTGTTTCATAGTCATCAGGAAATGCTACATTTTTCCACATCTTAGGCTTCCATGTCACCTCGGTGTTGTCAATCTCTGTACTGATAGTCACGTCGCTAACAATGCCCTTATAGTCCTTGATGGCACGTCCGAAGTTTATTCTTCCCATACCTTCCACGCAAATCACAAGTTCTTCACCTTTCTTTACGGGTGGCAGTGTGATGCTTTTCTCGTTCTTAACGCGGTCAATTTTTCCAATGTATTTGTTTCCGACGAATATTTGTGCAAAGTCGTGGAAATCAGCCGTAAGCACACTTGGTGATGTAATCTCAGGCAGATGGGTCGAGTAAGACATAATACCCCATCCTAGGTTCATATCTTCAAATGTTTTCAAGGTACCAGTTTCTTCCTTTCCCATAGTTGCCGCCAGAACCAGAGGTGCAAACTCAGTTAACTCGAACTTGGGAACGGTGATAATGGGCATAGGAGCCTTGGGAACAGAGGGAAGAGTCTTTTCACTATACTTTTGCATCATCTTGCGGAGTTCCCAGAATTTGGGGGTAGCAAGGCCCCATTCGTTGATGGGTGCATCGTAGTCGTAAGATGTAACATCGGGGGCAAAGCCGGGAGAGTTGGCTCCTGCCCAATGGCCGAAGCTGGTTCCTCCGTGCGTCATATAGAGTGAGAAGCTGATGCCCTTCGAGAGCATCTCGTCCATGCCATCCACCATATCCTTGGCAGGACGCGTCTCGTGGCGTGCTCCCCATTTGTCAAACCAACCGCTCCAGAATTCGGAGCACATCTTGGGAGCATTGGGACGCAACTCACCCAGTCGACGGAACTGTTGATCGATGTTGGCGCCTGTACCGAAATTCATGGTCCATGTGAGGTCGTCGAGGCCGTTCTTCTCGAAGTTGCTGCTCCAGTCGCACTGGAACAACTCCAACTCCTTGCCGTAGATTCCACGCAGATAATCCCTAATCTCACTGATATATGGCTTGTCTTCGCCATAGCTTCCGTATTCGTTTTCTACCTGAATCATGATGATAGGACCGCCGTTCTGAATAGTTAGGGGTTTCAGTTGCTCGCCCACCTTTTCCTCGAAGATTTTTACACGCTCCATGAAATAGGGGTCGCGTTCGCGCAACTTGATGTCCTTCTTCTTCAGCAGCCACCAAGGCAGACCGCCCATCTCCCATTCAGCACAAACGTAAGGGCCGGGACGGACAATCACATACATACCGTTCTTCTGGGCAATACGGCAGAATTCGGCTATATCGTTGTTATCAGTGAAGTTGAACTGTCCTTCTTGCTGCTCATGGATGTTCCAGAATATATAAATGCATACGGCATTCATTCCCAACGACTTACACATCTGTATGCGGTGTTCCCAGTAGGGGCGGGGAATACGTGGATAATGTATCTCGGCAGCCTTCACTACAAAGGGCTCGCCATTGAGGAGAAATGTCTTGTCACCTATGGTAAAAGTGCCGGGCTTGTTGTCAGCCAGAACTGTTGCAGAAATCAATGCGAACAGCATCAGAATGGAGAGAATTTTCTTCATCTTTATCATTAGTTTAAGGGTTTTTCTGGTGTAAAGGTAATTATTTTTCTACAAAGGTGGAAATACTGCGGGCAGAAAGTTGCGTTTTTTCTTTGCAAATGCCAATAGGTTTCAGGTTTTCACCTTCTGCATCGCTGGTACGGTATATCTGCCAGCTGCGTTTTTTCTTATCGGAGAAGCTAAGTTTGAAGTCCTGAGGCTTATCGGAATAGTTGATAGCCACACAAACCCACTTGCCGTCTTCGTTCTGATAGGCAGAAACCATCAGTCCGAATGGGTCTTCCTGCTTAGGGCTGCTGACCTTGTATCTAACAGCACCAGGACGGATGAAACGGCTGTAGTTGCCCAACGCCCAAAGCAATTTGGAGTCTCGGGCCCGTTGCTCGCGTTCATAAACACGGATGAGCCCGTCCCTGTAATTACCGCCGCAGGCACGCCACCACGACCAACTTTCGGCATCGGCGTATGTAAGGTCGTGATGAATGACACGTGCTACATACAGGGCTGTTTTCATGGTAAAGTCATAGCCTTGTCCTCCGCCAATTTCGGTATCGTTGCCCATGATGCAGATTTCCGTCTGCCAGAATTTTATACCATATTTCTTACATTCCTCCCTGAGTTGTTCACGTACCTTTTTCATATAAGGTATAGGTGTATTTGTCCAATAGCTGTGAGCCGCCACCAGATGAGGAACATTGGGAAGGTTGCCTACGTATGTTAGCGTGCTGTCTGGCGAGAAGAAGGTACTGATGGCATTGCCACGTTGCCAGTCGGTCTCATGAATGCCCAAAAGGCAACGGATGTCGCTGGACTCGTCCATAAGAATCTGGGTGTTGAGCCCTTGTTCAGTAAGTGCCTTGCTGGTCTCGCGTGCCAATTGGGCTATTTCGCGGTGTGTTGCCGGCGAGCCTTCCTGCTTGGGGCCTAACCAGTTCCAATGGCCGTCTGGCTCGTTCACGGGACAAAGATAATCGAAGTGGATGCCTTCCTGCTCCTCCAATCCTTTGAGGGAGGTGGCCATAAAACGGGCAAAGTCGTCATAGCAGTCATCTTTCAGGTTGATGGTGCCGCCCCTGCCTGTATTAGTGGCAAGTCCGTTCTGTGTGAAATAGACGGGAGCAGAATTCAGGAAAGCCAGGAAATGGGGCACGCCACGCTGCTTCGCCATTTGCAGGAACTTACGCTGGCCTGGTTGTTTTGTCCAGTCGTAAGTGCCGTCCTTGGTCAGGAAACATTCGGTACGTGTACCTGGATTAATCTGGGATTCCCGTCCTTGCTCGGCGCTTCCGGCTCCTAAATTAAAGCGCCAGACGGAGAGGCCGATTCCCTTGGGTTGTCCTTGTGAATCATTCTCCATTGAGAAGAGCCAGTCGGCAATCTTCTCTTGTTCTGCTTCGTTGTCCCATAGGCCGATGAATTGCATGGACCACGCATCTGAAGCACCAAAGTGGCGAATGGTTTGACGGGGTTGACTTGTCTCGATAATGTAGTCGGTAGCACGACTAGCCATTGCGATGGTAGTAAATACCAGTAACCAATAGTATTTCATGGTGTTAATAAATTTATTCGTCCTGGTCAAAATCAAAATCAGCGAAGAACTCCGGTACTTCGTTTTGGAATTCATCCAGAGAGCGGCGGTCCTTCTTGGTAGGACGACCTGTTCCCTTGGCGCGGTTTACAAATCCGCTTATCTTGCTCATCTCAAGGATTTCATATTGTTCTGGAGCTGTAATGTTCTCCAGAATCTCAGGGATGAGTTTGGCACCTACACGCCTTTCTATGGCTTGCAGCACACGGAAGGAATAGGTGATGGGCGGCTTGCGTACATCTATTATGTCTCCTTCCTTAATCATACGACTGGCTTTAACGGGACATCCCTTTAGGCTTACCTGGCCCTTCTTGCATGCTGCGGCAGCTATGGTACGCGTTTTGAAGATACGTGCTGCCCAGAGCCATTTATCTATACGTGCTTCTGTGTTCATTTGTTGTTGTAATTACACATGGCAAACTGCATGCCGCTGAGGGCAAAGGCTTTGATGGCATCGGCACAGACAGGTGTTTTCTTTTCTATGATGCTTTCGTCCTCGGGACTGAATTTGCTCAGTACGAAATCAACCTGTGCTCCCTTGGGAAAGTCGTTGCCAATGCCAAACTTCAATCGGTTATAACCCTCGGTTCCCAGCATCTGGGCAATGTGCTTCAGTCCGTTGTGTCCTCCGGCACTTCCGTTCTGTTTCATACGGATGGTACCAACGGGCAGACTGAGATCGTCAACGACAACAAGCAGGTTTTGCAATTCAATCTTCTCTTGTTGCATCCAGTACCGGACGGCATTGCCTGACAGGTTCATATATGTGCTGGGCTTTAGAAGGATGAGCAGAGCGTTCTTAACCCTCATGCGGGCCACGAAACCATAGCGTTTGTCCTCCCATTGGGCATTAACCGACTCTGCCATCGCATCTACAATGCGAAAACCGATGTTGTGGCGCGTGCCTATATACTCAGGGCCGATATTGCCCAGTCCTACAATCAGGTATTTCATAACGGAATTCTCTTCTTCAGCCTTCACCTTGTTTCTGGAGGGGAACAGAAATGAGAAGATTTCTTTAATCAGTTTCATTGTTTTGAAAAATAAAAAGGCGGCATAATGGGTGCCGCCTTTATATTGCTATGGTAAGGAATTACTCCTCGGAAGCCTTTGCAGCAGCACTCATAGCGCTACGTGTCATCTTAACCTGACAAACTACAACGCTGGGGCTGGTAACGAGTTCCAGACCTTCGAACTTCAGTTCACCTACCTTGATGGTCTTACCCAAACCGAGGTTGGTAACGTCGATGTTCAACTTCTCAGGAATAGCTATGTAAGGAGCCTTAACCTTAAGTTTACGTACGCTGGCAGCCAACTTACCACCGGCCTTAACACCTTCTGCCAAACCATTCAACTTGATGGGCACTTCCATAACGATAGGCTTGGTCTCTGTAATCTCATAGAAGTCAACGTGCAGCAGGGCGTCTGTTACGGGGTGGAATTGAAGCTCCTTCATAACAGCCTTGCACTCTTTGCCGTCAATGTTCAGGTTTACACTGTAAATATCTGGAGTGTAAACAAGCTTGCGCAACTCTTCCTGAGTAGCGGTGAAGCTGAGAGCTACGGGCAGGCCATTCTCACCTTTAGCCTCGCCATAGAGGTTGCAGGGAACAGCACCAGCCTTACGAATTTCACGACTTGCCTTCTTGCCTGTATTAGGACGGGCAGTACCTTTTACATTAATACTTTTCATTGTTTTTTGTTTTTGTGTTACTCTAAATTAAGTTAAATATTGCTTAATTCACCATCACACGGCTTCAAAAGCGGGTGCAAAGGTATAAAATAATTATGAATTACTCGATAAGAACAATGAATTATTTTATCCAAAAGCACACATTTTGTATTCTAGCGGTGTAATCAGAAGTCCAAATCTATGTTGATTTCTCCCTCTTCCTGAGTTCTCTGCTCAGAAGGTCCCTGTTGGTTATTGATATAATTGATAGCCTCATTCAGACTATCCTGAAATTTCTGGAAGTCTTCTTTGAAGAGAAAAATCTTATGCTTCTCATAATTATACTGCGGCATTTCCGTAGAGCCGGAAACAAGTTTCTTGCTCTCGGTAATACTGAGGTACATCTCCTCTTTCTTGTTCATCTTTACATCTACATAATAGATGCGTTGTCCGGCCTTCACAGCTTTGGAAAACAGAATGTTGCTTTCGGCCTCAGTTTGCGTTTTTTTGTTAGGTTCCATGTTTGCAAATATATAAAAGCGGGTTCAAAATTCTTCATATTTTCTTTATCTTCCAAAAAAAATGCAAAAAAATTGCCTATATGGGGTAAAATGAGTACTTTTGTACCCTCATTTTAAGTGTAATAGTATGATAAATCGCGAATTAATTCGATTGAAACTTGTTCAAATTACCTATTCTTATTATCAGAATGGAAGCAAGAATCCTGCAGCGGCAGAGAATGAGTTGCTCCTGAGCTTGTCCAGAGCTTATGACCTGTACAACTGTATGCTGCTACTTATGGTGGAACTGAACCGTATGGCATTGCGTATGCTGGAAATGCGTCAAAGCAGGGCAAAGCGTCTTGGCGAGAATGCCTTCTTGAGTGCCAAATTTGTTGAAAACCGCTTCATGCATCAGCTGGAATCTAATAAGCAGTTGCAGAAGTACAGAGAAAATCAGCGTTTTGATTGGGCTGATCAGGAAGAGTATGTGCGCTCGCTGTATGGTAAGATAGAGGATTGTGAGTTCTATAAGACCTATATGACATCGGGCAAGAATTCTTATGAGGAAGATAGGGAGATTTGGCGTCTTATCTATCGTCATTTGATTTGCAACAACGAGGAGCTGGATTCCGTATTGGAGGAAATGGATCTCTATTGGAATGATGATAAGGTGATTGTGGATACCTTTGTGTTGAAGACAATAAACAGATTCACCGCTGAAAGTACAGCCGACCAACCCCTGATGCCTGAATATAAGGATGTTTCAGACCAGGAGTTTGCAACCCGTTTATTGCAAAAGGCAATTTCCAACAAGGATTATTATTACGACTTGATAGCATCTACCACCCGTAAGTGGGATATCAATCGTGTGGCATTGATGGATCGTATCATTCTGCAATTGGCTTTGGCAGAGATTATTTCCTTCCCAGGTATACCTGTCAGTGTGAGCATCAACGAATATGTTGAAATTGCTAAGATGTACAGTACCAGCAAGAGCGGCAAGTACATAAATGCCACGTTGGACAACATAGCCAAAAGACTGACCGAAGAGAATAAACTGATTAAAAATAATTAAATAAGAACAAAATGCAGCAATACAGTGGACTTTTGATGATTGTGGCTCTTTTTGCCATCATGTATTTTTTTATGATTCGTCCTCAGCAGAAGAGACAGAAAGAGATTCAGAACTTCCGTAACAGTATTACCGTTGGACAGGCTGTAGTGACAGCCGGGGGTATCTATGGTGTGGTTAAGCAAATAGACGAGAACGACAATACACTGATGATTGAGGTTGCAAACGGTGTTCGTATTAAGGTTGACCGAAACTCGGTATATGCTCAGGCTCAGCCTGCCCAATAAGCATTCGAGGGCTACACTTTTGTTAACATAAGTCTGCACTATGGGATACGGACTGGCAAAGGTATGGGTGAGGATAAGAAACATCTTCTTTGGCAAGAAAAGCCATGAGTTTTTTGTCTTCCTCTTCTTCTTGGTGGTTTCTGCAGGCTTTTGGTTGTTACAGACCCTAAACGAGACGTTTGAAATGGAAATCTCCGTCCCCTTAACGCTGAAAAATGTCCCCGAAAAGGTTCATATCACAACAGAACTGCCTTCGGAAGTTCATATTATCATCAGAGATAGGGGAACTTCGCTGTTGCGCTTTTTCCGTTATACGGTACAGAATGCCATAGAGGTGGACTTTGAAAAGTATGACGCTGGCCAGACCAATGCCAGAGTACAGGTCCCTCTATCTGATTTGCAACGGCTGATACAGAGTCAGTTGGGAGTTTCCAGCCGTATTATTTCCGTACGTCCCGATACTTTGGAGTATTATTATAACAGAGGTGTCTCCAAGCTGTTCCCCGTTAAAGTTTGCGGTATCATAAGTGCTTCGCCCCAGAATTATATTCAGTCTATAAACCTTTCTGAGGACAGCGTAATGGTGTATGCTCCAGGGAACGTGCTTGATACCATGCAGTATGCATATACTCAGGCCGTAAATCTGTTGGGTTTGAAAGAGAATTACACACAAAATATTTCATTCCGTCGGATGAAGGGAGTGGAATATTTACCTAGCAAGGTGGAGATGACGGCGTTTGTGGGTTATTATGCTGAAAAGACAGTGGAAGTGCCCATCATAGGATTGAATTTCCCTGGCGACAGGGAGTTGCGTACTTTTCCTTCAAAAGCAAAGGTCACATTCCGTGTAGAGTCTGGGCAGTATCGTCGTATAACGGCAGATAACTTTGTACTAGCTGTTACATACGAGGAGTTGTTGCAGAATCCGTCCGACAAGTACCGCCTGCACTTGAAGTCCCTTCCTGAAGGTGTTACCAATGCCCGAATATCTCCTCAAGAGATTGATTATTTGATTGAAAGGGTTGATATAGAAGGTACCAACCAATAGGTTCAAGAACGCAAAGAATATGGTTGTATTGGGAGTCACAGGCGGTATAGGAAGTGGAAAGAGTTACATCTCTTCTCTCTTACGGGAGCAAATGAATGTGCCAGTCTATGATTGTGATGCTGAAGCAAAGCGCCTTATTTCCGAGGACGAGGAAATAAGGCAGGAACTGACCGAACTGGTAGGCGCTCCTATATTTAAGGAAGGAAAGTTACAGAAGAAAGTTCTGGCCGATTACCTGTTCGCCAACGAGCAACATGTACAGAAGGTGAATGCTATTGTTCATCCGGCTGTCAGAAGTGATATAGGCAAATGGGCGAAACAGCAGGATTCCGAAGTGGTAGCTGTAGAAAGCGCCATATTGTATGAGAGCGGATTTGATACGCTCGTCGATAAGGTCCTTTTTGTAAACGCTCCTTTGGAACTGCGCATTCAGCGTGCTATGAAGCGCGATGGCAGTATACGTGAACAGATAGAGGCCCGTATAGGTATGCAGCAGTCTGAACAACAACGGGAGAAGGCTGATTATATTATAGATAACGTAACAGAAGGAAAGACGGATTTGCTGGATGCCTTGCAAAGGATACTGGAAAAGATTACACTCAATCTGACAGAGATATAAAAAAAGAAAAAGTAATTATTAACAAAACAAGATAAAAAGAAACATGTTAGAAAAGATTTTGGCAATATCCGGCAAACCCGGTTTGTACAAGTTATTATCTCGAGGAAACAATAGTCTTATTGTAGAAACATTGGATGCTCAGAAGAAGCGTATGCCTGTGTTTGGTGCCGACAAGGTAATCTCGTTGGCTGACATCGCTATGTATACCGATGATGAAGAGGTGCCCCTGCGTCGTGTATTCAAGAACATCCTGGAGAAGGAAGGCGGCAAGAAGACGAGCCTCGATTATAAGAAGGCAAGTAAGGATGAGTTGGCTGCCTTTATGGGAGAAGCCCTTCCTAACTACGACCGCGACCGTGTATATCCTGCTGATATGAAGAAACTGGCTCAGTGGTACAACATTCTTATAGAGAATGAAATTACCGATTTCGAAGAGCCTAAGACCGAAGATACAGAAGAATAATCCTAAAACTAACATAAAATGCGACTGCTTTATGCAGCGCTGCTAAGTTTGTGCTCCCTTTCCCTGGGGGCGCAGACCATAGCAGAGCAATACCATGATTTGCTTGCTAAATCCAAAGAGATATATCAGCAAGCCATCGAAAACGAGTTGGAAATTATACGCGTTTCCGGCAATCAGTTGAGTAGTAATGCCAGTGATTACGAGGAAGGCCAGCACATAGATAATCTGGTGGACGGCAATCCTAATACGTTCTGGCATAGCGACTGGCACAACCAAGTTTATGATACTCATTACATACAGATAGATTTTAATGAGCCTGTATCCGACAATATCGGTCTGTATGTGGTAAGGCGCAGAACAGAGGCTAACCATGTAACGCTGATGGGCGTTTTGGGCAGCAACGATAATGAGAATTGGGACGACTTGGGAGAAATCTGGTTGGGCAATGCATATTACGGATTGGAATATACCTCAGACCTGATTTCTTTAGGCGAAGAGTCCTACAAGTCTTTGCGCTTTACAATTCTGGAGAATACAAATGGAACCATTTTCGGTCATTTTGCAGAGTTTCATCCTTATCATTACCCTGGTCCCTTTTATCAGTCTGACTTGGGTAACCTTGCAAACAATCTGAAGTATCAGATTGAAGAAGGAGAGTATCTGACGGATGACAAGATAACTTCCAGGATGTTGCAGGAATTGCAGGAAGCATATGACGCTTTTTGTGCCGAACTAGGGATGAGTGTGGCAGGGCAATACCGTGAACTGCTGGCTAAATCCAAGGTACTTTATCAGCAGGCTGTAATAGAGCCGATGGAGCAGATTCCTGTTTCTGCTAATCAGTTGAGTAGTAATGCCAGTGATTATGCCGAAGGGCAGCACATAGAGTATCTGGTGGATGGCGACCCTGACAGCTTCTGGCATAGCGATTGGCACGGTCAGGTTACTGAAACGCATTACATACAGGTGGACTTTAGTGAGCCTGTATCTGATAATGTCGGCCTGTATGTGCTCAGACGCAAGACGGCAGCTAACCACGTGACGCTGATGGGCGTTCTGGGTAGTAACGACAATACACAGTGGGATAACTTGGGTGAGATGGAGCTTGGTAATGCCAGTTCTGGTCAGGAATATACTACAGACCCTGTATCCTTAGGCGGAAAGTCCTATAAATCTTTACGCTTCACTATTCTGGCCAATACAGATGGAAATATTTTCGGCCATTTTGCAGAGTTCTATCCCATGCACTATCCTGGGCCCTTTTATGAGTCTGTTTTGGGATACACAGCCAGCAATCTGAAAAAACTGATAACAGAAGGCGAGAACCTGAAGGACGAAGAGATAACCTCGGGAAAGATGCAGGAGTTGCAGAAAGCATACGATGCTTTACGCCTCGAAATGGATGCTCCCTTGGTAAAGGAATACCGCGAATTGCTTGAGAAATCCAAGGATATATATAAGTTAGCTGTAGGAAAAGAGTCTGAGGTGATTTATATAACAGCAAACCAGTTGAGCAGTAATGCCAGCGACTGGCAGGAGGGCCAACACATAGAGTATCTGGTGGACTACAATCCGTATACCTTCTGGCATAGCGATTGGCACAGTCAGGTACATGAGACACATTATATCCAGGTTGATTTTAATGAACCTGTGGGTGGCAATATCGGTCTTTATGTGGTGCGCCGATTTGAGTCCGGTAACCATGTTACGCTGATGGGTGTCTTGGGAAGCAACAATAATTCACAGTGGGATGATCTGGGCGAAATAGTACTGGGCAATGCCAGTTCTGGTCAGGAATTCACTTCCGACCCCGTTTCGTTAGGCGATAAAAAATATAAGTCTCTGCGTTTCACCATTCTGGAGAATTCATCTGGTAATCACTTTGGCCATTTTGCCGAATTTTTCCCCACTCACGTAACTGTTTACGGCCCCTCTTATATTGCTGATATGGGACACTATGCTACACGTCTTAGGATGCTGATTGATGAGGGGAATACAATGGCAGATGGAGATATTACCGATGATGATTTGCAGGAACTTCAAGAGGCTTATGATATATTCTGTGCCGAATTGAAGAATCTGCAGGATGGCGGATCACCCACATATATGAAACAGCTTACCAATCTGCCAGCTGTTTATATCAATACTTACGACGGCTCAAATATCGACAGTAAGTACAACTACAAATATGCCAAGTTGTGGCGCATTCAGGATGGAGAGACCGAGTTTATCGACTCGCTGCAGATTCGTGGTCGTGGTAACAGTACATGGGGTGTTCCCAAGAAACCTTATCGTATAAAGTTCAAGACGAAGGAGAAATTCCTTGGTAAAGGGTATGCCAAAGCACGTAACTGGACCTTGATGGCTAACGCTGTTGACAAGACACTTATCCGTAATGCAGTTGCCAGCTTCATTGGCGAGCAGTTGGGACAGAAATTTGTTCCTGCTGCCAAGTTCGTTGACTTAACCCTCAATGGAAATTATATTGGAAATTATCAGATAAGCGATCATATAGATATACGACCACACCGCATCGATATAGTGGAGCAGGAAGAGATTCCTACAGAAGATTCTGACATCTCAGGTGGTTACTTTATGGAGGTAGGCTCGCCTGGTGGCAGTCAGGAAATCAACTTTAGAACAAACAGAGGGGTGTCTGTAGGTGTGAAGTCACCTGACGAGGATGTGATTCAGTATAATCAGATTGAATATATCAGGGATTTCATGAACAATGTAGAGTCTCATATCTTCTCGGCTGATTATCAAGACCCTGAAAATGGTTATCGTGCGCTCTTTGACAGCCTTGCTCTTGCATCATGGTATCTGACGGTAGAGTACACTGCCAACTGCGATGGTTTGTACAGCATCTATTGCTATAAGGATCAGGCTGACGACCATTTGTATATGGGCCCCATCTGGGATTACGACATTGCCTTTAATAACTGCTATCGTTTGGGTGAGATGACGGACAAACTGATGATTGATTACGGATATAGCAGCAACGAAAGACAATGGTTCAGAAGGATGTATAACGACCCCTGGTTCCTTAACCTGATAGGACGCAGATGGCACAAGGCCGTTCTGCAGGAAAACCTTGTGGATAAGACGCTTTCCTTCGTGGATAGTCTGGCTGCTGTGATAGATGAGAGTCAGCAACTCAACTACCAGATTTGGCCCATCAACCAGCGTACTTGGGACGAGCTGCAACTCTTCAGTACGTATCAGGAGGGTATAGACTATCTGAAGACTTTCTTGGTGGAGCACGCAGCTTACCTGTCAACGGTATTCCCCAATCCTGATGGAATACAACCACCCGACCCAGAGCCAACCAATCCTATGGGGATAGACAAAAATGCTTATTATTATATATATAATGTAGGAGTGGATCATCCTGTGGACATATGCGACGGAAGCGACTTGTTGGGTACTTGGAATCCCGATGACAACAGATATATGACCCAGCATTGGCAGATTCAACCCGTCACAGCCGACTACTACCGCTTCGTGAGTCGTGAGAGTAATCTGGCTATTACCGATATGGCTGAGGGTTCTGATGATGGACAATATGCAACAGGGGCACAGTTGCAGGTGCAGCCTGTTGATGAGAAGGACAATCGTCAGTTGTGGCGCTTTGTTCAGGCTGGTGACAACTGGGCCATTGAGAACAAAGAGACCCATCTGGCTTGGAATAATTCCAATGGGGGCAGTGAAGACGGTAACCCTGTTATCAGTTGGACCAATAATGCCGATAATGCTTCTAAGCCAACGCGTCAGTGGTACATTGTGAAGGCTGATGAGAGTATTGTGGATGGTATCGCTTCTATATGGAAGGAGGACTTCGACTATCGTATTACAATGGATAGCAACAAGCAGATTCACATCAGAATCCCCAATGACGTAGAGAATGTACAGGGAACCATAGCCGTATATGACCTGAACGGACGTATGCTGGCATCCGGCAGTGTGTCAAAGGCTGTTGATGCTTCTATGTTACCTGGTGGCGTTTACATCCTCAAGTGGACGGTAAACGGACACAGCCGTTCGCATAAGGTAAAGTTGTAAGTTAAAATCTTATTGGTAGATATTGTGGAATGCTTCTGTTATTAGAACAGGAGCATTCCTGTTATTCCGCATAACAGAATAATAAGTATGGGGCTTGTTTTGTAAACGCGGTGGGCTATCATGGCGAAGCAGAAAATCCCTATGCTTATCCAGAACTGCCAGGGTGTTTCGGAGATGTTGCCAAAGTTTTCCTCGTTCATGAGCAACAGGGCAGCAGCTGCCAGAAGACCTACTACGGCAGGACGCAGACCTTGGAAGGTGCTCTCTACTGCACTGTGGTTTTTGTACTTCATCAGGAACCTGCTGATGATAAGCATAAGAACAAAGCAGGGAAAGACAACGGCAAAGGTGGCAATAAAACTGCCCAGAATACCCCAGGCTGGATCGTACCCGGCATTCACCATAGCTGTATATCCTACGTAAGTGGCACTGTTGATACCGATAGGGCCAGGCGTACTCTGACTGATGGCCACAATATCCGTAAACTGTCCCATTGTCATCCAGTGCTGATGCGTAACCACCTCAGTCTGAATCATGGATATCATGGCATATCCTCCACCGAATCCGAAAAGTCCGATGAGGAAAAACGTCCAGAATAATCTTAATAATAACAGTACCATTTTCTCTTTTTAACGTCAACGTTAACGTCAACGTCAACTCTTTTTAATCTCTAATCTTTAATCTCTTTTTAACGTCAACGTTAACGTCAACGTCAGCTCTTTTTAATCTCTAATCTCTAACCTCTCCCCTCTCTCTTGGAGAGGGGGCGGGAGGGTGAGGCTCTAATCCCTCAGATACTGCCCATAGGCATAGCCGCCCAGTCCGGCTATTAATATAATGTATATAGGACTAACGCCTATCAGCCAGATGGCAAGGGCTGCCATAATGGGAATCCATACGTTGTAGCGGTTGATGTGGGAACTCTTGGCCATACGGAATACAGGAGCAGCTATCAGGGCTACTACGGCAGGACGCAGACCTTTGAAGAACTTCTCCACCCAGGGATTGTCCCTGAACTGCATGAAGGCAAAGGCTATGAGCAGGATGATGATGAAAGAGGGCAGGCAGGCACCCAAGGTACTTAGGAAAGCACCCCAAACACCTTTCTGCTTGTAGCCTATGAAGATACTGATGTTCACGGCAAAGACACCGGGACAACTCTGGGCTACAGCAATCAGATCGACCAACTCTTCGTGGCCGACCCAATGCTTTTCATCTACCACCTTCTGCTCAATGAGCGGTATCATGGCATAGCCGCCGCCGAAGGTGAAAAGTCCTATCTGAAAGAATGTCTTAAAGAGATCAAACATTATTTTTTATCCATTCCCTTGCGTTTATGAATGCTTCAATCCAGGGTGTCACCTGATCCTGCTCCTTGCGGTCAGCAGGATAGTAGCCGCACTGCCAGGGGAAGAAGGCACGCTCCAGGTGAGGCATCATAGCCAGATGGCGACCGTCGGCGCTGCAGATACCGGCAGCAGAGAAGTCGCTACCGTTGGGGTTGGCAGGATAACCGTCGTAACTGTATTTCAGTACGATGTTGTAATCTTCCTCCTTGCCAGGGAGAGAGAACTTGCCTTCTCCGTGAGCCACCCAGATACCTAACTTGCTTCCGCTGAGGCTTCCCATCAGCACGCTCTTGTTGGGCTGAACGGTCAGACCAAGGAAGTTCGACTCGAACTTGTGGCTGTCGTTGTGCAACATCTTGGGGGATTTGCCATTTACCATTTCTCCCCCTATTAATCCCAACTCCACCATCAGCTGGCAACCATTGCAGACACCCAGTGAAAGTGTGTCCTTGCGGGCATAGAAACGGTCGAGGGCTTCCTTGGCCTTGGGGTTGTAAAGGAAGGCACCTGCCCATCCCTTGGCACTTCCCAGTACGTCGCTGTTGGAGAATCCGCCGCAGAAGACGATGAAGTTGATGTCGTCCAGTGTCTCGCGACCTGTGATAAGGTCGGTCATCATCACATCCTTTACATCGAAGCCTGCCAAGTAAAGCATGTAAGCCATCTCGCGTTCTCCGTTTGTACCTTTCTCGCGGATGATGGCAGCCTTGGGGGATTGACCATTGACCATTGAGTCTTGACCATTATCTTTCCAACGGTCAGGGTTGAGGCCGTACTGGCTGAGTTTACCGGTGAATCCGGGCAGGATTTTCCATTCGATTGGCTGCTGCTTGTAGTTCTGGTAACGCTCGGCAGCCTTGCCGTGGAAACTCTGCTTCTGATCCAGCAGGAAGCTGCTCTTGTACCAGATGTCACGCAGGGCATCGATGTCGAAGTTGAAGGTCTGACCGTTCTTCTCGATGGTAAGGGTACGACCCTCTGCAGGTTCACCTATATTAATGTAGCCAACGCCCTCGTCCTCCAGGAACTTCTTCACCTCGCTACGCTTGCTGTTAGCAACCTGGATAACAACACCGGGGTTCTCTGCAAAGAGAATCTTTGTCAGGTCGTTGGTCTTTATCTTGTCTAAGTTGATGTTCAAACCGCCCTTGGTGTTGGCGAAGGTCATCTCCAGCAGGGTAGTGATAAGACCACCGGCGCTGATGTCGTGACCAGCCAGAATGAGGCCCTTCTGAATCAGGGTCTGGATGGCATTGAAGCAATCGCGGAAATACTCGCTGTTCTTAACGGTAGGAACATCGCTGCCTACCTTGTTGTGAACCTGAGCAAAGGCAGAACCGCCCAGACGGAGCTCATCGAAAGAGAAGTCGATATGGTAAAGTGTAGAAGGTACGTTCTGAACAACAGGAGAAACAACCTTCTTGATGTCGCTTACCTGTCCGCCGCTGGTTACGATGACGGTACCCGGAGAGATAATCTTCTCGCCGTTGGGGTACTTCTGTGTCATACTCAGCGAGTCCTTACCTGTGGGAACGTTAATCTGCAACTCGCAGCAGAAGTCGGAGAGAGCCTTGACGGCAGTATAAAGACGGGCATCCTCACCCTCCTGGGCACGGCAGGGCCACATCCAGTTGGCACTCAGGCTTACGCTGTCCAGCCCTTCCTCCAGGGGAGCCCATACAATATTTGTCAGAGACTCGGCAACAGAGAGTACGGAACCTGCTGCGGGGTCTGCCAAGGCTGCCTGAGGTGCGTGACCCAAAGCAGTGGCGATACCCTTTTCACCACGATAGTCGAGGGCAACCACACCGCAGTCGCTCAGCGGCAACTGCAACTCGCCCTGGCACTGCTGGCGTGCTACCTTACCTGTTACGGAGCGGTCCACCTTGTTGGTTAGCCAGTCCTTGCAGGCAACAGCCTCCAGCTGCAGAACCTTTTCAAGTTGAGAGTTTAGAGTTGAGAGTTTAGAGTTGTCATACTCTACATTCTCGTATTTACGTTCAACGGTATTGTCGCGCATGATGGTCTTGGGAGAGTGACCGAACATCTGGCTTACCTCCAGGTCGAAGGGACGGACACCGTCGCCCTGCTCGAAGCTGAAGTGTGCATCGCCTGTGGTCTCACCCACTACATACAGCGGAGCGCGTTCACGCTCGGCAATCTGACGTACATGGTCGATGTGCTTCTCGTCGATAAGCAGTCCCATACGCTCCTGACTCTCGTTGGCAATAATTTCCTTTGCCGATAGGGTGGGGTCGCCAATGGGCAGTTTGGTCATATCAATATGGCCGCCGCATTCCTCAACCAACTCCGACAGGCAGTTTACGTGTCCGGCACTTCCGTGGTCGTGGATGCTGACAACGGGATTTACTTTCTCCTCGCAAAGGGAGCGGATAAGGTTGTAGGCACGTTTCTGCATCTCAGGATTGGCACGCTGAACGGCATTCAGCTCGATGCCGCTGCTGTAACGGCCTGTCTCAACAGATGATACAGAGCCGCCGCCCAGACCGATGCGGTAGTTGTCACCACCTACGACAACCACCTTGTTACCCTTCTGGGGAGTACCCTTCAGGCAGTCGCGCTTGGTACCGTAACCCACACCGCCGGCCAGCATGATAACCTTGTCGTAGGCGTATTTCTCGTCCTTTTCCTGATGCTCGAAAGTCAGCACAGATCCGCAGATCAGAGGCTGGCCGAACTTGTTGCCGAAATCGCTAGCACCGTTGGAAGCCTTGATAAGAATCTGCTCGGGTGTCTGGTACAGCCATTCGCGAACGGGCAGAATCTTCTCCCAGTCACGTTCCTCCTGAGTGCGGGGGTAGCTGGTCATATATACGGCAGTACCGGCAATAGGCCAGGAACCTACACCACCGCCCATACGGTCGCGAATCTCGCCGCCGGTACCCGTAGAGGCACCGTTGAAGGGTTCAACCGTTGTGGGGAAGTTATGTGTCTCAGCCTTGATGCTGATAACACTCTCTATGTCGCGGATAACGAAATAGTCGCTTGTGCTGTGGTCCTGTGGGGCAAACTGCTCCACAACGGGACCCTGTGCAAATGCTACATTATCTTTATAGGCAGAGATTATCTTATGGGGATTCTCCTGCGTAGTCTTCTTGATCATCTTAAAGAGGCTACTCTCCTTCTCTTCGCCGTCGATGATGAAGGTGCCGCCGAAAATCTTGTGGCGGCAATGCTCACTGTTGATCTGTGCGAAGCCGAACACCTCGCTGTCTGTCAGTTTGCGGCCCAACTGCTTCTCCACATCGTGCAGGTACTCAATCTCTTCTGGCGAGAGTGCCAGACCCTCCTGCTCGTTGTACTCCTCCAGGTTCTCGATGTGCTGGATGGCAGCAGGCTTCATGTTGATGGTAAAGATCTCCTGGTCGAGGCCCTTGTACATGCGTTGCAGCATAGGGTCGTATTCAGCTTTCTCGTCGGCTACGGGATAGTATTCCTCGATACGGCTGATGCCCTTGACTGCCATATTCTGGGTAATTTCAACGGCATTGGTGCTCCAGGGAGTAATCATCTCCCTACGTGGACCGATGAAGAATCCGCTCAGGGTCTCTCCGTCAAGTACGGTAGCTCCGTCGTAGAGCCAGCAAAGTTTTTCTATATCTTCGCTTGTGAATTTGTGGTCACAGGCAGTAGCGATGATGCTCTCCTGTGGTGTCTTAAAGAATGTAATTGCCATCTCTTCAAATACGTTTTTTTATTTTTGCGACAAAGGTACAAAAAAATAATGAGGTAACCAACGGGTTCACCCACTATGTTTGAATAAAATTTTCTGTATTAACATAATTACCGGTATAAACCCCCGGAAAACATTCTGATGCCAATGATATAATATGCTAATAGCCGTGGAAAATTTATTTTCAAGGCTTGAAAATTTATAACCAAGCCTTGAAAATAAATAACCAAGCCTTGAAAATATATTATCAAGCCTTGAAAATAGTTCTTTTATCCGTATTACACTTTTTTCTGTAGTTTAACGATTTTATATGTTGGCTTAGGAGCTTATTTGTATTACTCGTTAAGTACTTTAAGTCTTATTTGTAGAGTAGGCTGATGCGGTTAAACTTTATTTTTATTTCTTGTTTATTCTGTAGTAAACCCCAAAAAACGACTTAAGATTTTGTCTGAGAGACTTTAGATTTTGTCTTTCGAGTATAAATCTTGTCTTTAAACCCTTTCAATCTTGTCTTTAGGGGCCTCTGGCTATTGCAAGAATGAAAAATCGTTCGCAACTTTGTAAACAAAAAAAAGGTTTGCCTAATAAAAATCACAGCCAAAAGGCTTAATGAAAATGAATTCTCACCTATAAAATCAGTACCAACCAACCTAATGAAATTAATTCAAGTGCGAAAATGTTTATTTCCTGCGACGATACCGATCTGATAATCTCCGCCCTGCTTGTCGGGGTGATAGTCCTCGGGGGCCTTTGCCTCTGGCAGAGACATATCATCCGCAGGAAGAATCGGTTGCTGGTGAAGTTTATTATGGAGAACCTTCGCTACAAGTACGGCGGCTTTAGTGCCCGCTAAATCGATCTTTGAGCTAACGCTCGAAAATCATCCTCGCCTCAGCGATTTTCGGCTCGGCGTTTTTGTTTCCCCGTCGCTCTGAAGCGGCGTGGCCGCTGTTGATAACTCCAAAAACCAGAATTTATTATGTTAAAATTTATAATTTGGTACGTTCTTTTTTAAAAAATATGTATTTTTGCAAAGAGAAACAGGTAGAACTATATGCGCATATCACACATTATTATATACGTAAGCTTTCTAGCCCTTATGACGGGCTGCACTGGTATCGGTAACACGGAGGATTCGGCAACAGACGGTTCAAACCAAGCCGGTTTCGACCGGATCATGGCTAAGGCCGACTCGCTTCACAACAGTATGCAGTTCCGCGATGCCTACAACCTGTATCTGCAACTGTTGGACAACAGGGAGACTGAGACTGACAACGAGAAGAAACTGAGTGTGCTGAACGCACTTTGCACTACCAGCGAGCTGGCGGGACATAAGGCCGAAGAAGCCAAGTGGCTGAAGCAGTTGCTCGACCTGGCTACACAGACAGGCAACGACTACTATCACTCCTTGGCGTTGATAGATATGGGTCAGAACGTCTTCTACGAGGGCGACCGTGAGCAGGGTATCCAATACGTAAGCGATGCTGTTGGTCTGATGGCGAAGACCAACCGCGATGATACCGATCATCTGATGCATGGTTGTCTGATTATGCTGGCCCGCTTGTATGGCGAGGTGAAGGACGACGCGAACGCGCTGAAGACCGATGAACGTAACCTAAAGCTGACCATGGAAGGTACGCGTTGGGGATCGGCTCCGAATCAGCAGTTGATAGACCGTCGCATGGCATTGGCTAAGATGGCTGCAGTACTGGCCAAGATGGGAAATTTCCAACGTGCCGACTCTGCATATGCTGCATGGAAGGCTGTGCAGTACGAGGGTAACCACACCCGTGACTATTTCATTGTGGACTACTTGAAAAGACGTGGTTACAATCAGGAGGCTCTCTCTATCTATAATAAATTGATTCAGCGTGTTCGCGAACAGGGTGACACGTTGGGCGAGATGATGAATACCGTCAAATGGGGTATGGCCGAGGTCTATCGGAAGATGGGTCTTTGCCAACAGGCTGCCGACCTCTATGAGGATGTGCTGGAGATACAGGACACACTGAAGAGTCGTAGGGCTAAGAATACGGCCCTGGAGCTGGCTGCCATCTATCGTGAGAAGGAGCAGGATCAGATAATTATGCGGCAGGAGGCCGTGAACACCCGCAACCGCTACCTCCTTTTTAGTGTGATAGGCGTTCTGTTGGGTGTGACAACCCTTACTGTCATCGTTATTCACAAGAATAGGGGCATTAAGCGCAGGAATCGCGCCCTGGCACAGCAGATTGCCGAAAAAGTGAACTACGGGAAGAAATATTGGGAGGAGAAACGTGCGCAGACACAGAAGCCTGCCACCGCCCCCGACGACCTGGATGCTCTTACTGATGAGCAGCTCTTCCAGCGCATCCACGAAATTGTTGTGCAAGACCGCCTATATCTTGACCCTAGCTTCGAACGCCAGACCATCATGGACCGCTTCCAGCTGTCCAAGGAGCGTGTGGGTACGATCTTCTCCAAGGGTAGCGGACACGCCAAGTTGTCCAGCTATATCCAGCAGCTGCGTTTGGACTATGCAGCTCAACTTCTAGCCGATGACCCAGAGTGCAGCATCACGCAGATAGCTACCGACTGCGGTTTCGGCAGCAGTGCCTATTTCAGCAGCTGCTTCCGTCAGCACTTCGGCTTCAGTCCCACCGACTTCCGCCGTAACACGTCTGCAGTGGATGAATGAGATCAAATTTATAGGGTCATAGTTCATAGTTTTAACCTAAAACCGCTGCTCGCAGCGGTATTTTTTTTGTCTTTTCCGATTATCAATCTTGTCTGAGAGACTTTAGATTTTGTCTTTCGACTTTCAATCTTGTCTTAAAACCCTTTCAATCTTGTCTTTTTGGGCTTCGGGCTATTGCAAGTATGAAAAAACATTCGCAACTTTGTAACCGAAAAAAGAATCTTTCCTTAAAATTAGTACCTAAAAAAATTTGGCCTTTTAAATGAATCTTGCCTAAAATTTAATTCCGACCTAACCTAAATGAAATGGAAATTAATACCTGAGAATGCTTATTCCATGCGTCGATAACACTTTGCTGATTTTTATCCTGCTTGCAGGTGTGGTGGTGCTGGGGGCAATATGCCTCTGGCAACGACGCATCATCCGGAGGAAGAATCTGTTACTTGTGAGGTTCATTATGGAGTACCTCCGCTACAAGTACGGCAACTTTAGTGGAACTAATTCCCATTCATGACGTAGTTCGGATTAAAGGTGCTGCCGCACTTTCTTTAGGAAAAGAGTCTATTATTTCAGGGTATGGTGTAAATGGATGCCCGTCTTGTCTATTGCTTGCAGAATGGTCTGCCCCTTGACATTGATGTCTATGACTTGGCGGAATGGTGCGCCTTGGCAGAGCTTGGTGCCTTGAGCATGGACAACGGATGTGCTGCCGTTTCTTTCCCTGATTTTACTCGCGGAGGATGGAACGAGCAACAAGGCTTCCGTCATGCTTACGCCTCTTCCGAGGACGAGGCAGCTGCAGAGAAAGCCGCTCGCGAGAGTACTGCTAGGCAGCAGGAGTTAGCGGCGAAAAAGAAACTATGGGAGAAATACGACAAAAAGCAATCCAAGAAATAATCAGTCCATCTTGAGCGGCTCAATGTGATGTGCGAAAGCTTCGGCAGCAGTGCAGCGGCACTCTATACCACGAAATTGCTCCATTGGGGTATGCCAGCCTTCCATAACTTTGGTCAGGTGCTGGCTTTCGTGACAGTAGCAAGCCTGATACTTGCGCTCACGCGTCGTTGTGATGTCCACAAAGTCTGTAGGATGAAACATCTGTGTCTGCCAGCCGGTCATCACCTCGAAATAGTATAGATCAAAACATCGTTTCAGCTGTTTCCAAGCAGCGAGTACGAGGATGCCGCAGTTAGCATGGTCGCGATGTCCGTCTATGGGCCAGTGAGTAATCACCACATCGGGTTTCTCGCGCTCCAGCATCTCTTGCATTTCACGGAAACGGTCGCGGTTTACTTCAGTATTGCCGTCAACTTGGGTTAGGAAAAGCGGTCTTGCGTTCATAACGGCGCAAGCAGCAATGGCTTCCTGTTCACGTATAGCTGCAGCTTCATCGTGACTCTTTCCACGGATGCCGGCCTGACCTTTAGTGAGATAGACACACACCACTTCGTGTCCCGCATCAGTAAGCAAGCATATTGTTCCGCCAGACGATGTTTCCGGATCATCAGGATGTGCACCTATAATCATAATCTTCTTCTTGTCTCGTTTTTGAGTAACACCATCGGGTGTTTCTGCCGCCGTGCTCAGTGGAATCCCGCCAAGAATCGTAATTGCTGCCGCATTACCGGAAGCTTTTAACATAGATCGTCTGTTCATAACTAATTTTAATTTAGTTTATTGTTTACGGTTTTATTAGCTCTGAGCCAAATCAAAGGTGTTAATTATGTGCAAATTTACAAAAAGTCGAGAGATAAACAAAACAAATACAAAAAAACTGCTACCAATTATATTTAAGATAGCAGTTTTTAGGTTAAAGGTTATCGCTTCGTTACCTTATCAATGTAATAGTCAAGTCCGAAGATGGAGCCTGCCAGTAGGAATGCTTGTCCTACGTAGAAAAGAAGTCCGTTTGCCACATCTGCTATGGTAAACACCTGATAGGCTACCATCACTATGCTTGTGCTGATTAGCATCACAGCACATGTGTACTGTACATTCTTTTTCCTGTCCATAGTTTAGAGTAAGCAACTTGCTCCTGCACCACCCAGTATGGCTGCAATAACATATCCGATGATTTGCAGAATAGTCTTAATTGTCTTGTTCATAATTAGTGAGGTTAGGAGCCTCTCCCCCCGCCCTCTCCGAGGAGAGGGAGCCAAGGTTCTGAGGACTTTGTTAATGGTTTAACTACTGAAATAATTCTCTATTGGTTTTCGTTATCGTTATCGTTATCGTTCCCGTTGAAGTTAAAGAAGTTAAAGGAGTTATCGGCCTTGCGGCCTGAGAAGTTAAAGCCGATAGTTATACACGCGTAATGGTAATGGCTTAACTACTTAACTTCCGAATTCTTAACTACTGAAATTAATTTTCAATTCTCAATTTTCAATTCTCAATTTGAAGAGTTGGGCCCGAAGGCCCGTACTCTTCATCAGTCTTCATCCTCTCCTGGCTCGCCGTCACCGTTGTCGTCACCACCACCGTTAGGGTTAGGGGTAACGTTATCGTTGGTTCCGCCACCCTCGTTCCCGTTAACGTTATCGTTATCGTTATCGTTCCCGTTGGTGTCGTTGTCTTCAACAACGCCGCTGTCGGCGGAATTGACTCGCTTCAGGACGGTGCCGTCCTCGTCAAGGCAGGTGATCTGGATGCTGGTGCCCTGCAGTTCCTCCTTGACATCTACACTGGGAGTGAACACGATGCGGCGAGTGGTGATAAGGCCGGTCTTCACGTCGTCCAGCTCCTCTACTGCCTTGGAGCGTACACCGAATCGCATGGTTCCCAGTCCGGGCAGTGGTACGCTATGGCCTTCGGTAGCCCATGCCTTGATGACCTCGCCAGCTGCATCCCAAGCCGCCTTCATGGCGCCTGCGCTGATGCCGCTACGGATAGAGGCTTCCTTGAACACTTTCTTCTCCTGAATGGGAGTGTACAGTTCAGGACGCATCACAAATTTCTTCACTCCAGGGTTCTTGCCGATTTTAAGCACTCGGCGCTGTGCAATTACTTTGATTGCCATAGTTAAAGTTTAGTTTTAGTTTGTAAATTATTTTCTCAGTGTCTCCAGCAAGGTGCGAATTTTGGGCTTTAGAGGGTCAATTTGCTACTATTAATGCGCGCAAAAATTAATATTAATCGTAGCAATTGTTTCTCTTAATACCCGCCATTTTTACTCCTTTTCTGAATCCATGGCAAAGGTACAACATTTTTCTTGCAGGTCAAAAATTTTTATACCATAAAAACACTTTTCAAAACCACAAAAAGTGTTTTTTGTGTTTCTTCACATTGTCATGTACATTGTATCATTATATCATTGTATCATTAGCATTTTCAAAATGTAACTTTAGGTAAGATTAGGTTTATATTATATAATATATAATATAAAATTATACTATAGTATTTTTTCGATGTTACAAACCCTAATGATATAATGATACAATGATATATTATGGTGTCATTGTGTCTTTTCCTATACTGAATATGTTTACTCTCCGAACTGAAACAGTTGACGCTTTCCCTAAGAAAGTTGACTGGAGAAAGTCGCAACAGTGTTACAGATGGATAAAACTATTTCAATTCAATAATATCTGACCATCGTGTGGTGGGATTCTTACTTCTGTGTTCATGCTTGATGGCATTGGCAAATACATCTGCTTTGACCTTCGGTCGAGCCTGCTTCCGCTCGGAAGAACTGGAACAAGCTCCGTTCTCCTCTCGCTTAATCGCAGCCTTGCCCATCTCATTGTTCTTAGTATATTGCTGAGAGCCTAAGACGATGGTTTCTGTGCCGTTTATTTTATTGATGCGGTCAATGGCCTCGTCAAGGCGTTTAAGTTTCTTGGTCTGCTCTGGATTAGAGGCAAATAAATCCTGCTGCACAGGAGAGTCAGGCACTACACCCATCACTATCACCCCCGCCTTCTTGTAATGATAGCCTTTCACAAAGATGTGCTGCAGCACCTCCGTAGCAGCCTTCACTATCTCTATGGTGCTATTGGTGGGGACAATAAAACGTGCCTCTTGGAAGTTCCAATATTGCGGTAAGTCCTCGCGGAAGGGATTGGTGTTCACAAAAACGCCCACGATACCGGCCACCGTATTCTGCGCCCTCAGTTTTTCGGCACAGCGCACAGCGTAGTTGCTTACATGAGTGCGCAGCGTCTCAAAGTCGGTTATCATACCGTTAAAGCTTCGGCTGGTGCATATACTCTTCTTCTTGGCCATTTCCTCGTTGGGAATGCAGTCAATGCCGTTCAGTTCCTGCCAAGTGCGATAGATAACAATGTTATTGAAAGTTGCCCTTACCCAAGTGCCATGCATCTGGGCAAAGTCGTATGCCGTTTTGATGCCCATTGCTTGCAGCTTGGCAGCGTAGCGTCTGCCAATGCCCCAAACCTCCTCAATGGGGTAAAGTTTCAGTGCCTTAATGCGCTTCTCGTCCGTATCTATCAGGCAGCAATGCCTATAGCCCTTATACTTCTTGGCAAAGTGTGAAGCCATCTTCGCAAGTGTCTTGGTTGGCCCTAAGCCAATACTCACCGGCATTCCCACCCACTGCTTGATTTTCTTGTGAAGATTCTCTCCCCATTCCTTTAATGATTGAACATTGAGCATTGAGCATTGAACATTGTTTTCTTTCCTTTCCTTTGGAAAGTAGACAAAGCACTCGTCTATTGAGTACCTAAAATATGCTGGTGCTTCTTTCCGAATAATGCTAACCACTCTGTCTGTCAGTTCTCCATATAGCTCATAGTTGCTGCTGAATACAGCTATATCCTGATTAGGGTACTGCTGTTTCAACTGAAAGTAAGGCATTCCAGCCTTGATGCCCAAAGCCTTTGCCTCGTTGCTGCGAGCCACTACGCACCCATCGTTGTTGCTTAGCACAACAACGGGCTTGCCTTCCAGATCGGGTCTGAACACCCGCTCACAGCTCACGTAACAATTATCGCAGTCAACAATGCCGTACACTTTGTTATGGGTTATAGGTTAGTGGTTAGCGGTTAGAGGATTATTCATTGAACATTAAACATTGAGCATTGAACATTATCTTAATTTTCATTCTTTCATTTTTTCATTTTTTCATTTTTGGACCATAAAAGCTGGCCTAACGCCATCTTTTTATGGTCCACGCCACTACTCCCCAAACCTTGAAGTCATCATCAGCATCTATGCGGATGGGCTTGTATTTCTTATTGGCTGGACGCAATTCAATGTAGCCATCCTTCTTATGTGTCAGGTCCAGATATTTAATGGTAAACTCCCTATCAATGCAGGCACAAACCACATCGCCGTTCTGAGGCTCATAGCTACGGTCTATAACAGCTATATCCCCATCGCAGATGCCAGCATCCTCCATGCTGTCACCCTCCACATGTCCGTAGTACGTAGCTTCCGGATGCCGTATCAAGTCGCGGTTAAAGTCCAGGCTCTCATGTAGGTAGTCCCCAGCAGGTGAAGGGAATCCAGCCTTAATGTCAGGAGCCATCGGCAGCGCCAGCTCCTTCTCAAACTCCCCCTTTATAATCTTAATGTTAGCCATAACAAATATTTTTCTGCAAAAATAAAGAAAAATGTTCAATGTTCAATGCTCAATGTTCAATGATTTTTCCTATCTTTGCACTATAAAACAAAGGAAAGTGGAAATGGGCGATTAAAAAAAGAAATGGCTCTGATTAAGAGAGAAAAGATGAATTAAAAACCATAAAACACAAAGATTATGAAGAAACTACATTTACTTATTATTACACTTTTACTGATTCCACGGGCTGCGACAGCAGACAAGAGTGGAAAATGTGGAGAAAATGCCACCTTTTATTTCTCGAATGAGACAAAGACCCTAACAATTTCCGGGTCTGGACCAATGAGTAATTTCAGTCCTAGTTACTATAGCCCCAATACACCCTGGGCTGACTTTTGTGGCCAAATAAATGCTATAATAATAGAAAAGGGTATTAGTAATATCGGTGATTTTGCATTTTATGCTTGTACAAATGCCACCTCGGTGAGTATGCCAAAGAGTATAAAAACCATTGGGGATGGGGCTTTTTATGGTTGTCTGGGCTTAGTTTCTATTGTTATTCCTGAAGGTGTAACTTCAATCGGTCAAATGGCTTTTTCTGATTGTTCAAATTTATCTATAATAGAATTTTCGAATGAGACAAGAGTTATAGATGAAAATGCATTTGACGGAACTGCTTGGTACACAAATCTGCCAGATGGAATAGTTTATGCTGGAAAAGTTGCCTATAAATATAAAGGGGTGATGCCAAGTAATACTTCCATATCAATTAAAGAAGGAACATTAGGAATAAGCAACAAAGCGTTCATTAGTTGTAGTGAACTGGTGTCTGTTTACATACCCAGTAGCGTGACTAGCATAGGGAGAGCTGCTTTCGCGAATTGCTCCAAACTTTCATCAATAGAGATTCCTGAGGGCATAACAGTAATTAATGAAAGTACTTTCTATGGTTGTTCTCGCCTTACCTCTGTCACACTCCCTCAAACGCTAACGTCAATAGAAAAGAAGGCATTCTATCTCTGCATAAGTTTATCTTTTATTTCAATTCCAGAAGGAACGGAATCCATCGGTGAGTCAGCTTTCTGCAATTCTATGGTTGAAACCGTAATAATTCCAAACAGTTTAAATTACATTGGTGACAATGCTTTCTTTTTGACCCCTTATCTAAAACATTTTTATTGTTTGTCAGAGAATATTCCAACAACAGGGAATGACATTTTTTCCTTAAGTACAAATAATGAGACCATATTACATGTTCCATTTTTTTCTGTTGAGAGATATAAGGCAACTTCACCATGGAACGAATTCAAAGATGTGGTAGCTATTGATTATTTTGATCCAGTTCTTACGGGTATAAATTATAATTATAATGAACAAAAAGAGCAGAATTGGTATAATCTGAAAGGCCAGCGCATAAATGTCCCCCGACAAGGAATATATATAAATAATGGGAAGAAGGTATTTAAAAAATAAAGATCTAACATACAAATATTAAACTGGATAGTAAGAGAAAAAAGTTGACCTAAACTGCGTACAAGTCAATATTACTCGCTCACGTGGCATTGTCACGTAGCGTTAATTCTTCTATAACAATTAATAAAGAATCAGAAATATATAACACCTAAAACAAAATTCTCATGAAAAAGCTGCTATTACTATTATTACTCCCCATTGGGTTGTATGCACAAGAAGATAAACAGATAAATCAACCGCAGGCATCTCAACAAGTAAACTATAAAATACAAACCAAATATAGTGCTCTTGTGTCTAAAAGCAATTTTTATCTTAAATATGTAGATACAAAGTTTCAAAACATTCAACCCGTAAATGCCCGTACCATCTATACGCTCATTAGAAAAGTAATTGAGCCACGTGCAGCTTACTTCTTTGCATTAATGAGAAGCGAAACAACACCTTATTGTTTAGATCCGGGTTCTGAAATAATTGAATATAGCGATTTAGTTACAATTAATAAAGCAATAGAAAAATTAATATCCGAGTCAGTTCGCGATTTAGAAAAGAAACCTGATTTTCTAGAAAACAAATATGTATCTGAGGATGGGTTTACTTTTGGCTATAGAATAAAGAGGGATTTGTTAAATTTCTATATAGGTTCAGAAAGGTATGGTAATTGGGTAATCATTAATGACTATAAAAAATTGGCGGCAATCTTCAAAGAAGCCCAAACTAAAATAGAAGAACTAAAGAAAAATGAATAATGCCCGCAGAAAGAATAGTTCCGTCAACGACTTCAAAATCAATGAATCTACGAAAAAAAGGAAATTAAACCAAAAAACAAATTTATCATGAAGAAGCCATTTATGGTTCATAGTTAAGGGTTAATGAAGTCTGAGGTCTGAAGTGATAGGAATTACGGAACAACGAATCTACGGAATTACTGAGTTAAAAGAAAAAATGGATATTTTTCAAATTTATGGCTCTATAATTTGGAAGTTATAATATAAACGCTTACCTTTGCAATGTCAAAACGTATGTTATTGACTATCCGGTAAGTTTCCGCGTGGGAGCAAGACTTGATCGACACTACTCCATTTTAACAAAAAAGAGTCACCATGT
>JAFXZY010000048.1 GCA_017541025.1 Bacteroidaceae bacterium | reverse complement strand
ATGACGCATTTTCTGATGAATTCCTTGTATCCATCAAGAGTGTCAGCCGGTGATTCAACGCCCTGTTTCTGAACCAGTTCCCAGATCGTTTCCGGTCTGAAAGAGCCGTCAAGATGCAGATGAAGATCAATTCTCGCTGTTTGCATAGCATGCCTCCTTTTTTTCTAATTATACAGTATTGGAAAAACAACAGAAAAGAACGGCATATGAGTCCTATCAGATTTAAAAAAGAAGAGCTTAAAATGACAGAATGAACTGAAAGAAGTATAATAATTAAAAACGGGGAGCCAGATCTGATCTGCTCCCGAACACTATCCTTGAGATCAGAGAAAGGAAACAAGAAGATGGAAGCAATCGAGAGAGTGTGTCAGTTTCTTAATGAGGCAAAGACATATTATTTGGCTACAGTAGAAGGAGACCAGCCAAGAGTTCGTCCGTTTGGAACAGCTATAATCTACAATGGAAAACTGTATATTCAGACCGGAAAAGTGAAAGCAGTTTCTAAACAGCTAGCTGCAAATCCCAAAGCAGAGATCTGTGCTTTTCATAACGGAACGTGGCTTCGTGTAGCAGGAGAACTTATAAACGATGATGACCGTGATGCTAAGGTTGCAATGCTTGAGAAGAATCCAAATCTGAAAAGGATGTACAGTGCAGATGATGACAATACACAGGTGCTTTATTTCAGAAATGCTACTGCGACTTTCAGCTCTTTCACTGCAGAACCGGAGACAGTCACTTTCTAAAAGAGAAATACGAAAAAAACAGCACGGATGCTGTCCAGTGGTCAAGCATCCGTGCTGCTTTTTATATGGTCATTTTATAGAAGCTGTTATCTCTTCTCCCGCAGCATCGATAACGATTGTTGAATCCGGAGAAGGATCCTGCATAAGAATACATTTGGTTATCGCTGTTTCTACCGCTGACTGGAGATAGCGTTTCAGAGGACGGGCACCGAATATCGGGTCATATCCTTTCTCGGCAATGAGCTTTTTAGCTGCCTCAGTAGTTTCCAGTTTGAGCTGGCGCTCTTCAAGGCGTTTGCTGAGTGCGGTTAGCTGTAGATCTGCAATCTGTCCTATCTCATCAAAGTTCAGAGGTTTGTAACATACAGTCTCATCTATCCTGTTGAGGAATTCCGGGCGGAAGCTGCGTTTGAGGAGTGTCTCGACTTGCTGACGTGCTTCTTCCTTTATTTCTCCGTTTTCTATACCTTCAAGCAGGATGTCGCTTCCAAGATTGGATGTCATAATGAGAATAGTGTTCTTGAAGTCCACAGTACGTCCCTGGCTATCAGTGATTCGCCCGTCATCAAGGACCTGCAAAAGGACATTGAAGACATCTGGATGAGCTTTTTCGATCTCATCGAACAGAACGACGCAATATGGTTTACGACGGACTGCTTCTGTGAGCTGTCCTCCTTCATCATATCCGACATATCCTGGAGGCGCTCCTATGAGTCTGGACACAGAGAATTTCTCCATGTATTCGCTCATATCTATACGAACCATGTTTTTCTCATCGTCAAATAGAGATTCGGCTACGGCTTTAGCCAGTTCTGTTTTACCTACACCTGTGGTACCCAGGAAGATGAAGGAACCTATGGGACGCTTGGGGTCTTGCATTCCTGCACGACTACGTCTTACGGCATCGCTCACAGCCTGAATGGCTTCGTCCTGACCAATCACACGCTTGTGCAGTTCCTCTTCCAGATGCAGCAGTTTCTCGCGTTCACTCTGCATCATCTTCCTGACGGGGATGCCGGTCCAACGACTTACCACATCGGCAATATCGTCGGCAGTCACCTCTTCTTTCAGCATTGCCTCGGTACCTTGTGCCTCCTTCAGCTGCTGCTGAGTAGCTTCTATGTCCTTTTCCAGCTGCTGCAGCTTACCGTATCTGATTTCAGCCACCTTGGCATAGTTACCCTCGCGCTCAGCTCTTTCAGCTTCAAACTTCAGGGTTTCTATCTGCTGCTTGTTCTGCTGAATGTGGTTCAACAGGTTCTTCTCGCCTTGCCATTTCTGCTTAAAGTGGTTCTCCTGCTCCTGCAACTCGGCAATTTCCTTGTTCAGGGCTTCCAACTTTGGCTTGTCGCCCTCGCGTTTGATGGCCTCGCGTTCAATCTCCAGCTGCTTCAGACGGCGGCTTATCTCATCCAGCTCTTCAGGAACAGAGTCGCGTTCCATACGCAGCTTGGCTGCTGCCTCGTCCATCAGGTCGATGGCCTTATCGGGCAGGAAACGTTCCGTAATATAACGTGTAGAGAGTTCTACGGCAGCAATGATGGCATCATCTTGGATACGCACATGGTGGTGGTTCTCGTAGCGCTCCTTCAGACCACGCAGAATACTGATGCTGGCCAGTCGGTCGGGCTCATCCACCATTACGGTCTGGAAACGGCGCTCCAGAGCCTTGTCCACCTCAAAGTACTTCTGATATTCGTCCAGTGTTGTGGCACCGATACTACGCAGTTCACCACGGGCCAGTGCAGGCTTCAGAATGTTGGCGGCATCCATAGCGCCCTCGCTCTTGCCGGCACCCACCAGCGTATGAATTTCATCTATAAATAAGATAATGTTACCCTCGCTCTGAACGACCTCGTTTACCACGCCTTTCAGACGTTCCTCAAACTCACCCTTGTATTTGGCTCCTGCCACCAGGGCACCCATGTCCAGACTGTAGAGCTGTTTTTCCTTTAGGTTCTCAGGCACATCGCCTCTGAGGATACGGTGTGCAAGACCTTCCACAATGGCTGTCTTACCAGTACCCGGCTCACCTATCAGGATAGGGTTGTTCTTGGTACGGCGAGAGAGAATCTGCAATACACGCCTAATCTCCTCGTCCCTGCCGATTACAGGGTCAAGCTTACCTGCTCTGGCTTCGTCCACCAGATTTCTGGCAAACTGACTTAAAAAGCTGTTTTGGTTGTTGTTCTGTGTCATCATATTTTGTCCTCCTTTCTTATTTGTAACGTCAACGTCAACGATAACGCTAACGGTTCACTAAAAGGAGTACAAACCCCGTGCAACTTGCTTGTTTTCAGACAAATTGACGTGTTCTGCGTCATTATGGCATATAATGATATAGGAAGGTCAGTCTTCAAAGTCGTATCTGTCCAGCGTTTTACCGCACTTAGAGCAGAAAACCTCGTGCTTGTATATTACATTGCCGCAATCGTTACAACGATATGTGCGTTCTGCCTTTTTCTCCTTATTGTCAGTGTTCTCAGATTTCATGATGTTTTTTTTGTTTTAATCATTCAACTTTCTGGTGGCGAATTTATAAAATAAAAATCATAACCCAACCCTTTTGCCTCTTTTTGTTTCATTATAATGCTTAGCTGGAACATCATATACCCGTTTAACCGATAAAAGACAATTATTAATTGAAAAATATGTTTGGAATTAAGATTTTTTATATATTTGCAAAAAAATACGGCATGATTCATTTAAATGCCGAATCTGCTGTTAAGTAGTAACCATAAAACATAAATAACGAATTTAGAATTTTTATAAAAAAGGACCATGAAGATTAAAGCCAGTTATTCAAATGTTCCACAGTGGACTATGCTCACCGTGAAAGCTACCTTGCCGGAAGAGCTAAAGTGTTTAGACGAGATAGTACATAATATGTGGTGGGTATGGAACCCCGAAGCCCGTGACCTGTTCCGCGACATCGACCACGACCTGTATCACGAGGTGAAACACAATCCCGTGATGATGATGGAACGTCTGACTTACGCCCGCAAACAGGAAATCCTTAAGGACAAGGCTCTCTTAAAGCGTATAAAAGATGTCTATGCCAAGTTCCGTAAATATATGGATGTGGAGCCTGATCATACCCGTCCTTCTGTGGCCTACTTCTGTATGGAGTACGGCATCCACTCGGCTCTGAAGATATATAGCGGAGGTTTGGGAATGCTTGCCGGCGACTATGTGAAAGAGGCCAGCGACAGTAATGTGGATATGTGTGCCGTGGGATTCCTCTATCGCTTTGGCTACTTTACCCAGAGTCTGGCTATGGACGGGCAGCAGATTGCCAATTACGAGGCCCAGAACTTCAGCTCACTACCCGTAGTGCGTCAGCTGGATGCCGACGGCAATCCTATGGTGATAGATGTTCCTTTTATGAACTTCATGGTGCATGCCTACGTATGGCGTGTCAATGTGGGTCGTGTGAAGCTCTACCTGCTTGATACCGACAACGAGATGAACTCGGAGTACGACAAGCCCATTACCCATAGTCTTTATGGCGGCGACTGGGAGAATCGTCTGAAGCAGGAAATCCTGCTGGGTATAGGCGGTATGCTGCTGCTGAAGAAACTCGGTATCAAGAAGGATATATACCATTGCAACGAAGGTCATGCAGCCCTCTGTAACCTACAACGTCTTTGCGATTACATAGAGGAGGGGCTCAATTTCAATCAGGCCCTGGAGCTTGTGCGTGCCAGCGGTCTCTACACCGTACACACTCCTGTGCCTGCCGGACATGATTATTTCGATGAGGGCCTCTTCGGCAAGTACATGAGTGGTTATCCCCAGAAGCTCGGCATCACGTGGGATGAATTCATAGGCATGGGCCGGACAAACCCAGAGGACTCCAGCGAGAAGTTCTGTATGAGCACCTTTGCTTGCAATACCTGTCAGGAAGTGAATGGCGTAAGCTGGCTTCACGGCGAGGTAAGCAAGAAAATGTTCAACAATATCTGGAAGGGGTATTACCCCGAGGAGAGCCATGTGGGCTACGTTACCAACGGTGTGCATTTCCCCACTTGGGCTGCCAGAGAATGGCTTAAGATTTATGATAAGTACTTCGATGCCAATTATATGCGGGATCAGTCGAACGAGAAAATCTGGCACGGTATCTATAACTGTCCTGACGAGGAAATTTGGGAAACCCGTATGGCGCTCAAGATGAAACTCTTTGAGTATGTACAGATTCAGTTACGCGATACATGGCTGAAGAACCAGAGCGACCCCTCCCGTATCACCCGGTTGGCACAGCGCTTTAATCCTAACTCGCTGGTTATCGGCTTCTGTCGCCGCTTTGCCACTTACAAACGTGCTCACTTGCTGTTTACTGACCTGGAGCGTCTGTCCAAGATAGTGAACGATCCCGACCGCCCCGTTATCTTCATGTTTGCAGGAAAGGCTCATCCTGCCGACGGAGCCGGACAGGGACTCATAAAGATGATATACGAGATATCCCAGCGTCCCGAGTTCCAGGCCAGGATAATCTTTGTGGAAGACTACGATTTTATGTTGGCTCGCAATCTGGTAAGCGGTGTGGACATTTGGATGAACACGCCTACCCGTCCTATGGAAGCCAGCGGTACTTCAGGCGAGAAAGCCCAGATGAACGGCGTTGTGAACCTCAGCGTGAAGGACGGCTGGTGGCTTGAGGGGTATCGCGAGGGTGCCGGATGGGCGCTTACCGAGCATCGAACTTACCAGAACCAGGAATATCAGGACCGTCTGGATGCCGCCACCATCTATCATCTGTTGGAGGACGAGATTATACCATTATATTATAAGAAGGATAAAAAGGGTATCTCTAAGGACTGGATCAAGGTTATCAAGAATTCCATTGCACAGATTGCACCGCACTACACTATGAAACGCCAGCTTGACGACTATTACTTCAAGTTTTATGAGAAACAAGCTAAGCGCTTCAAGCAGTTGGCTAAGGACAACTACCTTTTGGCTAAGCAAATAGCCCAATGGAAGGAGACTGTGGCAGAGCGCTGGGATAAAATCAGCGTGGTCAGCAGCGAATATTCATATCCGGTGAATGGCGGCCAGACGGGTCAGAGCTATCACCTGAAGGTTGTTCTCGACGAGCAGGGGTTGGACGATGCCGTAGGATTGGAGAAGGTAAATGTATGCGTTGATAATGAAGGTGTGGAACACATTTATAGCGTGGAACCGCTGAACGTGACCAGAAGGGAAGGTAATAACTATATCTTCGAGGCAGACCTGACTCCCAAGCAGTCCGGACAATACAAGAGTGCTTTGCGCATGTACCCGAAGAGCCAGTACCTGCCGCACCGTCAGGACTTCTGCTACATCAAGTGGCTGGAACTGCCTGTTCTTTCCAAATAATGAAATAATCAAAACAAAAAAATATTATCTTAACATGAAAACTAAAAATGCCCTGATGTGGGCAATGGTGGTCGGTGTACTGACCTCTTGCGGGATAGATGAGCCCAAGGAAACGAAGACATCGTTCGAAACGATGACGGTAGAGAAATCAGACATTGAACTCCCTCATAAGTTCAGTGCCAGGATGAAAGGTCAGAACGACGTAACAGTAACGCCACAAGTCAGTGGCCAGTTGATGAAGATTTGCGTGGCCGAGGGTCAGCAGGTAAAGAAGGGGCAGACGCTCTTTATCATCGACCAGCGTAACGCACAACTTGAACTGGAAGCGGCACAGGCCAATCTGCAGGCAGCACTCGCCGCAGAGAACAGTGCGAAGCTGGAATACGAGTCGAACAAGAACCTGTTCGAGAAAAAAATCGTGAGCAGCTATATGCTCAACAACTCCGAGAACTCCTACAAGCAGGCACAAGCCGGGGTAGCTCAGGCGAAAGCATCTGTAAACCGTGCGAAGGTGAACCTCGGTTTCTGCACCATTACGGCTACCGTATCCGGAATTATCGGTGAGATTCCCGTGCGTGTCGGTGACCAGGTATCACCGATGACACAGCTGACCATGCTGAGCGGTAATACAACAATGAATGCCGAAATCTCAGTAACGGAGGCTATTATCGAGTCGATGGTGCAAGAAGGCGTAAAGGCAGCCGATATAGAAAAGCATCTTGCCAAAATGCCAGATGCAACGTTTGTCATGAAGAACGGTACGGAATATCCCCACAAGGGTCGTATCATAAGCCTGACGGGTATCGTGAATGCTGCCACCGGCTCTTTGACAGCTAAGGTTTCATTCCCTAACCCCGACGGCCATCTGTACTCAGGCATACAGGGTACGGTCGTGATGAACTTTGCCGAGAAGGATGTGTTTGTCGTTCCTCAGAATGCTGTGGTGCGCCTGCAGGACAAGGCACAGGTGTATAAGGTACAGGCTGACAGCACGGCCACCGCTATTGAAGTTACAACAGAAGATACAGGCAACGGCAAGGACTTCATCATTACCAGCGGTTTGAATGCGGGTGACCGGATTGTGACTGTAGGAGCTAATAACGTTGCGGAGGGGCAGAGAGTGCTCTTTAAAAGTGAAGAGTGAAGAATGAAGAGTGAAGAATGAAGAGGCGGCCATGAAAAGACCATCGTAATAACGGTATGACGTTATAACGTTATAAAGAAAAGGCCGCACATCGAAATATCGAAGCAATGAAGAACAATATTTTCATCAATAAATATGTGATGGCATGTGCCATCTCTATTGTGATAGCGCTAGTGGGGTATATCTCAATGAGCACGCTGCCAGTGGAACAATATCCTGATATCGCGCCGCCTACGGTGAATATTAGCACGAGCTACACTGGTGCTGACGAAAACACGGTGATGAAGTCGGTTATCCAGCCTCTCGAAGAGGCCATCAATGGCGTGAATGATATGACCTATATGACCTCAAAAGCCTCTTCGAATGGTGAGGTGGAAATCAACGTCTATTTCAAACAAGGTGCCGACCCCGACATGGCGACGGTGAACGTCCAGAACCGCGTGACGCGCGCACAGGCACTGCTGCCTGCTGACGTGAACAAGGTTGGTGTGAAGGTGGAGAAGCGCCAGAACAACATTCTTCGCATTTTCGCTGTGAAGAGTGCTGATGGTAAGTACGACGAAGACTTCGTATCGAACTATATTGATATCAACATCAAGCCGAAACTAATGCGTATCACTGGTGTGGGTAACGTGCAGAGCCTGGGTAACACCTACGCCCTGCGTATCTGGCTGAAGCCCGATGTGATGGCCCAGTACGGTCTGACGCCTAACGATGTCTTCGCTGCTATCGGCGGACAGAGTTTCGTGGCCGGTGTGGGTTCCTTGGGTGAACAGTCGGAGAACTCCTACCAGTACTCTATGCAGTATAAGGGTACACTGAAGACTGTCGAGGAGTTCAACGACATTGTGCTGCGCACGAGTGGTGGTGGCATACTGCACCTGGACGACGTGGCAGAGGTAAAAATCGGTGCCATGAGTTACAACTTCACATCGAACATCCAAGACAAGCCGGGTGCCCTCTGCATGGTGTTCGCGGCTCCTGGTGCTAATGCCACTCAGGTGAACGCCAGCATCAACAAGACGTTTGAAGAAATGAAGCCATCAATGCCTGCCGGACTGGAGTTCGTGACTCTGATGACCTCCGACGACTTCCTTTTCGCTGCTATCCACAACGTGGTGGAGACGTTAATCATCGCCATCATCCTTGTGGTGCTTGTGGTGTTCTTCTTCCTACAGAACTTCAAGGCTACCATTATTCCTTCCATTTCTATTATTGTGTCGCTGTTGGGTACCTTTGCTGTCGTGTCAATATGCGGTTTCTCGCTCAACATCCTGACGCTGTTCGCCCTCGTGCTGGCTATCGGTACGGTGGTGGATGATGCCATTGTGGTGGTAGAGGCTGTCATGGCAAAGATGGAGAATGGTATCAGCAATGCCCGTGAAGCTACTCGTCAGGCTATGAGCGAGGTGTCTGTAGCCGTAGTATCGTGTACCTTGGTATTTATGGCCGTGTTTATCCCTGTGACCTTCATGCCGGGTACATCAGGCACGTTCTTCACCCAGTTTGGTGTGACGATTGCCTCTTCTGTCGGACTGTCGTGCGTGTCGGCCCTCACACTCTGCCCTGCCCTCTGTGCCATTATGATGAAAGCCTCCCCCGACCCCTCTCAAGGAGGGGAGAAGAAAAGCCTCACATATTATACGAAGTTGGCCTACACCGTCAGCTATAATGCTATATATAATAAGTATAGCAAGGCCGTGCAGAAGTTCATCAAGCGCCCCGTTCTGGCTTGGGGGATATTGGCGCTGGCTGCCGTGCTGCTGGTGTTCTTTATGAAGAGCCTGCCTTCAGGTCTCGTGCCTCAGGAGGACCAGGGCGTGTTCTTGGTTGAGATACAAGCTCCAGAAGGCTCCACTCTGAAGCAGACCCGTGAGATGGCGAAAGCCGTTGAGGCTAAGGTGAAGAAGATTCCTGAACTGGAGAGTTTCGCTTTAGTCTGTGGTTATGGTATGATATCGGGTGCCGGTTCCAACTATGGTACGATGGTTGTGCGCTTGAAGAATTGGGACGATCGTTCTGGCATGAAT
Organism: Bacteroidaceae bacterium; assembly: GCA_017541025.1. Taxonomy (GTDB): domain Bacteria; phylum Bacteroidota; class Bacteroidia; order Bacteroidales; family Bacteroidaceae; genus Physcousia. The sequence continues at coordinate 29,941 of JAFXZY010000048.1, read as the reverse complement.
CATTACATCACTCTCGTCAGGTATCGTTTCTACTTTGACTGCCAAGATCTCAAGAACTTGCGGGTGATTCCATTCGAGATGCCTCAGATTCCAGGCTATGGTACAAGTAACGACATCATGCTCATGGTAGAAGATCCCACTGACGGTAACTTGTCGGAGTTTGCCAAGCATACTGAGCACTTCCTGAACAAACTGTCTGAACGCCCGGAGATAGCCTCTGCCATGTCAACGTACTCTGAGCGTTTCCCGAAATATAGGGTCGATGTCGATGCCGCCCAGTGTGATCGCGCCGGTGTGACACCTGAAGCTGTACTCAACACGCTGGGTTCTTTCTGCGGTGGTGCTTACATTGGTAACTTCAACCAGTTTGGTAAGGTCTATCGCATCATGGCTGCCGCTTCGCCCGAATACCGTCTTGACCCGCAGTCGCTGAATAACATCTTCATGCAGGTGGGCAACGGTAAAATGGCTCCCATCTCTGAGTTCGTGTCGCTGAAGCAGATTGTAGGCCCGTCCAATATTGAGCACTTCAACCTGTTCCAGAGCATCACCTGCATTGTAACCCCCGGCAGTGGATACACTGAGGGCGATGCCCACAAAGTCATTGCCGAGGTGTTCGAGAAGGAGATGCCAAAAACTGCCACCTATGAGTACAGCGGTATGTCGCGTGAGGTAGAGGAGACTGCCGGCTCTAATGCCACAGCACTCATCTACCTAATCTGCGCCATCCTGATTTACCTCATCCTGGCATCACTCTACAACTCGTGGTTTACGCCGTGGGCTGTGCTTCTGAGCGTACCGTTCGGACTGATGGGTGCTTTTGTGTTTGCATACATTGGTTATAAGTACCAGATACCTGGCATGGACAACAACATCTATCTACAGACGGGTGTAATCATGCTGATTGGTCTTCTTGCCAAGACAGCCATTCTGATTACCGAGTTTGCCAGCGAGCGCCGTGCTCAGGGCCTGAGCATCATGGATGCGGCCTTCGAGGCCTGCAAGGAGCGTTTGCGCCCGATTCTGATGACTGTCGTCACAATGATAGCAGGTATGATACCGCTCGTTATCGAGGGCGGTGCCGGTGCCAATGGTAACCGTTCACTCGCACTGGGTGTTATCGGCGGTATGACTGTGGGTACCATAGCCCTACTGTTCGTTGTTCCTGCCTTCTTCATCGTGTTCCAGAAACTGCATGAAAGGTTCCAAGGAAAGGAAGTAAAAGTGGAGAGTGTAAATTAAAGACTTTAGTCGTTACGCATTAGCGTGATAAACGAAATTATGAATTATGAATTACAAAAGTATATTCGTCGTTACAACTGTAAGTTTTCTGCTCACAGGCTGCGGTCTGTTCAAGAAATATGAACAGAAGGTGGAGGCACCGGCCGATGTTTTCGGCAGTAGTGTGCTCAGTGGTATTTCTGCCGATGGAAGTGAGTCTGTGGCCCAGATGTCCTGGCGCCAGTTCTTCCCCGATCCAACGTTGCAGCGACTCATCGAGCAAGTTTTAGAAAACAATACCGAACTGAACTCTGCACGCCTTGCTGTGGAGATGAGCGAGGCTTCACTCAAGGCTGCCAAGATGGCATACCTGCCTTCGCTCAGCCTCTCGCCACAGGGAACGCTCAGCAAGTTCGATAACAATCCCTGGGCAAAAAGTTATCAACTACCACTGCAAATGTCCTTGGACATCGATGCCTTCGGAAGCATTACTAACAAGAAGCGTGCTGCCAATGCCGCGCTTCTGCAGGCTCAGATGTTAGAGGAGGTCGTACGGTCCAACCTCGTCAGTACTGTGGCCCAGCAGTATTATAAGTTGCAGTTGCTGGACCGCGAACTGGACATCCTTATGCAGACCGACAGCCTGTGGAACGCCTCGTTAGAGACGCAGAAGTCGCTGTTCGAGAACGGTAAGTCATACCGTACTGCCGTTAACCAGTTGGAGGCATCGTATCTGAATGTCAAGACGCAGATTGTCGACATACGCCGTAACATCCATGCCACGGAGAATGCCATCTGCGAACTGTTGGGTGTTACACCCCAGCATATCGATCGTACACACTGGGGTGCGGAAGACAAGCACCATTCGGCTTCTGCAGGTCAGCGTATGTTCGACACACAGTTTATTAAACTCGGTGTGCCTGCCCAGATGCTGGAGTTCCGTCCAGACATTCGTTTGGCCAACTACGCTATGGAGGAGGCATTCTATAACACGCAGGTCGCCCGTGCCGCCTTCTTCCCCAGTATTACCCTGGCAGGAACATTGGGATGGACCAATAGCGGCGGCGGTGTGGTTGTTAATCCGGGCGGTTTGCTGCTCAATTTCGTCGGGCAACTCTCACAGCCCATCTTCAATCGTGGTAAAATAAAGGCCAACCTGAAAATCTCTAAACTGGACGAGCAGGATATGCAGAAGCGATATGTGCAGACTATCATCGATGCCGGAAACGAGGTGAACGAGGCCATTGCCGATTGCATGGCGGCTCGTGAGAAGCACGACTATTACCACCGTCAGATAGAGGTGCTGTACGAGGCATACATCGGTACTCACGAACTGATGGATAACGGTAAGGCCAACTATCTGGAGGTGCTTACCGCTCAGGAGTCGTTGCTTTCGGCTCAGCTCGATGAGGCTTCAAACATGTATAACGGTGCTCAGGCTATCATAGCCCTATACATCGCCTTAGGTGGTGGAATTAAGTAAAACAGGAAAGAATCCCGTTTCGAAATTGCAAACAAAAAGAGGATGTGCCTATTTTGACACACCCTCTTTTTGTGTAAGGAGTGAAACGTTACTTCTTTCCGAAGAGAGAGCCAAGGATGCTTTTGGCAGCAGAGCCGATTATTGAGCTTGCGCCTCCTCCTACGCCCAGGGTGGCAAGGATGTCGTTAAAGTCAACATCTCCGTCGCCATCCTGATCCTTCAGGATGCCGCCCAACTGACCGATGATAACGGGGATGAGTCCCGTGAGTGCGCTGTTGGTTCCATCGCCCAATCCCAGCGAGCCAAGGATGTTCTTGCTGAATATGTTCGTGGCCAGAGCGGTGATGGGGCTTGATGCAGCCTCCGTTTTACCTGTGAGCAGGTTCTTCAGCTGCTCTATACCGCCTGACTTGGTGGCGGTTTGCGTCAGGCTGCCCAGAATGGACTCTGTGAGACCGTTCAGTACTTGGTTCTTTGCTGCAGAGGGGACGTCAACGCTTCCCATTGCTGATGTCACCTGCTTGGTGATGAAATCTTGAATGTTGAATGCCATTGCTACTAAATTTAAAAGGTTTATATAATATCTATGCCTTTGCAAAGATAATGGGTTTTGCGATATTCTCCAACAGCGTTCAACTTTTTTTGCCAATCTGTCTCAAAATTAGCCCCCTCGGTCCCCTCATAGCACCTCTCTCTGATGAGGGAGACTTGTTAAAGGAGGGGAGAGACTGTCATTTTCAACCCTTTTTCTTCTTTGTACAAAGGTATAGGAAAACCGGGAAACCGACTTGTTAATATTTTCCCCAATCGGGGGAGGAGACCCCTTGTCGGGAACAGATTGGATGCGGAATACGAAAGAAAAATGGACTTTTCTTTTGTATTCCGCTTACTTATTTGTAAATTTGGGGCCGAAAATAGAAAAATAGGATTAGGAGAATGAAGAACATACTGGCATTTTGTATCCTCATGATATCGGTGATGGCTATGGCTGTTCCCGCCAAGAGAGTTAAGAAAACCATCACCTTGGCTGACGGCACGCAGAAAGAGGTAGTTTTTGTGGGCGACGAGAATATTCACTTTTATCTTGATGCCGAAAACAATGCCTATACCTGCGACGCTGAGGGTGTGTATGTGAAGAGCGACCTTCGGAAACTGGAAAAGACCTGGAAGGAACGCCTCGCCCAGAGGAACAAGCATCGCCTGGAAAAGGCTAAGGCTCGCGGCATGTTAAACAATACCCAGAACCTGCGAGAGCCTGGTACTCAACGTCGTGCCCATTGGGGTGCCGAAACCAATCCCATCAGCGGCAACCCCACGGGGCTGGTGATTCTGATAAATTTCTCCGACAAGGACCTGAACGCAAATCACGGGCAGGAGTACTACGACAGATTTTTTAACGAGAAGGGCTTCTCGGCCGATAACAACCATGGCAGCGTACACGACTATTTCTCTGAGTGCAGCTACGGGCAGTTTAACCCTACCTTCGATGTTTACGGACCTGTTACCGTAAGCAAATCATACACTTACTATGGGAGAAATGACACCAATGGCTATGATATGTTTCCCGCCGAGATGGTGATAGAGGCTTGTACCAAAGTAGCCGAAATGGGAGTGGATTTCAGTAAGTACGACTGGGACGGCGATGGATTGGTTGACCAGGTGTTATGCATCTATGCCGGCTATGGCGAAAATTCCTATGCCCCTGCCAATACCCTCTGGCCCCATGAATGTACACTTACCGAAGAGGCTTGGTACGGCGATGGTGACGGGCCTGTAACTTTCAACGGCGTAACCATCGACACATATGCTATATCCTGTGAGCTGGATGGTACATCGGGCGACACACCAGCCGGCATCGGCGTAGCCTGCCACGAGTTCAGCCACTGCATGTGTATCCCTGACTTCTACGATACAAAAGGTACAGGCCATTATGGTATGGATGTATGGGATCTGATGGACTACGGTTCCTATGCTGGCAACCAGAATGGCAACTGCCCGCCTCCCTATACCAGCTACGAACGCATGTACTGCGGATGGCTGACCCCGAAGGTGCTTTCCGAGCCTTGTATGGTAACGGACATGGGGACGCTATATCAGTCACCCGAGGCTTACATTATTTATAATGATGCCAATCCTTACGAGTATTACATGCTGGAGAATCGTCAGCAGGAAGGCTTCTTCGCTTCCGACGCCGCCAAGGGCATGCTGGTGCTGCATGTGTATTTCGACGCGGACGTATGGATCACTAATTCGGTCAACAACTCCGATGTTCAGCGCATGACCATCATTCCTGCCGATGCGGTTTTGTCGCATTTTAGCAATAACACCGACACTTGGCCGGGCTTGACGGGGAATACTGCGCTTACCGACATATCTTTCCCCGCCGCTACACTCTACACGCCCAATCCGGATGGCGTAAGGTTCATGAGCAAGCCCATAGAGGATATCGTGGACCAAAACGGCAAAATCAGCTTCATGTTTAACGGCGGAATGAAGATAGATTCACCTGTGGCATCGGAAGCTTCAGCTGTGACCTCCTACGGCTTCACAGCCCAATGGAATGCGGTAGAGAATGCTGCCAACTATACGGTGATGATAAAGGCCGAGGACCTTATACCGCAACAATACAGCATCAAGGAGCTGACCCTTATGCAGGAGGACTTCAGTAAGTTCAACAACGGCAAGACTACCGACGGCTCAACGGATGTGGGAGAACAGTTGGACGATTATACTGTCTTGCCAGATTGGGTTGGATCGAAACTCTATACCACCCCTCAAGACGAGGTGAAGATGGGCAGTGCCAGAAACGGCGGCAGTATCTATTCGCCCTACATCAGCACGGAGAGCGAAACTATGACTCTGGTCTTTACTGCCCGGAAATATAGGGACGATACAAGCCCCTTGGAGATAATTTTCGGCGAATATGGCGAAGGAGGCGCAATAGGTGAGGTGGAACTTACCAGCGAACCCAAGCAATTCCTCTTTACTGTGGCCAAGGGAGGTCTCTCGTTCTGGTGGGGACTCTCCTGCGAGGGACGCTGCTACATTTCGGAAATGAGTGCATACGAAGGTGAACTGACGGAGGAGGATTTTGCTGCCGGCGTAGTGTACAAAAAGAACATAACCACCAGTATGGTGGATACCGAAGATACATCATACGCCTTCACCAATCTCTCCAACCAACGCCTGTACACCTATAGCGTCTGCGCTGTGAACGGAAATACTCACAGCAAATGGAGCAACGAGGTAGAAGTAATGCTTCCTGAAGATCCGGAGGGAATTGACCAAATGAATATTGATCATTCAATACTAAACATGGAACATTATTACACGCTTGACGGTGTGAAACACTTCAGCCCACAACGTGGAATAAATATCATTCGCAGGGCTGACGGAAGTGTCAGAAAGATTATCAGATAAGTAAAAAAGGAGCCCGCGAGGCTCCTTTTTTGGTTTAGCGGTTAGCGGTTAGCGATTAGCGAAGCCAACGGCCAAAGTTCTTAACCTTCTTAAACTTTTTTTACTTTTAGTTTATGAGGTACGTTTTCGTTTTTCCCTTATAGGTGGCCTTAACGGTGGCACGACCTGCAGTGATGGGGCTTATCTCGAACTTCACTTGCGGGGTGTCGGAGGTGGCTTCAATCTTAGAGCCTGCCTTCAGTGGTGCATATACCTGGTAATGTGTTACATCGATATATCCGTTGGCATTGCTGCTGAAGAGGGCTTTCTCGGGCAGCTGCAGACGCTGTCCGTCTGCCTCGATGGTAACCTGTGGCACAACGGGCACGCTGAAGGTGTGGGAGGCACTGGCGAAGCCTATGCCGTGAAGGTCGAGAAGGCCAACGGGACGCTGGGGCTCCTGACGACGGCCCCACTGGGGGCGTTCGGGACGGGGAGGCATCTCCGGACCTTCTACCAACAGATAGATGGCATGCTTGCCTGTGAGACCTTCTACTGCGGGAACTTTGGCACGGAAGGTCTGAGGACGATTGGGGGTATCGGCAGGAACGTCGATAACGGCTATCTGCTGTCCCTTCCATACATTATTACTGACAGGACCGTCCAGCATCACCTTTATGCGGAAGGCATTCTTGCCGTTGGGGGTGAGGTTCAGACAGATTTCGGTGCCGTCGCCCTGCCTGGTGCCAACGAAGGCCGGAAGTCCCTTGATGCTCTGCTGCAAGCCGCCAAAGCCAAAATACTTGAAGCCTATGGCACAGCCGTTCTTAAGGCCTGCAAGGTCCATAGAATTGTTCCATACATCGTGGTTGTCCTGCATACTCTCGTGGGCTCCGGGACCGGCAAGATAACAGGCTATGCCGGCTGAGTAATATTGGTAGGGTGGAAGACCGTAGATCTGGAAACCTTCGCTGGTAACCTCGGCTCCTGTGTATTCGTTACCGTCGGAGGCCTTTGCTGTCCACTCGTTATTGGGTGCAAAGGGGTCGTAACCCGTTATGCGTACCATACCGCCCTTGGCTACAGGTTTCTTGTCCCATACTATCTTAACCGGTGCTACCATAGCCTGACGGGCATTGCCAAAGCCGCGCGGAGGACGATGATAGAATACGTACCACTGGCCGTTTATCTCCTGCAGAGAGCCGTGGGTGTTATGAGCATAATTGGTGCCTACAAGCTGTGTGCCGTCCTGATTGGGCACAATACCGCGCGAATCCACCAGCACACCGCCTGAGCGCCAGGGGCCGAGGGGTGAGTCGCCAAAGGCATAGCGCAGGGCTGAGTTGGTGTTGCCCTGTCCGTACTCCTTGCCGCTGTAGCCGCTGAATACCATTACGTACTTGTTGCCTACCTGACGGATGCTGCTGGCCTCGAAGAAGTTGAAGTCGAGGGGGTTCTGTCCTTCGTAGAGGGCTTTATATTCGCTGCCTTCCTTATCGAGCAAACGTCCGTCGTTGCTGCTGGCAGGTATGAAGGGGTCTATAAGTTCGGTGCCTGGACGTTTGGAGAACATGGTGTTCTGGTCTAACTGGCAGGCAGTACTATGCTGGAAACCATAGAAAACGTAGGCACGGAAGCCTTTGGAGAAGTCGGGGTCTTTCTTGTCGGTGATATTCTCGACGAAGACCGAGGGGTCGAAGTCTATAAGCGACCCTTCTACGCAGGCACGTCCGTCTGCAGTAAGATTTACTGGGGTGAAGGGACCATTGGGACGGTCTCCCTTGCAAACCATTGGAACTCGCCTCCATCCACGGGAGTGGGGATAGAGCCAGTAGGTCTTCTTGCCTGTATCAGGGTCTTTTATCTCTACCAGATCGGGGGCATACATGGTGTCCCAACGTCCATCTACGTAGTAAGAGAAAATGGGGCCTTCGTCGCGCCACTGCGTAAGGTCCTCGACAGGAGCTGACCACATACGGATGTCGTTTCCGCAGTATTCCGAGTAATGGGTGTCGTGCGAACCAATGATGTAGGCACGCAACTTACCTGGGTTGTCGGGGTCTTCAAACACACGGGGTTCGCCATCGGGCACATGCTCCCAAAGCGGCAGATAAGGGTTCTGTGCTTGCCCAAAGAGGGCGCAGAACGACAGAACGGATAAAATTGTTAAACGTTTCATATTTATTGGTTATTGGTTAGCGGTTATTGGTTAGCGGGCCCCTGTAGTCCTTTCATGGAGAGTGAAATGCGTTCGCGTTGCATATCCACCTCTACTACGCGGACCATCACATGCTGGTGCAGGCTGACGACAGTAGTGGGGTCTTTGACATACTTATCGGCCAGCTGGCTGATGTGTACCAACCCCTTGGTGTGTACGCCTACATCGACAAAGGCTCCGAAGTTGGTAATGTTGCTGACGATGCCGGGCAGAATCATTCCGGGACGAAGGTCGGAAAGTTCGTGTACCGTTGGATCGAAAGCAAACTGCGTGAGGGGCTTGCGTGGGTCGCGGCCGGGTTTCTCCAACTCGGCCATAATGTCCTGTAGGGTGGGGAGGCCTACTGAGGCCGATACATATTTGTTTATATCTATCTGCTTACGTTTCCCGCTGTCTGTAAGAAGGTCTTCTACCTTACATCTGCAATCCTTGGCCATCTGCTGCACCAGTGCATAGCGCTCGGGATGGACGGCGCTGTTGTCCAGCGGCTCTGTTCCTCCTTGCACACGTAGGAAGCCGGCACATTGCTCGAAGGCCTTGGCACCCATGCGGGGCACCTTGAGCAGTTCGCGACGGGTACGGAAGGCTCCGTTCTGCTTGCGGTAATCTACAATGTTCTGTGCCAGGGCAGGACCTAATCCGCTGACGTATGTCAACAGAAATTTGCTGGCGGTATTCAGGTTCACACCCACACGGTTCACACAGTTAACAACCGTCTGGTCGAGGCTTTTCTTCAGGGCGCTCTGGTTGACATCTTTCTGGTACTGTCCCACACCGATGCTGCTGGGGTCTATCTTCACCAGTTCGGCCAGAGGATCCATCAGTCGGCGTCCTATGCTCACTGCCCCACGCACGGTAACATCCTCGTTGGGGAACTCTTCGCGTGCCACTTCGCTGGCGCTGTAGATGCTGGCTCCGTCCTCGCTGACGCTATATACCTCAGTGCCCTCGGGCAGTTCCAAATGATTGATAAAATCCTCTGTCTCGCGGCCTGCTGTTCCGTTGCCAATGGAGATGGCCTGAACCTGGTACTTCTCGATTAGCTTTCCTATGGTAAGCATCGACTGCACTCGTTCGGAACGAGGCGGGTGGGGGAAGATGACATCGTGGTGCAGCAGGTTGCCCTGCTCGTCCAGACAGACTACCTTGCAGCCTGTGCGAAACCCTGGGTCGATACCCATTACGCGCTTCTGTCCCAAGGGGCTTGCCATGAGCAGTTGCTCTAAATTCCGGACGAAGATACGGATGGCTTCCTCGTCGGCCTTCTGACGTGAAGAGGCTGCAAACTCGTTGCTGATGCTGGGCTCCAAGAGTCGCTTGTAACCGTCTTCTACAGCTTCCTGTACGGCTTTGCTACATTCGTTGTTGCTACGCACGAACTGACGCGAGATACGTTCTATGGCCCGTTCGTCATCTACGCTGATGCTGATGCGCAGAATACCCTCTGCCTCGCCTCGGCGCATAGCCAGCAGACGATGACTGGTACATCGGTCCAGACGTTCGTGCCAGTCAAAATAATCGCGGAAGTTCTGCCCCTCGGCATCCTTTCCCTTTATCACCTTACTGCTTATCTCGGCATGCAGGCTAAAGGTGGTGCGCAGGGTGTTACGGGCGTGCTCGTCCTCGCTGACCCATTCGGCAATAATATCCTGAGCACCCTGCAACGGGTCCATGGGACAATCCTTGTAGGAAGTGAGCAGTGAGGAAACAGGTTCGGGCCCTTGGCGCATCAGTTGTCTGGCCAATGGCTCAAGGCCTGCTTCGCGTGCTACTTGGGCGCGTGTACGTCTCTTTTGCTTATAAGGCAGGTAGATGTCCTCCAACTCTGTGCTGTCCCAACAATTCTGGATGCGTTCGGCCAACTCGGGGGTAAGCTTTCCCTGTCCCTCGATGGTGGTAAGGATGTATTCTCTGCGTTTCTGCAACTCCGTCAGTTTATCCAGTTCGTTACTCACTTGTGCTACCTGAATATCTGTCATCCCACCAGTGGCTTCCTTGCGGTAGCGGCTGATGAACGGAATGGTGGCACCTTCTTGCAATAGTGCCACGGTGTTTGCAACGTATTGTTCCTTGAGGCCCAAACGCTGGGCTATAATTGATTCAAAAGTCATAATTTCGGTTGGCAGCCTCTCCCCGGCCCTCTCCCAAGGAGAGGGGGTTAGTGGTTAGTTGATTTATATTTTTCACTCTTCACTCATTCTTTCCAATGCGATGGCGATTTCCTGTGCTACGCGATATACGTAGGGAATGACGATGTGGCAGTTTTGGCGATCCTCTATCAGGCGTAGGAACTCCTCGAACTCATAACTCAGACGATGACGCGTAGGGTCGGCTTTGAAAGTCTGAGGCTCTTGTCCGCGCAGATGCAGCGTAAACTCCTGCAAGATGCTCACGGAGCCCTTTATCTTGATATATCCTTTCTCACCTTGGATACAGGCAAAGCTCAAACCGTCTGAATCCTTTGCTGCTCCCATGCTGACAACCGATGTAGGGTACTGCATGAGCAACGTACCGCTGGTATCGATGCCGTTCCAACCCAAGTTGCGGGCATAACGGATGACACGTGGAGGACCGAACAGGCCGATGGTAAAGCAGAGATTGTAGATGTTCAGGTCGCGCAGGCAGCCACCCGACTGCTGTGGGTCGAAGACAGGAGTGATTTCGCCTTGCAGGTAACGGTCGTACCGACTGCTGTACTGCGAGTAACATCCGTTTACCATACGTATGGTTCCCAGTTGGGGAAGCAAGTCAATAAGCTGTCGGAACAGAGGCATATAAAGCAGGCTGAAGGCAGGCAGACAATAGACGCAGCGAGTAATGGCAGCATCGAAAAGTGCCTCCGTCTCTGCTCGGTCAACGGCTATGGGTTTCTCCACAATCACATTGTGACCGGCCTCTATGGCCTGAATGGCATACTCGTAATGTACGTGGTTGGCGTTGGCTATATAAACAAAATCGGCCTCCGCCTCCTGCAGCATCCGTGCATAATCGGTAAACACAAATCCTGTGGGTGCGTAGGCTTGACAAAGGTCTATGGTGTGTTCGACGCTTTTCTCGCGCGAGAAGATGCCTGTTACCTCTATTCTTCCTGCAAATTCGTGCTGAAGCATTTTCAGCACCTCTTCAACTATTTTGCCCGTTCCGGCTATGCTAATCTTCATTGTTTAATCCGTATTACATGGCAAATTACGGAAATAAACCGAAGAAAAACAACCGAAACGGGCAAAAAAACAGAGACAAACAGAAAAATTATCAGAAATCGATGTTTACACCACCCATAAAGGTAGCCTTAGGCATGTAGAACCCGTCGTACGTCTGATAACGTTCGGCCAACAGGTTGTCGCCTTTGGCAAAGATAGCCATCCAAGGCAATACCTTGTAGCTGACGGTAGCGTTCAGCAGGGTAAAGTTTTCTTTCTGCGTGTTGGCACCGGTGGTGATATAAAGGCCGCTGATGTTCTGCAGACCTGCAGTAACGGTCCACTTCTCGTTGTGATACTTGCCGCCAACGTAAAGCTTGCCCTCGGGAGCTCCCACGATGGGTGTATCCATACGCAGGAACGAGTAGTTGCCGTTTACGCTCCAATGGCGGTTGATGGCATAGTCGGCTGAAAGTTCAATACCCCAGTTTTCGAAGTCGCCTGTGTTCACATTGCGTGGACGACCGTCTATTCTGACGGTATTGATGAGATTCTTACCCTTGATATAGAATATGTTGGCCCCGATGTGAGCCTTCTTGCCAATACGCTGTGTGTAGGCAATCTCGTAATTCATCATGCTTTCAGGCAACAGATCTGTGGTTGCAGGAGGAAACATATACATCTCGCGGATAATGGGATTGCGGAACCCCTTGCTTACAAGCGCCTTGATGTCGGCATTGCGGGTAGGATGGAAGGAAAGACCGCCCTGTGGAACGAGTTCTGTGCCGACAACAGAATGCCAATCTACGCGCAGTCCGGCATCTATTGTCAACCAGGGGCAGATGTCCTGACGGAAATCAACGTATGTTCCCACCTCGTCGCAATGCTGCTTCTCTACCAAGTTGCCATCAGCATCCTTTACCAGATAAGTCTTAGCCTCGGTAACTTTATCCTCGTTCCAGGCACTACCTCCGAAGTGCTGCCAGTCGAGTCCGACGGTAACGGTATTTCCCTTGAAGAAACTGGCACTCTGATACCAAGTGATGCCGGCAATGTAATCGTCGTGCAGGTAAAGGTATGATTTGGGTGTACCGCCAATGTTGTAGCCGTCGTCGATGTTATGGTGTCCCCAGTCGATGAAGGCACGCAACGTACCGCTGGTATTTTGGAAACTGTTGATAAGGCTGATGCTGGCCAAACCACGGGTAATTTTGGAATCGTTGTCAATCAGGGGAGCATAGGAAGGACCAGGGTTGCTGGCATTGAAGTGCGTAACATTTGCATCGGCAAAAGCCTTCCAGTGTTCCGAGAAGTCGTAACCCAACTTGGCATAGCCGCCAAACTGCTCAAACTCGCTATTGTCGCGATGTCCGCTTGTGCGTTGGTACTGTGCACCTACAACGCTGTGGAATTTTCCCATACGGAAGCGGTTCACACCATCGGCCTGAACAGTTCCGTAGCTGCCTCCTTGCAGACGGATGTTTGTCTTGCTGCCGTCCTCGTTCATCTGACGTGTAATGATGTTTACGACGCCACCCATAGCGTTGCTGCCGTAGAGTAAGCTGGCAGGACCACGAAGCACCTCAACCTTCTCGGCCATCATGGTCTGGTAAGCATCTGGAATAGGGTGTCCCATCAGTCCGGCATACTGGGGTTGTCCGTCTATGAGTACTAACAACTGGGCACCGCTTCCTACGCCTCGAATCTTCAGGTTTCCTGCAGCTCCTGTGCTAACACCGTAGCCCAGCACACCCCGGCTGGTGGTAAACAAGCCTGGAGTCTGTTCCATAACGGTAGGAAGAACAGAAGAACGGAAGTTCTCGTTGAGTTTTTCGTTACTGATACTGGTAACGGTGAGGGGCAGGTAACGCGCATCTGTGGCGTTGCGTGTACCGGTAACTACGACCTCGCCCATCTGAGTGGTGTCCTGAATAACTTCACTTAGGGTTGCGGCCTGCAAAGAAAGACTTGCAGCGCCGGCACCCAAAAGTAACAATGTGCGAATTTGCATGACTTAAATATTGCTTGATTTTGTAATACCTGTTAATTTAGGTGCAAAGGTATTAACAATGTACGTATGAAAGCAAACCTAAAATTCGCACTGTGTTACCAATATTTCCTCTAGTGGGATGGGGCTTGTTTTATTTTTTTTGGTGTAACTCCAAGATGTTCAGATATATAACGGCTAAAATGTGAAATGCTGTCGAAATTCAGCTTGTCCGAAATTTCCTTTGCCGAGAGTTTCTTGTGCATCAGCAAATGTCTGATTTCCATTACTGTGAACTGCTGAATCCAGTAACTGGGCGTACGTCCGCTTACCTGAGTAGAGATCTTGTGCAGGTGCTTGGGAGTGACACAAAGTTCCTGAGCATAAAAAGCTACGGTTCTCTGTTGACGATAACTCCCGTTCTCCAACATACGAATGAAGCGCGACATGATATCTGCTGCCCGTTGTGTTGTTTCTTCGTGTTCAAAAAGGGCTTCGTGGGCACTCATGGCATCCAGATAAAGGGTGCGCATACTTTGCAGGATGGCCTCCTGGCGATAGGTTTCGGGAGTGTGTTCGGAGCGGAAGGCTACATCCTTGAAGTCGTGCTCCAAGATAACCAGCATCTCATCTTCTAACTGAAAGATAGGATGCATAAACAAGTGCAGCCATCCACAAGTTCCGTAACTGCTATGGGGCATACAAGAGGCTTGAAGGTCGGCAGGCAGCAACAGTTGGTAAAGTTGGCAATCCTCCGATGGCTGAATATGTCCTACATGACTGGCCATAGCAATCATGCAACCACCCGCACTCAGCGTATGCTCATGCCCGGAGAAGTGTAGTTGGCAACTTCCGGCAGTGCAAAGTAGATGAAGGATTTGCTGCATATATTAGTTTACTGTTTACTGTTTACTGTTTACTGTTTACCGTTTACCGTTTACTGTTTACGTTTTCAATAACCTCTAACCTCTAACCTCTAACCGTTTACCTTAATTTGTTCCGTTCAAAGTGTCCTTTGGCGTAGGCAAAGAAGAAGATCGTTCCCATGAGGTTGCTAATCCAAGCTGCCCAGAAAGCCATATTATAAGAGGTATGCTCTACAATGAAGCCCCCCAGAATGATACCAAGTCCTACACCCAGGTCCCAGGCAGTTAGCAGGGTACTGTTGGCTGTGCCCCGTTGATTGTTGGGAGCCAGATTCAGAAACATCGTCTGGAAGGCAGGAAACATGTGCCCGTTGCCTAAACCTATTATCAGCGCTGCTCCGTAGTAGCCTATAGGATTATGGACGGCAGCAAAGAGCAGATAACCGAAGAGCGATACCAACACGCCATGTTTGGCATTCTTTACTACCAAGCCTTTGCGCAAAGAGCGGGCCCCCACTAAACGGCTCGACATCAGTCCCAAACTCAACAATGCAAAGAAGAGTCCTGTGCCCGTTGTAATGCCCAGTTCCTCCTTGCCGTAGATGGCCAGATAGGTGCTGATAACACCATACGAGAAACTGAATCCGGCCATACATAAAGCCTGGCTCCACCCCTTTAATAAGAGGAAACGGTCCAACTGGATTCTTGGTCGTTGTGTAGCACATTCTCTGGGTTTCAGCTTCAGTGTGCTGTTAATAAGCAGTCCTATTCCTGCTGTCAGCAACGAAACACAGAAAATGATTGTGTAATTGTTTGTCCACTGATATATAAGCAGTCCTACTGTTGGGGAAATAGCCGTAGCCATATTGTTGCTCAGACCATAGTAGCCTATGCCCTCGGCTCTGCGGGTAGGATGCAGTACATCTATGGCAACGGTGCTGTTGGCAACTGTTGTTGCACCCACGGGGGCTCCGTGCAGCGTTCGGATGATGCAGAACGAGAGCAACGAGCCAGCCACTATGTATCCGCCAAAGAGAATAAAGAACAGGAAATAGCAGATCAGCAGCACCGCCTTACGGGGAAAACTATCTACAAAGAACCCGCTGAAGGGTCTTATCAGCAAAGCCGTAAGGGCATAGCCGCTCAGCACCAAGCCTATTTGGTCCTTGTTGGCACCAAACTCCTCGCTCAGATACAACGGCAGCAAGGGTGTCAGAATCATGAAGGAGAAATACATCATGAAGTTGGCAACCCATGCTTTGCGGTAGTTGTTGTTCCAGAGTTTTTCCATCTTTTTCTTTAGGCCTATTCTTTTTTACCGTGCAAAGTTACGCACTTTTCCTCAAAAAAACGAGGTAAAAACAAAAGAAACCACTCTTTCTGTATGGCAGATAAAACAAATTATGTATTTTTGTGCAGCAATTAACTTAATAACAACCTAAAAAACAACATTTATGAAAAGAACTGCCTTATCCCTTTTGGCATTTGCCCTGGGTATTACCAGTATGTTTGCGCAGCAAGCTATTTTCGAGCGTCAGAACATCGTTTCCCCACAGAAGAACGATGACGGAACCGTAACCCTTCGCCTGCGTGCTCCTGAAGCAAAGAAGGTCGAAGTGATGGGTGACTGTATCGACGGTTATCGCAAGGAGATGAATAAAGGCGAGAACGGAGTATGGTCATTCACCACACAGCCTTTGGCACCCGAGTTGTACAGCTACCGTTTCTATGCCGATGGCGTAGAGTTGCAAGACCCTGCCAACTGGAATCGCAGTAGGGACGTACGTAGTTTCATGAGTACCTTTATTGTAAGTAAGGAAGAGGGTGACTGCGGCTATCTGTATGGTAACCACAATGTCCCTCATGGCAACATCCAGCAAGTCTGGTATGATAGTCCTACACTGGGCATGTCGCGCCGTATGAGTATCTATACCCCTGCCGGATACGAGAAGGGCGGCAGTTATCCAGTGCTGTATCTGCTGCATGGTATGGGTGGCGATGAGGATGCGTGGCTTACGCTGGGTCGAGCTTCACAAATTTTAGACAACCTAATTGCTGCCGGCAAGACTGTTCCTATGATTGTGGTAATGACTAACGGACATGCCGACAACGATGCCAGTCCTGAGTTTACAGCTCTGACACAGCGTGGTCGTCAGAAAGCCAGCTTTGAGGAAAGTTTCCCCGAGGTGAAAAGTTACATTGAGAAGAACTTCCGTGTTAAAAAAGGTGCTGACAATACAGCTATGTGCGGCCTTAGCATGGGAGGATTCCATACCTTCCATATCAGCCTGATGAATCCCGGAATGTTCGGTTATATAGGTCTTTTCTCGGCTGCTGTACGTATGGATCGCAATTCAAATAAGAGCATCGACCAGCAGATAGCCGATGATGCACAAGTAAGCGGTCAGATAGCTGCTGTATTCAAGGCCAAACCCCATCTGTATTGGATAGGTATCGGTAAGACCGACTTCTTGTATGAGCAGAACAAAGGTTTGCGTACCTATCTGGATAAAATGAAGTATCCCTACGAGTATTACGAGAACGAAGACGGACATATCTGGCGTAACTGGCGCATTTATCTGAGTATCTTCTCCCAGAAACTGTTTAAGTAGCGGCCTTTCCAGCCATATACATACCTAATATAAGTGTAGCTGTACCGCAGATAGCCATTAGCGTAATGCGTTCGTCCAGTATCAGGTAAGAAAAGAACATGGTGAAGAACGACTGCAGATAGATAATGTTAGTGGCGCGTACTGTGCCCAGTTGTTTCAGTGTCCAGTTCCAAGCTACGAAACAAAACATAGAGGCTACCACACCTAAATAGAGCAAGTTCACCCAAACGGTGGGCTTGCTTAGTATTGTAAGGTTTGTCTGTAAAGGACTTTCTGTCCACAGATAGGGCAAAATGGTAATAATGCCGTAGATAAAAATCTTACGTGTAATGAACAGGGCGTTGTAGTGCCTTGACAGTTTCTTTATTACCAGAGAATAACAGGCCCACGTCAGCGAAGCACACAAGGCCAGGATATCACCTTTCGGATTCAGGTGGAGCATCAGTTGTCCGTTCAGGATAACCAGCGCCATACCCCCAAATGCCAATAGAGATCCCACCATCTGCCTGGTGCACATACGCTCGTCTTTGTAGAACAAGGCCATCAGTACAGCAGTTATCAATGGGGTTGAGCCCACCAAAATAGCTACGTTAGAGGCGGTAGAGAACATCAGTGCCATATTCTCAGTCAGGAAATACAGGGAACCGCCCATGATTCCCAGCACTAACAAAAGAAATTCGTCTTGCCAGTTGTCGGCCCACAGACGTTTGTATGAGAAGAACCAGATGCAAACGTATGCCAATGCAAAGCGGTAGAAGAAGATGTCGCTCGGCATCAGCCCGTTTTCCAACAGTATTTTGGTAGATACAAATGTCTCACCCCAGATGGCGCAGACGCACAGCCCCACCACGATGGCAATGTTTCGTCTTAAGCTGTTAATTAATGTACTCATTACGTATGTTTTGCTAAAATCGGCTGCAAAGGTATAAATAATTTTCAAGTTTCAACTAAAATCCGTAATTTTGCTGCAGAAAACAATCAATTAAATAGAAATTATGGCTTATCAAGAAAGAACAACAGTGGGTTACGGCTCCAGAGTAGGTAATTCGTTTCGAGGCATATTTGGAGGGTTTATCATCTTCATTGCAGGTACAGCTTTGCTATGGTGGAACGAAGGCAGGGTAGTGAAGACCGACAAGATGCTGAACGAGGCCCAAGGGGTTACCGTTGAGTTGGAAAACATAGATCGCATCAATCCCGAAATGGACGGCAAACTGGTCCATGCCACAGGCTTTGCCAATACACAGGATTCACTTATCGACCCTATCTTTGGCGTTGGTGTTACGGCAGTCAGGCTGGTTCGCGATGTTGAGTACTACCAGTGGGTGGAGCAGTCGCACCAGGAGCGTAAGGAAAAACTGGGCGGAAAGCAGGAAATCACCACCACCTATACCTATAAGAAGCAGTGGACCAGCAGTCCCGTAGAATCTGCCGACTTTCATGATCCCTCATACCAAAAGAGCAACTATGTGCTCAACTCTGCCGATTCAGAGCGGTGGTTTGCCCAAAATGTCACCTTTGGTGCCTTCCAGTTAAATGAACGTCAGATTCAGAGCATCAGTGGCGAAGAGCCCGTGGCCCTCAGCCTTGATTCTGCAACTCTTGCAGGCTGGAATAAAGAGTGCCAGCAGGTTCTCAGCTGTCAGAATGGTACGCATACAGATTCTCTGCTGCTGGTACATGTTCGGGATAATCAACTGTACTATGGTGTCAGTCCTAACAGTCCTGCTGTGGGTGATGTACGTATCACCTTTACCAAGGTCATGCCTGCCCAAATCACCATTATAGCCCAGCAGAAAGGCAATACCTTTACCAGTTTCAGGGCAAAGAATGGCAAAACCTTCTCCACCCTTGTAATGGGCACTAAGGATGCAGCGGAGATTTACGAAGGTGCTCACGAAGACAACCACATAATCATGTGGATATTGCGCATTGTGGGTGTCTTGTTGGTTATTGGTGGTTTGAGAGGCATCTTCGGCATTTTAGAGACCCTGATGAAAGTAGTTCCTTTCCTGGCCAACATAGTAGGCTTTGGTGTAGGCTTGATATGCTTTGTTGTAGGTCTTGTGTGGTCGCTCGTCATCATCGCTCTGGCCTGGTTGTTCTACCGTCCGCTCATAGGTATCGCTCTGTTAGCAATAGCTGGTTTCCTAATTTGTTTTTTTGCTTTCAAGGCAAAGAAAAACTCAAGGTAACGAGAATTTATACCAATCAACAACGAAAACTAAAATGAAAACAAAAACGAAGGCTGTGAGAAAAAACCGCATTTTAAAGGCATTACTTGCCATCTTGCTGATTAATTGTCATGCATTTGCACAAAGATTGGGTAATTTGCCGATGGGCTACGAAGAAACTTGGACGGCCCGACTGCTCTTTAACTCGGAAGGAGGATATGCAGGAAACTACACCAATGTGGAGAGCGATATTCACGGTTGGAGCAAACTGTATGAGGCTCAGGAGAATGATGTATATACTATCAGTATGCCCACCCAGGTTTCCACTCCGCGCAACGGTAGGGTTCAGTTTAAGACACCTATCACCTTGCATGCCGACCACAAATATAGATTCCAGGTAGTGGTTTCTACCGACAAGCCGGCATCTATACAGTTGCAGCTCTCAGAAAACGAGGATAACAACATAGAGTTCTACTCTAATACCCTAGACCTTGAAGCAGGGGAAGACATAAAGATTACTCGTAACGGACTGCAGGGAACAGACATCCAGGATATGAAGTTAGCGCTGAGTATAACCACCGAAGAAGAGAATACTGAAATTAAACTCTCCAATATCCGACTCTTCGATGAGACAGAGCAGAAGGAACTATGGGTGGGAACATCCTATTACAATTACTGCTACTACCGCGACGAGGAATCGTGGACTCGCATTAAGGATATGAAGATAGAGGGGCGTGTGGAAACGCTCAGTTGGACTGATGCCGACTTTGATGACAGTATGTGGACCGAGGCTCCTATGCCCATCGGCAACAGCGGCTATATGCCGGAAGTCAAGACCATCTGGCCTGGAGGCGAGAATACCAACTTCTGGATCAGGCGCGATTTTGAACTGGATGAAGTGAAAAACTCCACGGCCTATTATATAAATGTATGTCATGATGATGCCTACTCCATCTATGTGAATGGGCACCTGATAGACAAACAGGACAACTGGACCGATGGTAAACATCCCGTAACGATAGAGATTCCTGCCCGTTACCTGCAAGTGGGCAGAAACGTGATTGCTACGTACATTCAGGAGAACTGGGGCGGCAAATTCTATGATGTGGGTATGAGCATTGTGGAGGATGCCTACGATGAGGGAGATACCGAAGCGGATATCCCGTCCTCGCTGATTGCCACAGAGGTAAATGTAGCCAACATAGACCAGACCATTGACTATTCATGGAATTATGGCGGATGGGTAGAGTTGTACAACCAGTCGGACAAACGTATATCCCTGCGCTATCTGTACATCAGCGATGATGCCAATGACCTGAAGAAATTCATGCTGCCGGACTTAGGGGTTATCGAACCTCAGGGTTACAAATGCGTCTTCTTTGACCACAATGCAGCGGATGGCGTGTTTGGTGACCAAGCCACCAAGCAAGTGCCTTTCAAGCTGAATACCGAAGGCGGGCAAATCTTCCTGAGCGAGGACGGACGTAAGCCCTTCCTTACGATTGACTATCCAACGGCTATTGCCCGTTGCTCCTGGGCAAAGAAAGACCTTTCTCACGACGATTGGGGTTATAACGGCGACCCGACACCAGAGGATGCCAATAATGCCGAAACGTTTGCGGAATTCCGTATGAATGCCCCTGAGGTGGATACTGACTCGCATCTGTTTACCAATCCGTTTGACGTAAAAGTGGATATCCCCGTTGGCGCTACTCTCCGTTATACCACAGACGGCACTACTCCAACCCTTCAGAACGGAACGGTAAGCAAGGACGGCGTGTTCCACATATCCGAAACCACCAGCCTCAGGCTGCGACTCTTCCAGAAGGGATATCTGCCCAGTCAAGTAATAACCCGCTCTTATATCTATAAGGATGAGGCTTATTACCTGCCCGTTCTGGCCATTACCACCAATCCTGATAACCTGTACGACGATATGATTGGCGTTTACGTGGATGGCACCAACGGCGTGAGCGGAAGAAATCACGGCAAGTCCAACATCAATATGGACTGGGAGCGCCCCGTGAACTTCGAATACATTACACCAGACGGAAAGATGGTCATCAATCAGGAAGCAGAATTCATTATAAGTGGTGGATGGAGCCGGCATTATGCACCCTCTTCCTTCAAGTTGAAAGCCAGCAGGCTTTATGAAGGTACCACCAGCTTCGACTATCCGTTCTTCCGTTATAAACCTTATAATAAATACAAGCAGTTGCAAATCCGTAATGGAGGAAACGACAACAACTCATGGGAACACGGGCGTGTGAGGGATGCCATCACACAGCAGGTACTTATCTCCAACGGCTTCTATATCGATGCACAGGATTATCAGCCCGTTCATGTTTTCTTCAACGGAGAGTACATTGGTATGCTGAACCTCAGAGAACCCAATAACCGATACAACGGCGCCGCCAACTATGGGTACGACGATGATGAGATGGATGCCTTTGAGTACAGCAACGGTTACTTCCAGAAGGCAGGAACAAAGGATGCTTTCAGCGAATGGCTCTCACTTAGCAAAAAAGCGGCTGATGATGAGGTCTACAACGAAATCAGGCAGAAAGCGGATATGGACGAGGTGATAAACTTCTTTGCCGCCATCTCATACATAGGCTGTTCCGACTGGATTTGTAATAATAATAATGTAAAGGGCTATCGCAGCCTGCCCGACGGAAAGTTCCACCTTGTGTTGCACGATCAGGATTGGGGCTGGAGCAACAACAACGGCGTGAGCCTCATCAACAACAATAACGGCAATGAACTGCTGCAGATATACAACGGCATGAAGCAGAACCCGCAGTTCCAGCGACAGTTCGTAAACGCCTACTGCCTGTTGGGCGGCAGCGTGTTCACCCCAGAAAGATGCAGCAGCATAAGTGACAGCATCTGCCAGCTGGTAGAAGCAGCTCTTGCCATTGAAGGCAAACAGCCATGGACCTCAAATGGCGAACAGATAGAGAGAATGATAAGCAACTCCAGTCGTCAGGCCCGTATCAATGCTTTGCGCAACAGCTATCATTTGGGCGAAGGCATGAAGGTGAGCTTCAAGGCCAATATTCCGCAGGCTTCTCTCATGTTGGACAATCTGCCCGTACCCGGAAACAGTTTCGACGGTACCCTCTTTGCACCTGTAACAATTACCGCAACGGCACCGGCAGGATATAGGTTCACAGGTTGGGTAAATAACTCATCATGCATCCGCACCAACCAACTGACACTCACGGAGGATGTGGACGACTCCTATACCGCTCTGTTCGAGCCCATCAGCAATCCTGCAAAATATGCTGCCTCCGGCGCTTCGCCCATCCGTATCAATGAGGTGAGTGCCAACAACAGCATCTACGTGAATGAATATGCGAAGAAAGACGATTGGATAGAACTCTACAACACCACCAACCAGGATATTGATATTGCTGGCATGTATCTGAGCGACAAGGCCGACCAGCCCGCCAAGTACCAGATAACGAGTGGTGAAGGTATTTCCACCATCGTTCCGGCACATGGCACATTGGTTATCTGGGCTTCCAAGCGAGAGCAGATAAGCCAACTGCATGCACCTTTTAAGCTGGAGAATTCTGACGGAGCTGCCGTGATTATTCAGGCCGAGAATGGAAGTTGGGCTGATGCCCTCTGCTACAATGCACAAGGCGACAAGCAGACCTTTGGCCGTTATCCCGATGGCGGCAACAAGACTTACCTGATGAATACCCCCACCATAGGCAAGAGTAATGTACTGAGCACCTATGATTTCAGCATCGAAGACCTCTACGAAAACGGCGATGGCAGTCGGAATGAGCGAGAGCAGGAGATTATAGATAAGGTGTTGGAACTGACGCCTGATATAGCAGGCCAACTCGTCGGCACAGAATACTACAGTTTGGATGGACTTAAGCTGTCCGGACCTGTTAAAGGTGTAAGCATCAGCAGGCATATTTACAGTAATGGTACTGTAATTGTGAAGAAAATGATGCAAAATTGATGCGTTATTAAAAAAAAGTGTGTACTTTTGTAGCCAAATTAACAACATTACATAAATGAAATTCAAAGTATTTAACCTAATTTCCATTCTACTATTGGGGGCCTTTCTGGTCACCAGTTGTACCGAGGATGTCGACACCTCGGCACGCTATGTCTTTAAGGAGCGCACCATTGGCGGCTACCTAACAGACCACGAGCAGTTCAGCGAATACGTTCGCTTATGCAAAGAACAGAAGGTAAGCGAGATTTCAGAAACCTCTGTCTATCAGTTATTGACGGCTTACGGAGCCTACACTTGTTTTGCACCCACCAACGCAGCTATCCAACTTTATCTGGACACCCTATGCATTAAGGGTGTTATCTCAGAACCCAGTTGGGAAGGATTCCCCAGCGAGCGCGTTCTGGACTCTATCCGCTACGTGATAGTTATGAACAGCCTTATCGACGGTAAGGATGCCGAACGCAAGATGTTTACCGTGAGCGAGTTTCCCGATAATAACGAGGAATTCTCACTTAACACCATGGCAGACTGCAAAATCAGCGTTATCTATGCCAAGAACGACCGCGACTCTTGTTTCATTGACGGCAAATGCCCTGTCTCTCTCAAAAATCGTGATATAGAATGTCTTAATGGCTTTATCCACGAAGTGGGTTATGCCATCAATCCCACCAATGAGACTCTCGGCAGCACCCTTCACCTTTATGCCACGTTGCCCGACTGTGGGTACTTCATCATGGCCAAGCTGGTAGAGGCCTGCGGACTGACCGACACACTATCGGCCGTTAAAGACTATGAGTATGAAAAACTGGTGAAGATAGGTGTCATCGGCGACAGCTGGTGGCCCAACCTCAGTACCTATGTCCCGCCACAGCCATCCCGCAAGTACGGCTTTACCCTGTTTGCCGAGACAGATGATTTCTGGGTAAAGACCCTGAAGAAGGATTTGACAGCTATTACCATCGATGATGTAAGGGAATGGGTGGCATCACAGAACTTTTATCCCGATGCCATTAACGATGAAAATTACAAGGACGAGAACAACCTCATCAATCAGTTTGTTACCTATCATCTGTTACCTTGCCGATTAGCTGTTGACAAGTTGGTACTGCATTATAATGAGAAAGGTTATAACCCCAAGGGACGTAACAAAGCGCCCACGGTAGGTGCTTGGAACCATTACGTTACCATGGGAAAACGTCGTCTGCTCCGTCTGTGGGAAAGTTCAGAAAGCAAGGGCGTTTACCTGAACCGCTTCCCCGTTATGGATAACGGCCGCAGGGGAACCTATCACGAGTTGTCATGCACTCATGAGAACGAAGGAATATACCTGAATACCGGCGTGGAGTCTAAGATGGTTAAGCTCTTAAACTCCATCATCTACCCCATAGACAAGGTGCTGGTTTACGACAACCACGTCCGTACGGAACTGATGAAGTTCCGCTTGCGCTACGACGTTTGGGAATTCGCTCCCGAAATGATGACTAACGATATGCGATGCATGAGCTACTTCTATCGCTACTCTTTCCCTGCTGATGAGGTATATCAGTACTTTAACGACATCAATATCAACACCAAGGACATGATATTCTACCTGCTGAACGGTATTAATCAGGACTGGCCCAACTATCAGGCCGACGAAATGCTGTGCGAGGGAACGTACGACGTAACACTTCGCCTGCCGCCTGTGCCCATTTCAGGTACTTACGAGATAAGAATGGGTGTATCCACCGAGAGTCCTTGGCGAGGTATCTGTCAGGTTTATTACGGCGAGAACAAGGATGCCCTCTATCCTGCCGGAATCCCCGTGAACATGGGATTGGGTGGTACCGACCCAACGCTTAAATGGGAGGTCGACACGCAGGACGATGACTATAATGCCGAGGTGGACAAGCGTATGCGTAACAACGGATTCATGAAGGGCCCAGAGTACTTTACTGAAATCCCAGGCGGAAGCCAGACAGCCCGCTCACTGGCCAAGACCACGCGCCGTATCTTGCTCCGCACCCATGTGGATGCCGACAGAGTATACTACCTGCGCTTCAAGAGTGTGCAGGATAATCCCAACAAGCAGCTCTTCCTCGACTACATAGAGTGGTGCCCCAAGGAAATCTACGACAACCCGAACACTCCTGAAGATATTTGGTAATGGAAAGATATAAAAAAATGGGACGTCTGCTTTCGCAAACGCCCCATTTTTTAGTTTAGAGGTTAGGGGTTAGCGGTTATAGAGACTTTGGCTTTTGGCCGTTGGCTAACTTCTGGTTCAAGAGGTTCAAGGTTTTTGTTTTTGTTTCTTGAGAAGTTAAAGAAGTTAAAGGAGTTATCGGCCTTTCGGCCTGAGAAGTTAAAGACGATAGTTCTGCACATGTAATGGTAATGGCTTAACTACTTAACTTCCGAATTCTTAACTACTGAAATAAATTTTCAACTTTCAATTCTCAGCGCATGGCACCCATGCAAGAGGTTGTGCCCAATGCTGTGATAATTGGGGACCCTCCCCCCGCTTCCCAACGTCGCGAATGGGGATTCGCTCCCCTTTGTGGGGCCGAAACCACATTCAGTGGCTTCTCTAAAGACCCCAGTCGCCCTTTATGGAGGGAGCTAAAACTTACCTCATACAACTAGTAGTACCCAGTGCAGTAATGATAGAAGCAATAATGCTTGCCACAAGGTGAAGTATAGTCTTCCACGTCTCTTTTTTTTTCATAATTTTAATGTTTTAACGTTATCGTTATTAATAATGTTTGTATAACCTAAATGCACTTTGGATGAGATTGTCATCCAGATCTGCGCCGGACTCCATCTTGGCCATGGCCTTGACGAGGCGGGGCCAGTCCTTCTCCGTCAGTCGTTGGTTACCACCAAAGCCAGTGAGAAGACAAACATGGCGGATGTAGCTCTGCGTGTTGTTCTCCGATGGCGGCGCCCAACGGGTGATGATGTCCTTCACGCAGTTCAGTCGGTACTTGGTGGCATAGGTGCGGAGCAGGCAGAAGCCAGCACGGAGGCCATATTCCATCGATTCAAAGTGACAAAAAGCCCCCTCTCCGCTCCCCCTTTGGGGGAGTACTTGTCCTTGCCACTTGCTTTTACCAACGCGGATGTTCAATGGGTTGTTGTTTGTTATCATTTATAAGGAGTTAAAGAAGTTAAAGGAGTTATCGCTTCGCTCGTCCATTCGGACAGGAGTTAAAGACGATAGTTCTGCACATATTATTGGTAATGGCTTAACTACTTAACTTCCGAATTCTTAACTACTGAAATTAATTTTCAACTTTCAATTTTCAATTTTCAATTTGAAGAGTTGGGCCCGAAGGCCCACTCTTCATTCCCCCTAAAGGGCGACTGGGGTCTTTAGAGTAGCCACTGAATGTGGCTGTGGCCCCACAAAGGGGAGCGAATCCCCATTCGCGACGGAGGGGCCCGAAGGGTTAGGGGGTCTTAGTCTTCATCCGCTCCTGGCTCGTCGCCGCCACCATTGTCGTCACCGCCGTTATCGTCACCTTGGCCGTTGGCATTTGGCTGTTGGCCTTCGTTATCTCCCCCCTCGTTAGGGTTAACGTTCCCGTTATCGTTCCCGTTTTCAGGGTCCTCGATGGTACCTGGGTCGGTACTGGTTACACGCTTCACCTCGTTGCCGTTGCGGTCGTAGCAGGTGATCTGGATGGCGGTCTGTGCCAACTCATCCTTCAGCTCGGTGTTGGGCGTGAAGATGATGCGGCGAGTGGTGATAAGGCCCGCCTTTACCTCGTTCACGTCGGCCACACTCTTGGCACGGAGGCCGAAACGCATGCTGCCAAGTCCGGGCAGTGCCACGCTGTGACCCTCGGTAGCCCAAGCCTTGATGACCTCACCGGCAGCATCCCAGCAGGCCTGCATCACACCCTGGTTCACTCCGCTGCGCAGAGCTGCCTCGCGGATAACCTTCTCCTCCTTCAGAGGCGTGTACAGTTCGGGCTGCATCACGTAACGGTAGGTGTCGGCATACTTGCCGATCTTCTGAAGTTTCTCTTTCGCTTTTACTTTTAATGCCATAGTTTTTTGTTTTTGGGGTTAATTTTTATTGTTTTCTGCTACGCGTAGTAATTCTTACCGGTACACGTGGCAGTAATTTTTTCCACGTGTAGCCGTAAGAACTTTCGCCCTAAGGCACTGCAAAGGTACGGCGGAGCAAAAGCGAGGATGTAACTTACAGGTACTTATGGTAACTTATGGGCACTTATGGATACTTATTGCCACTTATGGCTCACCCAGAACATCCACGATTCTCTTCACCTGAGCCGGTGTAAAGATTCGGCTGTTCTGGCGCAGAAGCGGGCGAAGGCGGGGATTGAGTACCATCCATGCTTTCAGCCTGCGATAGGCAGACCTCGGCAGCACCCCCGGGCAATATAGCTGCGCCAGTTCTGTCCGACCATAAGTTCTGATTCTGAACTTTTTTTCCATTGAATAAAGTTTACCGTTTACAGTTGATTAACGTCTATAACCTATAACCTATAACCTATAACCTTTAAAAACACCTCTACACTCTCATCTCTACACTCTTCCTGGGTTAGGGGAGAGGCATTTCCCTTCCCGCATCATCCTCTTATACTCCTCATAACTTACGGCTCCCTTTGTCTCCACCGGCTTGTAGGCATTGAACGTCACAATGTTCTGAGACGCTTTGCTTCCAGATTTATGACTCTGTTTTGCCGCCTTCGCATCCTCCTCCTTTATCCAATAATCCAAAACCAACTGCCACGACATCATCTTTGACTTTCCCAGCGCCCACCCTTTTGCTGCGTAGTAATCCCAGAACTTTCCAGCCGGGAATCTTGTTTCTCCCTTTTCATTCATGTATGCCTGAACTTCCTCTAAAGTTGGAACTTTAAATCTTGGCTCTTCAGGTCCCTCTTTTGTAAAAATTTCGAAAGATATCTTTGAGTTTTTGTTGTTGTTAAACTCTTCTTGTTTTTCTTTTCTTCTTTCTTTTCTTTCTTTGAGGGGTGCAGGGGTGCTTTCTTTCATTTTCTTTTTCGTTTCTGTTTTTCTTAACTCCTGTTGTCTTTGCCTAATCTCCAGCAAACGGCATTTTAGTGCCGCCACTTCCAGTCGAAGTCTGTTTCTTTCAGCCCTTATTTCATTCATTCTCATTCTTCTCTTTTACTTTTCATCACTAAAATTAATAAAAACATTCCGCACGAGGAGGTCTTTAGAGGATGTGGGATTTCCTGAACATAAAACTGAACGATGTTTGAGCGTAGCGAGTTTCGTGAAGTGTTCAGGAAAACCCACAGCCGGCCTCCGAGCCAGGACGTTTTTTGTTTCTTCTTTTGTTTCTTTATCTTCTTTCCAACGAAAGAAGAAAAGAAGGAAAGAGAGGTTAGGGGGAGAAGCTCCCCCTTGTTTTAACAATCCATAATCACCATCACCGTATCACACAGCACAGTTAGTGTGCTCTGATTACCTTCACTCGTGGAAACCGTCAGTGTCAGCGACTGCTCCTCGCCATAGCTGGAGAGGGCCGACAGGAGGTGTCGCACGCTATCCGGTGCCAACATGCACTGGTGCTGGCGACGGGGTGCCTGCAACCAAGGGTCACGACTGTTGGCCATGGCGTACATGCTCAGGTTGGAACCCTCCACATGCATCTTCTCGGGTGTAAGTTCCAGCAAGACACCCTGCTTACGCAACCCGTTGCCACGTGTAGCAGCCAAGGGGACGGAGAAGCGCAGGCTGTCCAGCAACTCAACCTTATTAGCCAAGATGCACGTGTCACGCTCCGTTTCAGGCTGACCGCACAGGCACTCCTTGTCCTCTTTTTGTGAATCACCGGGGAGGGTCAGCGGCTCCACCTTCTCGCCCTGCAAAAACACCATGCGGCGGGTAGAAGGAACGGGTGTTTCGTCCTCTTCGCTAAGGGACTCCACTGTGCTTAACATTACACTACCTTCATCCTGCAGCTGCATGTACACCATGCGCTGTCCGAAGCTAGCCAGAGCGTTGTCCAGGTCGCGAGTGAGGACTCTTACACAGTGCCCATTATCGGCCTTTACATTCTCGGTTGTCAGCACCATTCCCAGTCCCATGCAGAAGGATGGCTGGTGCGTCTCGGCATAGAGCAGCACCTCCTCGTCGGCATTCTCCTGTTTGCGACTCAGGATGCCCAAGCTGCAATAGTTACTATCACTAAAGTTCTTACTCTCAGCGCATGGCAGCAACTGCTTTACCATAGCGCGCAGGCTAGAAGCCTGATAAATTGTATAAGTCATAATTTTATAAAGTTTAAAGTTTAATGTTTATAGTCAGTATCTTAGTTTAGAGTTTAGAGTTTAGTGTTTAGAGTCAGTGGTTAGTTTAGAGTTCAACAAGTTTATTACTTAATACTCGCTTCTTTCCACTTTTTCAACTGTCTTTAAACTATAAACTATCAACTATCAACTCTCAAAACAGCACTTCTTTTTGCATATAAAACCGCACGAGGGCCAAGCGCTGGGGAATGGTATAACCACGTTCGTGGGGACGATAGCCAAGGCGCTGCATCTCCATGCGCAGCTCCACATCGGTGGCAATATCACGCGCCACCCACTGACCAACGGTCTTACGGAATTCCGATTCGCTCTGGAAGTTCTTCCGCATGTGTTTGAATATTGCCTGCGCAAAGGCACTGCGCAGCTCACACGCTCCGAGCTTGCGGAGCACAGCTGCTGCATCAGGCTCCTTAGCCTGTGCCGACTGCCCCGACGGAGCAGGAGTAGCATCTTCCCGCTTTGGGAAGATGGGTGTAAAGACTTTTCTTTGCATCTTACGTTCATAATTTTGTTCTTTTTTTAAGTCATGAGGCTAGGGTCAAGAGGCTAATAACTGGATTCCTTTT
>JAFXZY010000047.1 GCA_017541025.1 Bacteroidaceae bacterium | reverse complement strand
CTGTAGAACCGTGGCGCTCTGCCGGTTTCCCCGTTATCAAGGACTGTATGGTTGACCGTAACGCCTTCGATAAGATTATCCAGGCTGGTGGTTATACCAGCATCCGTACCGGTCAGGCTCAGGATGCCAACGCCATCCTTATCTCTAAGGAGGCTGCCGACGAGGCTATGGACTGCGCTACCTGCATCGGTTGCGGTGCTTGTGTGGCAGCTTGTAAGAACGGTTCTGCCATGCTCTTCGTCAGCTCTAAGGTAAGCCAGCTGGCTCTCCTTCCTCAGGGAAAGGTAGAGGCCGCCAAGCGTGCTAAGGCAATGGTTGCCAAGATGGACGAGCTGGGCTTTGGTAACTGTACCAACACCCGTGCCTGCGAGGCTGTTTGTCCCAAGTGCGAGAGCATCGCTAACATCGCCCGTCTGAACCGCGAGTTCATCAAGGCCAAGTTGGCAGATTAAGAACATTTTGCAATAAAAGCAGAGGCCGTAGGTTTTTCCTGCGGCCTCTGATTGTCTTATAGCTCCAATAGATATTACTCGGTAGCCTTGAAAAGCTCCTTGATTCCACCGATACTGCCCAGCAGGTTGGTTGCTTCGTAAGGCAGATAGACCGTCTTTGTCTTGTCGCCCTCAGCCAGTTCCTGCATCATCTGGATGTACTTCTGTGCCAGCAGGTAATTGGCAGGATTGGTTGACTTTCCTACAGCCTCGGTAATCAGTTCAATGGCCTTTGCTTCAGCTTCTGCTACTCGGATGCGAGCCTGAGCCTCACCCTCAGCCTGCAGGATAGCTTCTTGCTTGGCAGCCTCGGCCTTGTTCACGATGGCGGTCTTCTCCCCCTCAGAAGCCAGAATCTCTGCGGCCTTCTGACCCTCGGAAGTCAGAATCTGAGCACGCTTGTTACGCTCTGCCTGCATCTGCTTCTCCATGGCAGTCAATACGCTGTCTGGAGGCGTGATGTCCTGCAGCTCCACGCGGTTCACCTTAACGCCCCACTTGTCTGTGGCATCGTCCAGAACGGCAGAAAGTTTCTTGTTGATGGTGTCGCGGCTTGTCAGCGTCTCGTCCAGCTCCAGTTCGCCGATAATGTTACGCAGCGTGGTCTGTGTCAGCTTCTCAATAGCGTTGGGCAGGTTGTTGATCTCGTATGTTGCCTTAAAAGGATCTACAATCTGGAAGTATAGCAGGGCATTGATTTCCGTCTGCACGTTATCCTTCGTGATAACATTCTGCTTGGGGAAGTCATATACCTGTTCACGCAGGTCGATGGTAGTAGAGTACTGGTAACGGCCATGATTAAGCACCACGATAGACTTTGCCCGGTCTATGAACGGGATAATGATGTTGATACCAGGTTGCAGCGTAGCGTAGTAGCGTCCCAGGCGCTCCACAATCTTGGTTTCAGACTGAGGAATAATCACCAGTGCCATCTTGGCAAAGATTACCACCAGAACAACGATGGCAATGAAAATGTAAGTCATAATGTCCATGATTTAATTTACGATTTAACGATTTGGTTATTTAATTTAAGTTTCGGGAGTTATAAGATGGAGTTAAACCGGGAGTTATGCGCTACGCGCAGGGAGTTAAGCCAGTAAGCTGGCAGGACGATAGTTTTGGATGCTGTCTGCCTATATGGTATTGTCCTTTTATAACTTCCAATTTAACTTCCTCAGTTATTTAATGATTTAGGACTTCCAATCAATTCAATTCTCAATCCTCAATTTTCAATTCTCAATCCTTTCCACCGTAATGATGGTGCTTTCGCGCGAGACAACACGAACGTTTGTGCCTTCGGGTATGTCTTGAGGCTCGTTTGTGACAGCCTTCCATACATCACCGTCGATTTGTACTCGGCCGAAGCTGTCGGCCTTGATGGTTTCCACCACGCGTCCTTTGCGTCCCAGCAGCGCATCGGCATTGCTTACGCGATTGCTTTCCCCTTTGTGCAGGAAGCGGACAGCAAAAGGCCGCACAAAGAACAGGCTGGCAAGCGTGAAGACAGCAAAGACCACCAACTGTAGGATGATACCGCCGCCCAAGGCATCCGTGATGCAGGCAAAGACAGCCCCGATGGAGAAGCAGATGATGAAGAAATCACCAGCCGTCAGTTCCAGAATCAGGCAGAGAACAGCCAGAATGGCCCACATCTGCCATAAGTGTAATGCAATAAACTCAATCATGATAATTTACAATTTAGTTATTTACCTGTTACCTTTATTCTTTCCTTTAAAATGTTTTCGTTTTCGTTATCGTTGTCAGCTCTAAACTCTAAACTCTAAACTCTACACTCTAAACTCCTCCCCCCCCTATGGGGCTATAGTGATAAAATAAAATCGTCCCAGTCTTTCGAAGAACCTTTACGTCCGAACACCTTCGAGTAGAGCCTGCTGCGTGTCGTTGCGATACTCTCCTTCGAGTGTGCCGTCAGCAACGCAATGTCTTTTGGCTGCAAGTGTATCTTGGTAAGCAGACTTACGTGGCACTCGTGCTCGCTCATGTGGTAAAGGCTATATAGCTTTTCCGTAAAGTTTGTGTAAATACTGTTTATCAGCTGTGTCAGTTCGCCCCAGTCCTGATAGCTTAGGCTTTTCCCTGTGTTCAGGCATTCCTGCAGACGATGATATACAGGAGAGGCGAAAATGACCGTCTCGGCTTGCTGACGCCTGGCATTCTCGATGATGGCTACCTTATTATTATAGTCCAGCGTAGCCTTCTTCTCTTCCAGTTCCAGCCGCAGCATAGAGTTCTCGTCGCCCAACTTCTTTATAAGGTTCTCCAACTCCGATATTTTCTGCTCGTTAGCCTCTATGTCGTATTGCTCCTGCATCGCGCGTACCTTATCTAATCGGGTTTGCAAAGCCAGGATCTTACGTCTGCTGTTCTGCACCGTCACATAGAAGAGGACAATGTAGATTACTATTCCGAAGATAAGCAGGAACAGTTCCCGTTGGGTCATTATGGTCATTATTTCGTTCATGTTTGTGAATCTTTCAAGTGCAAAGTTAGGATAAAATGCTGAATGCCCCAAACTTTTTTGTTTGCAATAATTTGCAGTTAGCCCGGCAGTTTGCAAATGTTTGCAAAGGTCGGACGTTTATGCCGTTTCATCGAATGAAATCTGAGCTCTTTTTTTGTCAGTTCTGCAAATAATTGTAATTTTGCACTGGATAAATTCTTGAATGATGGATTTTGACCGTAAGAAGC
Source organism: Bacteroidaceae bacterium (assembly GCA_017541025.1). Lineage (GTDB taxonomy): Bacteria > Bacteroidota > Bacteroidia > Bacteroidales > Bacteroidaceae > Physcousia. The sequence goes on along the minus strand of JAFXZY010000047.1, from coordinate 3,476 downwards.
TAATCACAGAGCAGCCCTCGCATTACGACCATCTGGAGCAGATGTCGGTAGGCGAATTGCTGCAACATATTAATCAGGAGGATTCGCTGGTTGTCGAGGCTGTCCATAAGGCATTACCCCAGATACAAGCCCTCGTAGAGGCCATAGAGCCCCGTATGAAGCGCGGCGGCAGGCTGTTCTATGTAGGAGCAGGAACCAGTGGCCGTCTGGGTGTTCTGGATGCCAGCGAACTGCCGCCAACCTTTGGCGTTACGGAAGATAAGGTAATAGGCCTTATTGCCGGAGGCGAAAGAGCCCTTCGCCATGCCGTAGAGAACGCCGAGGATAATGCCGAAAAGGGTTGGCAAGACTTGCAGGCTTTCTCTCCCACAGCCGATGATACAGTCCTGGGGATTGCAGCTTCCGGTACCACGCCTTACGTCATCGGAGCCGTTTCAGAGGCCCGCAAACGCAGCCTTCTTACCGGTTGTATCACCAGCAACCCCGATACTCCTTTGGCCGCCGCTGCCGAATATCCTATTGAGACCATTGTAGGCCCCGAATTTGTTACGGGCAGCAGCCGTATGAAGAGCGGAACGGCTCAGAAGATGGTCTTGAATATGATTTCCACTTCCCTGATGATTCGCTTGGGACGTGTAAAGGGTAACCGTATGGTCAGGATGCAGCTCACCAATGCCAAACTGGTAGATCGCGGCACCCGTATGATTCAGGAATCCCTGGGCCTCAGTTACGACGAAGCCCAGGAACGCCTCTTGGAATCCGGCAGCGTGGATAAAGCGCTTAGCCGAAATTAGATAAAACTGAATTGCCCGTCTTTTTATAATAAAGGTGAGCAATGATACAGGAATTTAGCAATAACAGAATTAATTTGCAGCTGCTTTTTTAAATTCAGCATCTACCACAAACAGGTCGCCATCTTTATCTTTCAGCACATTCCGGGGATAAAGGTCAGAAATAATAACATCACCATTTGTGAATGTTGCTTCATCCACTTTCTCAAAATCAAGAGCCGACATATAGGTATCAATTTCTACGGGAGTAGCATATTCTGCGTTAAAAATATAATTTTGTTTCAAAATGGGGTAAATATTCCCGTTTCCGAAACCTGTAAAGGCATACAATTCATACCCCGTCTGAGGGAAGATACTGTTGTGTAGCAAGATACGTTGCAGGAAATCAGAAACGCACCGACTTGTCATAAGGTTGTTGACCTTATAGACGAAATTCCCCTTCTTATTCAGATACACTTCATTCTCCACCCCACTGGGAGCTGGAGTGCCAAGAGTGACAACTTCTGAGATATCAATCCAAAGGTTTTTCTCTTTTGCTAAGTTCTCTGCAGTGGAATTATCGATGTCAATTATGCTCCTTTCGGATAGCGTTGTGCTATCTGATTGTGCATTTCTTTGATTTTCCTCACTTCTTCTTCGCAATTCATCTGCAAAGACTTCGATTCTGCAACCTTCCTTAAACATCTTTCCACTGATTCTTTGTGAAACCTATTCAGATAAGTCATGGTTATAATTTGTATATAAGATGTTGCAAAGTTAATGCTATTATTGATAACCTCCAAATATAAGTTACACAAATCCTCTGACATCCCACATTTTCCATCCGTCTCTTGGTATTAATCTTCTCTGTACTCCAAGATGTCGCCCGGCTGGCAGTCGAGGGCCTGACAGATGGCTTCGAGGGTGGAGAAACGCACGGCTTTCGCTTTGCCGGTCTTTAGGATGGATAGGTTGGCAGCCGTTATGCCAATCTTCTCGGCCAGCTCCTGCGAAGACATTTTCCGCTTGGCCATCATCACATCTACATTAGGTGTCAGGTTTGATTTTCTGTGTCATACGTTTGTCTGTTCGGAAAAAGGTTGTATATTTGCCTTCGAATAAACATCAAAACGGAAGAGTTATGAAGATTGGAGATAAAGCGCCTGAGATTCTGGGCAAAGACGAGCAGGGACGGGATATCCGTCTGAGTGATTACAAGGGCCGCAAACTGGTTTTGTACTTCTATCCTAAGGACAATACCAGCGGCTGTACGGCAGAGGCCTGTAGCCTTCGTGACCGTTATACCGATTTGCAGGGAGCCGGCTACGAAGTGGTGGGTGTCAGCAAGGATTCTGCCGCCTCGCATCAGAAGTTCAAGGAGAAGCATTCGCTTCCCTTCCCCCTGATAGCCGATGTGGATAAGACCCTCCTGGAGGCAATGGGCGCCTGGGGCGAGAAGACCATGTACGGCAAGAAGACGATGGGCACTATCCGCACCACCTTTATCATCAACGAGGAAGGCATCATAGAGCAGATTCTCTCAGGCAAGCAAGTCAACACAAAAGAACATGCCACCCAGATACTGAGCGGCATGAAGTAATAACACTAAACAATATAACAACAACACTTAAGCTACAGCGTGCCTGATATTCCGTGCTGATGTCATGTGGGCATCGTAGCGGATAATCAACTCACGAGTGCGCGGATTCCATCTGGTGTCCATAACGCCCCTTACGCGCTCTGCCCTTGCAACAACGCGGTTGTGAGGTGTATGGCGGCTAACCTTAACGGTGCAGCTCTTAACATCGGGCCTGTAGGCATGCTTGTCGTGAGCTCCGTAGTAAGCCGGTTTCTTGTCCATCTTACCCGGGTGAACATCCTTCTTGTGGTTATTTACTACAACGGCATGATCTCTTCTGCCGCTGTTTACGTACTTCCCGTTATCAGCCATTGCCGGCATTGCGTATGCGATGGCCATCATTATCATGGCAACTATCATCTTGTTCATTACGTTCTTCATAACTTTCTGCATTTAATTGTTCAACATTTTGTTCTGAATCACACTGCAAAGGTAAGGCCTTTCTGTACGCTCAGGAAACGAAATGTCCTACAATCATAGGCAAAAATTCCTAAACCTTAATGGGAATTTCCTCTGTGTTAAAGTTTCCCGGCATTATGATTGTAAAATATTTTCCAAATCTGCTGCGCATCCATCATTTGCGGCCCAGTTAGAAATAACTTGCTGCCTAGTTAGGAAATTTTTGCCGCCTAGTGTGGCAGTAAAAATGCTTGTATTAAAGAGCATGTTTGCTTCTTTTGGCAGGCTCGAATATTGTCAAAATATTTCCCAAAGCGCATTACAGTTATTACAGATTACAGTTTCAGTTTCAGTTATTTCAATTTCAGATTTCAGTAAGGTTTATCGGATTTTTATTGGATACGGATACAGAAATACAGTTTTTTTTCATTAAAGGCAGATGGTACAGATGGCAGATGGCAGTTTCTCTTTAGCGTGTTCAGAAATTCAGTATTCAGTTATTCAGTTTCTCGGAATCACTTTTTTTCTTCAGTTTCTTCAGTTGACAGTTGACAGTTGACAAAAAAATTAAGCCCCCTCCATCTCCCCCTTTGGGGGAGTGAAAAAAGAACAGTAAAAGAGATAATAACATTCATTATATTATTAATTATATACTATATTATAATATT
>JAFXZY010000046.1 GCA_017541025.1 Bacteroidaceae bacterium | reverse complement strand
GTCCACCACGTTGTAGCCCGTTGCCAGCACACCGATATATTTCAGATAGGGTAGCTGGTCGATGACCGCTTTGTTGATGACGACCTTGTTGGTTAGCACGATGGTGGCGTCAGTTGCCCTGGCCACAGTTTCGTCGGCTTTGGTGCGGTCGTAAACAGTCACCTCGCCCATGCTCTCTAACTCTTTCCACGACAAGTCCCCTGGATTTGCCGCGTAACCGTCCAGTATTACTATCTTCATATCTTATCCTATCAGCTTTACTATCTGTTTCTCTGTTGCTGTTGGCAGAATGTGCTGCAAGTGACTGTGTATCCTGTTGTACGATTCCTCTGGTGAGCGCTCCGTCAGGCTGCCATTCTGTCCAAGCAGCTGTTCAGGTGTCGTCAGCAGCGACCATCCCCAACCGTATTCCCTTCCGTGCTTGTCTTGCGGATAGATGAAGTCTTCGGTGATAATACGGCAGCCCATCTGCAAACGAGTGATATAGCCGTCGAACTTGCTCCGCATGCCCGCTCCCGTAAAGCCGCAGATGGCCCTTAGTTCCCGCGTTATCAGACTGCCGTGCTCTGCAAGTGTCAGCAAGATGGCTTCCTCGATACTGCCTTCCGCAGGTGCCGGGTGCTTGGTGCGTCGGTAGTTGCAGAAGTCTGGCCACCACTTACGGCTGATGAATCCCGCCTTGCTGGCGAAGAACTTGCCATAGACACAATTACCCTCCTGCACGATAGGGCCTTTCCATTTCCACAGCGGCCAATCCCAGCCACCGTCCGCATATACCACGTAGCGGTTGTCCTCGTCCACCACGTCTTCAGCCGAATAGCCCGCAATGCCGCTGTCCAGCAAGGGCAGGAACCCCACTTCCTGGATATACGCCATCAATTCAGGGCAAGAGTGTATTTCTGTTTTGTTTATCATATCTTATCAACTATAAGCATTTTCTTCATCCTCAATCTGCAAAGTTACGAAAAAACGAGAGAAAAGCCAAATATATTTGAGCTTTTCCGAGTGCTAAGTAAGTTCGGCAAAGCCAAAGTTACGAAAAAAAGTTGTTGTAACGAAGCGATTTTGGAAGATTAACGCAATTCGGCCTAAAATAAAGGCAAGACGGGGAAGAATGAAGAAGTTCGAATTGGGTCAAAAAGCAAATTGGAGAAGATTGGTGAAGGAGTTAGGTTGCCAAATCGTAACCCAGGAATTGGACTCTGTGGCGGGTTAGATTTCCAAAATGACAACGCAAATCGGGGCAGAATGGTGCACCTTTCACCGCCAGTTTCTTATTCCGCAAACTGCTACATTTTGCATAGCGATGGATGCCTAAAAAGATAGTAGTTTTGCAGCCAAAATTAAAAAAGGAGTAAGAAACATGAGAAGTACTTTCAACATTCTGTTCTATCCCTAAATTCCGAATATAACCATGAAAATATGGTTAAATATCTATAAATATTTGTTATTCAATAGCTTTCATTTGAGAATATTTGAATTTATATGGTTATATTTGCACCCAATAAAGTGCATTTATGGCTAAAACACGTTACAACATCATCGAAATTACCCAGAAAAAGACGGGTATCACCTATATTTATGAGGATTATTCCTATTGGAACAGAGAAAAAGGGTACTCCACGCATAAACGCAAGTCCATCGGCAAGTTGGACGCTAACGGCAACTGCATATACAACAGATACTACCTTGAGAAGCTGGCAGCCATTGAGGCTGGCACGTATGCCGAAGAACCCGATGGCGGCTGCGCTTCTTCAGGCATTCTTGAGGAGCAGTTGCCTCCAGGCGATTCCCCGTCTGTATCGTACACCATCCTTGTTGGCCAGAAGATGGTACTCGACAAATGCTGTAATGGGATTCAGCTTCGTGACAGCCTGCTTGACGCATTCCCGTCCGATGACGTAGATGCCATCCTCGCCCTGGCCTACTACGTGGTGTGCCAGGGTAAGGCATTCAGCCGCTCCGAGGACTGGCTGGCAGAGCGCGGCTACTCAGACCTTGGGCTCACCTCCCAGCGTATATCCGAGTTGTTGGGCCGCATCAGCGATGACAGACGGAACGCCTTCTTCAAGTCATGGATGCAGCGGCAGCCCAAGGGCGACAGTCTGCTTTTCGACATCACCAGCGTGAGTACCTATGGCACAAGCAATCTTTATGCCGAGCGTGGATACAACCGTGACGGAGAGGATCTTGAACAGGTTAATCTCGCCCTGCTGTCCTCCGTCTCGTGCGGTCTTCCGCTGTGGTATTGCGTCACTCCCGGCAGCATGGCCGACGTGGCCGTCATTGAGTATGAGATGAAGATGCTGCGCAAGCTTGAAGTGAAGCGTTTCACATTCTTCGGCGACAGGGGCTTCTACAGCGAGTACAACCTGAAGTACATCACCAACAAGGGGCACAAGTTCACCGTCCCTGTTCCCTCCTCCGTGGCATGGCAGAAGAAGCTGATAGCCGAGCACAGGGCATCGATGCTCTCACCACGCAACGTCATCGAGACGGAGGAAGGCGGTATCGTCTACGGCAAGACCGTCTACAAAACTACCGAGGAATACGGGCGGACGTGGTACCATATCTATTTCGACCCGACGCGCAAGAACAAAATCGTGAACGACTTCATGCAGCGGCTCCGCAGATGCAAGGACGAGCTGGAGGCAGGTCAGTTGATGGAGAAGAACAAGCACATATACGAGACGTACTTCACTGTCCGCGAGACGCCCAAGAGGGGGAGGACGGTGGAATACAACGACAAGGCCATACAGAACTACATAGAGAATGACAGCTGCTACTGGGTGCTCATGTCCACGGAGGAGAAGGATACCAGGAAGGCTCTCAGCGGTTACAGGACGCGGAATGATGTGGAGGTGAGTTTCGACGACGTGAAGAACTCACTCGACATGCGCAGGATGCGCAACCATACCGAGCAGACTGTCAGAGGCAAAATCTTCGTCGTGTTCATTGCGCTGATACTCCTTTCGCAGTTAAGGCTTACTGTCAGGAACATACCGCCAAAGCAGCGTCGGTATTGGACAGAGCATGAGTTCCTTGACAAGGTGGCCTCATATACAAAAGTACATTTCGAGGGTAAATACAAGGACGTGTATACTGTGCCAACGGCTAATCAAAGGCATGTGTTCGATATGCTTGAGTTGCCTTACAGATATAAAGGCGTTGCTTGCAACATGCCTCCAAAGAAGGAGTCACAAAAGGTAGATGCCGATCATAGCACAACTCATGACAATGAAAGAACAGACGAGGTGCCTGCAACTTAAAACCTATTTATGGTTATATTTCGGGATTTTGGGATATACGCGCGGCCAAAAACAAGAAAAGTTACAGTAAAATGAAAGAAAATCGATAAAAAACTTGGCAGTCCACGCATTTTTTCC
>JAFXZY010000045.1 GCA_017541025.1 Bacteroidaceae bacterium | reverse complement strand
TTGACGTTATCGTTGACGTTATAAATTTAAGATGAGAGATTAGAGATTAGAGATTAGGGGTGACAAAAAAAGTTATCGTTATCGTTAACGTTCAAAAAGGTTATCGTTGACGTTGACGTTATCGTTTAAAAAGGTTAGCGTTAACGTTATCGTTCCGAAGGTTTCTCAGACATCAGACCTCAGACCTCAGCCATCTTTCGTAGCTTAGTAGCTTAATAGAATAGTCAAAGGTCAAAGGTCAAAGGTCTAAAGTCAAAGGTCTAAAGTCATAAAAGAGCACAAAAAAAAGGCCAGCCCCCGTATGGGAACCAGCCTCTTTGTTATCGTTAAGGTGAACGTTCCGAAGGTTTCTCTAACCTTTTAACATTTTAACCTTTTAACATTTTAACATTTTAACATTTTAACATTTTAACATTTTAACCTTTTAACCTTTTAACCTTTTAACATTTTAACCTATCACCACCCTTGTCCAACCATGAACGTCAGGTTCTATACCATACTGAATATTACGCAATTTATTATAGAGTTTGGTGCTGACGGGCCCCGGTTCACCATTCTTGCTGATGATATAGCTCTTCTTGTTCTCCAGGTCATCGATACGTTCGATAGGACTGATAACGGCAGCCGTGCCGCAGGCTCCGGCCTCCTCGAACGTAGCCAGTTCCTCCTCAGGAATCTGACGGCGCTCCACTTTCAGTCCCATGTCCATAGCCAGCTGCATCAGGCTCTTGTTGGTGATACTGGGCAGGATGCTGGTACTCTTAGGCGTAACGTAGGTATTGTCCTTGATACCGAAGAAGTTGGCAGCACCGCACTCATCGATGTACTTCTTCTCCTTGGCATCCAGATAGAACTCACAGCTGTAGCCCAGGTCATGGGCCATCTTGTTGGCACGGAGGCTGGCAGCATAGTTACCGCCCACCTTATAGATACCCGTACCTAAGGGAGCGCTACGGTCGTACTCACGGATAATCACGTAAGGGTTGGTAGCAAATCCGCCCTTGAAGTAAGGACCAACGGGGGTAACAAAGATCAGGAACAGATACTCCGTTGCAGGATGTACCCCCACCTGTGCGCTGGTACCAATCAGCAGCGGACGTATATATAAGGTAGCACCGCTCTCATAGGGAGGGATAAAACGCTCGTTCAGGCGTACCACCTTCTCTACCATCTCAATGAACTTCTCTGTAGGGAGCTCAGGCATCAGGATGCCGCGGCAGGTACTCTGCAGACGGGCAGCATTCTCATCGGCGCGGAACACGCGTACCTTTCCGTCGGGACAACGGTAAGCCTTCAGCCCCTCAAAAGCCTCCTGTCCGTAATGCAGACAGGTAGCAGCCATGTGCAGGGGAACGGTTTCTTCGCTACAGGTTTCTATCTCACCCCATGCACCGTTGCGGTAATAGCAACGTACATTATAATCCGTCTTCATGTAACCAAATGAGAGGTTACTCCAATCTATCTCCTTCATAACTTAACTTTTTTATACCAAAAACGCTGTAAAGTTACGAATAAGCGAGAGATTAATAAAATAAATCATGATTTATTTTCTTTATCCGAGCGAAAGTAACTTCGACGATAGTCAAAGTTACACTTTTTCCTCCATTTGGAGCAAAGAATTACAGTTTTTTTCCGACTCATAGAGACGTTCTTTACAAAATTGCATCAAAGTCTGTGCTTCCTGCAGTTTCATTGCCATCTCATCAATCCCTATTTCACTGCGTTCCATCTTAGAGGCAAGCGCTTCCAGGCGCTCCATTGCCTGCTCGTATGTCAGTTCTTCTTGCATAGTAAAACCGTTGAATGTATTTCGCCTTTTTGCAGGCTTGTTGTTATCACTTCACCCTCTCTCACATCATCAGCTGTCCGTAGCACCTTACCACCGCACATGGTTATACTGTAGCCGCGTTGCAACAGCGTTCGCGGATCCAGGCTGTCAAGTCGTTGCTGCAGCAGTGACTGTCTGTGCTTTTCCTGCTCCATCCTGCGCTGAACAGCCGTTTGCAGCCGGCGCACCAACAGCTCCGTCCGAGCCTCCTGTTTTTGTCTGAACCCCGCAAACAGGATGGGCAGCACCCTTTGCACATGCTCCAGTCGCTGACGCGCCATTTGTATGCTCATCTCAGCACTTTTCCGGATGCGACGGTACAAATCATCCAGCAGGGCCGCCTCCTGTGCCTGTCGGTCTATCAGGAAGGCCGCAGCAGCTGTAGGCGTCTTTACGCGGGTATGGGCAACAAAGTCGAGCACTGTCTCGTCGCGCTCATGTCCTATTCCCACGATAACCGGTATCGGCATCTGTGCCACAGCAGCGGCAAGGGGATAGGAATCAAAGTCGGAAAGATCGCCCGTAGCACCTCCTCCGCGTATAATCACCACGCAGTCCCAGCAGTCCGCCTCATCGGCAATGGTTGCCAGTGCCGTCATCACACTGTCTTCCACATTGGTTCCCTGCATAACGGCGGGGAATAGCTGGAGGTGGAAGAAGAGGCCGTAGTCGTTATGCTCCAACTGGTTACAGAAATCGCCATATCCGGCAGCACCTGCCGACGATACCACGGCAATCCGTCGTAAAAGTCTGGGCAGGGGCAGTTCCTTGTTATCGTTGATAATGCCGTCCTGCTCCAGTCGGGCCAGGATTTCCTTTCGTCGCTTGGCCATATCGCCCAGCGTAAAGGAGCTGTCCACGTCCAGGATGTTCAGTGCATAGCCGTACTGCTCATGGAAGGTCACCCTTACCAGCAGTTTAACATGGAGTCCCCGGCGCAGCATCTCGCCCGTCTCCTTCTGGAAGCGCAGACTTATGATGTTATAGTTTCTGGCCCAGCAGGTAACACGTGCGCGTGCCACGATGTTCCGTCCCTGCTCATCCTTCTGGACCATCTCACCATAGAAGTGTCCGCCGAAGCCTGTAGAGGCATCGGCGAACTCTCCTTCTACCCAGTACTCCTCATCTAAGGAGGATTCCAGTACTGAGCGTACGATATGATTTAGCTCAAATAGTGTCAAGAACTTACTTCACAAGCACCTTGCGTGTTGTTCCGTCGCTCATGCGTACAATATTGATACCACGCTGGAGGCGTGATTCCTGCATACCACTCATATTGTAAACCTGCTGAATCTTGCCGGTACCCTCGAGTGTAGCAATAGCCGTCTCAACATTCTTTTCAGGTGCAACCTGGTTACCGTTGCCGCCAACGATGGCACCAAACAGGTTCCAAGGTTCAACCAGTGTATAAGCACCGATGGATGCCTCAGGAACATGAAGTGTAGCACTTTCTATAGATGTACCATAGAAGATATCGTTAGTTCCTGTGGGGCACTTCTGTGCAGCGATGTGGAAGTCCTTCAGGGAAGGGCAAACGGCAAAAGCATAATCCTGAATCTTGGCAGTTGAAGCAGGAAGGGTTACAGTTGTCAGATTGTCACAGTTGGCAAAGCACCACTCGTCAATTTCTGTGATGGACTCAGGAACAATTACGCTGGTCAGACCTGTGTTCATGAAAGCACCTACACCCACAACGGTTACGCTGGTAGGGATATCAATGCTGGTCAGACCTGTACAGTTCTGGAAGGCGTAGCTGCCAATCTCCGTTACACCGTCGGGAATAACTGTGCTCTGGCATCCGGAAACAAGTTTGTAATTGGTAATGGTCTCGCTCTGCTTCTTCACCTCATAGGTTTCAATGATAGCATTGCAATTGTTACGTGAGTCATAAATGGGGTTACCGGCAGCTACGGAAATAGAAGTCATACTGGTGCAACCGCCAAAGCTGGAGCCAACCAGTGACTTAACGGTGCTGGGGATAGCCAGAGAAGTCAGACCTGTGCAACCCTCGAAGGTAGCACGTCCTATCTGCTCCACGCCCTCGGGGATGGTAACAGACTTCAGCCCTGTACAACCCTGGAAGGCAGCATCGCCCACATTAACGATACCGGCAGGAATCGTAACAGAAGTCAGACCCGTACAGTTCTGGAAGGTATAGCTCTCTATCTGACCCAGATTGGCAGGAATGGCAACGTTAGTCAGAGCAGCGCAACCAGCGAAGGCCGAACCGCCAATCTTGCTGATGCCGCCCAGGTTAATGCTGGCCATACGCTTGCAGCCAAAGAAGGTGTAAGGCTCAATGGCAGTAACACCGGCAGGAAGGGTAAAGGCAGTCAGGCCGCTGCAACCGAAGAAAGCAGAATAGCCGATGCTGGTAACTCCTGCAGGAAGGTCGATTGAGGTAAGAGCGGCACAGTTACGGAAGGCACTGCTGCCAATCGTCTTAACACTCTCGGGAATGGTAACGGCTGTCAGCCCCTTGCAGAAAAAGAAGGCCTTCTCACCAATGGCAGTAACGCTGTATGTCTTGCCTTCATAGGTAACGGAGGCAGGAATAGCCACGCTGCCCTCATAGCGCGTTTCCGTATCGGCTGCTACGGCAACCTGAGCAGAAGCCGTTGCTGTATCCGTCACGGTGTAGAAGATACCATTGGCCTCAAAGTCGTAAGCTTGCATGTTCAGGCTTCCGAACAAGGCCATCAAGCAAAAAACAAAGTAGTTTCGTTTCATTTTAGTTTAATATTTTTATTTGTTATTTCAATCTAAATAATGCCTATTACGCCACAAAAATAGGAAATTATTCTTTTCTAACAAAGAAAAACCGCATTCTTTTTGCAAATCTCTCATGTAATTGCAATTTTGCGCGCCTAAAAACCGGAAAATCACCAAGGTCTCTCCTGATCCACCCAGTTCTGGATTCTTATCCACCACTTCTTTGTACCGAAATGGGTTTTATCCGAAATGCGCCTGATCCATGAGTCCTTGTCATATTGGACAATTCTGTTCAAATAAAAGTACATACCCCATACCAGCACCACGGCAGATACCAGCACCACGGCAAACTGGGCATTCACAGACCACCCTAGATTAAACGACAAATACCATAGGAGTACTATAACAACGGTGATAATTAATTCACTAAAGCACGTTACTGCATGGCTCAGTCCCACGGCAATGAATATATGGTGCAAGTGTCTTTTGTCTGCTTTAAACGGACTGTCGCCTCTCATTATCCGGGCGGTCATCACACGCAGTGTATCAAATACCGGCACACTTGCCACCGACAACATCATAGGCACCAGTCCCAGTTCCCTTCCGGTAAGGGCCAGCCTTCCTATTGATTCATTATTTTCTGTACTCAGCACACATATGGTAAACCAGCTCACCATCAGTCCCATTACCATTGTTCCCCCGTCTCCGATAAACATCTTCGAGCGTTTGCCAAACACATTGTGTACAAAGAACACTACAAGGCTTGCAGCATAGCAGAATGCCAGGGCAGAATTTGCGTAATCAACTCTTCTGTAAGATATGATACCCAACATGATGGAACATAAGATACACAGGCCGCTCGAGAGTCCGTTTACCCCGTCCACCATGTTATAGGCATTGATGATACCCACTCCGGCAAAAACAGTCAGCGGGACACCTACCCACCAGCTAAAATCTTCCACACCGAGCAATCCGTGCAACGAGTCTACACACATGCCGGAACCGTATATGAGCCCCAGCATAACCAAAACCTCAACCACTATACGTTGCCAGGCTTTTAGTCCGGAAAGATCATCCAAGACCCCCACATAAAGTGTTATGCCAGCTCCCAACAGCAGTGGGTCTAGACTTTGAGACATCTCAAAAGGCCTGTTCATTTGTAACGCAACAAACATTAGGCCACCGCATAACATGCCAAAGAACACCACCAGTCCACCTATAACCGGCACGGGGCGGTCCTGGAGTTTTCGCGGATTCGGATTGTCCACCAGACCTTTATCCTTAGAGATTCTCAGAAAGCATGGGAAGGCCCATATTGAGGCTATAAAAGAAGTTATAGTACTTAATAATAATTGCAAGGTTGCGTCCATAATTCAATGATATGATTATCAATATTCACCACATCCTTATTATCTGATAACTCAGGCAAATAAGCATATTCCGCCACAAAATTAAACATTTTTTACATACCTACAAAATTTTTAGCTTAGTAGCTTATGCGCTACGCTTAGCTTAATAGCTTAATAGGTTTTGATGGAAGATGGAAGAAGTAAGTTTCAATAACCCATAACCTATAACCTTTTAACATTTTAACATTTTAACCTTTTAACTGGTTAACGTTAGCGTTTCACATTTCCTCCATCGACAGCCCCTTGTACGCTATCTCGTACTTCTTGTACTCATGGGTCGCTTGCAGCATCATCTCAGCTTTCTGCTTCAGCACCCCGATGCTGATTTCCTCTGCCTGCCGCTTCACCTCGTAGAACGTCACACGCTTCTCCAGGTCGTCAGCCGCAATCATGTCAATCTCGTTTTCACCCCTACGGTCCCACCAACGGCCAATGCGGGTAAACTCGCCCGACTCCTGCGCCACACGGTGGAAATAACGCTCCAGCATCAGTCCGCTGAAGGTGCTGTAGTCACGTTCGATAATCTCCTGTAGCTTTGCATAGTTCTCAATCTCGATGATGTAGCTGTACTTGAAGATGAAGCGGAACCAGAAACTGTAGAACACGTCATCCAGCTCGTAGCGCACATTCTTGTTGCCACTCTTCTCAAACAAGGGCTGCCGCTTGCTTATCAACTCATATTCCTCAGCCAGGTTGGTCAGGTATCCCCCCACCTCTTTGCCTATTACATCTTCAATCTCGCTGCGGGTGTTCTTACCCCGCGCAATGCATGAGAGGATGGAAAAATAGATGCCGTAGTCCTTGCCGAACTCCTCTATCAGGTTGTTCTTGCCCTCATTCAAGAAGGTCGAGTTGGAGCTGACGATATGCCTTATCATCGAATCTTTGTCCAGCGCCCCGCCATCCACCAACTGGCTCACGTATTTAGCCACACCACCCGTAAAGGTGAATAGTGCCAGCAGGTCCTCCTTTGTGTAGTCAGGCTTGGCATCTGCCATAATCTGCTTCATCACCGATGGTTTGAAAGGCTTCACCCTCAGCTCTGCGGTATGCCTTCCATACAGAGGTTCCTTTTTGTGCTTGAAGATTTTCTGCATCAGCGAGTAGATGCTACCGCACACCACCAGATTAATCTTCGAGGTTTTCTCGTACTCGTCCCAGATGTCCTGCATCTCGCTGTACACCGCCTTGTTCACCCGGAAGAAATCTTGGAATTCGTCAATCACCAGCGTAAAGCTCTTCGTCTGCGACAACTGCATCAGGTAGCGGAAAATGTCGCGGAAGTGACGACTGCTGCCCAGTGTGGGAATGTCCAGTTTCTCGCTGATTTCCTCCTGATACACCTCACACAGGTCTGATTCGGCCTTCCTTGCTACAAAGAAATAGACAAAAGGCACATCCTTGTATGCTTCCCTAATCAGCGTTGTCTTGCCGATACGCCTCCTACCGGTCACCACAGTAAAGCGAGCCACTTTCCCAGCCGCATCCCGAGTTTCCCTCAGGAAGACCAACTCTTGTTCCCTATCGTAAAATTTCATCGTTTATTCAACTATAATTCATTATACCTTTGAGTTTTAAATTCCGAAACAACCGTTTCCGAAATGGCTATTTTGCAACAAAAGTACAACTAATCCTCGAAGTACACAAATAATTTAACAACTTTTTTTTTGATAGTCAAAAGTCTAAGGGCGGAGCCCAGTTCCAGGATTCAAGGCAGCGGAGCTGCTAGTTTCAGGTTCCAGGTTTCAGGTTTCAAGGATAACAAAAACTTTCAAAACCCTTTTTGTGTGGTTAAGGCTGTTGCCTTTTAGTGCCAATAACATATCCTTTTTCTTGTGAGCAAGCTCACAGACAAAAGCCCATGTCATCATCACAGTCCCGATGGGACTTCAACCACACATAAAGAAAAACCGAGAAAACAAATCTTATATCTTTTCACATTCAGTGAAGACTAAGACAATATTGGTTTTTGATGTTTTTCCTTCTGAAGTTTGTAATAACGAAGTTAGGTGATAAGAGGTATGGATTTGACGTAAAAGTTTACTTTTAAAGGCAAAGACATAACACTTAGCACTAAGACTCTGAAAGAGTCACAAACATCAGAAGGGATTTTCCCTGTTTTTGTTAATAATCCGTGATTTCCGTGTGAGATAAAAATATAATTTTCAATAAAAAGATGTTATCGTTTTCGTTATCGTTATCGTACCGAAGGTCCCTTGAACCCTTGAACCCTTGAACGGTTATCGTTATCGTTATCGTTTAACTTGAATCCTGAATCTTGAATCCTGAATCCAAAACGGTTATCGTTAACGTTAACGTTATCGTTGAAAAAGGTTATCGTTATCGTTGAAGAAGGTTAAACCGTTCCACCTCTTCATCAAAGTCCTTCCTCGGCAATGTCGGGAACGCCTTATAGGCCAAATCACTTTTGGGGCAGATAATCACCCATACGGTGAAGAAGATAATCTTCAAATCCACCCATATACTGCGGTTCTGATAATACCAGATCTCCAGGCTGCCTTTGAAGGGTTGGATAACATTCCGAAGAAAAGCCATCAGGTCCTTAGCCTTGGATATGTAATACTCCTCGTCGCGGAAAACAATACTCCCGATGCCGGAAAGCCCAGGTGTCAAGGCCTTGTAACACTCCTTTGCGTCATCCGTGTAAGCGTCATAGTCAGGTTGAACCATGGGTCGTGGCCCCACCACACTCATGCTACCCCCCAGGATATTAAACAACTGAGGCAGTTCGTTGAGCTTGGTTTTGCGCAGGAATTTACCGAAAGGCAGCACCCGGGGGTCATTGCGTGTCGTCACCAGTCCCGCGCCCATATTCGGACTGTTTTTCAGCATGGTGGCGAATTTCAGCACACCAAACAACTCTCCTCCCTTCCCCACTCGCATCTGCTTGTAGAAAATCTCATGCTCGCCCGTGCAGGCCAGTATAATTATAATAGGTATAAACAGCCAGCTCAAGCAGATGATGGCAATAAGGGATGCTATGATGTCAAATAAACGTTTGGTAAACAAATACATAACATTAGGTTTTACGGTGACTGATTTACATTTTCTGATCCAGGTTCTTTCCCTTCTCTTCATGCTCAAAGTTGGGAACAAACTCTTTAAGCAGGTTCACCACATCGGCTTTTGTAAAATCCGGACGGGCAAACAGTTCCTGCAGTTTGTCGAAATAGCGGTCTATGTCGCTCAACGGCTTGCATGGGTACTCTTCAATCACACCCAGCGACGAGAACCGCTCCATATTCAGTTTCTCCCCAGGAATGTAGAACTCCTCGAACCCCTTTTCGCCCGTGGTGTCCGAACCGAAATAGTACACGGGATAAGTGTCGCTGTCCATAGGCATCTCGGCAGCGAACTTGCGCGCCTCCTCCTCACTGCTGCAGTATTTAATCTTATAGCCCTGCTGCGTGAGGAACTTGTCGCAAATACTGGAGAAGGTCATCATCTGTTCCTCACCCAACTTGGGGAAGAATATCTCCCCGCTTTTACCCAGCATGCAGGCCAGCATACAGATTTGTCCGCTCTCCTCGGGACTGACAAAGTAGCGCTTCACATCATTGGGAGAGCTCAGTGGCTGACGCTTCATCATGCGTTCCAGGAAACCGGCCAGCAAAGAACCGTTACTGAAAGCCACATTGGCAAAACGGGCGGTACACACCTTGAATTTCTTCGAGTAAGCCATAATCATCTCTTCCATCACCTTCTTGCTGCATCCCATGATGTTCACAGGGTTGGCAGCCTTGTCGGTGCTCACGCAGAAGAAGTGTTGTGGAGGCATCTCTGCCAGCAAATCCAGTAGTTTGCGTGCCTTCAATACGTTGTTTTCCACCAAAGCCTCCACCGAATAGCGGTCCTTTTCGCTGCGCACATGCTTGTGGGCACTGAAGTTAGCCACAATGTCAAACCCGCCTTCTGCCCTGAAAATCTTCTCGAAAATCGGGTCGGCATAGTTCAACGGGTAAGTCCGGTAGTCCTCCGGCACATACATACCATACGAGGAGCGGAGGTCACGGGTCAGTTCCGTAAGACCGTTCTCGCTAATGTCCACCACCACCAGTTTGGAGGGGCGGAAAGGCAGCAGAGCCCGGATATACGAGGAGCCTATCGTGCCGGCTCCACCAATCACCAAGACGCTTTTGCCCTCTATGGCACGGGTAAGTTGTTCACGGTTGTTTTCTATGTCCTGCAGAAACATCGACTGCGGACGCAGCGTGATATAGTCTGATATAAAAGAATTTACGTTTATCATATTGATATTATCAACGTCAACGATAACGTCAACGTCAACGTCAACGATAACTATTTTCTAATAAGCTACTAAGCCATAAACCTTAATGTCTCTAACCCTTAACCCTTTACCATTAACCATGAACCATGTTCGCTAACCGCTAACCTCTAACCTCTAACCTTTTAACATTTTAACATTTTAACATTTTAACATTTTAACATTTTAACTGGTTAAGGTTAACGTTAACGTTAACGTTATCGTTACCGGTAAGCTCCTTTTTTTATGTTCTCGTAATAGTGGGGAACGATGACCGTGCTGGGAATGTTCACCACGCGGTCTTCAAGCCACTCGGCATTCGACAGGTCGCCGCACTGGCATCCCTTGTACATATCCAGTCTATTGTTGAGCACCCAGATGGGCCGGGTCATCACCCCGTGGTCATTGGTGAACGTAAGGAAAGCATCCCGCTCTGTCCGGTCCTTCAGAATCACAGCATTGAGCCAGTAGTTCGACCGGCAGTTTTCGGGTTCCGTAAAGAAGGTCATGTCCTTGTCGGCAAAGAAAGCCTTGTATTTCTCCGTGAGTTTACGTTTCTGCTCTATAAAGAAGTCGCACTGCTCTATCTGGCCAAGGCCGAGGGCAGCAGCCAGATTGGTAAGGCGGTAGTTATAGGCCGTGTAGTCGTGATTATACTCCCAGCGGTGAGGCACCTTAGCGGTAGTGGTGATATGTTTGGCCAGTTTTGCCAACTGCTCATCCTGGGTAAGAATCATTCCTCCGCCACCAGTAGTAACAACCTTGTTGCCATTGAAGCTGAGGGCCGACAGTTTGCCATACAGGCCCGTATGCTTACCCTTGTACAGACTGCCTATACTCTCGGCAGCATCTTCTATCAGCGCAATGTTATAGCGTTGGCAAATCTCGGCAATATCTTCGATGAGACAGGGATGGCCGAAGGTATGCATAGGCACCACGGCAGCAAAGCGCCGTCCGGTACGGACGTTATAGCAATAGCCGTCAACGTCTTTACGGGCATTCGCTTTCAGGAAAGCCTCCAGCTTTTCAGGGCTCAAGCCCATGGTATGGCGGTCCACATCCACAAAGACGGGATGAGCGCCCGTATAGGTAACAGCATTGCAAGTGGCAATGAACGAAACAGGCTGCGTGATGACCTCCTCATCACGCTTCACGCCTGCTAACAACAGACAGATGTGGAGGGCAGAGGTACCGTTCACAGCAGCAACGGCATACTTGCTTCCCGTATATTGGGCCACGGCATTCTCGAACTTGGTGACGTATTCACCAACGCTCGACACGAAATTAGAGTCCATGGCATCCATGATATATTTACGCTCATTGCCGATGAAACGTGGATCATGCAGAATAATAAATCCCTCCGGATCATCGAACGTAGCACGGACAAAATCAACAAAGTCTTGATACATAATAAGAAATAAAGTCGTAAATGTAATTCTATGAATCTATTTGCAAAATTACAAACAATTCCCGAAACCGCCAAATATTCAACTATTTTTTGTTTCAGGTTTCAATTTCCCATAACCTATAACCTTTTTCAACGTCAACGATAACGTCAACGATAACCTTTTTGGATTCAGGATTCAAGATCCAGGATTCAAGTTAAACGATAACGTCAACGATAACCGTTTTCAACGTCAACGATAACGTCAACGATAACTTTTTCTACTAAGCTACTAAGCCATAAACCTTAATGTCTCTAACCCCTAACCCCTAACCCTTAACCCTTAACCATGAACCATGTTCGCTAACCCCTAACCCTTAACCATGAACCATGAACCATGTTCGCTAACCCTTAACCCTTAACCATTAACCCTTAACCATGAACCCTTAACCATTAACGCTAACCGCTAACCTCTAACCTATTTTTAGATATAATCCGTTCTTTTCCATCAACTCCAGAGAATATGTGTGCTTATACTTCTTGGACACATTACGATAGAACGTGGTTATCTTCTGAGCACAACGCTTCCTGATGACGTACTTCATACCTTAGCGTACTCCTCCCTTATCGCTGCCAGAGTCATTTCACGAGCCTCCTCAATGCTTATGGTCTCTGTGTCCTCAAACTCCATCTGTTGGATACGCTGGTCAACCAACTGCTGCGCCCATTTGCGGATGGCAGTAATTTATTCTACACTCCCCACCACATCATGCTCTAATCCTACCGGTAGCATCGGAACGCGAAATAGCCCGTTGCGCTCCAATATGTCTGGGGTCGTTGTAAGCAGACGCTTGTACTCCTCAATAGTATTTACGCCAAACAGAGTCTTTGCCTTCTCAAAATACTTTTTCGATGCCATATAAGGCAGAATATCTTGATTCTGGTTGTAAACGCTCAATTCCGGCCACCAGTAAGCATCTAGATTATCGTCTGTATGATGCCATAATGAGATATAATATAGCAGGATATCCGCTCTGATCAGTTTTTCAAAATCCGCTGGGGCTGAATATTGTTTGATATAATCAGCAACAACACTGATTCTCTGTGCAGTATTCATAAACTGATTGAGCGTGTAGTTATACGCACGATAACGAATAAAGTTAATCTCTCGTGTGATTCTATATGACGGATAGAACACATTGTATTTGTCATGCAGGATTGCTTTCAATGTACCAAAGCACTGATTCTCCAATAAAATAGATGTCACGGAGATAAACAGGAACTGATTAAAGAAACGGTAATGGTCATTCTTAAGCATATCAGCACTTTCGCCAGAATACAGGTTGATATCACGCTCTACGTAAAAACCGATTAGGTTCTTAAAAAACGCCGGTAGTGTCTTTTCCAGAATAGCATGGTTACTAAGGGCGAACATCTCCACAACAGAAAGGAACTCCTTCCTAAGCGCTTCCAATTGACTTATACCTTCAAGGACTTTCTGATTCAGTTCAACAATAGAGGTAATACTCTCCAGACGAATCTCGTAGTCACCCAGGCGCAAAATGAAAGCCTTGAAGTAGTTACTCATTACTACCTCAAGATTGGGATTCCCCTGCATTACGGCATTGACAACCGCTTCGGATGTCCAAACATTTACGTTCATTTCACTTTATGTTATTTAACAAGAAGTCCTTAATTGGTTTCATCACCTCCGCATCCAGATTCCAGATGTTTGCATCATCCCAAAGCCAAGCACCCCTTCCCGCCTTGTCTCTTTTTGTTTTAGAGATTGGCAATGAAGTAAAGTAAGTATGTAGTTTATTCTTTCTATTTGGGAGATGATAAAAGGCATTTCCCTCTTCATTCTTCCGCTGTGAAATACAATGCTCGTACTTACCATAACAATCAAACAGCTCGGGATAAAGATCTTTGCGGGCTATATCCTCCATCAGTACCTCAACATCACCATCTCTGTTGTTATCCGGCCATAGGAATAAGTCAAAATCAAGACATAACTCATCACGTCGTGCTAGTAATTCCTTTTTCCTTTTCTGGAATCCTCCTTTGTTGTCTGCCGTATCAGCATCAAATACAACTAAGTTCTTTCCTCCTGAGTCAGTGTTGGCACGCAGCAGTTCCACATTTGGTGTTTCAGTAGAATCCATTAGGTTCTTATAGCCTCCGGTCGGCATCAACTCATATTTGTCATGAGTAATTCCTATGTGCTTAAGTATGGAATCCAAGAACTTACTTTCAGGAACATTCAGGCTCTCTGCTTCTATAAATATCTTGACCATACTCATCTTACCTCCATTTCCTGTTCTATAGCATAACCCAATTGTGATATAGAGAAACGATAGGAACGTAACTCATCGTCAGCTATCCGCTGAAGTTTGAATCCTGCCGCAATTTCGCGTTCTTGTTCTTTCTCTATCTCTGCAGCAGCCTGCTGGAATCCTCTTATAGAATCCACATCATGGGTGGATGCAAATATCTGGACATCATTCTTGATAGCCGCCTTCAGTACGATTTCCCACATTGGTTTCATCACAGAGTAATGGAAGCCATTACTCAATTCATCAATCAGCACCACTCCGCCACGGCATGCATAGATACTGGTCAAGAAAGAAACTATCTTACGAATACCGTCTCCCATTAGATTGATGGGGATACGCTGTGGCAAATCAGTATCTACAAACATCACGTTGTCCATGAAGATAGGCTTCTTTGCTGTAGGTTCCAACACCCTTAAAGCTTCAGCCAAGAAATCTTCATCCTTATTCATATAGATATTTTCGAGACCTTCCCTGGATGCAGTCGAGTCATACCGTGGGCTGAGAAACACGCACTTTAACTGTTCAATATACCTTTCATCGGTTTTGTGTGTTTGTTCTATCTGGTTTGATTTCCCAAGGTCGTACATCACTTCTGAACTCAGTTCACCATCCGTAGTGAGATATTTCATTCTAAGGCCAAATCGATGATTCAACTCGGTCGAATTATTGTTAACACTCATAGTAGCGACATCGCGGAAAGCGGTTATACCAAGGTGTCGGTTCTGACTCCCTGTAGTTTCTATCTGTATCTCGCTCGCAGCATCCATCTTGTAGAAAAAAAGATGGATATCATTCTCTGTCAGACGGGTATAGGTGCGCATTGCATTCAGAGTTGCTGGGAGTAGCGGATTCGACTGCCCACAAACCAGGAACAGACTCTCCAATAGCGATGACTTGCCACAGTTGTTCTTTCCAAAAAATAGATTCACCTGCGTCAATCCATCGATTTTGCTCCGGTGAATACCTCTGAAATTATCTATATTAATACTATCGATCATTTATATACCAGTTTATCTTGCAAAATTAGCGAATTCCTTTCGTTCTGATTGCATTCCCTTGCAATTATTATTCTTTATTAACGCATTTCCGCACCATAATCCATTATTCCGTATTTCAGTGATTCTTTTATCGATACTGATTCTTATGTTTGTTTTCTTCAACCAAAGTGAGCAACTCCTTATACATCTCTACCCTCTCTTGCTTCAGTTGGCCCGAATTGTAAAGCTTCGTATTACGGCCTCAACAGATTAATCGGAGCAACAAACACTCCGTCCTCTCGCTTGTATGCACCACCAACGGCAGTCAGCACCAGCAAGAATGACGGAGCCTTCTCATCGCTCTAAGGTATAAAAAAAAATATTTAATTCCCAAGATTTTCAATCGAAAATTCCCAAGATTTTCAACTTTTCACTTAAGTCACGAGCAGAGCGATGCTTGCATCAGCTTTGCCATGGCGTAGCAGGTTCGAGGCGCAGCCTCAATTGATAATTGACAATTGACAATTTTGGGTTCACGTTTCATAGTCCTGCGGCCGTTTCATGTTTCAGAAATAACAAAAACAGGGAAAACCCCTTCTGATGTTTGTGACTCTTTTAGAGTCTTTGTGCTAAGTGTTATGTCTTTGCCTTTAAAAGCGAGCTTTCACGTCAAATCCATACCTCTTATCACCTAACTTCGTTATTACAAACTTCAGAAGGAAAAACCTCGGTTGCTATCACAACCTAGAAAACAGGCTGAAGTCTGAGGTCTGATGTCTGAGTTTTTTCGGTTTTTCTTTTTGTGTGGTTAAAGTCCCATCGGGACTGTGATGATGACATAGGCTTTTGTCTGTGAGCTTGCTCACAAGAAAAAGGTTATGTTATTGGTACAAAAAGGCGACAGCCTTAACCACCCAAAAAGGGTTTTAAAGGTTTTTGTTTTCGTTCCCGTTTAATTATTAATTTTCAATTTAAAAAAGGTTATCGTTTTCGTTATCGTTATCGTACCGAAGGTCCCTTGAACCGCTTGAACCCTTGAACCCTTGAACGGTTATCGTTATCGTTGACGTTGACGTTATCGTACCGAAGGTCCCTTGAACTCTTGAACCCTTGAACGGTTATCGTTGAAAGATGTTATCGTTAGCGTTATCGTTGACGTTGACGTTATCGTTATCGTTGAAGAACGCCTTCCACCTCATACCTCTTCTCTATCACCTTCCAGTCCACAATCTGCCAAAGTGCTGCAAGATGAGCAGCACGGCGGTTCTGGTAATCCAGATAGTACGCATGCTCCCAGACATCAAAGGTCAACAGTGGCTTCAAGCCCTTCTGAACAGGATTGGAAGCCCCTTGCTCTTGCGTGATAACCAAGTTGCCATCAGCATCTGCCGACAGCCATACCCAGCCAGAGCCAAACAGTCCCACACCTTTAGCCTCAAACTCAGCCTTGAAAGCCTCTATGCTGTCCCACTGCTTCTCGATCTGTGCAGCGAGAGCACCCTCAGGACCTTGAACAACTTCACTGACAGGTTTAAACTGCGTGAAATACAACTCATGGTTCAGTATCTGTCCCGCATTGTTGAATACTGGTCCAACAGGTGCCTTTCCTACAATCTCTTCCAGTGTAATACCCTCATATTCACTGCCAGGAAGCAGCTTATTGAGATTGTCAACATACGCCTGCAGATGCTTTCCATGATGGAACGACAACGTCTGTGCACTGATCACAGGTGCCAGCGCCTCCATCGCATAAGGTAATTCAATTAGTGTAAACATAAGATTTTGATTAGTTTGATTCTATTAAGCCGATTTTCGCCTATGATTTTCATCAGTCAACATTAAGGGCATTGTTAAGTCTGATATATTTAATCATTTCCGTGATTCCCGAGATTCGTAGTTCCGTAGTTCCAGCGAAGCTTCTGCCATCTCGTTTCTTGATCCATTGTCTTATCTGGCGACGGGTACTGACCTTTGCCACCTTTAAATTAAAAAAGCGAAGCTTTGACCACTTCCACTGTCATGCTAATAATATCATTTTCCAACAAAAAACTCGGAAGGCTCTGCGTCTTCACGCCTATGATGCCGCAGATATCGGGTATCTTTTTGAAAGGCCTTCAACTTTCCTTCCTTGTCAAAGGGGAGAAAATATCTCACCAACGACACAAGCGAACTGGTATCAATGACTGCCTTCATAGAACACCCTGCTTATATCGTTTGGCTTAATATTCAAAGCCGAACAGTATTCATACTCCGTTACCACACCCTTATTCAGGGCATAATTGTAAATATCATAAATCAGATTCGACTGAATCGGTTTAGGATTGCGCCCACTTATCTTTTCGCCAGCAGCAATTCTATTCTCTTTCTCCTGCCTCTCTTTCTCCTTACGTGTAAGATACTGCTCGTGCAAGTTATCCCGCACATTGCTGTAGTCTGCGTATGTCATCCTATGCTGGAGGAACAAGTTGGTAAAGATGGCCAAACGACTGAGGTTGGTCTCTTTGGAGATACTCGCCACCAAATCATGTCCATAATCCACACGATAGTCATACAGGGCAATTGACTCCAGTTTTCGGGCATTCTCCTGCCCCAGCAAAAGAAAGAAGGCAAAACTATTGCACCATTTCTCCACTTCCGAGATTTCGGGGCTTTGATCGGTTACTTTAGCAAAATCCAGTTCATCAACATCTTCCTTGTCAAGAAGATAGTGACCCAACTCATGGCAAAGCGTAAAGATTTCACGGCTCAGTGCATCCTGGTTCCTTTTCAAAACAATGGCGTTGGGACCTATGTAGAAACCGTCAATATTAGCTTTCTCCTTCTTGTTGAAAGTATCAACAAACTCTAGAACAAGGATATTATTCTTCCCAAGCTTGTTGATAAAACTTTTCAGATAATCTCTCTTTGAAGAAGTAAATTCGGGAAGCAACGAGCCGCGCAAGGCAAACGCAACCTCTCTTGGGTTCTCATCCAAGGAGTAAGTCCGCAGCACTCTTTTCATGTCAAAGTGCGACATGATAGAAATAGCGCTAATCTGCGTCTTGATATCCTCAAACTCACGAACTCTCTTGCGGGCACCGATATTAAGTTCTGAAGTAAAACTCTCCTTTCTGAAGAATACACTTACTTTCTTATCCTTCACCGGGACTGTCGGGTCGTAATAATACAGCAGTCCTTTGTTGAAAACCTTATCTATCCGTTTTAGATAGTTAAGTTCTATCTCATCGCTATCGATATCCTCCCACGTAATCGGGGTCTTCAGGCCCTTATTGATTGAGGACAACAACTCCCCTACTGTCATTTTGAATAATGACAGCAAGTACTCAACGCGGTGTTTGTTATACTCAATCTTCATTTTGTAACCTATAACACGAATATATCGCAATTATTATTTCGACGGTGCAAAAGTACAACTTTTACTCGATATATGAAGAAAAACTCAGGAAAAAAAATGATTCTTAGTTGCTCCTCTCACATCTCCCAAAAGTGATCAAAGAAGGTTCAGCTCGAGGCCCAAAGGGAAAGTCAACCGTCCCCTGATCACTCGGAAACTAAAACCTGACGATGTAGGGATAAAGGGCCGATTCTTTACTGTTCCCCTCATACGTCTTGACAGGACATCCTACTACTACAAGAAACAGCTTCTTTATGTTACCTGGATTGGTATAGGATAGCGTCTTCTTCAACTCGGAGTTGGTGCCCAGATAGGTTGGGTTGTTGAAATTGTCTATGGCAACAAGACCGTAGCGATAACCTATATTGTCATCCTTGGAAAGGCCCTGGAATTGCACTTTTACACGCTTGCCAACTTCTGGCAGTGTAATTTCGACAACGTTGAACCCGTATGTCTCGGGCACTTTCACGGGTTTCTTCCAACCGCCAAGGGTATCTGTCATCTGGCTTAGCAATTCGCAGGAATAGCATTCACTTTCCTTGCGTTTGTCAGGGAAGTCGAATGTGATAAGACGACTATAGCAATCCAGTAGTTCGTCACCCATTTTCTTAAGGTCCACATTATACATTCGCATATATGCCTGTGGAAAATTCTCTTCTCTCCTTACACCACGAAACATATCGGCAATACAAGTGATGCCATGCAGGAAACTCCAGTATTCCAAAACGTAAGGTGCATGATACATGTTCTTAGGATGAAAGAGGCTTAGGTGAATATCCTTCTTGTAGTCCTCCCAATGGTAGCGCTCGTCTGTTGTCCATCTGGGGTTTACCTGCCAGAGCATCCACTGCGCGCTTGTTTCATAGATACTGCCGCCATAACCGCCTCTGCCGTCGCAGGATATCTGGGATTGGAAAGAATGACCTAACTCGTGTGCTATGCAGTTGAGCGTTTTGTCCTGAACACGTACAGGAGTAATCCAGAGAGTTCCTATCTGATTGTCATAGGCTCCACCGTATGCAGTGCCTTCCAGCGAGTATTTCAGCATTACCATCATCCTGTATTCCTCAGCTTTACTGTCTGGAAGCAGAAAACCCATCATGTCGCGATAGACGTAATAGAAGTATTCCAATCTGGACAGAAGGTTGTCCAGGTCAACCGTCATGCGGTGTCCTTCCAGGTCGGGCGCTTTGCTCAAGTCATCGCCAAATCCCTTCTCCCAGAAACATACAATATTGGGCGTGCAGGCCATTCGGTAGTAGCTCCATTGCGATTCTTTATCTGTAAAATCATTGTTGCGTAACTCTAAGGGGATGTATATCTTCTTTCCTTTCGGGAGCGTGTAACCTGTAGCCTCTTGTGTTTGCTGAGCTTGTGAACACAATATGCTTGCGGCAATTAACAGGGATAGTAAGAGAATATGCTTCATAATGCTTTTTTGTTGGCAAAGTTACGATTAAGTGAGCGGAATACAAAAGAAATGTTTACTTTTCTTTTTATTCCCGAGCGTGAGTAACTTCGGCGATAGCCAAAGTTACTATGTTTGCATTCGAAAATACCAAAAGTCAATTAAAGAAGCGTCAAATCTGAGAATTATTCCGCACCGTGAGGTGCAGAGAACCTCTCCGCTACGCTTCAAGAACCTCAGCATCTCGCGG
>JAFXZY010000044.1 GCA_017541025.1 Bacteroidaceae bacterium | reverse complement strand
TTGAGAATTGAGAATTGAGAATTTCATCTTTATTTAGTTGAAAATTGAAAATTGACAGTTGACAGTTGTTTTCGAATTGAGAATTGAGAACGCCGAAGGGGTCGCGAGCGGAACGCGAGAACGAAGTGGCAATTGAGAATTGAGAATTTCATGTTTTTTAAAATTGAAAATCGAAAGTTGAAAGTTGAAAGGTGAAAGTTGAAAGTTGAAAATTGAAAATTATCGGTTAGCGGTTAGCAGTTAGCGAACCTGAAACTCGTTTTCGTTATCGTTATCGTTTTCGTTCCCGTTATCTAGTTGATACCGAATACGGTGAAGCTTCATCACCGATGTTTCGCTGTTTATTCGGTGTGGCACCCATTTGGAATGAGAGTATGCCGCCTTGATTGATTTCATCATAGGTGATGTAGTTGCGGGTGAGAGACTGACCGTTGAGCTGCCCATCCTGAATGTAGTAGTTCTGCGGACTGTTGTCCTGCGCCTCGATGACGAACTGGTTGCCATTCTCCATGGTGATGGTTGCCTTGCGGAAGATGGGCGAACCGATCACATACTGGTTGGTGCCGGGTGTAACGGCATAAAGGCCGAGAGCCGAAAGAACGTACCACGAGGACATTCCGCCTTGGTCCTCATCGCCCGGGAATCCATCGGGTGTGGAGTTGTAGAGCCGGTCCATAATCTGGCGCACCCAATACTGCGTCTTCCAAGGCTGACCGGCATAGGAATACAGGTAAGGCATGTGCTGAATGGGTTGGTTGCCGTGGGCATATTGGCCCATATTGGCCTGTTCCATCTCTACCATCTCGTGAATTTTGCCCCCGTACCAACCGGGATCTACCTCACCGGGAACGGAGAAAACGGAGTCTATCTTCTGACAGAAACGTTCCTTGTTGCCAAAGAGACCAATCAGTCCGTTCACATCGTGGAATACCGACCAGATGTAATGCCAGGCACAACCCTCGGTATAGGGGCCGCCCCACTTGACGGCCGAGAAAGGCTCCGTCCAAGAGCCGTCGGCATCGCGTCCGCGGAAGAAACAGATATCGGGGTCCCAAAGGTTGACGTAGTTGAACATTTGCTTTGCAAAGATTTGCTCGTAGAATTTATTGCCACACGAACGGGCTAATTGGTAAGCACACCAGTCGTCATAACAATACTCGAGGGTCTGCGTCACGCTTCCGTGCGACATAGGGAAAGGCACATAGCCCAACTGGAAATATTCCTTCCAACCGGCACGACCGTTGGCACCTCCGTATGGCCCTTTGTTCATCGCCTCGTGAGCGTATGCTACAAGGGCCGAATCGGGATTAAAGTCGTGAATACCCTTTGCCCAGGCATCGGCCAGAAGGGAGATGCTATGGTTGCCGCACATGCCGCCCGTCTCGCCGGGGAACGACCACGAAGGCAACCAGCCGCATTGCTTCTGAGCGGCCAGCAGCGCATTCATATAACGGCCCTGCTGCGTGGGATGAAGGATATTGGTGAGCGGAAACTGGCTGCGGAAGGTATCCCAGAAACCGTTATCGGTAAACATGTAGCCGTCGTATATCTTCCCGTCGTAGGGACTATAATAATAAGGCGTGCCGTCCTCCCTGATTTCGTAGAACTTGCGTGAGAACAGGTTGGCACGGAACAGGCAGGAATAGAACGTGCGCAACTGTTCTTCGGTACCGCCTTCCACTTTTATGCGGCTCAGCAGCTTCTGCCAGACATCATGCCCGCGTTTCCTGGTCTGTTCCAAAGTCTTATCAGCACCTAATTCGCGGTTCAACGTTATTTCTGCCTGCTCGGGAGAGATATAAGACGATGCAGCCTTGGCCTGAACCTTTGAGCCAGCCTTGAACTTCAGGAAAGCACCTTTATCCCACAAGCCATAATCCAGGAAAGGTTTATCGAACTGAATGATAAAATAGTTGCGGAAGTTCTCGGCATGATTCACAAAGCGCTGGTTATTCACCCAACCGCGAATCTGTCGCTTTTCGACATCAATCTCCATCTGACTCTCAGCCGTATAGCCGTCGATGACGAGCCACGCATCGCCCTTCTTGGGGTAAGAGAAACGGAAATGAACGCCTCTGTCGGTAGGTGAGAACTCGGTACGGATGCCGTTATCAAACTGTACGCTATAGTAGTGCGGCCGGGCAGTCTCGTTGTCGTGCGAAAACTTAGCCGCGCGTTTCTCGGGATCGACCTCCGGCTCTCCGACCTCCGGGAAGAAAGTATAGACGGCATAGTCGCTCACCCAGGGAGAGCATTGGTGCGACTGACCGAAACCACGAATCTCGTCAGCCATATAAAGGTACTTGAACCCGTCGCCGTTCTTTCCCGTCTGCGGTGTCCACATGTGCTGGGCAAACGGCATGGCGGTAGCGGGGAACGTGTTGCCGTGCGAGAGACCAAAGTGCGAATTGGTTCCCTGCAAAGTGTTCACGTAAGCTACGGGGTCGGAATCGGCCGCATTCTTCTCGGCAGAAACAGAAAGAGAAGCACAGGCGATTGTTAGTACTAATAGTCGTTTAAGCATGAGGCCGAAGTTTGAAAATGTGGATTATGGCTACAAAAGTAATGATTTATAAGATGGTTTACAAGGTTTCCCCATTCATTTTTCACTTTTCGGGTGTAAATTTATGAATGAAGGATGATGAATTATGAATTATCTTTAGTACCTTTGCCAACAAAACAACTACAAATTAATACGTTATGAAAACAAAAAGAATGTTGCTGGCCGTTATGCTGGCCGTTTGCGGCCTATGCACAAATGCACAGGAAAATATCAAGGGCAAGTACTATCTGTTTACCTATTTTACAGGCAATGCTCCCGAGAAGGAACAGATATGCTATGCCGTGAGTACCGACGGCTTTAACTACACACCGCTGAACGGAGGAAGGCCCATTGTGGCAAGCGATACCATAGCCTTGGCCAAAGGCGTTCGCGACCCGCACATCCTGCGTTGCAGGGACGGATGGTTCCGTTTGGTGGTGACAGATATGCGCTCTTCCTTGGGTTGGGCCAGCAACAGGGGTATGGTGCTGCTGCGCTCTCGCGACCTGATTCATTGGGAGCATCATACGGTTCATTTCCCCGAGCGGTTCAGCGGAACAAACTTTGCCCACGTGACTCGCGTTTGGGCGCCGCAGACCATCTACGATAAGGCGGCAGGCAAGTATATGGTTTACTTCTCGTTGCTGACCGATGACGGCTCTATCCCTTACGACCGCGTCTATTGGTGCTATGCCAACAATGATTTCAGCGGACTGGAGACAGAGCCGAAGGTGCTGTTTGACTTCCATTCTCCCTCCATCGATACAGATATCGTTCAGGATAAGGACGGGCTGTACCATCTCTTCTTCAAGACCGAGGCAGACGGACGGCATAAGGGTATCAAGCAATACACATTCAAGGACCTTCACAGCCCCGAAACATGGACGCTGCACGAAGGTTTCTGCGAGACAACGAAGAGCGATGTGGAAGGTGCCGGTGTGTTCCCCCTTATCGGTGGCGGCTGGTGCCTGATGTACGACTGCTACCGCGACGGCTACTATCAGTTTACCAAGAGCGACGACCTAAAGCACTTCACCTTCGTACAGAACACCGAAACCAAGGGCCTCTTTACCCCTCGTCACGGCACCGTAATCCAAATCACAAAGAAGGAATACAAAAGGCTTCAGAAAGCATTCGGTAATTAGGCCATCGGGTCAGACAAACGCTGTCATGACCCCGCTGGCGGGTCGACCGGCTAAGAGCTCGTTGCGCATGAAATCTATGTAGGGCGCAACGTGCTGGAAGAAAATCTTGTAGCCGGCACAGAGGTAGTTGAGACCCGGCTCGCCATCAGCCGTATGCAGAAAACGAAGGCGCGGACATTCGCCATGACAGGCTTTCAGCCAGAGGCATTCGCGGCATTGGCGGGGAAGGGAATCTTTCTTGAGGCGGCTGAAAGCGGTCTGCTTCTCGCCATATACCATTTGCGGCAGTCCGTTGGTAAGGATATTACCCAACCGATATTGCGGAAAGACAAAATGGTCGCAACTGTACACATCGCCGTTATGCTCCATGACAACAGCATGACCGCATTCCTCGGCATAGACACAGATACCTGGTGCCACACCCATCCAACCGGCAAGAGTGGCATCAAAGACATTCACGAACATTTCGCCCACATCGTGCCGAACCCATTCGTCGAAGATATCGCAGAGGAACTTTCCCCATTCGGCAGGCTTAACGCTATAGGGAGCAATGGCGCAGTTCTCATCGAAAAGCTGAGCCAGATGACGACCGTCGGAATGGTGTCGGATTCTCTCCACCACAGGACTCAGTTGCAGGAACTGGCAATGCAGCTCGTCGCGGAAGAACGTATAAAATGCTAAAGGCTGAGAGACATTGGCGTGGTTGACCGTTGCCATAGCGTTCCATTCCACCCCATAGTCCTGCAACATGTGGATAGCATCAACGACCCTTTGCCAGGTTCCTTCCCCCTTGGCATCCACGCGATAGGCATCGTGCATCTCTTTTGTTCCGTCGATACTGAGTCCGACGAGCCAGCCTTCGTCGTGCAGGAACCGGCACCATTCAGGCGTCAGCAATGTGCCGTTGGTCTGTATGCTGTTACTTATTTGCCTGCCGCGCCCATAGTATTGCTGATAGCGGACGGCTTGCTTGTAGAAACTCAGCGGACGCAACATGGGCTCTCCTCCGTGCCAGGTAAAGAGCACTTCGGGTGTCTGCTGCAGTTGTATGTAGTCGCGAACATAGGACTCCAAAAGGCTGTCGCTCATAGCCCCTCTCATGCCTTCCCGAGGAGGGAGGCTTTTATCCGTAACACTTCCCTCCTCCTCGGGGGAGGGATTGAGGGAGGGGGCTAGATGCTGTTTCTCCAGATAATAGCAATATTGGCACCTGAGGTTGCAGAGCGGTCCTGCAGCCTTAGCCATAACGTAGAGAGGACGGGCGTAAGGGTAGTACATTTAAAGTTTAGAGTTGAGAGTTTTCGTCTTCCGTTTTATAGAAGGTTCTTCGAAAGATATCTTACCGGGTACCAGACAGCGGCCCAACCGACCAAGAGGACGGTAACGAAGATGAGTACGAGATCCCAAGGATGAACGCTGACGGGATAGGCTTCGACAATGAAGCTGCCCTCGCTCTGGCCCATAGAGATGAGGCCGTATTCCTGTTGGAGCCAACAGAGCAGAAGGCCCAAGAGAAGTCCGATGGTTGCACCAGCCACACTAATCATTCGGCCCTCGAACATAAAGATGTTGCAAATCTGCTTGTCTGTAGCTCCCATACTGCGGAGCGTCTGTACATCATGCTTCTTCTCGATCATCAGCATAGACAGGGAGCCGATGATATTAAAGCAAGCCACCAATAATATAAAGGTAAGGAAGAGGTACGAGATAAGTTTCTCGATACGCATGATGCGGAACACATCGTCTTGCTGTTCGTAGCGGTCCTGAACTTTGAATTTGTCGCCTAAAAGAGTGCTTATCTCTTTCTTGGCCTGAGATAGCGAAACGCCTTTCTTCAGTTTAACCTCAGCCGAAGAGATGCGTCCCTGCTGGTCGAATAACCTTTGGGCAAACTTCAGGCTGGTAATAATATAATTAGCATCGTACTTTCCCTGTTGCACCATAAAGACAACACCCGGGCTCTGCAGTTCCTGATGGTTGAAGGAGCTCAGGGGATTGGCCATATTCACACGCTCGCCACGTTTGGGAGCATAAACTTGGAGCGGTTCGGGAAAATCGATGGTCAGTCCCATCTTGCTGGCCAACTGAATGCCCAGAACACCGTACTCCAACACATCGGCATGAAGGATAAAGGAGCCGTCGCCGTAGAGAATCTTCTGGATATGCGTCTGCTTGTCGAAGTTATCCGCCACACCCATAATGGTCACCACGTGTTGTTGTCCGCCTGTCACTACCATAGCCTGCCCCTCCATAACGGGGGTATAGACGGCTACGCTGGGCAACTTCTGCAGTTGCTGCAGGCGAGTGTCGTTAGCCTGGATGGCGTTTCCTTCGGTCAGCGTGATGCGCAACTGGGGGTCGAAAGCCGTAAAGAGGCTGGCCACAAGGTCGTGAAAGCCGTTAAAGACACTCAGCGTGCAAACGAGTGCCATAGTGGCAACGGCCACACCTACCACAGAGATGCCGCTGATGATGTTAATGGCATTGTGGCTCTTCTTACTGAAGATATACCTCCTTGCTATGAAGAATGGGAAATTCACTTTTTCAGCAATTCGTCGATATGATCAACGTAATCCAGCGAGTCGTCGATAAAGAACTTCAGTTCGGGAATGATACGCAGTTGCTTTCCCACACGTGTGCCCAGTTCGTAGCGAACCTGCTTCTGGTTGTTATTGATGTTCTGCACAATCTCCTCGGCACGTTCGCTGGGGAATACACTCAGGTAAGCACGACAGATGCTAAGGTCGGGACTTATGCGGCAAGCGCTTACACTAACCAGCACACCACGCATGGAGCTGGTCTGTTTCTGGAAGATATCGCTCAACTCCTTCTGAATGAGTCGGGCAATTTTATTTTGTCTTGTTGTTTCCACTTTTTTTTAGTTGAAAGTTGATAGTTGAAAGTTGAGGGCCTCTCTCCCTAACCCTCCCCCAAATGGGAGGGAACTGCTAGCAGGGGCTTGGGCAGTTTAGTTATAATTCCCCACTTCCCATTTGGGGGAAGAGGGGTTAGGGGTTGAAGAGGGGCCTTATTCTTCTGGCATAAACATCGGATCCCAGGCGGGAAGTCTGGTAGGCTTTTGCTTCATGAGTTCCAGAACAGAGGCAGGACAGTATTTGCGATTTACCACTACGCGGAACATATATTCGCGGAACCATTCGTCGGTCATAATGATGTAGCCGTTCAGCCCGCTGTCGGCACCCCAGCTGTTCTCTACCTTCCATTTCTTGGCCTTACCAGCGTTGTCCAGATCTACAGCCATCAGTGTCATAGCATGTGTGCTACCGCTGTCGAAGGTCTCGATGCGCTGCTTCTTGTTCATACCGAAGGTGGTGCCCAGAAGGCTTCCGTAGTCGAAGTTGTTGATGTCGGCAATGCCTACGTTACGGTCCAGGAACTTGCCAACGTCGCAACTGAAATACATTTGGCAGCTATCCTTCAATGAGGCGATGGCAATGCTCTCCAGCTCCTCGATGGGCAGGTTTACATAGAGCCAGTTGTGTCCGTCGTAAACATGGCGGTCGTAGTCGATTTCATATACCTTATTGTATGGACGGCTGGGGTCGTTCATCAGCATCACGTAATCATTGTTCAGATCCTCACCATCGCTGATACAGTAAGTTCTGAAGAACTCCTGAGGTGTATAGGTTTTATCCTTCCAGGTAAACTGTGTGGGAGGTACGCCATAAGCCATTACGAGCATTCGGTAAACGGTACCCAGTTGTTCCACCTTCAGGACCTCCAGTTGCTTCTCGCTCATGCCAGCCTCGCTTTTCTCACGCAGGATGATGCCGAACTCGCGGAGCTTTCTTTTCAGATGGCCGCAGAACTCGCTGGTGCTGTTGCTGACGTATGTTTCGGGCATAATGTCGGCAGGGATAACGCCGTACTTTGTAGCCAAATCGGCAACACCCGTATAAGTGCCGCCGTCGGAGAGCGGATGCTGGAAGAGCCAGCGTACCATCTCGCTGTCGATGGGCTGTTTGCGTGTATCTATGATACCTTGCAGGAACAAGTTGCTCTTCTCTAACTGGTCGTAGAAGAAAAGGTAGCATTGGCTCAGGACAAAGTTCTTGGTGTCCAGCTTCTTCATGGCACGGCCACGCAGCACATTCAGTCCTGTAAAGAGCCAGCAACGGCCGCTGCTCTTCTGGTCCGTGATACCTGTATTCTTTACCTCGATACTGAAGTTCTTATCCTTGGCTCCGGCATTCTCCTGATTGATGGCCATCTTTGCGATGCCCACATTGCTGATGGCATTGCGCATAGCCTTCTCGGCAGGCGTTCCAGTGTAGCTTCCTTCTAACTGCTTGAGTACCTCAGGTGTGATATTGGCCTGGGCGTGCACCATTGAACATCGAGAATTGAACATTGAGAATTGAACTCCTAAGAGTAGGGTACATAAAATAGTCCTTTTCATATCCTTTTATTGTTTTGTTTGGGGACAAAGGTACGAATATTTCTCAAACTTTTGCACGCATTCATGTAATAAATGATTAACTTTGCATACAGTTATTCAAGAAAAAGCAAGAAAAACCCTGTAAACCGGAAAAAGTTTCAGGCCCGTTGTAATGTCACACAGGAAACTTGCGTCTAACAGATAGAGACAACAAAAAACAGTTATAAATTCAAAATTCAAAAAGACTATGGATTGGATTATGATTCCCCTGAACTGCGCCATCGTATTTGGCTGCATCTACAAAGTTGTTGAATTGTTCGTACACAAGCGTGAACGGCTGATGCTTATCAGCAAAATCACCGAATTGTCTAACGTCGATTTCAAAGGTATCAGACTCTACAGCAGCGGCAATAAGTTTACTGCCTTGCGCGTTGGATGGCTCCTGATGGGTGTGGGCTTAGGTTTCTTTGTCG
Organism: Bacteroidaceae bacterium; assembly: GCA_017541025.1. Lineage (GTDB taxonomy): Bacteria > Bacteroidota > Bacteroidia > Bacteroidales > Bacteroidaceae > Physcousia. Next base: position 1,313 of record JAFXZY010000044.1, on the reverse strand, counting down.
GCTTCTTCCTCAACCTTATGACAGCCAGTGGAAGTCTCGAGACCCTTTCTGATTGGGATTTCCTCCATCATATAGGCGGTATCATCTATGTTTCTTGCGTCAGCTTCTTTGGCGGCATAGGTCTGCTGATATCCTACTATACAGAACGCAGGGCTGAAGAGTCAGAGGATAAGAAGAAAGACGAATCCCAATTCTGATGCAGCAAACGGACGAGCAACATCTGATAGCCCGAATCCTCGACGGACACGCCGAGGAGTTCGGCTATTTCCTGGAGCGGTACGGCCCGGAGGCTTTCGCGCTGGTGTCACGACTGGTGCCACAGCAGCAGGATGCCGAGGAACTGACGCAGGATGCCTTCGTCCGTGCATTCAACCGTCTGGAAACCTTTGGCGGCCGTTCCTCGTTCGGCACGTGGATTTGTCGCATCGCCTATACCACCACCATCTCGTGGCTGCGTAAGCAACGCATGCAGTACATCAGTATCGATGACCAGCCGCAAATCTCTGATACGGAGGTCGATAACGCCCTCGAGGACGATGGGCGCATCGGCGACCTCCGCCAAGCCATCACCCAACTGAAGCCCGACGAGCAGATGCTCATAAACCTCTTTTATTACGATGAGCGGTCGCTGGCCGACATCGCTTACATCCTCGACCTGGAGGCCGGCACCATTGCCACACGCCTCCATCGCATCCGTCGCAAACTTTACTTACTGATGAAAAATGAAAACCGAAGATAAACAACTGTCAACTTGCCCCAAAGCCCTCCGTCAGGCCCTCACTCCTATCGAGCCGAAACGCCTGCCCACCAACTTCGCCTACACAACCATGCAGCGCATCCGTCGCGAGCAGGTAGAGGCTGACCGCCGCGAGCAAATCATTGCCATCGCCACCATCGTCACTGTGTCAGTATTGGGCATCGCTGTGTTTGTCTATTTCTTCGGTCTGAAGATATGGCAATCATTCCGTACAACAATCATTCAGTCCGACACCGTCGCCCTCATCCTCTCCACCCTCTTCTGCCTCACCTTCTTTGCCCTGCTCAACCATTGGCTGGCAAAAAGGCAAACCAGAACCTACTGCAAATAATAGACGCAAAATAGGATTTATTCAGGAGAAGGAATAATCAACTTAAAAATTTTTTATTTAAGCTACTTTTTGCTCGGAATTAACTTAGAAAATTATCACAAATAAGCTGCAAAAAGAATTTAAGGTCAGTCATCTATTAATGGCAATTCACCAAGATATTTGTCAAAATCACTCTGAAACAGGCGGTCTTGCACAATGCGATACTTCTCAAATTCCGTTTCTGCA
>JAFXZY010000043.1 GCA_017541025.1 Bacteroidaceae bacterium | reverse complement strand
GTAAGGAAGAAATGAATGACATCCACGCTTACGCATGGAAGCCATCATGTTCTCTTGCCTTACTTTGAAATTTCTCAGGTTTCAACTCGCAAGACGAGCATAACGCTTCGTTTATTTACCAATAAGTTGTGTGCTGGCCGCTGCCAGCTTGCCTCTTTTCTAACGTCAACGTTAACCAGACTTCGTACCTTAATCTTAACCAGTTTAAGTGGTTTAAAAAAGTTAAGAATCTAAGGCTTTAAGCCTTAATGAAGAGGCTTCACGTTGCAAAAATACGATTAAGTGAGAGAAGAACAAAATTATTTCAGATATTTTTTCTTCCAAGCATGAGTATTTTAGAGACGACAGTCTCAAAATTAACGATTTTCCCAATATGCTCAAAGAAAAAGAGTGTTTATCTTGCTAAAAACGGAGTTACGGGGCATCGAGTTAATTCTTACCAGAAATTAACTTAAATAATTTTTTATTTAACTTGTTTTTTGCATGTAATCAGGTTGAAAAATGTGGCCCTCTCACCTTTGCTTCATTCAGATAATCTCCATGAGTCATTCCCCTTATCTCCACGACTCGTTCAGATAATCCCTTACCCCCCTAAAGGATTATCTCGATGACTCGTTAATCCTATCGGAATGACTCATAAACCCTATCTGAAAAAAGTTTTGATCATAGCCAAGAAGATGGGGAAAATATGTTCAAGACTCAATCACCATCTGGAAAGAGAATTTGGAAGCCTGATGAGGAGGAATCCCACACCGAAGCATTCATCATGTGCCATATAGGTACAAGAGCATCGCTGCCCTCAGGCTTTCCCATCAAAAGGGGACCATGCTGAATGCGATGTGTATAGCCGGGCAGGGCGTTTTGGGGATTAAGTATCGGCAGTTTGCGATTGGAAAGTTGGAATTGCACCGTCACTTTGTCAGTCATACGGAACTTACGACGAAGTACGAGAAACCCCTGACATTTCTCTGCAGATACATTTTTACCATTTACTTGTACACGGATATCTTCCATCCATTCGTAACATGGTAAGCAGAGGGTAAAACGAAGTGGTCTCTGAACAGCAATGGAAAAACTGACACAGCCATCAAAGGGATACTGCGTTTGTTCGGTTATCCCGACTTGCTGTTTACGGATACTTGCCTTAAAAGCAGCAGGGCGATAGAAAGGAAAAAACAGAGTGTCGGCATGTTGGAACATACTGTAACGGGCTGCATTGGAAAGTCCCTCGGCACCTCGCATGGTACAACACCAGTGAGCCTCGGGTGCGCTAACCTTCAGATAAGGTGTGCCGCTACCCTTCCCCGGACAATTATCGCAACCGAAACCGCCATTATGACGCTGTCCGTGGCACAAAGCATTAAAGTATATCTGCTCTGCCCATTGGAGATAGGCCGCATCACGCGTTTGCTGCCATAGCTGGACAGCAAGAAGGTAACTGTCAACGATGGCACATGGTTCGGTCCATGTATCGTAACGGCAGAACCAGTTGTAGTTGGCAAAATTCTCCGTCATACCATATTGTGTATATAGGAGGAAACGACTGGCAACTTCGGAAATATAGCGTCTGTCGCCTGTTAGAGTGGCATAGCGCAAGAGTCCGCGCAGAGCCGTAAGTGTGGCATGGGTCTGTGCCTTTATGGATAAGAGGTCAATGCGTAAAAAGACATCAATGAGTTCGTCTATGACAGGACGCAGTTCCTCGTCATGAGTCACAGCATATGCATGTATCAATCCATCCATACCGATAAAGAGGCAACCTACGTCGCTCGACAGTTGCCAATGTCCGACTTGTCCGACAGTATGACCGGATGCCCCTCCAACGTTCTGCTGACGTTCGGCAGCCTGAATGGGATAAGTACAGAATTGTCCGCGCCACGGCAAGAACAGTTGACGTGCTAAGCGTCGGATGATATCGAGTATGGCCGTATCGCCCTTCCATTCGTAGTACTCGCACAATCCACGCAGCATCCACCCGTTACCCGAGAGTTGTTGCTCGTGAATAAAATTCGGATACACAGGACCCATGTATCCGCGTTCGTTGAGGTGCGAGGGCAGTCTGTGCAGGATTTCCTGCAGATTATCGGAAGTTGTATGTAATGCCTGGGCATCAAGTGTTAATGCCAAAATGGTTCGTCCCTCTGTGTCACCAGGCCACCCGCCGCTTTGCTCCATCGTAAGGAATACGTGATCGGGCTGATACTTCTCTTCGCACAAACGCTGCATATTCTGGCTGATACGCCTTTCAAGCGTTCCTTGCATAAACTGGCTGTCATAGGGAACAGAATGTAAATCGCCGGCTTGCATTGGAAGTAATGCAAGCACGGCGAATAAACAAAAAATAATGTATGATTTAGAATTCATATGTAACACCAACACCTAAAACATCATTTTTACGGTTGTAAACATCTGTCTTGTTACCCAATGCCGTGGGAGTAACAACGGTACGGTCGCAATAAATGGTATGCATGAAGCCAAGATCGAAGCTAAGATGCTGCGTAGGCTTAACACGAACACCGAAGGCTATCATATTGTTGGTAAGATTGAAACTAAGGTCGCTCATACCTGTTTCCGATATACCATAAGCTGTACGCTGCCATGAACCGGAAACGGTAAGATATTTGCAAAGGTCATACTCGACACCTGCATTGATTTCCCACGTATTCTTGTCGATATCAGAATCGCCAGCCTTGTAAATAACCTCTGTTCCGTCAGTGGCTATCACACCTTTCTTAACAGCCTTGTCGAAATACATATTCCAACCAGCCATAAAACGCAGATTCTTAAGAGGAGATGCCATAGCACCCAAAGACAGGATGCCAGGAAGGTCTTCACGAACCTTATAACCGTCTCTGTATTTGGCAAGATTATCGTTGGCGGCAGCTGCGAGACTAAGTGTACTGCTGTTCTTGTAAACCATCTTTGTAGGAATCTCGTACTTGGCTGCCAAATTCAGATAATCATTAACCTTCCAGTCAACACCGATGACAGGAGTAACACCCCACCCCTTCTGGCTACAATCGAGTTCGATGGCGGGATATGTGCCAGGACCTGCAGCAGTCTCGTAACTGATATCCTTAATATAACCATCATAGCCATTAGTACCGTAAACTACACGAATGCCACCGAATGCAGACAGATTGGGAAGAATCTTATAGGTAGCTCCGAACTGGGCACCGATAACATAAGAGTGACCTTCCATCTGGGAGTTAACAGAATAATACTTGAAGTACTGGTTAGTATTACCACTGAACTGGCCCACGGCATAGGCTGTGGCAGGCCCTACTACAGCAGCCTGTGCCTGCTCTAATGTCATACCCTGAGCTATCATGGCAGGAATTGCCTGCTGAACATACTGGGTAGCAATATTACCGATTATACTCTCGGCAATGGTTCCGCTTACCAATGATTCGAAACTACCCAGGCCATTAGGGAAATTGCACTTACCACCACCGCCTGTTACGGCAATATGTGCACTGAAACTCCATTTGTCGCGATTGTAGGAAACGGACAGAGATGGCACTACAGGAGCTTTGGCTGTTCCCTTATATTTATGAGTGTCTGAACCTGGAGTAGCAGCATTCAACTTAAATAATGGGAATGTAGTGGTGATATTGCGCTGTTGCCAAACGCTCATGTGGGAATACGAAATATGCCAACCGTTAGCAAGGAAAGCAGTTCCTGCAGGGTTGGCATAGAGACCGGCAAGGTCGATAATACCGTTCTGAGACATCTGACGTTCAAAAGATGCGTTCTGATTAGAATTCGTGTTCAGGCCACCTGCCAAAACAGAAGCTGAGAGACACATTGAAAATGTCGTAATAAGTAGTTTCTTCATTCTTTCTACCTTTGGTTAAACTTAAATTTCGGCCGCAAAGGTAACACAAGTTTATGATGTGTGCAAATTTTTAAAGAAAAAATGCACACAAGAAAGAAAAATGTGCAAGAAAAATGATTTATATCAAGGCTTTTAGCCACAAACAACTTCGTTCATGCGTACATCATGATCTTCTGAGGGGACATCTGAAACAAACTGAAAAGGATAGCATATTCCTATTTTATAAGCAGCCGTAAGCAAAGGAAGCAAACGGTCGTAATAGCCCTTACCCCTACCCAACCGATGACCCATTGCGTCGAAAGCCATACCTGGAACGATAGCAAGTTCTATCTGGCTATACTCTTCTGGTGAAAAGAGCGGTCCTACAGGCTCCATAATATTATATGTTCCCGCGCGTAAGGATTCTTCGCCCTCGTAAAGGCGCAGCATCAACTCTTTGCCATCCACAACAGGCAATAAAACGCGACGTCCGGATTGAAAGGCCATTTGGATTAGAGGACGAACATCCACTTCGTCTGCCAAAGGGTAATAAAGAAGGATTGTGTTTGCCACACTCCACTGACCGCCAGAAACAATACCACCGACAGCAGCCTCGGACATAGCTGTCAGTTGTTCAAATGTAAAGAGGGATTTCTGCTCTCGGATATAATTCCGTAATTCGTTTTTTTCTTCCATACAAAAGCCCCTCCCACCAGGGGAGGGGTTATTAATAACAGGTAAAATGATGTAAATTTATTTCTTGGCTTTCGCCTTAGCTTTTTCTTTGTCTTTGTCGTACTTCTCCCATAGTTTCTTCTTGGCGGCAAGTTCTTTCTGAGCCTCCGTGCTGGCCTTGGCAAGTGCCTCGGCGGCAGCTTCATCAGCAGGAGCTGCGTAAGCATGGCGGAAACCCTTTTGGGTATTCCAGTAACCTCGAGTGAAATCTGGGAATTCTACTGCGGCACAGTTATGATCCATACTGATGGTGCCAAGTTCTGCCAGACAGCACCACTCTGCTAAATCATACACATCCATATCAAGGGGCAGACCGTTCTGCAGACAGTAAACCATACGGGCATCCATGATGAAGTCCATACCTCCGTGACCACCTACCTGCTTAGCCATCTCGCCGTACTTCTTAAGGATGGGATGCTGGTATTTTTCTACCAAAGCCTTCTGCTGGTCGGCACTCATAAAGTTATGAGTATCAAGCTTATCCACCTGTGGAATACCAGATTCCTTTACTGCTCCGCCATCCAGGGCAAAACGTGCCTCGGGATACTTGGTTGCATAACCGTTAACACCAATCAGTTTATACAAACGGTTGTAGGGCTGATAGGTCATAACATTGTGCTGAATCATCACCATCTTGCCATTCTCGGTACGCATCAGAGTGGTAGTCTGGTCGCCATTACGGAAGTTGGCAGGCTCCTTACCAGTCTTTGCCTTCACATACTCTTTTCCATGAGCACTCTTGGTGTCCATAGCCACCAGCGTCTTAAAGCGATCGCCTCTGTGAATATCCAAAGCCTGAGCCACGGGACCAAGGCCGTGAGTAGCATAAAGGTCACCACGATTCTCCATATTATACTTCATACGCCAGCCCAATTTATCAGGGTCTGATCCGTCGGGATTTTTCCAATAAGCATCCCAGAAAGGATCAAGGTTGTGAATGTAAGCACCCTCAGCACTAACAATCTCGCCAAACACACCATGCTGCGCCATATTCAGGGCATTCATTTCGTACCAGTCGTAGCAGCAATTCTCAAGAATCATACAATGCTTGCGAGTCTGCTCGGAAAGATTGATAAGCTCCCAACACTGTTCCAGATTCATCGCGCAGGGCACTTCAATGGCCGTATGCTTACCATTCTGCAAAGCACACTTGGCAACGGGGAAGTGATGATCCCAGTCTGTAGCTATATAAACAAGATCTACGTCAGAACGCTTGCAGACTTCCTCATACCCTTTTTCACCACTATAGATAGTAGCTGGGGGAAGACCAGCCTTACGAAGATAATTCTGGCACTTTTCTGCACGCTCCTCCTCATAATCGCAGAGGGCAACAATCTGTACACCAGGAATATAGGTAAAACGCTGAACAGCACCTGGGCCTCGCATACCCAAACCCACGAAAGCAACACGGACGGTAGATAATTTTGGAGCAGTCAGACCTAACACATGCTGCTGACCGACAGGACGCTGGGGGGTATCAATAACTATGGTTCCTTCCTGGAAATGATACTTCGTACTTGGGCTTATGCTTTGAGCCCATACAGAAACACTGACAGCAAAGGCTGCGAATGTTAAAGAAAAGAATTTTTTAAGTTTCATCGCATAAACTATTTCGTTTGTTTTGTGGCAAAGATATAAAACTTTTTTTTGATATAACGTATGAAGAGTGTAAATAATGCTTAATTTACAACTTTATCCCCCTTGGAGCACAATTTTTCTAATAAAATAATGTATATTTGCACTCCGTAATGCAAGCACATGGAAAAAAAGAGTCTTTTAGGGATGAATCTTGAAGAGCTAAAAGCTGCTGTTACAGAAACAGGGCTTCCTGCTTTTGCCGCCAAACAGGTGGCACGATGGGTTTATGTGCAGCATGTAGCCACGATAGACGAGATGACAAACATCTCGCTAAAGAACCGCGAGGCGCTGAAAGAACGTTTTACCATTGGCTGTGCTGCATATACCGACTGCCAGTGTAGTATAGACGGCACCAAGAAGTACCTCTTCCCCACTCTGGACGGGCAACTGGTAGAATCTGTTTACATTCCCGACGGAGAAAGAGCAACCCTATGCGTAAGCAGTCAGGTGGGATGCCGCATGGGATGCCGTTTCTGCATGACAGGTCGGCAGGGTTTTCAGGGCAATCTGTCAACAACAGAGATCCTGAACCAAATATACTCATTGCCAGAACGGGACACGTTAACTAACGTGGTATTCATGGGACAGGGTGAGCCGATGGACAACATCAACGCTGTGCTAAAAGCGACCCAACTGTTGACGGTGGACTATGGTTATGCCTGGAGTCCCAAACGCATCACAGTATCAACTGTGGGTGTACAAAAAGGGTTAATTCATTTTTTGGAGAAAAGCGACTGCCATTTGGCAGTCAGCCTGCATAATCCCTTCCCAGAAGAAAGACTGGAGATGATGCCCGCCGAAAAGGCTTACAGCCTGCGGGATTTCATCGATCTGCTAAAGGATTTCGACTGGACACATCAGCGTCGTCTGAGCTTTGAGTACATTGTCTTCGGTGGACTGAACGATTCGCCACGCCATGCAAAAGAACTTATAAAACTACTTGCACCTCTGGAATGCCGCGTGAACCTGATCAGATTCCATCAGATTCCAAACACGCCTTACAAAGGTGCATCCGAGGACACCATGATATGGCTGCGCGACTACCTGACTCAACATGGTGTAACTACCACTATTCGGGCCAGCCGGGGACAAGATATCTACGCTGCATGCGGATTACTCCATAACAAGAAAACAACTGAGGTATGAAGAAAAACAAGTTTTACATTCTGGTGATACTGGTGTGCAGCACACTTACCAGTTGCACGAAGAATATGGTATTGCCCGTAGCCAGCGGCCGTCCTTACGAGGTGCTGGTAGTTCTGGAAGATGAGATTTGGGAAGCTCCTGCCGGGAGAGCCTTATTTGATATTCTTGACACAGACGTGCCAGGACTGCCTCAAAGCGAGCGATCGTTCCGCATTTCACATACCGACCCCAAGCACTACGACCATTTGATGCAGCTCTTCCGCAACATCATACTGGTAAATATTGATAAAACCCAATACAGCCAGACCCGTATGCGCTTTGCTCGTGATAAATATGCTACCGAACAAATTGTGCTAACCATAAACACACCTAATCTGGAGAGCCTGAGAGAGTTCTGCATTGAGCACAGACAGGAAGTGGTGGACTTTTTGACTCGCACAGAAATGAACCGTCTGATTAAAAGGCTGGAAAAGAAACACTCAAAAGCCACGGACGATCTGGCTTGGCTTATCTTCTCGTGTCACATATATGCGCCTGACGAGCTAAAAAGCTACAAAAAAGGCGACCATTTCCTATGGACCAGCAACAATACAGCTTCAGGCCTTGAGAATATCTGTATCTATAGCTACGAATATGAAGGCCCAGAAACCTTCAACAAGGAATACATGTTGCATAAACGTGACTCCATCATGGAAAAGAACCTGCCCGGAGAAAAAGAAGGCATGTATATGCAGACAGATACACTATGTACAATGGTTAAACCCATCGTTGTCCACAAAAACTTTGCTATGGAGGCACGCGGACTGTGGATTATGAAGAACGACTGCATGGGAGGTCCCTTTGTGAGCCACAGCAGAGTAGATACAGAAACCAATCGTGTTGTAGTGGCAGAAGCCTTTGTATATGCACCCGAGAAAAAGAAGCGTGACCTCATCAGACGTCTTGAGGCCTCACTCTATACATTACAACTTCCTCAGGAACAATACTCTTTGTTAGATATTGGTGTCGAGGAAGAAAAAAAGAACAAACAATAGAATTATGGAAAAAAATAAAATAGGAATAACAGACGGTCCCAAAGACAGAACAGGCTATAACCTGATACTATCAGCTTTTGAGGAACCTGTATCACTGGAGTTAAACCACCCCATTATTTACGGTGACAAGGAAACAGCCATACAACAGCGCAAGGTTATGAACCTGACAACAAACTTTATCACCATAACCAACACGAAAGACGTTCAGGATGGTCGCCTATCGCTACTGCAATGTAAAGAAAGCGAGAAGAAAGCGCTGGAAGACCTTAAAGCCGGACTTATCGACAGCTTGGTGATAACACCCAGGAGAGAACCTATCTCCTACCCTGCCGAATGTATGGAGATGCTCATTAATGAAGATGTACACATGGCTCTGGTGGACAAGGTGGACAACGGAACAATAGAGACTTTACGCCAAACTTTGGAACGCGACTTTGACTTTCAGCATCCCCGTATTGCCATCCTTTGCGACGAGGCACCACGGGAGGAGCAAACAATCGAAATCGAAGAAAAACATACGCATGTATATGGTCCTTACCCTATAAAGGAGTTCTTCGAGGAAGAGAGATACATGTTCTTTGACGGCATAATCACCAGCGACAGGCAGAAGGCAACAGATGCCTTTGGAGCACTTGTGTACGAATACAGCATACGTTTCTTTGCAGGTTCAGACCTCATTATCACCTCACCATTCAAATCCGAGGTAACCAGCCTGAATCATGCCATGTACATTGCTACAGATGTGTATCGTAACCGCAAGATATACGATCAGGAACGCGAGAATCCATTACCTAAACTCTTCCACGATAAGCGAGAGGACAAAAACAGCAATAATCAGGTTGAATAGAAGAGAACATCTGATATGAAGAAACTGAATATTGACTTACAGAAACTGAAAAACCAATACAACATTGTTGGAAGGAATGAGGCGCTGAACACAGCCCTTAGGATTGCCATACAGGTTGCTCCCACGGACTTATCTGTACTCATTGAGGGTGAAAATGGTGTGGGCAAGGAGATTATACCACGTATCATTCATGATTTCAGTCCTTGCAAAAACAAAAAGTATCTGGCCATCAACTGCGGATCTATCCCCGAGGGCACAATAGACAGCGAACTCTTCGGACACGAGAAGGGCGCCTTCACCAATGCCATCAGCGAACACGAAGGCTACTTCGGAGCAGCCGATGGAGGGACTCTGTTCCTGGACGAAATAGGCGAGTTACCATTGAGTACTCAAGCCCGACTGTTACGTGTACTGGAGACGGGCGAGTATATAAGGGTAGGAAGCAACTCCATCCGTAAGACTACTGCCCGTATCATAGCAGCAACCAACATTAACATTCCAGATGCTATCAGAGAAGGTAAGTTTAGGCAAGACCTTTATTACAGACTTTGTCGAGTTAACATCAGTATGCCGCCTCTCAGAGAAAGGGAAGGAGATGCTGTGCTTATCTTCAAAAAGTTTTCTCTGGATATGGCCGAGAAGTACCAGACGGGAGAGCCTATCCGCCTGACACCAGAGGCAGAGGAAGTGGTAAAATCATACAAATGGCCTGGCAACATCCGTCAACTAAGAAACGTGGTGGAACAGATGAGCGTACTTTCTGAAGAGCGCAGCATCACACCCGATGTTTTAGCTAAATTCGGTATTGTTCCCAACTCAGATAACGAAATGGGAATCACAATTACAGGCAATAGAAGTTCCGAATCGCAGCACGACTACGAAAAGGAGATAAAAATGCTGGCTCATGCCGTTTTACAACTGAGAAACGAAGTAGAGGAACTAAAACAGAAGATTAATAACGGAGAGCCTTCAAACTTGCCAGCCACAACAGTTCCAAACATCCAAACACCTATCCAGCAACCGACCATCTCGACATCAGAGATGGATTTCCAGGCAGCAGAGGAGGTGCTGGAAGACGACACGCTGAACATTAACGATATGGAGAAGCGTAACATCATCAAATCGCTCCAACGAAACCATTACAGAAGAAAAGAAGCTGCCGATGAGTTAGGCATAAGCGTCAGGACCCTTTACAGAAAACTAAAAGCCTATGGAATTGAAGAATAAGACATGGTGGAGATTACTGCTGGCAGGATGCTTATGTACTCTTCTCTGCACTTGCAGAATAGAATATAAATTCAATGGTTCCAACATAGACTATACAAAGGTAAAGACCATACAGATTGATAACTTTCCTATCCGTAGCGCTTACGTGTGGACACCTATGCAGTCTATTTTCCAAAACAGGCTGACCGACATATTTGCAAGTCAGACTAAGCTAAAACAGGTGAAGAGAAACGGTGACTTGCAACTATCAGGAGAGATAACAGCCTTTGACCAGTTCAACAAAAGTATCTCTGCCGACGGCTACAGTAGTCAGGTTCAGCTAAAGATGACGGTAAACGTAAGATTCGTGAACAACCAGAATCACGATGAGGACTTCGAACGCCAGTTCTCTGCCACCACAGAATATGAAGCCAACCTGCAACTGACTGCCGTTCAGGAAGAGTTGGTAACACAGATGTCGAAGGACATAACAGATCAGATATTCAATGCTACGGTAGCTAATTGGTAATAATTCAACAAAAAACAACAATATGCCAAGACATTTGATAGATTTCATCAGAAGGCCGAACTATACGGATCAGCAGACCATTTCCATGCTGAGGAATATGAAAGACGAACATCCGTATTTCCACTCCGCCCGCATACTGTTGCTGCAAGCACTATACAAGCATCATTCGCCCCAATTTGACGAGGAACTCCGTATCAGCGCCCCCCTGTTACCAGACAGACAAGCGGTATTCTTCCTAACAGAAGAACCCAACTATGAAAGAAAGGAAGAACGCAGGAAATTCAATACAGAAGAAACCGAGGCAGACAAGTCAGAAAGGACAAACCTACTCATTTCCGACTTTCTGGAACACCAACCCAACGAGCAGATCCAGAATGGCCATTATCCCATAGATGCCACTCAGGATTACATAGGTTTTCTGCTGCAGAACGAAGCTCAAGAAGAAGAACAGCCAGATGTACCCATGAATGGCGGCGGCGTAGTGGAAGATTTCCTGAATCAAGAGCCAACAAGGATCGTTCTGAAAGAGAATAATAATACCTTTGCTGAAGTTTCTGAAGAAAAAGAGGAAAAAGAGGAAAAAGAGGAAGATAACGAGATTTTGACTGAAACTTTGGCCGGAATTTACATCAAACAAGGTAAATTTGAGAACGCAATCAAAATTATCCGGCAATTATCCTTGAAATATCCGAAAAAAAATCGTTACTTTGCAGACCAAATTCGATTTTTGGAGAAATTGATAATAAATAACAAAAACAAATAATAAATTAAACATGTACACTTCAATCGTAATTTTGGTTGTCTTGGCATCCGTCCTGATGTGTCTTATTGTACTTATTCAGGAATCAAAAGGTGGTGGTTTGGCAGCCGACTATTCAAACAACAATCAAATTCTGGGTGCTCCCAAAACAACAAACTTTATCGAGAAGGCTACTTGGGGCCTCGCAGCTGCAATGATTGTGCTGAGTGTTATCAGCGTTGCTTTCCTTGACAATGGTTCCAGCAACGAGTCTGTTCTCCAGCAGAACGCTATTGAACAGGCTGCAACCAACCCCAATAATGTTCCCGGTATGGTTCAGCCTTCAGCAGAGACTCCTGCAGAGACTCCTGCAGAGACTCCTGCAGAAGCACCTGCTCAGCAGTAAAATCCAGTACTATGGTAAACTGCATTCTTATAGCAGATAGCGGTTCAACCAAAACAGACTGGATACTTACTACAGCAGAGAATAGCATCCTGGAAGTCGAGACATTAGGCATCAACCCTGTCAGAGACTCCCGAGATGCTATTTTCGATGTTATAAAGAACCTATTAGCACCCCAACTCCCCAAAGAATATAAGGTAGACCAGATTTTCTTCTATGGTGCAGGATGTATAGATCCGTATAGAAAGAACGTAGCAGAAGTACTTACAAGTGTTTTTGGCTCTGATGCAGAAATAGCAGTTGAGAGCGATTTGTTAGGAGCGGCTCGTGCTTTATGCGGCAATCAGGCAGGAATAGCATGCATATTGGGAACAGGTTCTAACAGTTGCCTATATGACGGGAAGGAAATTGTATGTAACACATCGCCTTTAGGCTTTATCTTAGGCGATGAGGGAAGCGGTGCGTTCCTGGGAAAAACCTTAGTGGGTAACATCCTGAAGAAAATCTTCAGCCAGAAGCTTCAGGATAGTTTTTTCGAGAAATTCAACCTCACACCCTCTATTATTATAAATAAGGTATATAGAGAACCTATGCCTAACAGATTCCTGGCATCACTGGTACCGTTTCTGGAAGAGCATAGGGAAAACCCTGAAATTCATGACATGCTGATATGGGCTTTCCGTCAGTTTTTCATCAGAAATGTAAAGGCCTACGGGCATCCTGAGATGGATATTAACTGTGTAGGAAGCATTGCCTTTATCTATAAAAAAGAAATTATGGATGCGGCTGCAATAGAAGGGCTTAAAATGGGCAAAATTCTGCAAAAGCCTGTTCAAAACATTGTGGATTTTCACAGAAAAACCCTATTTTTCGGCCAAAAATGTTAAAAAATGGCGAAATATGTTATATAACATGTAGCAAACTCTTGCACGATGTTACCAAAACGCCTAAATTTGCAATCGTTATCCTGAAAACAATCTTTTTACCTTAAACAAAACTAATACCTAAAAGATGGAGGGCAGCTGTGAAGCCGCCCTCTATTTTCTTATATAATCCTAAGCTATTTTGTACCGAATTTTGCCATATTATACCGTTTTTATTGCGGTATTGTACCGTTTTTTATTGTGCCAGCGTTCTGTTTATTTCCTCGATGTAGTTCAGGATTTCATCCCGACCAGTTTTAGTCTCGGAACTGGTAACAAAGTAAGGAGGCAGTTCCTCCCATTGTTTCTTAAGTTCAGTTAGGTAATGCATCACATTTCCCTTAAGTTTAGCCTTGGCTACTTTATCAGCTTTAGTAAAGACTATGCTGAATGGAACGCCATTCTCTCCCAACCACTCCATAAACTCCAAATCTATCTGCTGAGGTTCATGGCGAACGTCTATGAGCAAGAACAGGTTGGTCATCTGTTCCCGATCAAGGATGTAGGTGGTAATCATGTGTTCGAACTTCTCGGTATCCTTCTTGCTCCTCTTAGCATATCCGTAGCCGGGAAGGTCAACCAGATACCATTCGCCATTAATAACAAAATGGTTGATAAGAATAGTCTTTCCAGGCGTAGCAGATGTCTTTGCCAGTTTTCCTTTACCTGTAAGCATGTTTATCAGGCTCGACTTGCCGACGTTACTGCGACCGATAAAAGCATATTCAGGCAGATTGCTGTTTGGACACTGGTCAATACGCGCGCTACTTACCGTAAATTCTGCCGACTTAATTTGCATACCTATTATATAATATAAGGGAGTTAGAAACTATAGTTCAGGCCGATACTCAGGTTCTCGTTGAGCATGATATATTTGCCGTTTTCATTCCTATATTTGGGAGAACTGTCATCCAAAATAGGATTTACAATCAACATAGCAGTAATCAGCTTAGTTACAGTAAAATTAACCTGGTTATACCAGTCTATTCTGGTGTAATGATAATTGCTTCTCCAGTCTATTCTACTTGTCCACGTAACCTGGTTGCAAATCTTGTATGTAGTATTCAGCGTGGCAGAAGGACCGAAGGTATGGCTGGCATGTTTCCCTTCCGGAAGTCCGTGTATTGTAACAAGTTCATCCTTTCCCACATATTTCAGGTGGTAAGCCACAAATGCGACATTCAAATTACCGGTAAAGCGCTTTTTCTTTCCCCATTGGAAACTATAAGCCAAACCCGGACCTACAGACAATGTCATAGGAGAGAAAAATTTTGACTGAAGATTGTCTGTGTTGGCATAGTAATTTGGAAGAGGCTGTGTTTCCATGACAACCGACAAAGAGTAATCCAATGATTTATAAGCCTTATAGCCGATATTTGTTGTATATTTTATTTTATTTGCTGTGGGACGGAAAGTCCGGTTATTGTCGCTTGGGGCTGTTTGGGCTCCCATTTGCAATTCAAAAGTGTTATTCCATTTAAACTTTCTCTGATTATTATAATTAGCATTTAACGTCAGATAAAAGTTACCGGCGAAGTTATCCTCACCACCTTTGTGCCAGTTCGCAGAGAAATGACTCTGGGAGAACTGCAAAGAAGTACTTCCATTGTATTTCCAGAAGTTGGGCCTACGTGTTATCACCTGAACCTTATTGTCTAATGTGGGAGAAAGAGTGGCCTCGCCTACCTTTTCAGAAAGTTTTTCCTTTACATTGATTTTCTCATTGATATCATCTCTGAACTGTCCCTGGTTCTTGATACTCTCCTCCGTCTGCTCTACAAGCTGAGGATTCCTGGCATAAAGTTTTGCCAAAATCTGGTTGATGTAATACAAGGTCTGAAGTTGCTTGTCGGCATAAGTGGAGTCTGTATTGTTCATCATCTGATGAAGGGGTGAAGAATAAAGCGTTGGAGCAGAAAGAATCTGGTAATAATATGCGTTAGGCGCCGGATATGAGTTTATCGGCCCTACAGAATCGCGTTTTTCGACCAATTGCTGTAACTTCTGCAAGTAACTGTTTATTATAGAAAAAGTATCTACCTTTGTCTCAACATTCTTGGTTGTCACTTCCTGAGCACTTGCACAGGTAAATATGCTAAAAAACAAGAATAATATTACTGATGACCTCATTCTTTCTAATTTTGCGCAAAGATAGCTATTTTAGAGACAAAACAAATAAGGATTCAGATTTTTTTTGTATTTTTGCACGCCAAATAATAATTATTTTACGAATTTTCAACAATTATAACATATGGACAAAAACACAGTTACAGGATTCATTTTGATGGCTTTGGTTGTTATCGGTTTTAGTTGGTACAGCCAGCCATCCGAGGAAGAACGCCGTTTAATGGCACAGAAGGATAGCATTGCCGCCGTAGAAAGACTGAATGCTGAAAAAGCAGCCATAGAGCAACAGCAGAAAGCTGCAGAAGCAAAAGCCGAACAGGCCGCTGACAGTAGTAGCCTTTTCTTTTCACAACGTCAGGGACAGGAGCAGGAGATTGTTCTCCAGAACAATAAGGTAAAGGTTACCCTCAGCACCTTGGGCGGTACCATCCAGAATGCCGAAATTATTGGTTACAAGAGCCGTAATCACGAAGGCGATGTCACACTCATGACACGCAAGGATGCCCAGATGACTTTCTCGCTGGCTGGCAAACAGGAGAATATCATCAGCAGCGACCTCTTCTTTACTCCCACAGAACAAACAGACAGCACAGTTACCATGGTTGCTGAGCAGGACGGCAAGCAACTTTGCATCAGCTACCAACTGCTGCCCAACTCTTATATGGTTAATATGCAGTTGCAGGCTAAAGGCTTGAGCGGATTCTTTGCTCCCAACACAAAAACGTTGGATATCAACTGGGTTGACCGCATCATACAGCAGGAGAAAGGCTATGATTTCGAGAACCGGTACAGCAGCCTCACCTATAAGCGCAAGGATAAAGGTACAAAGAAACTGAGCGAGACCAGCGATGAAACAGAAGATCCCGAGGAAGCACTCAACTGGGTAGCTTTCAGGAACCAGTTCTTCAGCGCCGTACTTATTGCTCCTCAGGACTTCACGGATGCTCATCTGTCCAGCACGCAGGAAACAGAAAAGAAGAATGGCTACCTGAAGACCTACGAGGCTGAGATGAAGACCTTCTTCGACCCCTCGGGCAATCAGCCGACCAAACTGCAGATGTATCTGGGCCCCAACGAGTTCCATACCCTGAAGGCACACAACAAACTTAGCCAGACCGATAAGAACCCCGAATTGGAAGACATCGTTTATCTGGGCTGGTTCATCTTCCGTTATATCAACCGCTGGCTTATCATGCCCCTCTTCCATTGGCTCTCCAGCTTTGGCATGAACATGGGTATTGTCCTGTTGCTGCTTACCATTATTGTTAAGCTGCTGGTTTATCCCTCTAACAAGAAGAGTTATTTGAGTAGTGCTAAGATGCGCGTACTGAAGCCACAGGTTGATGCCATCAGCGCTAAATATCCCAAGCAGGAAGATGCCATGAAGAAACAACAGGAGACCATGCAGTTCTATAGCCAGTACGGCGTAAGTCCCATGGGCGGCTGC
Source organism: Bacteroidaceae bacterium (assembly GCA_017541025.1). Lineage (GTDB taxonomy): Bacteria > Bacteroidota > Bacteroidia > Bacteroidales > Bacteroidaceae > Physcousia. The sequence continues at coordinate 5,960 of JAFXZY010000043.1, read as the reverse complement.
TTGCCTATGCTTCTTCAGATGCCTATCTGGTTTGCCCTCTTCACTTTCGTCCCCAGCGCCATTGAACTGCGCGGCGAGAGATTCCTCTGGGCAGACGACCTTAGTGCATACGACGATGTCATCAACTGGGGCAAGGATCTTTGGCTTATTGGCGACCACCTGAGTCTCTTCAGCGTCATCTACCTTGTTGTCGGTGCTATCAGCACATGGATCAGTATGCGCATGCAGCAGAACCAGATGAGTAGCGAACAGGCTCAGCAGATGAAGATGATGCGATACATGACCTATATCATGCCTGTGATGTTCTTCTTCGTGTTCAACAACTACAGCAGCGGCCTCTGCTATTACTTCGTGGTATCAAGTATTGCTACCATCCTTATCACATGGTATCTGCGTTTGACTACCGATGATGCCAAATTGCTGGCCAAACTGGAAGCATACCGCGAGCAGCACAAGAACGACCCCAAGAAGGTAAGCAACTTAGCTGCCCGACTGGAAGCCTTGCAGAAGATGCAGGCCGAGCAGCAGGCTGCACGAAAGAAATAAAAAGCCCCCCTCATAACCTCCCCCCGAGGGTGGAGGGCTTACACAAACTAATAATAACCATGACAAAGAATTTGTTAACAATCGCGGCAGCTGCCCTGTTATGCGCAGCTTGCAGCACACAGAAAGAGGACGAAAAGGTGATTATTCAGAAGCAAACCGTACAGCTGGAGAGCGACCTAATGACGCCCGAAGCCCTTTGGGCCATGAGTCGTATTAGCGGCTATCAGGCTTCGCCCGACGGAAAGCACATCGTTTTCCAGATGGGCTACTACAGCGTGAAGGAAAACAAGAGCCACCAAGTGCTCTGGATGATGAATGCCGACGGTTCAGACCAGAAGCAACTCACCACCGTAGCAGAAAACGAGACTGATGCCCAATGGCTCGATAACGAGACCATTGCCTTCCTCCGCGGCGGGGAAATCTGGAAGATGAACCTCGAGGGAACAGACCGAAAGCAGTTATCAGAAACAGAAGGAAAGGTTGAGGGCTTCCTCTTCTCACCCGATCGCAAGAAGGTCATTATGCTCAAGAGCATTGACTTCAACGAAATCATCCAAAAGAACCCCGAGGACCTTCCCAAGGCAACAGGCCGCGTGATTACCGATCTCATGTACCGCCATTGGGACCATTATGTGGAGAGCATCCAGCATCCCTTCGTAGCAGAAGTCAATGCTCAATTCTCAATTCTCAATTCTCAATTAACCGACATTCTCGACGGCTATCCCTACGAGTGTCCAATGGAACCTTTCGGTGGCATCGAACAGCTGGCTTGGAGTCCCGACTCGAAGTTCATCGCCTTCACTTGCCGCTGCCTGACAGGTATCGATTACAGCATCTCGACCGACTCCGATATCTTCCTTTATGACGCGGAGAGCGGCGACATGAACAAGACCAAGAACCTTTGCAAGAATTGTGGCGAGTTCGACGTAGTGCCTGACGGAGGCTATGTCGATAGTCCTGATAACACCTGCAATCCCACAAAGACGCTGAAGAACCAGTACATTAACCAACACGACGATGTGAAGGATTACAACGTAGGCTATGACTTCAATCCGAAGTTTTCTCCCGACGGACGCTACGTGGCTTGGCTCTCGATGAAGCGTGACGGCTACGAGGCTGACCGTCAGCGCCTCTGCATCTACGACCTGAAGGAGAACACCAAGACCTACATCACGGAGAGTTTTGACTCAAGCGTTGACGACTTCTGTTGGGCACCCGATTCCTATACCTTATATTATATAGGCGTTTGGCACGCTACAGAGAACATGTACCAGACCAACCTGAAGGGAGAAGTTAAACAACTCACCAGCGACTGGGCCGACTTCGGTTCCCTGCAGATGCTGAATGAGAAGCAGATTCTTGCCGAACGTCATAGCATGACAGCTCCTGCCGACCTTTATGTTGTGACACCTGTCAGCCCCCTCCCAACCTCCCCCGAGGAGGAGGAGACAGGCGGTCTTGACACTCCCCCCTTGGGGGGAGACGGAGGGGGGCTACAGATAACACAGATTACCGAAGTCAACAAGGAAATCCTCGACCAGCTTGCCAAGCCCAGTATCGAACAGCGTTGGGTAAAGACCACCGACGGTTTGGACCTGCTCTACTGGGTAATCCAGCCTCCGCACTTCGACCCCAACAAGAAGTACCCCACCCTGCTCTTCTGCGAAGGCGGTCCTCAGAGTGCTGTTTCTCAGTTCTGGAGCTACCGTTGGAACTTCATGATTATGGCCTCGCAAGGCTACGTCGTCATAGCTCCCAACCGCAGAGGCGTGCCAGGCTTTGGACAGGAATGGCTCGAAGAAATCTCCGGCGACTGGACGGGCCAATGTATGAATGACTACCTCTCTGCCATCGATGATGCTGCCGAGAACCTGCCTTACGTCGATAAGGACCACATGGGTGCCGTAGGTGCCAGCTTTGGCGGTTTCAGCGTTTACTACTTGGCCGGACATCACGACAAGCGCTTCAAGTGTTTTATCGCCCACGACGGCGCTTTCAACCTCGAGGCTATGTACACCGAGACCGAGGAGAATTGGTTCTCGAACTGGGAGTACGACGATGCCTACTGGAACAAAGACCAGACGGAACGTGCCCGCCGCACTTACGAGAACTCGCCCCACCGCTTTGTTGATAAGTGGGACACACCTATCCTCTGCATACATGGCGAGAAGGACTACCGCATCAACGCTACGCAAGGCATGAGCGCCTTCAATGCTGCTCGTATGCGAGGTATTGAGGCCGAGTTGCTCATCTTCCCCGACGAGAACCACTGGGTACTAAAGCCCCAGAACGGAATCCTCTGGCAGCGCACTTATTTTGCATGGCTGGATAAGTGGTTAAAATAAAATTAGCGCCCTAGGGCGCTAATTTTATTCCTATCAGATTTCTCTTACTTTATCAGGGCAGCACGGGCAGCCTCAATCCCATCCTTGGCCTGGGACAACTGAGCCTTCATCTCATCAACTGTCATAGCGTTGATAACATCCAGGGGAGCCAGAGCCTCAGCCACAGGCTTAACCTCAGGATCATATTCAGAAAGACGGTTCAGAGCATCAAGGATGATTACGAGACGGAAGGACACGTTTGAAGCAGACTCGTCATCGAAAATGCTTAGGAACTTATCCATATTTTGGTTGGCAACATAAAGTTGCTCAACAAGTGAAGCAGCAGCCAACTGCCAGAAGTAGTTGATACGGCCATTCTCGTTCATGGCATCATACAGAGCCTGAGAAGTTTCTGATACACTGGCATTTTCGTCAATAACCTTGAAAGAAGGATCGCTGATGTCGGCAGCCAACTTGCTGATAGCCTTTTCATAACCCTCTGTCGGCATCTCATAGAGTTTGGCAACTCTCTTGTCAACATCAAGCGCACTGAGGATACGATACTTCTCTGCCAGAGTCGTTGCGTTCTCAGATAAAGCAGGATCCAGCAGGAAAGTAGGCTTCACCTGCTTCTCTTCCTTAGTCAGTTTCAGAGCACCATCAGCACCTTCCTGCAAGAAGGGGAAGTGCTTCAATTTACTAATCTCAGAAGCGATACTGTCAAAGTGCACCTTGATACTGGCCTCAATCTGCTCCTGTTCGAAACACTTCACAGAATCTATACTTTCGGTGTTCTGTGCATTCTTGTTACCTCCGCATGCAGCAAACAACACGGCTGCAAAAGCGATTGCAAATACTGATAATTTTTTCATTTTGTTAATTGATTTTGAAGTTATAATTTGAAAATAAAATAATTGCCACAAATAGACACATCAGCAACATCACCCCCATATTGAACCAAAGTGTCTTGATATGCCATGATCCTATGATCTTCTCACTGCTATAGAATGGCGCACGTCCTACCCGACTCTGAGGTGTCAGGAAGATCAGACCTGCCCGTGGAACGATTGTCCCGTCAACCACATCAAGCATCCGACCCTCATCTGCCCCAATCACGAAATCCTCTAACCGGATGTTGTAGTTATCATGCTTCAGTTGCAGGAAGGCATCCTTGCCCATTTCACGAACCATCGCCGACTTCATCGCGTCAACCTTCAAGGTGGCCCGATTACCACGCTTCAAGAGAAGATCTTCTGCATCCTTCATATACTGTTGAAGAGAAGCGTAGGAGTCATCTCCCTGATAGGGTTCCATCTGACAGAATGTCGTCAGCACAGGCAGGTTCGTATGAATCACACGCAGGTGTTCTGGATCAATGGGCTTTCCACGTTTCTGCTCGTCCCTCATGGTCTCCAACTGCGACTGCAATTCATATAGGAAGACCATGTTATAGAACTGGGTTTCGTATTTTTCCTTATCGACCTCAAAGAAAGGCGCCTCATACTGGTTGTCGGTAAAGGAAGTGACAGCCAGCGCCTCGTAGGCCCAGCGCGAGGGAATGATATCTCCAATCACCGGCACATTACCCGTCTTACTCTTCGGCGTCAGGTCAGAGAAGTCTACCACCAGTCCGCACAGCAATATTTGTGGAATCAGCAGAAGCGGTATACTGATATAGATGGCCACCACGGAATTCAGACTCTTCGACAGCAACAATCCTATCAGATTCGACAGCAGGGCCGTCACAAAGAGGATGAGCCACCAGACGAAGAAGAGACCGTGAAGTCCCATGATCCAGTTACCAACCACAATAAACAATAGGGTCTGTATCAGGGAAAGCCCTGCCGTGTAGATTATCTTGGACCAGATATAACTGCTATACGACAGATGCAGGAAACGCTCACGTTTCAAGAGAGCCTTGTCTTTGATTATTTCCTCTGCGCTGCCGCTCATTCCGATAAAGGTTGCCACGATGACAGCCATAAAGAAATAACTGACCAGATTCTTGTTGTCCATCACACTATAGCCTTCAGGAGGTGCGTAGCGTGTAAGGAGCGCACAGATCAGTGCCAGCAGAGGTGCCTCCAACAAGGCAATACAAAGGTACTGGACATTCGTAATCTTGGTCTTGATGTTACGGTGAAGGAATATCATGAACTGCTTCAAGGCACCAGGTTTCTTCTGGTCTGACGGCGGCACGGCACTGACAGCAGGTGCTCCAAACTCTGGTCTGCCATTCAGGTAGAGTTCGTGCCATTCCTGTGGGGTTGTCTTCCTTTCATCCGACACCTCACCACTGCTATTGAGGGCCTTCTCATCGATGATATTCAGGACAATCTCCGGATTCACGTTACCACATGTCGGACAAGCACTGGTCTCTGCATCGGCATAGTTGGCCTTGTCCTTAAAATAAGTAATAGCATCTATCGGATTACCGTCGAACACCGGATAACCGCCCCTGTCCAACAACCACAGGCGGTCGAAGAGTTTATACACATCACTCGACGGCTGATGGATGTTCACAATAATCAACTTGCCTTTAAGCGTCTGTTCCTTCAACAAGTTGATGACCGTCTCCGTATCGGCAGATGAGAGACCAGATGTCGGCTCGTCCAGGAAAAGAACAGCCGGTTCACGAATCAGTTCAAGTGCGATATTGAGGCGTTTGCGCTGACCGCCGGAGATAAACTTATTGATGGCGGAGCCCACTTTCAGATCCTTGGCGGCATCGAGGCCGAGTACCTTCAACGTGTTCATCACACGCTTGTCAATCTCCTGGTCGGGCATGCCCTCGAAACAGAGTTTGGCAGTAAACCACAGGTTCTCATAGACCGTCAGTTCCTCGATCAACAAGTCATCCTGAGGCACAAAGCCAATCAGATCCTTGGTCGCTGGTTCAGTAATACTGTGTCCGTTGATGGTCAGCGTCCCCTCCTGTGGCACCAGACTGCCGTTCAGGATTGAGAGCAGGGTGGTCTTACCCGTTCCTGAACCACCCATAATGGCCAGCAGTTCGCCACTCCGCAGGGTGAAACTCAGGTCGTGCATACCGTTGTCGCTATTCGGGAAACGGAAGTTGATATCCCGTCC
>JAFXZY010000010.1 GCA_017541025.1 Bacteroidaceae bacterium | reverse complement strand
CTGTAGAAGGCATAGCCTTTACGACCGTGACGCTGCAATCTAATTTTTGTTGCCATAATTTTAATTAAACTTTATTTATAGGTTTGAAATATGCCGTCAACTCGTAACGGCGCGCAAATGTACAACAATTATATGGATTGGGATGCAAAACCGCCAACTTTTTTTATTTATAATGTATATTTTGCCTTCATGCTGGCCTTAACCATATAAACAATGAGGACGCAATACATACCAAGTGACAGAATTTCGCTCAGTGAGTTGTTCCACCATTCATCATATTGGAACTCTATACCGCAAAAACGAAGGGCTACACTGACTACTCCCATCAGAGCTCCGCCGGCTATGAATCCACTGGCTATTAGGGTACCCCGTTCGCCACGTGCATTGTTCACCTCTTTCTGCTGACTGCGGGTGGTTACAAACCAGTTGACAAGACCACCTACTACTAAGGGGAGATTCAGTTCCAGGGGAATGAACATACCTAAAGCAAATGCTAAGGCAGAGATGCCAAAAGCATTAAGAATCAGAGCTATAACGGCTCCAATTCCGTAGAGCAACCAAGGTGCTCCGCTACCACTCATCAGAGGTTCAATAACGGCTGCCATAGCATTGGCTTGTGGGGCTGACAGTTGTCCGTTGGTAAAGCCGTAGGTCTTGTTCAGAATCATGATAACACCAGCTACGGTAGCTGCACTAACCAGTGTTCCAAGGAACTTCCAAGTTTCCTGCTTGCGAGGTGTTGACCCCAGCCAGTAGCCAATCTTCAGGTCAGTAACAAAACCTCCAGCCATACTGAGTGCCGTACATACTACACCTCCCATAATAAGGGCAGCTACCATTCCTTCTGTACCGCTCAGACCTACAGATACCATAATTACGGAGGCGAGGATGAGGGTCATCAGTGTCATACCGCTAACGGGGTTGGTACCCACAATGGCAATGGCATTGGCTGCAACGGTGGTAAATAGGAAGGTGATAATGACTGTAACCAGAAGGGCAACGATGGCGAACTTGGCTACGCCATTCATTACGTCCCAGTAGAAAAATTGTGCAACGGCAAACATTGCTATAAAAGCGGCAAGGGAGATGAAGCCCATGGGCAGGTCTTTTTGCGTACGTTCCTCAGAAACCTGGTTCCCTTTCTTTCCTCCCATCTCTTTTGCTGCCAGTGAAACGGCGCCTGATATGAGTTTGCGACTCTTAACAATACCGATGATTCCTGCCATAGCAATACCACCGATACCGATGCTCTTGGCATATTTGAAGATCTGCTCAGCAGAGGCCATAGCAGCCGTAACACCTTCCTGTACCTCTACATTGGGGAAAATGAAGGCTATGCCTGGCACAATCACCCACCAAACTAGGGCGGAACCACAGCAAATGATGAAGGCATATTTGAGTCCGACTATGTATCCCAAACCCAGAACAGCAGCACCAGTGTTGCACTTAAATACCAGCTTGGCTTTCTCGGCTACAGTATCGCCCCACAATAGGGCACGACTGGTAAAGTTCTCGTGCCAAAGGCCGAATGTGGCAACGACAAAGTCGTACAGACCACCCAGCAAACCTGCAATAAGCAATGGCTTGGCCTGATCACCTCCCTTGGAACCGCTAACCAATACCTGTGTGCTGGCCGTTGCCTCGGGGAAGGGATATTTGCCGTGCATGTCCTTGACGAAGTACTTGCGGAAGGGTATCAGGAACAAAATACCCAGGATACCACCCAGCAGACTGGCCATAAAGACTTCAAAGAAGTTGACGGTCATCTCAGGATACTTGGCTTGAAGGATGTACAGGGCGGGTAGGGTAAAGATGGCTCCAGCCACAATTACGCCAGAGCAGGCTCCTATACTCTGAATCATTACGTTTTCGCCCAAAGCATTCTTACGCTTGGTGGCGCTGCTTACGCCAACGGCAATAATGGTGATAGGGATGGCAGCCTCAAAAACCTGACCCACTTTCAGTCCCAGATAGGCTGCTGCTGCGCTGAAGATAATAGCCATGAGGATGCCCCAGCATACAGACCAGGCATTAACCTCGCGAGGGTTGGTCTCCTTGGGCATCAAGGGTATGTACTCTTCGCCCTCTTTCAGTTCTCTAAAGGCATTTTCTGCCAATGTGTCTTTAATGTTTTCGCTCATATTTTTTTTTGTTAGAAGTTATCGCTTCACTCCGAAGTTATCGGGGCTTTCGCCCCTCCGAAGTTATCAGGCCTTTGGCCTTCCGAAGTTATCGCTGACGCTCCGAATATTTCTTTGAGGCCTCGAGGCCGTTAAATTCGAGGGCAGAAAGCCCGTTAACTTCGAGGCCTTTAGGCCATTAACTTCTTTTTTAAAAAAAAGAGATTCATCCTTTCAGACAAACCTCTTTCCTTTCTTAACCCTTTGTGGAGAATATCGGAATCGAACCGATGACCTCTTGCATGCCATGCAAGCGCTCTAGCCAGCTGAGCTAATCCCCCTTTTTTGTTTTTGCGAGTGCAAAATTAGAGTTTTTTTCTGAAACAGACAAATTTGAGCCGCCTTTTTTGCCTATTTGAATAAAAAAGTTGTAATTTTGCCGTATAATTAATAGGTAATGTTTGAAAAGAGGAAAATACTTACTTCCATCTTGTGTATGCTGATGGCAGTATTGGCATGGGCGATTCCCGTTGAGCGGATAAGGTTTATGGCTACGCTTACCGATGGCACCCAGTTGATGGTTACCAGCTTTGGCGACGAACATCTGTCTTTCTTCCTGACAGATGACGGGATGGTTGTGGAGTTGACAGATAGCGGCTTTGTACTTACAGATTATAGTCGCGATGCATACATTTCGCTGCACGAATCTTCTGGGATGAGAAGGGTAAAACGGCAAGTGGGAACCATAGAATACGCTTTACTACCGCAAACGGGTCATCCTCATGTGGCTGTGCTGCTGGTGCAGTTCAAAGATAAATTTTTTACGGTTGCTCCCGATTCAGCTTCTGTTCACGATTATTACGACAAATACTGTAATGGTTCCCCAGGTTCATCTCCTTATACGGGACATGGGAGCTCTGGAGCCATAGTGGAGTATTTCTCAGACCAGAGCAATGGTCAGTTCCTGCCGGTCTTTGATGTTATAGGCCCTCTTACGTTGGATAGAGAATATGCATATTACGGTCAAGACAGCGGTTCATCTACGGATGTAAATTACAATACTTTTGTTAAGGAAAGTATGCGGAAGGCTAATAAGACAAATGTCGACTGGAGCCAGATGGATAACAATGGTGACGGAAAGGTGGATATGGCTTTTATCCTCTTTGCTGGATTGGGGCAGAATTATACCAACCAGTACGGCGACCCTAATACTATTTGGCCTAATGAGAGATCTGCACAATATCAGGTGGATGGCGTTACGTTTGCAGGTTGTTGCTCTACCTGTGAGTTACGTCCCACAGCTGCTTCAGATGATGGGGTTATCACGGCAACAAAACCCGATGGTATTGGCGTTTTCTGTCATGAGTTGAGCCATGCTTTGGGTCTGCCCGACTTCTATGACTACAATTATAAGGCGTTTGGAATGGACTACTGGAGCCTTATGGACTATGGCCAATATGCACGGAGCGGACGCACTCCGGTTAATTATACAGCCTATGAACGCGATTTTGTGCGATGGCAAGCGCTGGAGGAGCTGAAAGAACCTTGCACTATACGTATTCCCTGTTTTGCCAAAGGCGGGCACGGTTATAAGATAGTAAATAAAGCCAATCCCAACGAGTTCTATGTGCTGGAAAACCGTCAGGCTTACGGATGGGATATATTTTGCGAGACAAAAGGGCATGGCTTGATGGTAACCCATGTAGATTACGACAGGAGTGCCTGGACAGGTAACAGGTTGAATTCGAATGTTTCCCATCAGCGCATGACTATTATTCCTGCTAATAATACACTGATAGGTGCTAATAATTTTAAAAGCACAGCTGAATGGACAGCAAGTTTGAACGGCAACCTTTATCCTGGCACATCAGATAATCACGAACTGACCAACGAGTCAACCCCTGCCAGTGTTGTTTTCTTAGGCCAATACATGAGTAAGCCTATCTATGACATTGAGGAAACCGAGGATAAGATTATTGTGCTTAAATTCAATCCATTAGGAACGTTGGAGGTGCCAATGGAACTTACGCCCGTGGATGTAACAGATACTGAAGCTACTCTTATGTGGGACGCTGTTGAAGGGGCTGAGTTCTATAATATCAGGGTTACGGATGTGTTTGATGAGGTGGTTTTGCAGGCAGACAGCATAAGTGCGCTCAGTTACCAGATGGAAGACTTGGAACCTGAAACAATTTACAACTTCACGGTTCAGGCCATTGCCGACAAATATCGCAATAGCGAATGGTCGGCCCCTGCCAGTTTCTCTACATCACTCGATCCCGACGGCTTCTCACATAATATCTATGAGGATACCCAGCTGGTTCGGGTATATGATACCAACGGCATAATGGTAACAGAATGCAAAGCCAACCAGCTAAGCCGGCTCCGCGTTCGCAGCGGTATATATATAATAAGGTATGGGAATGGAAAAACCCACAAGACCTTAATATCTGCGTAGGTTACTTCAAAAAGACTTTTCTTCCGTTTACGATATATATTCCTTGGGGAAGATTCTTTGTTCCCTGCCAAGGCGTGCGAATCAAACGTCCGTCTATGCTATAGATACCAGTGGTGTTAGCTGTTTTATCAACAGCCGGAATATCTTCTATTATATCCTGATAATCTCGGTAGTTCTCTATGATAGCCTTTTGCATACGGGCAGTGTTCTCCAATAGCGAGGTGCCGCTGCACATGGCTCCCATAGATGCATCGGAATCTGTTCCAGTCCATGGTTTTGTCCAGTCAAAATTGCAGAAGACAATAGGGTAGCGGTCCCAGTTCAGGTTGCCATACAATGTTCTGGTATTCTTCTGAATATATTCAGCAATCGCTTTGCGGTTAGTGGTGCTCATGTCCGTATCCAGCACAAAGTTTACTGCGTATGGGATGAGTATGGCCTTGAAAATACTCTGGTCACCGCTAGTTCCTTCATGACGCAATATGTTGGCCCCGTTGGTGCAACGTCCACTGGTAAAGGCATAGTTGATATAGGTATAGGCAAGACTTTTATACCGGTTCTTGATGGCGTTGGTCTCATCGGTAACGTGGTAGAGAATACGACAAGCTTCGCCAAATGTGCCCTGCGTGTAGGTTAGGGGTGGTTCCTCTACTCGCCCGTCAGATTTTACTATCTTTTTGGATGTATAGGCATATAGTTTCTTGGCATAGGTAAGGTACTTCTCCTGATTGGTTTTTTGATAGAGTTTGGCAGCAATCAGAGTCGCTGGCGATTGGGTGCAAGCATTAGGTCCGCTTCCAGCATCAGTGTTCCAGGGAAGCCAGAGTCCGCCCGTTTCTTCATCTTCCTTAGCACGTTTGATGATATAGTTGTCAAAGACACCTTTGGCAGCTGTATAGTATTTAGTGATGTTAGTTGCCTCATACATGTGCAGAAGGGTAAGGGTAATCCAGCACATGTCATCGGTAAAGGGATTCTCGAACATTTTGTATGTGCCGTCCGAGGTGCTTGCTCCTGCATAATTGTTGGCTTTATTGCTGTACCAGAGGCTCATATAGTTCTTGTACTTGTTGGCAAGAGCTCTATTGTTATCCTTATGGCGTTCATAGCAAAAGACAATCACGTCCATTGCATGGGCCTGCGTCCAATAAGCATTAAAGGCGTATTGCTGGTATTTGTCGTTAAAAACGCCCTTGTTCTTTATCATAAACGATTCTATGAAGGCATTGACCATCGAGTCTGCCTTCGTCTCATAATTCTCCTTAATGGTTTTGTATAGTGTGCTCTCGCCTTGAGCAAGCCCTGCTGTTGCAGAAAACAACAACAGGGCTGATATGGTTAAATTCTTTAGCATCTATTCTTTTTTAAACGTTAACGTTAACGTCAACGATAACTTTATTATCGTCAATGTTCCCGTTCCCATTATCGTTCCCGTTATTTCTTAAGCAAGTCACGGATTTCAGTCAGTAACTTCTCTTCTGCACTGGGTTCTGGCTCTGGAGCGGGTTCAGCTGCTGCTTCTTCCTCCTTCTTGCGTGTTAGTTTGGCAATACCCTTAATCATAAGGAAGATACAGAATGCAATAATCAAGAAATCTACAACATCCTGAATGAACTGACCATAGTTCAGCGTCACTGCCTCTGACACCACATTCTCACCTTCTACAACAGCTTCCTTTAGTGTAACCTTCAGGTCCGTAAAATCTACTCCGCCAGTAAGAAATCCTACGGGAGGCATGATAATGTTGTTAACTACACTGGTAACAATTTTACCAAAAGCACCGCCGATGATAACACCGACAGCCATGTCCACAACGTTGCCTTTAAGTGCAAAGGCCTTGAAATCTTGAATAAATGACATAATACTTGAAAATTTATTGGTTTTCGGGTGCTAAATTAAAAAGAAAATTGTAATTTTGCACCAAATTTCAAGAAAAAGTAATGAAAAGAGTTATTTACGTATCTATTTTGATGCTTTTGGCCTTTGTAATTGTGGCATGTAAGTCTGCTCATTATTGTAACTGTGGATAATATAAAAAGCGAATTTAGTTTTACTATAATCAATTTTAAAATTAACTGAAAATGACAAAAGTTGCTATTAACGGTTTTGGCCGTATTGGTCGTCTGGCATTCCGTCAGATGTTTGAAGCTGAGGGTTACGAAGTAGTTGCTATCAACGATTTGACAAGCCCCAAGATGTTGGCTCACCTTCTGAAGTATGATACTGCTCAGGGTGGTTTCGCTGGCAAGTTCGGCGAGGGTAAGCACACTGTAGAGGCTACAGAGGATTCTATCATCGTTGACGGTAAGGAGATTAAGATCTCTAAAGAGGCTGATGCTACAAAGTGCCCTTGGGCTGCTAACGACGTTGACGTTGTTTTGGAGTGCACAGGTTTCTATACTTCTAAGGAGAAGGCATCTGCTCACCTCGTAGCTGGTGCCAAGAAGGTTGTTATCTCTGCTCCTGCAGGTAACGATCTGCCTACTATTGTTTACAACGTAAACCACAAGACTCTGACAGCTGACGATAAGATCATCTCTGCTGCTTCT
>JAFXZY010000042.1 GCA_017541025.1 Bacteroidaceae bacterium | reverse complement strand
TATCAACTTCGGACGCGGAGGTGACAAACCCAAAAGGGAAGAAAAGATAAAGACCAAAGCAAAGAAGAAGAAATACATCACTGGTGCTCACGGTTCCGGCTCTGCAAAACAGAAAGCAAAATACCGTGAGCAGAGGGCCAACAGGCATAAATGAGGGGCATAAAGAAACTTGACATATTCATGGTGCGACAGTTTCTGTTGCTCTTCATAGGCACGTTCTGCATTAGTCTGTTCGTGCTGATGATGCAGTTTCTGTGGCGATATGTCGATGAACTGATCGGTAAGGGACTGTCATTGGAAGTACTTGGCAAGTTCTTCTGGTACATGGGACTGATGCTTGTACCGCAGGCTTTGCCACTTGCTGTCCTTCTCTCCTCCCTCATCACAATGGGTAACCTAGGTGAAAGCAGTGAACTGACAGCCATCAAAGCAGCTGGAATATCGCTGCTGAAGAGTCTCAGAGGATTGATTGTATTCGTTGTACTCATCGCCACTGTTTCCTTCATTTTTCAAAACGATATCGGTCCACAGTCAAATGTCAATCTGAGGCAACTGCTTCTGTCTATGAAGCAAAAGAGCCCAGAACTGGAGATTCCTGAAGAAATCTTCTATTCCGGCATTCCAAACTGCAACCTGTACGTACAGAAGAAAGACCTCGAAACCGGAATGCTTTATGGCATCATGATATACAGAATGACACAAAGTTTTGAAGATGCTGCCATAATACTTGCAGATTCCGGCAAATTGCAGTCAACTGCTGAAAAGCAACACCTGCTTCTCACCCTATACAATGGAGAGTGGTTTGAGAATATGCGGTCACAGGAACTGGCAGGTAATGCCAACGTTCCTTACCGTCGAGAGAGTTTTTCTGAAAAACAAATAGTTCTGGATTTCGATAATGGATTCAACCTCGCAGAGGCCTCCGGCATATCCCAATCAGCCACAGCCCAAAGCATAAAACAACTGTTACACCATATCGATTCCTTGAAGTTATACCAAGATAGTGTTGGCAAGGAGGTTCGTAGGGAACTTCGCACAATGGCATTCAATACGCCACAAGTGAATAAGGCTGACAGCATTGCTGCCATCAGATACGAAGAAAAGGGAAAAGCCTCTGTTGACTCACTCTATCAGAAGATGTCTCCAGAGAAACAGCTCAATCTCATGCAACAGCTCAGGAGTCGCGTGAACAACGCTAATGTGCAAACAGAATTCCGCAGTTTTGCAGCAGAAGTAAATTTCAAGATGGTTCGTGAGGACTGGATAGAACTCGTGAATAAGTTCACCTTATCATTCATGGTAATAGTGTTCTTCTTCATCGGAGCATCACTGGGTGCCATCATACGAAAAGGCGGTTTGGGAGTACCTGTCATCATCTCTGTCATAGTGTTCATCCTCTTCTACATCCTTGACAACACAGGTTTCCGCATGGCCAGACAAGCATCATGGTCCATAGCCTTCGGAAAGGGCCTTGCACCAGCAGTTTTGGTGCCATTGGCAACATGGGTGACATATAAAGCAAATAAAGACTCCGTAGTATTCAATATGGATGCTTACAGGATGTTCTTCATACGAGTACTTGGATTACGCATCAAGAGACATATCACCTCAAAAGAGGTTATCATTCACGATCCGAACTACTTCGATGATGTAAGAAAGTTGTCACTCCTCACCGATAGTGTCAGAAGGTACTCAAGGAAATATAAACTGAAATATCTCTTCAATGCTATCATTGCCTCTATCAGGTATAAACCAGATCCAGAGCTTGATAGCATCATAGCTGATTTGGAAGCAATCGTCGATGATCTCAGCAATACCCGCGACCGCTTCATCCTGTCATATCTCAACAAATATCCTATAATAGCAGAAAAAGGATTGGGACGTCTGAGATTATACAGAGAACTCAAACAAATACGTAAGGTCAACGACCTTATGATAACCCGAATAGAACAATTAACCAAAAATATATAAAAACAATGCATTTATCAAGTAGATTAAACAGATTAGCACCTTCTGCTACCCTTGCGATGTCGCAAAAGAGTAGTGAAATGAAGGCTGCAGGAATTGATGTCATTAACCTCAGTGTCGGAGAACCTGACTTTAACACACCAGACCACATCAAGACCTCTGCAAAGAAAGCCATTGACGACAACTGGTCACGTTATTCTCCAGTCCCAGGTTATGCAGACCTTCGCGAAGCTATCGTTGCAAAACTGAAGAACGAAAACGGCCTGGATTACAAAACCAGCGAGATTCTTGTAAGTAATGGTGCAAAGCAGGCTGTATGTAATGCCGTTATGGCTCTCGTTGATGATGGTGAAGAAGTAATAATTCCCACCCCATACTGGGTTTCATATCCACAGATGGTACTCCTTGCAGGCGGTACACCAGTACACATCGCAGCTGGTTTCGACCAGAATTTCAAGATTACTCCAGCTCAATTAGAAGCAGCCATTACTCCAAAGACCCGTATGCTCATCCTTTGCTCACCAAGCAACCCAACAGGTTCTGTATATAGTAAAGCAGAATTGCAGGCATTGGCTGAAGTAATAAAGAGGCATCCTGAGGTATATGTTCTTGCTGATGAGATATATGAGCACATCAATTATGTTGGTAAACATGAGAGTATCGCTCAATTCCCTGGCATGAAGGAACAAAGCATCATTATCAATGGTGTTTCAAAGGCATATGCAATGACAGGATGGCGCATAGGATATATGGCAGCTCCTGAATGGATTATCAAAGGATGTAACAAGCTACAGGGACAGTACACCTCTGGTCCATGCTCTGTATCGCAGAAAGCAGCAGTAGAGGCATACACCGCTTCACAGGCATGTGTAGAGGAAATGCGTCAGGCTTTTGAACGCCGCAAGAATCTTATCGTGGGGCTCGTTAAGGAGATTCCTGGTTTGGAGGTGAATTCACCTGATGGAGCTTTCTACGTTTTCCCAAAATGCAAGAGCTACCTCGGCAAAACAGACGGAGAACGAGTTATTAAAGATACTAATGACTTCGCTATGTATCTGTTGGAAGTAGGTCATGTTGCAACTGTCGGTGGTGATGCTTTCGGAGATCCTGAGTGCTTCCGCATGAGTTACGCAACAAGTGATGAAAACATCGTAGAGGCAATGCGTCGTATCAAGGAATGCTGTGCAAAATTACACTAAAGATAACATTAATCTGATTGCAATCAAAAGGAGTCGCGCTCACGCGTGGCTCCTTAATTTTTATATAAAACTAACTTTTTTACTACTTTTTTGTAATAAAACATACAAAATAGCGTTATGATTATAAAACAAACATTACATAGTATGCCCTATAATGGCAGTTAAAGGCTACAAAAGACAGGGTTTTCATGTTAAAAGTTCTTAATTCCTATCCGATATCAAGAAAATTTAATACCTTTGCTGCGAAATCGCAACCTAATCGTGCATTTAAGTAAGACAAACTTATTATATCAATTTATATCAAATTTTTAATTATTCATTAATCTAACTAAACAAAAAATTATGGCAGACGTTAAAAAACCAGCCGCTCAGAAGAAAGCCTCAGCAGGTTTTCAGGGAGTTCGTAATGCAATTTGGATCATTTGCGCAATGTTCGTCATTGCAGTATGTATCTACAAGTTCGTCCTCGGTGACCCAGCTAATTTCGTAGGTGGCGATCCAGAAGGAGAAGTTCTTAATGGTAACATGCTCGGTACCATCTATAAAGGTGGTGTCGTTGTGCCTGTCCTGATTACTTTGATTCTCACTGTGCTTTGTCTTTCTATTGAGCGTATGCTCGCACAGCGCACAGCATTCGGTAAGATGGCTACAACAAAGTTCGTTGTTGAAATCAAGGCAGCCCTCAAGCAGAATGACTTCGCTAAGGCTCAGGATCTTTGCAAGAAGCAAAGCGGTACTATCGCAAACGTTGTTGGTGCATCATTGAAGATGTACGAGGAGATGGAAAAAGACAGCAACCTTAAGAAGGCTCAGAAGATTGCTAAGATTCAGCAGGCTCACGAAGAGGCAGTACAGCTTGAGATGCCTACTCTGCAGATGAACATGCCTATGCTTGCTACTCTCGTAACACTGGGTACCCTTACCGCTCTGTTCGGTACTGTAACGGGTATGATCAAGTCATTCGCAGCCCTCGCATCTGGTGGTGGTGGTGACTCTGTTGCACTTTCAACCGGTATCTCTGAGGCCCTCATCAATACCGCTCTCGGTATCTTGACATCATGGCTCGCTGTGATATCTTATAACTTCTTCTCTAACCGTATCGATAAGCTTACATACGCTCTTGATGAGGTAGGTTACACAATTGCTCAGACTTACGAGGCAAACCACGACGAAGCTTAATTTTTACTTCTAACCCTTTAAAACATTTATCGCTATGGGTAAAGTAAAACTTAAGAAACAAGACATCTGGATCGACATGACGCCTATGTCGGACGTGATGACACTGCTTCTGTGCTTCTTCATGTTGACATCAACATTCGTGAAGCCTGAACCAGTGAAGGTGGTAACACCGTCATCAGTGTCTGAGATTAAGGTGCCAGAGAAAGATGTTCTCAACATTCTTGTCGACAAGACTGGCAAGGTGTTCATGAGCATGGATAACCAGATATACCTTGAGCAGGCAGTTCTTGAAGTGACCGGTAATTTCAATATCGACTTGAACGGTGCACAGCTCGCTGCCTTCAAAGCAGATCCAATGTTTGGTACACCTCTGAACGTTCTTAAAGATTATCTTAATAAGGAAGAGTCAGAGCGTGCTAAAGCACTGAAGGAACTGGGTATCCCAACGGATAGTATAGATGGTGGTCTTTCTGAATTCCAAGAATGGGTAAAGGCAGCACGTTCTGCTAATCCTGACTTGAAAGTTGCCCTGAAGGCAGATTCAGATACACCATATAAGACGATTAGAAATATTATGTCGGAGTTGCAGGATATTAACGAGAACCGTTACTATCTTATTACATCACTCAAAACATCGGAGGATTAAGAATGGCTAAACAGAAAAAAAGCAGACAGAAAAAGTCACAGACCAGGGTGGACTTCACACCTATGGTTGATATGATGATGCTTCTTATCACATTCTTCATGCTCTGTACCTCTTTGGCAAAGCCACAGACAATGGAATTGAGTATGCCGACTAATGATAAGAACTTGGAAGACCAGGATAAGTCTGTTACAAAAGCATCATACACCATCACTATTTATGTGACAGCAGACAACCAGATACATTATGTCGAAGGTATGCCTAAGTATGATGACCCTACATGCCTGAAAAAAACTACATGGGGTAAAGATGGTATCCGCAAGGTCTTAATCACTCACGTAACCGAAGATAACACCCAGCCAATACAGCAGGTAATGCTGGCAAAGGCTAAGCTGGATCAGAAGAGACATCAGAATCCAAAGTTCACACAACAGATGTATGATGATGAACTTCGTAAGATTAAAGCCGGTGAAATCGACGGAAATAAGATTCAGACAATGACAATCATCATCAAGGCTACAGACAACGCTTCTTACCTGAACGTTATCGATGCACTGGATGAGATGCAGATTTGTTCTGTTGGTAAGTATGTCATCGACAAGATTACTCCAGATGATCTCAAGCTTCTTGAAGAGGCTGGGGTTAAGGAATAAGTCTATGCGCGTAACACTTTAACTTAAGAAAGGAAAAGAAAAATGGCACAAATAGATCTTATATCCAACGAATGGTCGGACATGATGTTCGAAAATCGTAACAAGGAATACGGTGCATACGTACTTCGCAGACAAACAGGTCGTCGTAACGTTATATCAATGATCGCTGTATTGTTACTCTTCGCTGCAGTCATGGTCTTCATGATAGCAAAGAATGCCTATG
>JAFXZY010000041.1 GCA_017541025.1 Bacteroidaceae bacterium | reverse complement strand
TTTAATAATATTATTTCTAGAAATGAAAAAGATTGCAATGTTTTTTGCTGCAGCTGCTATAGCAGTTTCAGCAAGCGCACAGAGAACAGCTGTCACAGCTAATAAAGCTGGTGATAACTTTTATGTTGGTATTCATGCTGGTGCTGTTACTACGTTAACAAACAAGAATTTTAGCACTGGTAAGGAAAGTGCATTTTCTGCTTATGCTGCACAGGCAGGTGTTCGTGTAGGTAAGAATTTCACAACAGTATTTGGACTTGCTCTTGATGGTAACGTTTATTTCAAGAACCATAGTCATAACTGTCCATTCAAGATTGGAATGACTTTCATCCAGGCTTTCGACGTTGATCTGCTCGCTACAGCAAACCTGATGAACCTCTTTGCTGGCTATAAAGGTCAGCCACGTACTTTCGAGGTTATCGCTCTCGGTGGTTTCGGTTGGACACACGTAACTGCTTTGAAAAAAGCTAACGGCATTAATTCAAAGGTTGGTTTCGATTTCGCGCTTAACCTTGGCAACAAAAAGCAGTGGCAGGTTTATCTGGAGCCATCTTTGGTTTATCAGCTTCAGGGCTTGGGATCTGACTACTCAAATGAGTTTGTTAATGTAATGCGTGGTGATGGCTTCCAGTTCAATGCAAACAAGGCTCTCTTCAGCTTGAATGCTGGTGTAAACTATAAGTTCGGTACTTCAAATGGTACACATAACTTTGCAAAAGAACAGATCCGCGACCAGGCTGAGATTGATGCATTGAACGCAAAACTCAATGCAGCACAGGCTGATGCTAACGCAGCAAAGGCTAACTCTTCTTCTCTTGATGGTAAGATTGCTGAGCTCCAGAAGGCTCTCAATGACTGCATGAACAAGCCAGCAGCTGCTGCTGTTGTTAAGCAGGAAAAAGCTAACCTCCAGCCATCAGTTATCTTTGGTTATGACAAAGCAGTTGTAGAGCGCAGCCAGGAGGCTAACCTCGAGATGATTGCTAAGTACATGAAGAACAACAAGGACGCTAAGATTAAGATTTCTGGCTATGCATCTCCAGAAGGTAAGGCTGAGTATAACCAGAAGCTTTCTGAGAGACGTGCTGAGGCTTGTAAGAACATCCTCGTTAAGAAGTATGGTATTGCTGCTGACCGCCTCCAGACAGAAGGTCTCGGTGCAACAGACAAACTCTTCGATGAGGTTGAGTTCAACCGCGTAGCTCTCTTCAACGACACAACAAAGTAAATCCTGATTTTTACAAATATTATTGCATGCTGGAATGTTATAATTCCAGCATGTTTTTTGTGCAATAAAAGTATCTGTTTGTGTATACCTAAAGATCCTGTATAATTATATTCAAAAAACTATTTACATACCTTATCTATTATATATAATTATATCTTTTTACTGCGGTGTGCGTGCACAGAATTGATACATATCAAGAAAATAACATTTTTTTGCAATATATATGGCAAAAAGTTTGGTCAGTTCAAAATATACAATTAACTTTGCAGCAGTTTTAAAGCAAGATTATTAATTTTTAACTTTTACAAGTTTATTCACAATGAAAAAAATTGCAATGTTTATCGCAGCAGCTGCTATAGCAGTATCTGCAAGCGCACAGCCAAGAACAACTATCACAGCTAACAAAGCTGGTGACAACATCTATGTTGGTATCAGCGGTGGCGCTGTTACTGGTTTGAAGAACAACATGAAGAACATGAATCTTACAGACAAGAAGAATGCTTTCTCAGTTTTCACTCCACAGTTCGGCGTTCGCGTAGGTAAGAATTTTACAACAGTATTTGGACTTGCTCTTGATGCTAATGTTTATTTCAATGCACTCAAGAAGACAAGTGAGTTCCGCACATCTAAGACATTCGTACAGGGTCTTGATGTTGACCTCCTCGGTACAGCAAACCTGATGAACCTCTTCGCTGGTTACAAGGGTCAGCCACGTTTCTTTGAGATTATTGCTCTCGGTGGTTTTGGTTGGACACATGGTTTCAATATTTATACACCAAATCCAATAAACAGAGCATTGAATATACCTTCTTCTCCAATTAAGAAGGTTAATGCTATCAATTCTAAGGTTGCTCTTGATTTCGCTCTTAACCTCGGTGAGAAGAAGGCTTGGCAGGTATATATTGAGCCAGCACTTGTTTACGAACTCATGGGTTGGGGTAATGGTGTATCTGCTGGTAAGTTCCAGTATAATGTTAATCAGGCATCTTTCAGCTTGAAGGCTGGTGTTAACTACAAGTTCGGTACTTCTAACGGTACTCACAACTTCGCAGTTGAGCAGCTCCGCGACCAGGCTGAGATCGACGCTCTCAATGCAAAGATCAACGCTGCTAAGGCTGAGGCAGACGCTGCTAAGGCAGATGCTGCTGCTAAGAACGCTAAGATTGCTGAGCTCCAGAAGGCTCTCAATGACTGCATGAACAAGCCAGCAGCTGCTGCTGTTGTTAAGCAGGAAAGAGCTAACCTTCAGCCATCAGTTATCTTCAAGCAGGGCAAGTCAGTTGTAGAGCGCAGCCAGGAGGCTAACCTCGAGATGATTGCTAAGTACATGAAGAACAACAAGGACGCTAAGATTAAGATCTCTGGCTATGCATCTCCAGAAGGTTCTAAGGAACTGAACCAGAAGCTTTCAGAGAAGCGTGCTGAAGCTTGTAAGAACATCCTCGTTAAGAAGTATAAGATTGCTGCTGACCGCCTCCAGACTGAGGGTCTCGGTGCAACAGACAAGCTCTTCGATGAGGTTGAGTTCAACCGCGTAGCTCTCTTCAACGACGTTACAAAGTAATTTTAATACTTAACTGATAATAAGACTCCTTAGGGTTAAGACCTTGAGGAGTCTTTTTATTTAAAATAATCTATTCCTGATAGATACATTATAAATCTAAAGGCAAATGAAAGTAATTGGTTTTGGTGAAACAGTCCTTGATATAATCTTCAAGAATGATCAGCCCCAGAAGGCTGTTCCTGGTGGCTCAACGTTTAATGCTATGATTTCTCTTGGGAGAATGAATGTCCCCGGAGTCATGATAACAGAAACAGGGGATGATCACGTTGGAGATATTGTACGTGACTTTTTAATAGATAACAACATCAATACCGATTATGTATATAGGCACAAAGGAACGAAATCTCATTTGTCATTAGCCTTCCTTGATACTAATAATGATGCACAATATCAATTCTACAAGGACCATTGGAATATTGCTATGCCGCAGGAGATGCCACAGATAGATAGAGGAGATATTGTTATCTATGGTTCATTCTATTGCGTAAATCCTAAGATACGCGATTTTTCAAGACGTTTTCTTGAAACAGCAAACAAACAGGGCGCTTTCCTGTATTATGATATCAATTTCAGAGCGTCTCACAAAGAAGATATTCCCGATATTATGGAGAATATAACGGAGAATATGAGTCTTGCTTCTGTTGTGAGAGGTTCTAATGAAGATTTTGAGATACTATATGGAGCGAAGACCTGTGACGAAGCATACAATATAGTAAAGGAGTATTGCCCATACTTTATATATACTAATGCTGATAAGCCGGTAGAACTACGTACTTCCAACCTAAGAGCTTCATTCCCTGTAAAGCAAGTAGAAACTGTAAGTACGATAGGAGCGGGAGATAATTTTAATGCTGGTTTCTGTTATGCTATATATAAAGAAGGTGTAGCATCTTTAGAAACCATAAAAAAAGAAGAAGAACTTGCTGCCTTTTCGAGGTTTATTGCCTCAGGTCAGAAGTTCTCCTCCGTTGTATGTCAGTCTTTGGACAATTATGTTCCTAAAGACTTCAGGCCATAATTGTTATTCTAATACGATAGGCTTGTACTTTGGTACGAGCACCTTCATTATTACCCATCCGATGAGGTAAGCTACAGCGCAGTAGCAGAATACTATCATGTATCCTGCAGGTTTGCCTGTCTGTCCGAAGAATGAGAAAGCATCTCCCATACCGTCGGCATAAGTAAACAGCATACCAGACCCCTTATTGATGGCAAATGAGCAAAGGCCACCGAACATTGTGCCAATACCGGTAATGGTGGCAATAGCACTCTTTGGGAACATATCACCAATTGTAGAGTACAGGTTTGCAGACCAAGCCTGGTGTCCAGCACCCGCCAAACCGATAATTATACAAGGTATCCATGGACTGATGTGTGCCAAAGGCTGTGCAAACATTGCGAAAAGTGGGAAGAAGGCAAAGATAAGCATTGCTCTCATACGACCAGCATATGGATTCTGTCCCAGTTTTTCTACAAAGAGCTTAGGCAGATAGCCGCCATAGATAGAAAGTACTGTAACAATCAGATACAGGACAAAGATTAGTGCCTGTCCCATGCCCGAAGAAGAAGGATATCCTAATTCAGAGAAATATGCAGGAGCCCAGAAGAGGTAGAACCACCATACACCATCAGTCATCAGCTTACCAACAATGAATGCCCATGTCTGACGATAAGCGAAACATTGCAGGAAAGATAGGGTAGGCTCATTCGCTTTTGTTTCTTCTTTTTCTGCAGCAGCCTCGCCCTCATCTTGTGCGATATATGCTAACTCTGCTTCGTTAACGAACTTGCTGCTAGATGGTTTGTCATAAAGGAATAACCACAGACCGGCCCAGATAAATCCGATACCACCGATGATTATGAATGACATCTCCCAACCCATGTGTTCCGCTAGAACAGGTATTGTCAACGGAGCTGCGAGCGCACCAACAGAAGCGCCGGCATTGAAAATAGAGGTTGCGAGGGCACGGTCTTTCTTTGGGAAATATTCTGCAGTAACCTTGATGGCAGCAGGGAAGTTGCCAGACTCACCGACAGCAAGTACTATACGGCAAGCAAGGAACAACCATACACTAAGTGTGCTGACAGCGATGGCAGCCTGAGAACCAGCAGCGATACTACGAAGTTCTTCGATAGTACCAATGTTTTCTACATACATTGTTACCCATCCGCAACCAGCATGCAAGCAGGCACCAAGGCTCCATACTACGATGGCCCAGATGTAGCCCTTCTTCGTTCCCATCCAGTCGATAAAGCGACCAGCGAAGAGCGAAATAAATGCATAGAACAATGAGAAAATGGCTGTAATGGTTCCATAGTCATTGTCATTCCAATGGAAATCGACAGCAATAAAATCTTTCCAAGTCAGGGATAGTACCTGACGATCCATGTAGTTTACCGTTGTGGCGAGAAACAACATGGCACAAATCACCCAACGGTAGTTTGTCATTTTGTTTGTTGTTACAGGACTCATATTGTTATTGTTTTAGTTAATTGCTTTTTGAATTCGGTTTTGCAAAAGTACAAAAAAAAGTTGAATGACGTCTAACTTAAAGGTATGTTCTTTCTTAATTAAGAAAAATTAACTTAACCTTTTTATCTTTTCGTGCGTCTATATATTAAATGTAAATCAAACACACTATCCTAAAACGATGAAAAAAAGAATTCTACTTTTAACTTCTCTATTAATTTCCATATTGGGAGTATCAGCTCAAACGTATGTAGAAAGTCTGTCTCGTGGAGTTGTTGCTTTACCTGCAGAAAAAGGAAATTTCATCAGTTGGCGCTTCTTGTCAACAGATGCTCCAAAAACAACTTTTAATCTTTTGCGTAATGGAGAAATTATTGCGGAAGGTCTTGCACGTGAGACGTGTTTTACAGATACTTTAGGTACAAAAGAGAGTCACTACTGTGTCCAAACCGTAGTGAAAGGGTCTGTAGAGGAAACAAGTGAAGAGGTTACGCCTTGGGACAAACCATATCTTTCAGTACCTTTGATTCGCCCTTTGGAGCAGGAGATGCCAGATGGTAGCACATGCTCTTATACTCCAAATGACTGCTCTACTGCTGATGTAGACGGAGATGGCGATTATGAAATAATACTCAAGTGGGACCCAAGCAATTCACGCGACAATTCTCATGGAGGATATACTGGTGAGGTATATATTGATTGCTATAAGCCGGAAGGAATTCTAATGTGGCGTATTTCCTTAGGTAAGAACATCCGTGCAGGAGCCCATTACACTCAGTTTATGGTATATGACTTCGATGGCGATGGTAAAGCAGAACTGATATGTAAGACAGCACCTGGTAGCAAAGATGGCAAAGGAGATTTTGTTACTTTAGCAGCCACAGAAGACGAAATCAAAAATGCAGATAACGACGCTGATTACCGTCATAGAACAGGACATGTTTTAGACGGGCCAGAGTATTTGACTGTATTTTCTGGTAAAGATGGTCATGCGGTTCATACTGTCTTCTATAATCCAAATAGAGCCTTTGGCGTTGGCGGCTCTCCCAAATATGCAAGTCATGAATGGGGCGACAAGAGTGCAAAAGGCAATAGGGGAGAGCGCTATCTTGCATGTGTGGCATTCCTCGGGGGCAAAAAGGAAAATCCTTCTGCTGTTATGTGTCGTGGATACTATACCAGAGCATATCTGTGGGCTGTTGACTTCGACGGCAAAGAACTAAAGACTCGTTGGCTCCATAAGAGTGAGGCACCAGGTCCTCACTCTGTTTACGGACAGGGCGCTCACAGCATTGCTGTTGGCGATGTGGATAATGACGGCAAGGATGAGATTATCTTCGGAGCTGCTGCAATAGACGATGATGGTAATACCTTGTATAATACTGGTTTGGGACACGGAGATGCCCAACATCTTGGAGACTTAGACCCAGACAGAAAGGGATTGGAGTATTTCATGGTATATGAGTCAGGTCAGCACGGCTCTGCCTTGAGTGATGCCAAAACAGGCGAAATACTCTTCCGCACCTTTGCTGATGAAGATACTGGTCGTGGCATAGCAGCAGATATTGATGGCTTCCACAGAGGAAGTGAGTTTTGGTGCTCTGCTGAGAAGAAGATTCACAGCATCGACGGCTCGGTTATAGCGGAAACACAAGGCTGGACGCCACAGAACTTCCGTATATATTGGGACGGTGATTTACTTGATGAGCTGATTGGTAACGGTAGTGCTGGTCAGAAGCCTGGTACATGGGGCAATGAAGCTTTCCGTGGACAAAGAGGTCAGAGAGGCCAATGGGGTGGAGAACAAGGCGGCATGGGACGCGACATACAACGTGGAGAGCGTCCGCAGATGGGCCAGGATTCTATCCGAAGCCGGATGCAGCAGGGACGAGGAATGCAGCAGGGACGAGGAATGCAACGTCGCCAACAGAACTATTATGTAGCAAAGTGGATGGGCGATGGTACGCAAAGTATATTCTCTTTCAGCAACTACGGCAATTCTGCTTCATGCAACGGCACAAAGGCAACACCTTGTCTGCAAGCCGATTTGTTTGGCGATTGGCGTGAGGAGATTATACTGTACGACGCAAGTGACAACTCACACCTTAATATATTTACGACCAATATTCCTACAGAATATCGTGTAGTAACATTGATGCACGATCATATATATAGAATGGGAATATGTTGGCAGAATGTATCATACAACCAACCTCCGCATCTCAGCTATTACTTGCCGAGTATCAATTCTACAGGACAATGATCGGAGCCCATAATCTCCGTATGTATAGAGGCTGATGTCACTTGTGGCATCAGCCTTTCTGATACCACGAAGTAATCGATGCGCCACCCTATATTCTTTTCGCGGGCATGAAAGCGGTATGACCACCACGAATAAGTCTCGTCATCTGGGTGCAAAGTGCGAAATGTGTCCTTGAAGCCAGATTGCAGAAGGGTAGTGAACTTTCCTCGTTCTTCGTCTGTAAAACCTGGGTTGTTGTGATTTGTCTTGGGATTCTTCAGGTCTATCTCCTCGTGTGCTACATTCAGGTCGCCACAGAAGATAACTGGCTTCTGGCGGTCTAACTCTTTGATGTAACTGAGGAAATCATCCTCCCATTTCATGCGATAGTCAAGACGCCTTAGGCCATCTTGCGCATTTGGCACATATACTGTGATGAAGAAAAAGTCTTCATACTCCAAGGTTATGACTCTTCCCTCGTGGTCATGCTCCTCTATTCCTATGCCGTAGCGTACTGATAGAGGCTTGTGCTTGGTGTATATGGCTGTGCCGGAATATCCTTTCTTCTCGGCATAATTCCAATATGATTCATACCCCAAGAAAGGCAAGTCGAGTTGTCCGGCTTGCATCTTTGTTTCCTGTAGGCAGAAGAAGTCTGCATCCAGTTCGTTGAAAATGGTATCAAACCCTTTTCCTACACAGGCTCTCAGGCCGTTGACATTCCAAGATATGAATTTCATTGATTTCATCGAAGATACTATTACTGTCTTCTTAAGGTAATTGTTCCTTTTATTATGCAGGCATCTTTATAGCCTAATTTCTTGACTTTTGCCAGAACCTCACGGGCCTCATTTAAGTTCTTGTAGTTTCCCATTCGACATTTCCATGAGGGAGAATAGAAGTGCACGTAGATTGGCTCGTTAGGGAAGTTTGTCTTCATTACGGCACCAGTTGTCTCTGCCTGCTGGCGGTCTGTACGTGTGCTGCCTCCTGAATAAACCTGAACGCGGTAACCTTGTGTCTTGTAAGAGTTGCTCATTATCTTCTTGCGGGTGTCAAGCACTCTTGCAAGGTTTTCTGCCTCTTCCTCTTCAGGTGTAAGTGTTTTTTTTAGTTCTTGTTTGCGGACGGGCCTTTGTACGACAGGATCAGGTATAACAGGTCCTCCCTTGCCGTTGACGAGTGAGTCAATCTCGGGGTCTTCTATAACAGTAACGGAACCTTGTCCGGCCTGTTCTTTCTGCAGGTTGTCAAGAAAAGTCTGTGCATTGGTGGTTAGTGCCACCAATGCCAGACAGAATATTGAAAGTATTTTTTTCATCCCAATCTTTTTATCCCCAAGCATCAATGATACCCTTGAAGTCAGCAGCCTTGAGTGATGCGCCACCGATAAGGCCACCGTCGATGTCAGGCTTAGCGAAGAGTTCAGGAGCGTTGCTTGCCTTACAAGAACCACCATAGAGGATAGTTGTGTCGTCAGCAGCCTGTGCGCCGTAAACCTCTGCTACGCAAGAGCGGATGTAAGCATGAATCTCTTCAGCCTGCTCAGCTGTAGCTGTCTTACCTGTGCCGATAGCCCAGATTGGTTCGTAAGCGATGATGATGTTCTTCCACTGCTCAGCAGAGAGGTGGAATACGCTGCCTGCGAGTTCTGCCTTTACTACTTCGTTCTGCTTGTTAGCCTCACGCTCTGCGAGAGATTCGCCGATGCAGAAGATAACCTTCAGGCCGTTAGCGAGAGCCAACTCAACCTTCTCCTTCAGGATTTCTGGTGTCTCGTGATAGTATTCACGACGCTCTGAGTGACCAAGGATAACATACTGTGCACCAGTTGACTTAACCATCTCAGCACTAACCTCACCAGTGTAAGCACCAGAAGCCTTATCTGCGCAGTTCTCAGCGCTGAGCTCGATGCAGCTGCCCTTGATAACGTCAGCAACGCTTGCAAGGTGGATGAATGGTGTGCCGATGATAACACCACAGTTAGGGTTCTTTACTACTTCTGTCAGCTCCTTTGCCAGAGCGATACCCTCTTGCAGGTTCTTGTTCATTTTCCAGTTGCCTGCTACGATTTTCTTTCTCATAATTGTTTACTTTTTGTTAATATTTAATTTGTAGAATATTGAAAGTTTTCTAATTCCTAATTTCTAATTCCTAATTCCTCATTCCTCACTCCTAATTCCTAATTACCTGAAGAAGTTCCTCTTTGTCAGGAAGGCTGTTATGACTCCATTTTTCTACGACTGTTCCGTTCTTTAGCATTACAAGCCCGGGATTGCTCCTTATTATTGTCTTCAATGTCGTTTCATCGGTGTTGCAGAAAGGATATTCTGCTCCTGTGGTGTCTATCCAGCGTTCTATGCCTTCTCCGATGCTTGCC
>JAFXZY010000040.1 GCA_017541025.1 Bacteroidaceae bacterium | reverse complement strand
GAAAGAATGAAAATTAAGATAATGTTCAATGCTCAATGTTTAATGTTCAATGAATAATCCTCTAACCGCTAACCACTAAACTCTAAACTATAATAAACGAATGTACGGCATTGTTGACTGCGATAATTGTTACGTGAGCTGTGAGCGGGTGTTCAGGCCCGATCTGGAAGGCAAGCCCGTTGTTGTGCTGAGCAACAACGATGGGTGCGTAGTGGCTCGCAGCAACGAGGCAAAGGCTTTGGGCATCAAGGCCGGAATGCCTTACTTCCAGTTGCAACAGCAATTGGGCCTTCGCCCGACCTCTGACGCGACTCGGCAATGTTCAAACATGTTTGACATTACGCTCGCTGCTCCATCGGTTCCCTATAATGACATAGCCGTTTTCAGCAGCAACTATGAGCTATATGGAGAACTGACAGACAGAGTGGTCAGCATTATTCGGAAAGAAGCACCAGCGTACTTTAGGTACTCAATAGACGAGTGCTTTGTCTATTTCCCAAAGGAAAATAGCCTCACCCCCGACCCCTCTCCTTGGAGAGGGGAGGCCCAAACGACTAAACGACTAATCTCCCAAACGACCAACTGTCAACTAAAAGAATGGGGTGAGAATCTCCACAAGAAAATCAAGCAGTGGGTGGGAATGCCCGTCAGTATCGGGCTTGGGCCAACCAAGACGCTGGCAAAGATGGCATCGCATTTTGCTAAGAAGTATAAGGGCTATAGGCATTGTTGCCTGATAGATACGGACGAGAAGCGCATTAAGGCACTGAAACTTTACCCCATTGAGGAGGTTTGGGGCATTGGCAGACGCTACGCTGCCAAGCTGCAAGCAATGGGCATCAAAACGGCATACGACTTTGCTCAGATGCATGGCACTTGGGTAAGGGCAACTTTCAATAACATTGTTATCTGTCGTACTTGGCAGGAACTGAACGGCATTGACTGCATCCCCAACGAGGAAATGGCCAAAAAGAAGAGTATCTGCACCAGCCGAAGCTTTAACGGCATGATAACCGACTTTGAGACGCTGCGTACACACGTCAGCAATTATGCTGTGCGCTGTGCCGAGAAGCTGAGGGCGCAGAATACGGTGGCAAGCATTGTGGGCGTATTTGTAAACACCAATCCCTTCCGCGAGGACTTGCCTCAGTACTGGAACTTTCAAGAGGCCCGCTTTATTGTGCCCACCAATAGCACCATAGAGATATTGAAAGCTGCTACGGAGGTGCTGGAACACATCTTTGTAAAGGGCTATCATTACAAGAAAGCGGGTGTGATAGTAATGGGTGTGGTGCCTGACTCTCCTGTGCAGCAGGACTTGTTTGCCTCCAATCCAGTGCAAGCCAAGAAGCTAAAACGCCTTGACGAGGCCATAGACCGCATCAAC
Source organism: Bacteroidaceae bacterium (assembly GCA_017541025.1). Classification (GTDB taxonomy): domain Bacteria; phylum Bacteroidota; class Bacteroidia; order Bacteroidales; family Bacteroidaceae; genus Physcousia. Next base: position 117,837 of record JAFXZY010000040.1, on the reverse strand, counting down.
AAAATCAATGGCACAGAAACCATCGTCTTAGGCTCTCAGCAATATACTAAGAACAATGAGATGGGCAAGGCTGCGATTAAGCGAGAGGAGAACGGAGCTTATTCCAGTTCTTCCGAGCGGAAGCAGGCTCGACCGAAGGTCAAGGCGGATGTATTTGCCAATGCCATCAAGCATGAACACAGGAGTAAGAAACCCACCACACGGTGGAGTGATATTATTGAGCTGAAATAGGACGAGTAAATATAAAATGATTTATTTTCTCTGAACTTACTCACTTACAACTTACTCACTTTTGACATTTAGGGTTTTCCATTTTGATAAAGGATAAATAAGAATGAGGAAAATGGATTACATAGCAGAGGAGAGAGAGAATTTATAATAATTTATAATAATAATAATTACTTTATATTAAAATATAAAGTAAAATTTCTGTATCAAGTATTTTCCAGAATACAGATGTCAAAAGTGAGTAAGTTGTAACTGAGTAACCTAACCCGATGGAAGAGGGCTGAAGGAAGATGTATTTTTCTGAAAAAAGTTGCTCAAAAATTTGCAGGATTCAGGAAAAAGTTGTACCTTTGCAACAAAGTTGCAAGAAAGACATAAAGCAACAAAATTTGCGGCATAACTATGGAGAAAGTTTTTCTTAGTGCACGAGAAAGTTCTGCATAGTATAGCGGCAAAAACACGGAAGAAAGGAATAGGTTTTAAGGAATAGGAAAAAGTTTTACAACCTTAAAATTTATCATTTTTATGGCACTTAAAGTAAAGGCAGTGGAAAGACTGCTGAAGTTTGACAAGGACTCGGCGGGCGAGTACCGCTATGTGATGAAGCCTGAGATGTACTCCACTCTGAGTCAGGCAAAGGTGATACGCGAGGCTGCTCTGCGCAGCGGCGTTAACCAGGGCGTGATGCAGGCGTGCTGGGATGCAGCTGGCGAGGTAATCAAGGCATGGGCTACTGAGGGTCACAGTGTGGCACTGCCCGGACTGGGAAGCATGCGCTTCGGTCTGCGTTCGAAGAGTGTGGATAACGTGAACGACGTGAAGACCGGACTCATTAAGAGTCGCCGCATCATCTTCACTCCAAGCGTGGGTCTGAAGGACGAGTTAGCCAACACCTCTATCGTAATTACCTGCTACGACCGAAACGGCAACGAGGTGAAGCGTGTAACCTCTACCTCTGGCGAAGTGGAAGACAACGATAACGACAACGTCAACGACAACGTCAACACTGGTGGCGACGATAACGACAACGTCAACGACAACGTCAACACTGGTGGCGACGATAACGACAACGTCAACGACAACGTCAACACTGGTGGCGACGGGAACGTTAACGGGAACGATAACCCTAACCAGGGTGGTGGTGACGACAACGGTGGTGGTGATGAGCCAGGAGAGGATGAAGACTAGCAAGAGCGCCAGCTCTTGCGGTTAAAAAGTTAAAGGGTTAAAAAGTTAAAAGGTTATCATTCCTTTAACAAACCCTTTAACAAACCCTTTAACTTCCTTAACTTCTTTAACTCCTCTAACTTCCTTAACTCCTCTAACTTCTTTAACTTCCTTAACTCCTCTAACTTCTCAAAACCTCGGCTCCCTCTCCCACGGGAGAGGGCGGGGGGTGAGGACAAAAAAAAGGCAGGAGTACCTCATGGTTACCTCATGGTTAAGTCTAGGTTCTAGAACTTCCGAAAATGATGAGTTACAAGGTTTTTGTTTTTGTACTAGAGTGACGAACGAGAAAAGTGGTCGAAGTGGGCTTTACCTTCCTGACCGTAACAGAAGAGACCTATGCGGATGCCTTTCCAATGCCCATTGTGCATCTGGAACGGTTCTCCGGCAGGAAGGAAGGTTCGGCCATCTTGGCTGTAAAAGAACTGATGAGTGTGCTGGAGACAGTCGTTCTGAATACGCAGATAAAGCTTCTTGAAGTGTCCTTTCCTAATGAGCGTACGCTGCCCGTCGGACTCCACAAAAATCCCTTGGGGCGTAATGCCAATACCACGAAACTCTTGTCCCGTACAGGCAAGACCGGCAAAGCAATTCCCACGAACTTCCAATAGTGTAGTGCTTTCGCTTACATATCCCATCACCTTCTGGGTGAGCATGTTATGACATTCTTTAAGATTGTCGGCCGGCAAGGCGTGAAGGGTAAGAAAGCCCTTGCGCTCAGTCAGATTCCATGAATCGTTCCTTGGGTTGTGATTCCATTGCCATTGTAGTCCCAGCGATCCTGAGAAGTCATCGTCGGTCTGAGGAAGGGAACGTCCTGCAGAAGGGATGGGCTTCTTCCAAGAGGCGACGGGTTCCCCAATGCCGTTTCCGTCCTTGTCCACTCCCATCAAGGGCCACTCGTCCAACCAGCGTGCGGGTTGAAGATGTACAACACGGCCCCGTTCCGGCGTGTCTTGGAAATGATAGAACCACCAACTGCCGTCAGGCGCATCAACCAAGGCTCCCTGATGAGGGCCGTTGATGTCTGTGGTACCTTGTTCCAATACAATACGGCGCTCGTAAGGACCATAGATGTTGGTGGCTCGCAGAACGGTCTGCCAACCAGTACCTACGCCACCTTCAGGAATAATCAGGAAATAATAACCATTACGTTTCAGCCATTTTGTGCCCTCTGCTACAGGGCCGGAATAGACCGTTACGCCATCGTCAAGCAACTGACGCCCATCGACTGACATCTTATGTACTATGATGGGACCTGCTCCATGTTGGCTACGACCTAAATAAGCCTGACCGTCATCGTCCCATAGAGGGCAAGGGTCTTCCCATTTGCCCACTCGCTTGACCAAATGCAGAGGCTCCCAAGGCCCGCTGGCAGAGGTGGAGGATGTCATGTAAAGCCCTTCGTCGGGGGTACAGAAATAAACGTAGAAGCGTCCGTTGTGGTAACGGATTGCCGGAGCCCATGAACCGCCGCCGTAATGCCCGTTGTCGTTCCAACCGGGCTCGTCAATACGGTTGTAAATCTGGCTGATGTAACGCCAGTTGACCATATCGTCCGATTCCAGTACTTGCATACCCATGAAATGGAAATCGGATGCTACCATATAGAACTTCTTTCCCACGCGTATAACGTCGGGGTCTGAGAAGTCGGCATTCAGTACGGGGTTCGCGTAGGTTCCGTCGCCTTGGTCTCCCCAAGCAGTCTGAGCGTATATCTGCAAGGGTGCGAGGACCAGCAGCGCTGACAGGGCAAAAATCTTCATATTATATATTTTTTAGGCTCTCTTTCTGCAAATATATGATTTTTCTTTTCATTCTATATGAAAATGGATTTTTTTTTGTACCTTCGCGCCCAAATTACAAGCTTTTATAATAATGGAATACAGAAGATGCGGAAGGAGCGGTGTGCTTTTGCCTGAAATCAGTTTAGGCATGTGGCATAATTTCGGCTGCCTGACACCATACGAGACATCGAGGGATATTGCTTTGACAGCTTTCGAATGCGGAATTGTACACTTTGACCTTGCCAACAACTACGGACCTGAGCCAGGTGCTGCCGAATCTTTTATGGGCAGTCTGATGCGTGGTGACCTCTGTATGCATCGCGATGAACTGTTCATCTCCACCAAGGCTGCATACGATATGTGGGAGGGCCCTTATGGCTCGTGGGCATCAAGGAAACACCTGATGGCCAGCCTGAACCAAAGCCTGAAGCGAATGAATCTGGAGTATGTTGACCTGTTCTATTGTCATCGGTACGACCCCGAAACACCCCTTGAGGAGACACTGCAGACGCTGGTTGATGTGGTGCGCCAAGGAAAGGCTTTGTATATAGGCCTGAGCCGGTGGCCGTTGGAGGCTGCGCAATTCGGATACCATTATCTGCGTCAGCATGATGTGCCCTGTCTTATCTATCAGGGAAGGCTGAACCTGCTGGATCAGGCTCCTTTGCAAGAGGGAATCCTGAAACAATGCCAGGACGATGGAGTAGGGTTTATCTCTTTCTCGCCTTTGGCACAAGGTCTGCTTACTGACCGTTACCTGAATGGTATTCCAGAAGACAGCCGAATAGCCCACGACCCGCGTTTCCTGAAGGCTGACGACCTGACCCCGGAACGATTGGCCCAACTGAGAGCCCTGAATGACATAGCTGAGCAGCGAGGCGAGAGCTTGGCTACTATGGCTCTGTCCTGGATTCTGCATCAGAAGGGTGTAACAAGTGTGTTAGTGGGTGCCAGTTCGCCAGAGCAGCTGAGAAAGAATCTCAAAGCTACCGAGTCGGCTTCCTTTACCAATGAAGAGATACAACAAATTAACAAATTAACCCAATAAAACAAGATGAAGAAAACTATTCTAACCATTGCCCTTGCTGCAGTATGCATGATGGGGTGGGCCCAAAATGCCGAGATGTTCAAACCCTACAAGCAGACCGACTTGCGTCTGCCCAGCGTACCGCTGATAGTAAGTGATCCTTATTTCTCCGTTTGGAGTCCGTACGATAATCTTACCGATGGCTCAACCCGTCACTGGACAAATGATGAAAAGCCTTTAGAGGGTCTGTTGCGTGTTGACGGCACCACTTATCGCTGGATGGGTGCTGCGCAGAGAACATTAATGGAGAGTGTTATTCCTATGTCGAACGAGGCAGAGTGGGAAGCCCAATATACCAGCCAGAAACCTGCTGACGGATGGGAAATGCCCGACTTTAATGCTTCTGCATGGAAAACAGGCAAGGGTGCCTTCGGTTCCGATAACTACGATAATATCCGCACTCCCTGGACTAAGGAGGACGACCATATTTGGGTGCGCCGAACTGTGGAGTTGACTTCCAGTCAGCTCGAAGGCGACCTTTACCTTATCTTCTCGCACGACGATGCCTGCGAAATCTATATCAACGGTAAGAAAGCCGCTACAGGTATTATGGATTATGTAGATGGCGTTGTGGTTCGTCTGGACGGTGAGAAGCGCGACTTGCTGAAGCAAGGCAAGAACGTGTTTGCTATACATTGTTATAATAAGACGGGTGGTGCCCTTGTTGACTTTGGCGTGTTCCGTAACATTGCCAAGGGTAACGAGAATATCAAGACGGCTCAGCAGAAGAGTGTGGATGTGCTGGCATGCAACACTTATTATACATTCAGCTGCGGTCCTGTGGAGTTGGATGTGGTGTTCACAGCTCCCCATATCATCGACGATTACGATTTGCTCTCTGCTCCCATCAACTATATCTCTTATCAGGTGCGTTCAACGGACGGTCAGAAGCACAATGTGCAGTTCTATGTCTCTACCACACCTCAGATGGCTGTGAACAAGGTACATCAGCCTACCATATCAAACAGAGTTTTTGAGAACGGCAAACAGTATCTGAAGGCGGGAACCATAGAACAGCCTATTCTTGCCAAGACGGGCGATGGCATCTGCATCGACTGGGGCTACTTATATCTTTCAGGCGTAAACGGACGACTCTCCTTAGCTTCGGATAACGATATAAAGACACAGTTCTTAGCTGACGGCCGTCTGCCACGCGGTGAGCGCGAGGTAGTTTGTCAGAAGCAAGTCTCATTGCCTACATTGGCTTATGTGCATGATTTCGGTTCGACTACACAAGGCAGCAGCTTTGCTATGATCGGGTACGATGAGATATGGGACATCGAATACTTCTACAAGCGCTACAAGGGCTATTGGGCTCATGATGGCAACGTAAGCATCTATGATATGTTCGACCGTATGGCAAACAACTATATGAGTATCATGCAGCGTTGCCGTCAGATGGACAAGACCATCTATGATGATGCCTTCTTGGCCGGAGGCGTAAAATATGCCGAGATACTTAGTGGCTCGTATCGTCACGTAAACGCTGCTCACAAGCTCTTTAAGGACTGCGACGGCAATGTGCTCTTCTTCTCTAAGGAGAACAATTCCAATGGTTGTGTGAACACCGTTGACCTGACTTATCCCGAGGCGCCTTTGTACTTGTGCTACAACCCCGAGTTGCAGAAGGGTATGATGACCTCCATCTTTGAATACAGTTATACAGGCCGCTGGACTAAGCCGTTTGCAGCTCATGACCTTGGCCAATATCCCAAGGCTAACCATCAGGTTTATGGTGGTGATATGCCTCTGGAAGAAGCTGGAAACATGATAACCCTTGCCGCACAGATCTGTAAACAGGAGGGCAATACATTATATATAAATAAGTATTGGCAAATCATTACCACATGGGCAGACTATCTGGTAGAGAACGGTCTGCATCCTGCCAACCAGCTTTGTACCGATGACTTTGCCGGTCACTGGGCAGGCAACTGCAACCTGGCCATTAAAGCTATCATGGGTGTAGCCGGCTATGCCGAAATAGCCAAAATGAAGGGCTTGAACGATGTGTACGAGAAGTATAACGCTAAAGCAAAGGAAATGGCGGCTGCATGGGAGAAGGAAACCAAGGTGAAGGACCACTACGAATTGGCATACGGTGCCGGTGCTGAAACATGGAGCCAGAAGTATAACATGGTATGGGACAAGCTGTGGAATACAGGTATCATTCCCAACAATGCCATGCAGACAGAAATCAAATACTACCTGACAAAGCAGAATGAGTTTGGCTTGCCACTTGACTGCCGTAAGGATTATACCAAGAGCGACTGGATTATGTGGACAGCTGCGATGGCTCAGACAGATAAGGATTTCCAGAAATTCGTAGATCCACTGTACAAGTACATTAACGAGACAGAAAGCCGTGTTCCCATTTCTGACTGGCACGATACCAAAACCGGTAGAATGACAGGTTTCAAGGCCCGTTCGGTAATAGGCGGTTATTGGATGAAAGTGCTGATGAATAAAAAATGACGGTTGTATGGAAAAAAAAACTCAGATTATTTTGCGGGTCAAAAATTATGTTGTAATTTTGCACCCGATAAAATGAGAAGAGCGTTTTATGGGACAACCAGGAACATTATATAAAAGGTAAGAATAAACAGACCACCTCCGATGTCACAATCGGCAAGGTGGTCTTTTTTTTATAGAAAATTCACATTTTAAAGATATAGAAAAAGATTATGAAACTGAAACTGAAGAAAGTACTTGTACTGGGTTCTGGCGCACTGAAAATTGGTCAGGCCGGTGAGTTTGACTACTCTGGTAGCCAGGCATTGAAAGCACTGAGAGAGGAAGGCATCTACTCTGTGCTGGTAAATCCCAATGTAGCAACCATACAGACAAGCGAGGGTATTGCCGATAAGGTATATTTCCTGCCGATTACCCCTCATTTTATTACAGAGATTATCAAGAAGGAACGTCCCGATGGTATCATGCTGGCATGGGGTGGTCAGACAGGTCTGAACGTAGGTACTGCCCTCTATCAGAGCGGCGTGCTGAAAGAGTATGGCGTACAAGTGCTGGGAACTTCAGTTGAGGCTATCATGAATACAGAAGACCGTGACCTCTTTGTTAAGGAACTGAACAAGGTTGACCTGAAAGTTCCTGTATCTGAGGCTTGCGAGACAATGGATAGTGCTGTAGCTGCTGCACGCAAGATCGGATACCCCATCATGATTCGTTCTGCCTATGCGCTGGGCGGTCTGGGTAGCGGTGTTTGTCCGGACGAGAAGACTTTCTGCGAGATTGCCGAGAGCGCCTTCACCTTTGCACCTCAGGTTCTGGTGGAAGAGTGCCTGAAAGGCTGGAAGGAGATTGAGTTTGAGTGTATTCGCGATGCTAACGACCATTGCTTTACTGTTGCCTCAATGGAGAACTTCGACCCTCTGGGTATCCATACAGGTGAGTCTATAGTAGTGGCTCCTACCTGCTCTCTTACCGACGAGCAGGTGAAGATGTTGCAGGATATTACCATCAAGTGTGTTAAGCACTTGAACATTGTGGGTGAATGCAACATCCAGTTTGCCTTCAACGCCGAGACCAACGACTATCGTATCATCGAGATAAATGCACGTTTGAGCCGTTCTTCTGCCCTTGCTTCTAAGGCAACAGGTTATCCTCTGGCATTTGTGGCAGCCAAGATAGCATTAGGCTACACGCTTGACGAGATAGGCGAGATGGGTACCACAAACTCTGCCTACGTTGCACCTTCTCTTGACTATATGATCTGTAAGATTCCTCGTTGGGACCTTACCAAGTTCGCAGGTGTAAGTCGTAAGATTGGCTCCAGCATGAAGTCTGTAGGCGAAATCATGAGTATAGGCCGCAGTTTCGAGGAGATGATTCAGAAGGGTCTGCGTATGATAGGACAGGGTATGCACGGATTTGTAGGTAACGACCACGTGAAGTTCACCGACTTAGACGAAGAACTGGCTAATCCTACCGATCTGCGTATCTTTGCCATTGCTCAGGCTTTGGAAGAAGGCTATACAGTAGAGCGTATTTACGAGCTCACCAAGATTGACCCCTGGTTCATAGAGCGCATGAAGAACATCGTTGACTTCAAGGCTGTGTTGGAAGGTTACAACTCATTGGAGGAGCTCCCCAAGGATGTGCTGAAGAAGGCTAAGATGCTGGGCTTCTCTGACTTCCAGATTGCCCGTTTCGTCCTGAAGCCCGTAAGTGGTAACATGGAACGCGAGAACCTGGCTGTACGTCAGCATCGTATCAAGGAAGGAATCCTTCCTGCCGTTAAGCGTATTCCTACAGTTGCCAGCGAGCATCCCGACCTGACCAACTACCTTTACATGACTTACGCAACTGAGGGTTATGATGTTAACTACTACAAGAACGAAAAGAGCGTAATTGTCTTGGGTTCAGGTGCTTACCGCATCGGTTCAAGTGTTGAGTTCGACTGGTGTTCAGTAAATGCCATTCAGACAGCACGCAAGTTGGGTTATAAATCCATCATGATTAACTACAACCCCGAGACAGTAAGTACCGACTATGATATGTGCGACCGTCTGTATTTTGACGAGTTGTCTTTCGAGCGTGTAATGGATGTCATCGATCTGGAGAATCCCAATGGCGTGATTGTGAGTGTGGGTGGTCAGATTCCTAACAATCTGGCTATGAAGCTCTATCGTCAGAGTGTGCCCATCCTGGGAACAAGTCCTGTCAGCATTGACCGTGCCGAGAACCGCAACAAGTTCTCTGCTATGCTCGACCAGCTGGGTATCGACCAGCCCAAGTGGAGTGCCCTTACATCTATGGACGATGTGAAGAAATTTATTGATGAGGTAGGCTATCCTGTTCTGGTTCGTCCTTCATACGTACTTTCCGGTGCAGCCATGAATGTATGTCATAACGATGATGAACTGAAGCGCTTCCTGGAATTGGCCAGCGAGGTGAGCAAGGAATATCCTGTTGTTATCAGTCAGTTCATGCAGGAAACCAACGAGATAGAGTTTGATGCCGTTGCCAAATGTGGTGAAATAGTAGAATATGCTATCTCTGAGCATGTGGAGTTTGCCGGTGTACACTCTGGTGATGCCACTATGACCTTCCCTGCCCAGCAAATCAGTTTTGCTACCGCTCGTCAGATTAAGAAGATTTCACGTGCTATCGCAAAGGAGTTGAACATCAGCGGTCCATTCAATATTCAGTATCTGGCCAAAGGCCGCGATGTGAAGGTTATCGAGTGTAACCTGCGTGCCAGCCGTTCGTTCCCCTTCGTCAGCAAGGTGCTGAAGCGTAACTTCATAGATACGGCTACCCGCATCATGTTGGATGCTCCTTATACAAAGCCCGACAAGAGTGCTTTCGATATCGACCGCATCGGTGTGAAGGCCAGTCAGTTCAGCTTCAACCGTTTGCAGAATACCGACCCCATCTTGGGCGTTGACATGAGCAGTACGGGCGAGGTAGGCTGCTTAGGCGATACCTTCGAAGAGGCTCTGCTGAATTCGCTCATTGCTACAGGTTATAAGATTCCCAGCAAGGAGAAAGGCATTATGATTTCGAGCGGTGAAACCAAGGAGAAGGTGCGTCTGCTGGATGGTGCCCGTATGCTTACCAAGGCAGGCTACACAATTTACGCCAGTGAGGGAACTGCTAAGTTCCTGAACGAGAACGGTGCCAAGGCCATAGCTGTAAACTGGCCGGATGAGAACGATGATAACGGACGCGAGAATGTGATGAAGATGATTGCCGACCATAAGTTCGACTTGGTGGTTAACATTCCCAAGAATCATACAGAGCGTGAGTTGACAAACGGCTACAAGATTCGTCGTGGTGCCATCGATCACAATATTCCTCTGATTACCAATTCGCGTCTGGCAAGTGCCTTCATTGAAGCCTTCTGTACGCTTGGCCTTGACGATTTGGCTATCAAGAGCTGGAATGAGTATTAATATATTCTGATTTTCATGTTCTAAAAGTTTTATATAATAGTTTAAAAGTGAATGAAAATGGTATTTTCCTCAAAAAAAATGGGAAATACCATTTTTTCTTGATACTTTTGCAGTCGATATGACGTTTGAATTAATATTTATGGCATTTGTCATCGTGCTGATGCTGATGGCACTGATGAAGGAGATGCTCCGTCCCGGCCTTATATTGTTCACAGCCGTGGTATTGCTGCTTTGCGCTGGCATCATTAATCCGGAAGAGGCCTTGAAGGGCTTTTCGAATAAGGGAATGATAACGGTGGCCTTGCTGTATCTGGTCAGTGAGGGTGTTCGTAAGAGCGGTTTACTGGAGCGCTTTGTCTTTCGGATGCTGCCCACAAAGAATGTGTCGGTAACAAAGGTTAACCTCCGTTTTTACCCCATCGTCTCGTTCATCTCAGCCTTCTTCAATAATACCCCTGTGGTTGTTATCTTTGCTCCCATGATAAAGAACTGGGCCCGAAAGATGAGACTGCCGTCTACCAAATTCCTTATTCCTTTAAGTTATGCAACTGTCCTTGGCGGTATCTGTACGCTGATAGGTACCACTACCAACTTGGTTCTTCACGGAATGCTCCTTCAGGAGTATAAAGACGAGATGACAACCTTTGAGGAATCGTCTGGTCAGGTCAAGGGTATTTTATTGCAGAATGGTGTGGATGGTATGCCCATGTTTGAACTCACTAAGGTGGGTGTCTTTATCGCTTTGGCAGGCCTTGTCTATCTGATTTTCTTTTCGAAATATCTTCTGCCTGACGACAGAAGGTCTGATGAAGATGCCGAGGAAATGGATATTTCTCCGGGTATGAACCGCTTCGAGGTATTGCTCAGCAACCGTTTTCCTGGTCTTGGCAAAACGCTGCACGAGTTCGACTTCTTTCTTCATTACGGTGCCCATGTCCGTGCTATCCGTAGAAACGGATATATTGTGCAGGGCGATTATATGCACTCGCCACTTACACATGAGGACACGCTGATTATTGATGCCGAGGATGGTTTTATGAAGGCTTGGGGCGACAGCCGTGTTTTCTGGATGATTAACCACGTGGGCGACTACGACCCGCCTATGGGAACGGGGAAGCGTTGGTTTGCTCTGACTTTACTGGTCATGATGATTATTGGGGCTACTGTTGGCGAACTGCCCATTGTTAAGGATCATTTCCATTTCATAAAACTGGATATGTTCTTCTTTGCTTGCATTACCACGATTATCATGGCCTGGACTAAAATGTTTAACCCGCGTAAATACACCAAGTTCTTCTCGTGGGATGTTCTCATAACCATTGCCTGTGCCTTTGCTATCAGTGCGGCTATGACCAAGTCCGGCTTTGCCGATTTCGTGGCAGGATACATCATCTCGCTGACCGATGCAGTGGGGGGGAGCACGTATGGTATTTATGTTATTCTGGCAGCTCTTTTCCTTATTACCAATATCTTTACTGAGCTTATCACCAATAATGCTGCGGCAGCGTTGGCATTCCCGTTGGCTTTGGCCGTTTCCGAGAGGTTAGGTATGAACCCTATGCCTTTTGTGGTATGCGTATGTTTTGCTGCCAGTTCATCGTTCAGCACTCCTATTGGCTATCAGACGAATCTGATTGTACAAGGTATAGGTGGCTACAAGTTCAATGACTTTGTTAAAGTGGGTCTGCCACTTAACATCATCGTATTTTTGCTGAGTGTATTCCTTATTCCTCTTTTCTATTTATAATCCGTTATGGCTGAAAATATATATCCGATATACGACCAGATGATGACACGCGCCGAGAAGGAGGAACTTCTCCACCAACAGGGTCTGATGGTGTGGTTCACGGGCTTGAGCGGAAGCGGGAAAAGCACCATCGCTATGGGTGTGGAGCGTGAACTGCACAAACGTGGCATACTTTGCAGGATTCTGGATGGCGATAACATTCGCGCTGGCATCAACAGCAATCTGGGCTTCTCTGCAGAGGATAGGAAGGAGAATATCCGCCGAATAGCCGAGATAGGTAAACTCTTTGTTCAGACGGGTGTTGTTACGCTGGCATGCTTTGTCAGTCCTACCAACGATATTCGGCGTTTGGCACGAGAGATTATAGGTGAAGAGGATTTCAGGGAGGTTTTTGTTTCTACCCCTCTTGAAGTGTGTGAACAGCGCGATGTAAAAGGACTTTATGCCAAAGCCAGAAGAGGCGAGGTGAAAGCCTTTACCGGTATCAGTGCTCCGTTCGAAGCCCCTGCCCATCCAGATCTCACACTCGATACAAGCCAGATGACGCTGAAAGAGGAAGTAGAGGCTGTGATCGAACTTATTATGAACACATAACTATAAAATATGAACTATAACTTGAGTCACCTTCAGGAGCTGGAGGCTGAGAGCATTCACATCATTCGTGAAGTGGCCGCCGAGTTCGAGAATCCAGTTATGCTGTATAGTATAGGTAAGGACTCCAGTGTGATGGTGCGCCTGGCCGAAAAAGCCTTTGCACCTGGCAAAGTTCCTTTCCCCCTGATGCATATCGATTCCAAATGGAAGTTCCGCGAGATGATAGAGTTTCGAGACCGTTATGCTAAGGAGCACGACTGGAACCTGATCGTGGAAAGCAATATGGAGGCATTCAATGCAGGTGTGGGACCCTTTACACATGGAAGCAAGGTGCATACCGACCTGATGAAGACCAAGGCTCTGCTGGATGCATTGAACAAGTATAAATTTGATGCCGCTTTTGGCGGAGCTCGTCGTGACGAGGAAAAGAGTCGTGCCAAAGAACGTATCTTCAGTTTCCGCGACCAGTTCAACCAGTGGGACCCTAAGAACCAGCGTCCGGAACTTTGGGACATATACAACAGCCGGGTTCACAAGGGCGAAAGTATCAGGGTCTTTCCCCTGAGTAACTGGACGGAGTTGGATGTCTGGCAGTATATTCGTCTGGAGAAAATTCCTATTGTACCGCTTTACTTTGCCAAGGAACGTCCATGCGTGGAAATCGACGGTAACCTGATTATGGCCGACGATGACCGTCTGCCCAAGGAACTGGTGCCTAAGATTCATAACCGTATGGTACGTTTCCGTACTCTGGGCTGCTGGCCGCTGACAGGTGCCGTGGAGTCGAATGCTACGACTATAGAGGAAATAGTGGAGGAGATGATGACTACCACCAAGAGTGAGAGAACAACCCGTGTAATCGACTTCGACCAGGAAGCCAGTATGGAGCAGAAGAAACGCGAAGGATATTTTTAATAATTGAAAATTGATAATTGATAATTGAAGGCTGCGATTGAGCGAGTGGAGAGCCAAACTCGTTTGAGCTATCCCGAGCGTGAGCAGGCTCGACCGTAGGTCAAAATTGAATCAACGTGGAAGATAGGAAATTAGATATAAAGGCTTATCTCGATGCCGACGAGAAGAAAGATTTGCTCAGGCTTCTTACGGCAGGTTCTGTGGATGACGGAAAGTCAACATTGATAGGCCGTTTACTTTTCGATAGCAAGAAACTCTATGAGGACCAGCTGCAGGCTTTGGAGCGCGACTCAAGGCGCGTAGGAAATGCCGGTGCAGGACAGATAGACTATGCCTTGTTGCTCGATGGCCTGAAGGCTGAGCGCGAGGAGGGTATAACAATAGATGTAGCTTACCGTTATTTCTCCACCAACCAGCGTAAGTTCATCATTGCTGACACACCGGGGCACGAGCAATATACCCGTAATATGATTACCGGTGGCAGTACGGCTAACCTGGCTATTATTCTGGTGGATGCCAGAACTGGTGTCATCACCCAGACACGCAGGCACACTTTTCTCGTTTCGTTGCTTGGAATAAAACATATTGTCTTGGCTGTCAACAAGATGGACCTTGTGGATTTCTCGGAGGATGTCTTCGTTAGAATAAAGAATGAATACCTGGCGCTGACCAGCCAGTTGGGCATAGAAGACGTAACGTGCATCCCTCTGTCGGCTCTCAAGGGCGATAATGTGGTAGAGAAGAGCGATCGTACGCCTTGGTACAAAGGTATATCGCTGCTTCAGTTCCTGGAGACGGTACCCATAGACCGGGATCGCAATATGCAGGACTTCCGTTTCCCAGTTCAGTATGTCTTGCGTCCGAACCTCGACTTCCGCGGTTTCTGCGGGAAGGTGGCAAGCGGTGTCATTCATAAAGGCGATGAGGTAATGGCTCTTCCCAGCATGAAGAGAAGTAGGGTGAAGGGCCTATACGGACCCAACCAGCAACCCCTCTCTAACTCCCCCGAGGGAGGAATGGATGAGGTCGCCTTCTGTCCCCAGAGTATCTGTATAACGCTCGAGGATGAGATAGATATCAGTCGAGGCGAAATGATTGTACGTCCTGATAATCTTCCTGACATCGGCCGTTACTTCCAGACGATGATGGTGTGGATGGACGAGGAACCTATGAACCGCAGCAAACAGTTCTTCCTGAAGCATAACACAAACACCACCCGTGCCACTATCAGCGAGATATGTTACCGTGTAGATGTTAATACGATGGAGCAGCTGCCCGGAACTGACTTCAAACTGAACGAGATCGGATGTGTGTGCATTACTACCGCCAAGACTCTCTTCTTCGATGCCTACAGCCGGAATAAAGCTACCGGTGCCTTCATTCTCATAGACCCTATCACCAATAATACCTCGGCTGTGGGTATGATTATGCGTCCTTTAGAGATGGACGACATAAACAAAGCAGACGTTCCTACGCTCGACCTCCACAAGATGGGGATAGGGGAGGAGCACTATGAGGCAATAGAGAAAGCGGTGAAGGAACTGAGCCGCCAAGGATTGGAGATAAAAGTTATAAAATAGAAAATAGGAAAAGACTGCAAGATGGGACTGTTGAATTTTTCAGACTTACCTGCTAACACTTTGATTGGTGCCGACTGGAAGACCTTCCATTTGGTTACCGATGGCCGATATGTTGCACCGGCTTTGCGAACCAAGAAAATGCTTACCAAAGGCATCTGCCGTTTGCTCAGTTTGTCTGTTCCTTTGCAGGAGCGCAAGTACCGTAAACTGTTGGCCCATAAGCCCCTTCAGCACGACCCGTTGTTTATTTTGGGGCATTGGCGGAGTGGAACCACTTTTGTCCATAATATTTTTGCTCAGGATCAAAGGTTTGGGTTTACCACCACCTATCAGACGGTCTTCCCGCACCACATGATGTCTATGCAGTGGTTACTGAAGCCCCTCATGAAGCTGTTTATTCCCAACCATAGGCCGACAGACAATATGGAGCTCAGCACCGATCTGCCGCAGGAGGAAGAGTTCGCCCTGCTGAACATGTGTCCCGTATCCTATTACAATTTCTGGTTCTATCCCCAGAGCATGCGTGAGTATTGCGACCGTTTCCTCACCATGAAGCAGGCAACACCAGATGAGATTGCCGACTTCAAAGACAAGTTCATGAAACTGGTAAAGATAAGTATGTGGAACAGTCGTCGTGGTGTACCCAATGCCCAGTATCTCAGCAAAAATCCACCGCATACAGGAAAGGTTAAGACGCTGGTAGAGATGTTCCCTAACGCCAAGTTCATTTACCTCATCCGCGACCCCTATACTGTATTTGAGAGCAGCCGCTCCTTTTTCACCCAGACCATTGCACCGTTGGAGTTAAACAGTATATCGGTGGAAGAGATGGAGCAGAATATCCTATATGGATATAGGGAGTTGTACGATGCTTATCAGGAGCAGAAACAGTACATTCCCGAGGGGAATTTGTTTGAAGTGAAGTTCGAGGATTTCGAGAACAATGCTTTAGAGATAACAGAACGCATCTATCACGATCTTGACATTCCCGGTTGGGAAGAGGCCCGACCTGCCATAGAAGCATACGTAAACCGGAAGAAAGGCCATAAGAAGAACCAATATGCTTACGATTCTCGCACCATCAGCATGGTAAATGATGCCTGGGGCGACATCTTAGATGCCTGGGGGTATCAGCGACTATAGATTTAATCCCCCCCCTTGAACTCCTTGAACCCTTTATTCACGCTTTATTCTCATCCATCTTTTTCAGACCGAAGATCTGGGAATATGATATCAAGGATAAAATGGGGAGTAGGACGCCTGCAATGATATAAAATGCCCAATTATTGCCAAGCTTGAAGAAGAGTGTGCAGAGTACACCGGTTATCAATGTTGGCAATAGCAACGCTAAAACACAGTTCCTGAATTTGTTTCCACATTTGGCCAAGGCAAAGAAATACCCCATAATTGTACTTGATGCCAAATGGATGGGAACCAGGATAACGATAATGTAGATACATTTCTCCATCATTTCAAAAGATGATGCGTCAATAGCTTCTGTCATAAACCAGACGCTCCAGATCCATACGAATCCCATGGCTAAGCATACGGAATAGACTATACCATCCAAGAATTCATCGTAATGTTTATTCATGGCAGAAAAGATAATCAAAGAACACCATTTGGCTATCTCCGCAGGAATAGCTACTCCCAAAAATCCGATGGTCAAGCATTTCAGTAAAGAATGATGTTCTGTTATCTGAAACTTTTCCGGAAGATACGGCAATCCGGACTTGGTAACTGCAAAGGCCATCGCAGCACCCACCAAAGCTGCCAATAAAAGCATTTGCCAAGGCTCTGGCTTTTTACTATCTATCATATCGATATATAAGATGAAGAATACGGCAGGAAAAACTGCTGCAATCAAAAGAATAATTGTTGTTAGTTCCATAATAAAATATATAATTACGTTAATATCGTATACATGCTATTCGTTAATTCGTTCTCAAAAATAGTTTATTTTTTTTAACATACAAACATAAAAAAGGTAAATTTTCAAATATGTAACGAAAATGAGTGCATTTGGGAGTAAATAGATGCTTATTTGGCTTTGCTGAACTTACTTTACGATTCACTGAGAATATCTGGATGATGCAAAGATGACTTATCATATTTCTATAAAAAAGAGTCCAAAGTTTTGTCGCTTTGGACTTTTTTTTGTAAGTTTGAGACTTGTCTCGAACTTACTTTCGTTCGGGAATAAAAATAAATATTGATTTATTTTGTATTCCGCTCACTTAATCGTAAATTTGCATGCTGTTTTAAAAATGAAGGAAAACATAATAACATTATAACTATGGGAAGAGTACTTATTATTGGTGCAGGTGGTGTTGCAACAGTTGCTGCACACAAGGTTTGCCAGAACAGTGATATCTTCACTGAGGTGATGATTGCAAGTCGTACAGAGAAGAAATGTATTGATTTAGCTAATGTACTGAACAAGAAATACGGCACGCAAGTAAAGACGGCTCAGGTGGATGCTGACAGCGTGGAGCAATTGGTGGACCTGCTGAGTTCTTACAAGCCAGAACTGGTTATCAACCTGGCTCTGCCTTATCAGGACCTTACCATTATGGAGGCTTGTCTGCAGACGGGCTGTAACTATATGGACACAGCCAACTATGAGCCCAAGGACGAGGCACACTTCGAGTACAGTTGGCAGTGGGCTTACCGTGAGCGTTTCGAGAAGGCTGGTTTGTGCGCCATCTTGGGCTGTGGCTTCGATCCGGGAGTTACCAGTATCTTCACAGCATACGCTGCCAAGCATCACTTCAAAGAGATTCAGTACTTGGATATTGTTGACTGCAATGCCGGTAATCACCACAAGGCGTTTGCAACGAACTTCAATCCTGAGATTAATATCCGCGAGATTACTCAGAAGGGCCTCTATTACGAGAATGGCAAGTACATAGAGACAGAGCCTATGGAGATTCACAAGCCCCTGAACTATCCCAACATTGGTCCCAAGGAGAGCTACCTGCTGCACCACGAGGAGATAGAGTCGCTGGTTATTAACTATCCCACCATCAAGCGTGCCCGCTTCTGGATGACATTTGGCCAGCAATATCTTACTTACCTGGATGTTATTCAGAACATTGGTATGTCTCGTATCGATGAGGTAGAATACAAGGCCCCAAAGGCTGACGGTACAGGCGAAGAGATTGTGAAAATTGTTCCCCTACAGTTCCTGAAGGCTGTATTGCCTAATCCACAGGATCTGGGACAGAACTATGATGGTGAGACCTCTATCGGTTGCCGTATCCGTGGTATCGGCAACGATGGTAAGGAACATACCTATTATGTATATAACAACTGCTCACACCAGGCTGCTTACGAGGAGACTGGCATGCAGGGTGTAAGCTATACTACAGGTGTGCCTGCCATGATCGGTGCTATGATGTTCCTTACAGGCAAGTGGAACAAGCCCGGCGTACATAACGTAGAGGAGTTCGATCCCGATCCATTCATGGAGCAGCTTAATAAACAGGGGCTTCCCTGGCATGAGTTGCACGATGTAGATTTGGAACTCTAAGAATAACCATTCCCAGCAGAATTAGCCAATGAAACGCCTATTCTTCGTATTTGCCGCTATTTTGAGTGGTGCTTTTGCATGGTCACAAGAGACCAGAATCGAGTTTATCACGCCCAGTATTGTTCATGTTGTGAAATCCATGGACGGCTATCAACCCAAAAGCCTTGTGGTGATAGCAAAACCGCAGGATGTGGGTGTAAGCCATAACGGCAATACGTGGAGGAGTAGCGGGCTGACAGTGAAGCAGGACCCTTCCTCGAAGTGTCTGACCTTCCTGACGGCCAGCGGTAAAGTACTGCTGAGGGAAAAGGAGTGTTTCTATAATTCTGGCGCTTGGAGTGGCGTTTGTCAGAGATTTACGCTCGATAAGGATGAAGCTATCTATGGTCTGGGAACCATCCAGAACGGCAAGATGAATCGTCGTGGCGAGCACAAACGCATGGAACAGTCTAATCTGGAGGATTTCCAGAGTGTCATCCAGAGCATAAAAGGTTGGGGCCTATATTGGGACAACTATTCGCCTACACAATTTGATGACGACGAGAACGGTATGTCGCTGGCATCTGAAGTAGGTGGGGCTATCGACTACTACTTCATGTATGGCGGCTCTGCCGATGGCGTTATTGCACAGATGCGTTTCCTTACGGGCGATGTGCCTATGTTCCCCCTCTGGACCTATGGCTATTGGCAGAGTAAGGAGCGTTATAAGACTGCTAACGAAACCCTTGGTATTGTGCAGCAATACCGCAAGTTGGGCGTACCCCTGGACGGTATTATTCAGGACTGGCAGTACTGGGGTTCTAATTATCTGTGGAATGCTATGGATTTCCTTTCTGAGGATTTCGCCAATGGTCGTCAGATGATTGACGAGGTACACAAACTGAACGCTCATTTCATGATTAGTATCTGGGCCAGCTTCGGTCCCATGACCAAAGCCTATCAGGAGTTAAAGCAGAAAGATTTGCTTTTTGATTTCGAAACTTGGCCACAGAGTGGACTCACCTTCTGGCCGCCACGCAAGGATTATCCTTCGGGCGTGAGAGTTTATGATGCTTTCTCGCCCGAGGCACGCGATATCTATTGGAAGAACCTGAAGACGCTTTATGATTATGGTACTGATGCCTGGTGGATGGATTCTACCGATCCCGACTGCTTTGACGGTTCCCTCGAAACGTATGCGCATAAGGCTGGACAGGAGGGCGGCACATGGCGATCCCTGCGCAATGCTTTCCCCTTGGAAACCGTCCGTGGTGCTTATCAGGCTCAGCGTAACTCTCAACTTTCAACTCAAAACTCTCAGTCCTCCAAGCGTGTCTTTATCATGACCCGTTCTTCGTTTGCCGGTCAACAGCATTACGGATCTAATATGTGGAGTGGTGATGTCAACTCATCGTGGGATATGTTGCGTAAACAGGTGCCTGCCGGATTGAGCTTCTCGCTGACAGGTAATCCTAACTTCAATACCGATATAGGTGGTTTCTTCTGTGGTGCTTACAATACACGTGGTGGCGGTTCTGCTCCGCGTAATCCGCAGTTCCAGGAGTTGTATGTGCGTTGGATGCAGTACGGACTCTTCTGCCCGGTATTCCGTAGTCATGGTGCCGATGCTCCACGTGAAATCTGGCAGTTTGGGCAAAAAGGAGAACCCGTTTATGATGCAATAGAAGAAACGATTCGTTTGCGTTATCAGCTAATACCTTATTTATATAGTACAGCTTGGCAGGTAACCAGTAACAACGAGAGCTATATGCGTCCGTTGTTCAGCGATTTTGCCGGTGATAAGCATGTATGGGATATGACGGACGAGTTTATGTTCGGTCGTAGCATCCTGGCTGCTCCTATCCTCGACCCGCAATATACCGCAGAGAAGATTATCCGTACTGATGCTATGACAGGTTGGAACAAGAATGATGTAGGAAGCCAGAAAGAAGATGTAGGAGGTGTTAACTGGGCTGAAACTAAGACGGTAACAAAGTATTTGCCTAAGGGAACCAACTGGTATGATTTCTGGACAGGAAAACGCTATCAGGGTGGTCAGACTGTAACATTAGAAACGCAGCTGAACCGTGTGCCTATGTTCGTTCGCGCAGGTAGCATTCTGCCTCTTGGACCCGTTATGCAATATGTAGGTGAGAAGAACTGGGACAATCTGGAATTACGCGTCTATCCGGGTGCTGATGCATCCTTTACGCTTTATGAAGATGAAGGCGACAACTATAACTACGAGAAAGGCGTCTATGCTACTATTCCCATCAGTTGGTCGGAGCGTACCCGCACGCTGACCATTGGTGAGCGTAAAGGCAGCTATCCTGGAATGCTTGAGTTGCGCAGCTTCACCATCATTACCCCAGATGGGCAGAAGCAGGTGGTAGCTTATAACGGTAAAGAAGTAAGAACCAGATTATAAAATACAATAGGTCACACGAGACCTGTAAACTCTATAAGAATCATTATAAAAAATAAAATACACAATTATGGCAAAAAAAGAAACAGGTGAGATTTTCGACGAGAAGAGTGCCAAGCTGAAGGCCCTTCAGGAAGCAATGTCCAAGATAGAGAAGGACTTTGGAAAGGGTTCTATCATGAAGCTTGGCGAGGAAAAGATAGATAATGTAGAGGTTATTCCCAGCGGCTCCATATCACTGGATGTTGCTCTGGGTGTGGGAGGTTATCCCAAGGGCCGCATCATTGAGATTTATGGTCCCGAGTCATCAGGTAAGACCACCTTGGCCATTCATGCCATTGCTGAGGCACAGAAGGCAGGCGGTATAGCTGCTTTTATTGATGCAGAACATGCTTTCGACCGTTTTTATGCTGCTAAGTTAGGTGTTGACGTAGATAACCTGCTTATCTCTCAGCCTGACAACGGAGAACAAGCACTTGAGATTGCCGATCAGCTGATTCGTAGTGCTGCTATCGATATTGTAGTCGTTGACTCTGTTGCAGCCCTTACTCCAAAGGCTGAGATTGAAGGTGATATGGGTGATAACAAGGTAGGCCTTCAGGCTCGCCTCATGAGTCAGGCTCTCCGTAAACTCACAGCAACTATCAACAAGACCAATACAACCTGTATTTTCATCAACCAGTTGCGCGAGAAGATTGGTGTGATGTTTGGTAATCCTGAGACAACTACCGGCGGTAATGCTCTTAAGTTCTATGCCAGTGTACGTCTGGACATCCGCAAGAGCTCAGCTATCAAGGATGGTGACGAGGTAATCGGTAACGAAGTGAAGGTGAAGGTTGTTAAGAATAAGGTAGCTCCTCCATTCAGAAGGGCTCAGTTTGAGATTCTCTTTGGCGAAGGTATCTGTCGTGTTGGCGAGATTGTCGATCTGGGTGTTGAATATGGAATTCTTGAGAAGAGCGGTTCTTGGTTTAGCTACAATGGCAGTAAGTTGGCTCAGGGTAAAGAAGGAGCCAAGAAGGTACTCAAGGATAATCCCGAATTGTGTGAAGAGCTTACCGCTAAGATATATGAAGTTATAAATGCTAAAGGTGCTCCCGTAGCGGCCTCAGAAGAATAATCTGAGACCGTTACGGGGTTATACCCTTTTTTATATTGTTATTACTTAAACAGTTTCTGAGCCATTACATAGAGGCTTCTGCGCCAAGTAAGGAATTCATGGGCTGTACCCTCTGAGATATAGCTTTCAGCATTAAACCCGGCTGCTTTTAGGTCATCAACGGCCTTACGAACGCGGTCGGGTCCTTCTTTACTGCCGCAGCTGATAAAGATATAATCCACCTGTTTCTTATCCTTAATCTCCTGAGGTGTATAGATACCGCCACTTAGGATACCATAGTGCCCGAACGTTTCGGGTCTTGCCAATGTGATGGAGTGCGTTTCCATGCCACCCATTGAGAGACCTGCCATAGCACGGTTCTTCTTTTCTGCCTTAGTGCGGAAGTGACTATCTACATAAGGCACTAACTCATCTACCAGTACCTTCTGGAAATCTTCAGCCACCTTGTTACGGTCGAAGGGACGACCAAATACAACATCGTTGGTCATGCCGTAGGTCATTACCACAATGAAAGGAAGCGCCTTACCGTCGGCAATCAGGTTATCCATGATAATGTTGGCTTTACCCTGGTTAGGCCATGTGGTTTCGTTCTCGCCCCATCCGTGCTGCAGATACAGAACAGGATAGCGTTCTTTCTGATTCTTATCGTAACCTGCAGGGGTATAAACGTAAGCAACGCGCAGCTGATCGCCTTGTACTTTGCTGGGGAACAGAATCTTCTGAACATTTCCGTGTTCAATATCGGTTCGTTCTGTATAGAATGCCTCATCGTGGGCAGGAACTTCTACACCACTCATCCAACGAGCACCTCCATAGTAGCTGTTGGTACCTGGGTCAATCACCTGAGCTCCGTCTATAGATAAGGTATAGTAGTGGAAACCTTCATCCTCGGGCAACAGCGTAGTACCCATCCATGAACCGTCCTTCTGCTTCTTCAGCACAGTTCCACCCATACCGCCGCCATGACCGGCTGATGCAATAACATATTTGGCCTCGGGAGCATTAATGCGGAAGCGTACATAGCCTTGAGAGTTTACCTGCGGATATTGCTGACGGGGTTGGCAAGTGGCAGAAGGCTTGAAATCCTCCTTGATGTCTGGGTTATCTGTGGAGGGGATGAAGTCTCGGATTACCTTATATACGTTCTTAGGCTTATAATCGCGGTCGAAGGGTAGGGGATAGTTGTTGGCTCCCAGCCAGGAATCGCGGTCGCTCAGGTTCCAGAATGTTACGCAGTCCACCTTGTCGGCATGCTTTCGCATTACGCGGAAAACGGCAGCATACTGTGCTTCCTGTAGCAGCTTCTGGTCGTTGGTAACCTGTACGCCTTCGTTTTTGCTGAAACGCAACTGACCGCCCATTTCCTGATTAACGCGGATGTCCAACTCAGTTACATGGATATGGTCCACAATCTCTGCATACTTGCTTACTGCAGCTTCCATATCCTCTTCCGATGGACCATAGATATTGTAGTGTCCCTGCATACCAATGCCATCGATGGGTACACCGGCAGCCTTCATATTCTTCACCATTTCATAGATGCGGTCACGCTTCACTGGGTCGCATTCGTTATAGTCGTTATAGAACAGCAACGCCTTGGGATCTGCCTCGCGGGCAAACTCAAAAGCCTTGCGGATAAACTCGTCGTTGCCGCAAATCTTGTAGAAAGTACTTTCGCGCAATGGCTGGTCCTCTGCACCGGGTCTTCTGCCACCATCAGTAATACACTCGTTGAAAACGTCCCAGGCATAAACAATATCCTTGTAGCGGTTTACTACAGTATGAATATGTTCGCGCATACGCTTGTATAGAACCTCTTTTGAAACCAAGTTATGTTTCTTGTCGTAGAACATCCAGTCGCACATCTGGTTGTGCCACATCAGGGTATGACCGCGCAACTTAATACCGTTCTGACGACAGAAATCCGCAATCTTGTCGGCGCGTTCCCATGTCCATTTGCCTTCTTCGGGGTGAACAGAAATGGGTTTCATGTCGTTCTCTGCCGTCATGCTGCTGTACTCTTTCTTTACCAAAGCAGACTGGTCAGGGTCAGAGATGTTACGCTGGTTTACAGCCACACCAATCATGAAATAGTCCTTGTAGGCCTCTTTCAAACTTTTTTCATCAGGTTGTGCATTTGCAACAGTGCAAACAGATAAGATGCATAGTCCTAATAACAGAATCTTCTTCATAAATGTGTTAGTTTAATGATTAATTATAATGTTTATGTGGCAAAAGTACAAAAAAACTATCAATATGTGCAAAAATAATACTAAATATTTTGGAATTTATGCAAATAATATAATTGTTCAGGCTCGCTGATTTACCATTTATTTTACCACCGTTACCCCTTTAGGGACCTTGATGGATGACTTTACTGTACCGTTGGCCATTTTCTGGTGATGAACCTTGATTTGTCCGTAAGGAGTGGGGTAAGTGCCTTTAGCCCATTGCAAATTACCCAGATGAGGAGTAATACGTACTTTCTTGCAGCCGGGTTCCAGAATCTCTACACCCAGTACGTGGTTGCTAAGCCAAGCTGTGGGGCCGCTGGCCCAACCATGACAAAGGCTATGTCGGTATCCCACGTAGCAATAATCTCCGAAATCACCATGTATATCGTCCTTGCCCTTGGGTACTAATTCATCAATTCTGCCTGCATTCTTTGTCCAGTCCAGATCGAAATCTTCCCAGAAGGTGGTGGCTCCCATGTTGAGCATACCACCCCAGAACTTACTAATGATGTCCATTGCTTCCTCGTAGTGTCCGGCCATTGCCAGTGCTTCCAACATGTAGTAGCCGTAAAAGGTGGAGAAACCCTTGGGGCCACCTGGCAGCAGAAAGTCTTGAGCAGCTTTTTCCGGTTCCATCAAGCCTGCAATTGCCATCAGTGCGGCAGCCTGCTTCAGGTTGTTAGGAGGTAACACCTTTTTTTTCAGACGATTTTCTATCTCAATGCATTTCTGTGCTTTTTCATCGTTCCCAAGGAGAGAACACAGTTGTCTTCCATCCTGCAAAGCCCAGCAAAGAAGAGCCCTGTAGCCAGCCTCTACTCCTTCTTTGTTTGGACTCGACGGCCAGTCTAGAAAACGACTGTCTGCCAGATGCTCAGAGCCATCCTCTTCAACACATGAGTCGATGAGGTCGATGAGCCCCAGTATATAGTTGGCATGTTTTTTCAGGAAATCCAGATTTCCAAAGTGCCTGTACCAGTCGTACTGAATAATCAGATACCACATAGAGTAGGCACTCATTCCATTGAACCAGTTGGGTAGGGGATATTGTTCTATGGCCAAGTCCAGACTGGCATAGAAACTTTCTTCATCACCGAAGACAGTACTGATGGTATTTGTCTCAGGGTGCATATCTCCCAGCCAGATCAGTCGGTCGCGCTTTATACCATCCCAAATGTATTCCTGCATGTTCAGTTGAACCGTGTAGGCACCAGTGTTCCAGATGTCATTTAATTGGTTATCGGAACATTGGAATGTACCCAAATAAGGGATGTTTCGATAGCGGAAAACGGCTGTGGCTTCCTTTAGATAGAGGGAAGCTTCGTCGAGCAGGTCGATACGGGCAAATCGGAATCCCGAATTGCCAATCTCGATCTGTCCATAACGCGGAACTGTGAGTACTATGTCGCGGGTGGCGTGGTCGTTGGTAGCAGTGCCGCCTTCTATCTCACTGCAAGTCTCGCTAACGGATTCTCCCAATCTTATACGCATCCTGAAGTTGGCAGCAGACCCTGAACCGACAACTAGTTTCAGCGCACCATGCAATTCACGTCCATAATCGAGGATGATGGAAGCATCTTTCTCCTTTGTGCGTTGCATGAAGCATGAACTATAATTTACCAAATCTGCCTGTCCGTTATCAATATCCATCAGATTCTCAAGGTTGCGAACGATACCCTGCGACCATAGTATCTTCTTGGGTGCAATATAGACTCTGGTCATTCTGTCCTGACGTATTCGCAGTGTATCGTTTCCGAAGGTCAGGGGTAAATACAACTTTTTATCTACTTCTTGCGCTTCTGCTTTCAGGCAATAGATAATGGTCAGGCTGCTCGTCAGAGCCAAAGCAATAAGAGAAAATACAGTTCTTTTCATGATAACACTTTTTTCGCTGCGAAGTTAAGACTTTTTCTTGATATTCTTACAATATATAAAAAGAAAATAGATAATTCGTGATATGAAAAAGAGGGAATTCGCTAACTTTGCAATCAAAATTCGGATTAGTGCTTTAATTAATGACAGAAAATCCAATAACATACCTCATCCGACAGCGTGGGTTGCTGCAAATTGAATATGCCTATGAAAAGGAGGAGTTTCAGCGACTCACCGAAGCAACTGGCATTGACAGAAAGGTGCACCGCGGAATGGCGTGGTACCCGCTCATGCTGGGACGAAGCTATCATAACTCGTTGGATCAGTTTGTGGTGGAGGTTATGAAAGCTTCCTCCATCAGTGGAGATTCTGACGGGGCGGAGCCTTCTCTTTTTGAGCCGGGTAAACCTGTATGTTTCTTTACAGAGGATGCTTCAGGTGCCCGACAAGGAAAGGGCGGGATGCTACACTACTACAAGTTTCTTGCACAGGTGAGTTACGTAGAGGAGGATATGATGCTTATTGCACTGCCCAACAGGGAGTCATTGGAACAGTTGCAGACAGCTCACCGACTTGGTGTGCAGTTGTACTTCGACGAACAGACGTACCGGTTGATGTTCGAAGCGCTGGATGATGTAATTAATGCAAAGAAAGGACGTCTGGCTGAACTGCGCGATATCTTCCACAGTACTCTACCTGCGCAGAAATACACATTTTTTCCCGTAAGATTACCATGGCTAAACACATCGCAGCAGGCTGCCGTTAACGAAGTGCTGTGGGCGAAAGACGTGGCTGTGGTTCACGGTCCCCCGGGAACAGGTAAGACTACTACCCTGGTTGAAGCCATTTATGAGACTCTGCACCGTGAGAATCAGGTTTTGGTATGCGCACAGTCTAACATGGCTGTGGATTGGATTGCTGAAAAGCTTGTAGACCGCGGAGTGAGTGTGCTGCGCATAGGCAATCCCACAAGGGTCACAGACAAGATGCTGAGCTTCACATACGAAAGGCGTTTTGAAGATCATCCTCTTTATCAGGAACTTTGGGCTGTGCGTCGAACCATACGCGAGCTGTACACCTCGAGTAGTGGAAACGTCGAAAACCGACATCAGAAAATAGCTCGTCTAAAGGATCGGGCAACTGAGATAGAATTCAGCATCAACAAGACGCTTTTCGATGATGCTAAGGTGATAGCATCCACATTAACGGGGTCAGCTAACCGTTTGCTGACGGGTATGAAGTTCGGCACACTATTTATTGACGAGGCGGCACAAGCGCTTGAAGCTGCCTGTTGGATTGCTATCCGCAAGGCACATCGTGTGGTGTTTGCCGGCGACCACCGCCAACTGCCTCCAACTATAAAGAGTCCGGAAGCACTTCGCGGTGGCTTGGACCGTACGCTGATGCAGACCATCGTGGAAAACAAGCCCAAGACGGTATCTTTATTGTGCGTACAATACCGAATGTGCGACACCATTATGCAATTTCCTAACCGCGAGTTCTATGGCGGCATGTTAGAGAGTTCACCTGATGTAAAGTATCGAGGCATCCTTGACTGGGACACAGCTGTGGAATGGATAATTCCCCCGCCAGTTTCCTCTGAAGGGGAAGGGAATCTTACTGGCGGAGGCGAGATGAACGATGGACTTTCCCGTGTAAACCCTGCAGAGGCAGCCCAGACGCTGGAGACATTGCGAAACTATTTCGATAAGATAGGCAAGAATCGTATATTAGAGGAACGCATTGACGTTGGCATTATCTCACCTTACAAGGGACAGATACGTTTGATTCGTCAGATGCTGAAGAAAGACCGCTATTGGCGTCCGTTCCGTAGTCTTATCACTGTGAATACTGTGGATGGTTTTCAAGGACAGGAACGGGATGTTATCGTAATCAGTCTTGTGCGTTCAAATGCGGAAGGTGACATCGGCTTTCTGCGTGACCTGCGTCGAATGAATGTTGCAATAACTCGTGCTCGAATGAAACTGATTATACTTGGCGACCGATCCACATTATGCCGAATGCCATTTTACAGGCGTCTTGCAGACTATGTGGACGAGCAATCTACTTTCATAGAATAGTCTGACTGACAATGTGTCATAATCTTTGCCATTTTGCCATTTGGCACAGGCTTTGTTTTATTTGTTATGGAACACCTCCGCCTCCCCGGAGGGAGAACAAAAGAGAGTTTTAAATAAAAAGAATAAACAAATAAATTAAATACGATTATGGGAAAGATTATTGGAATTGACTTGGGTACCACTAACAGTTGTGTATCCGTTTTCGAGGGCAACGAGCCCACAGTTATTGCCAACAGCGAGGGCAAGCGTACAACACCCTCTATTGTTGCATTCGTAGATGGTGGCGAGCGTAAGGTGGGTGATCCTGCCAAGCGTCAGGCTATCACAAATCCTAAGAAGACTATCTTCAGTATCAAGCGTTTTATGGGTGAGACATACGATCAGGTGCAGAAGGAGATTGCACGTGTACCCTATACAGTTGTACGTGGTGACAACAACACTCCACGTGTTGACATCGACGGACGTCAATATACGCCTCAGGAAATCAGCGCTATGATACTTCAGAAGATGAAGAAGACAGCCGAGGATTATCTGGGACAGGAAGTTACAGAGGCAGTTATCACCGTTCCTGCCTACTTCTCCGACTCTCAGCGTCAGGCTACCAAGGAGGCTGGTCAGATTGCCGGCCTGGATGTTAAGCGTATCGTGAACGAACCAACAGCAGCAGCCTTGGCATACGGTGTTGACAAGGCCAACAAGGACATGAAGATTGCCGTATTCGATTTGGGTGGCGGTACATTCGATATCTCTATCCTGGAGTTCGGTAGCGGTGTGTTTGAAGTGCTCTCAACCAATGGTGATACTCACCTGGGTGGTGACGACTTCGACCAGGTTATCATCGACTGGATGGCCAGCGAGTTCAAGAGCGAGGAAGGAATCGACCTGAAGCAGGATCCTATGGCATTGCAGCGTCTGAAGGAAGCTGCCGAGAAGGCTAAGATAGAGTTGTCAAGCTCTACTACCACTGAAATCAACCTGCCCTACATCACTGCTGTAGGCGGTGTGCCCAAGCACTTGGTTAAGACCCTGACTCGTGCTAAGTTCGAGCAGTTGGCCGACGGATTAATTCAAGCTTGTAAGGTTCCCTGCCAGAAGGCTATGCAGGATGCAGGTCTGAGCAACAGCGATATCGACGAGGTAATCCTGGTAGGTGGTTCAAGCCGTATTCCTGCCGTTCAGAAGTTGGTTGCCGACTTCTTCGGTAAAGAGCCCAGCAAGGGTGTTAACCCTGATGAGGTGGTTGCCGTAGGTGCTTCAATCCAAGGTGCCGTATTGGCAGGTGACAAGAGCGACATCGTATTGCTCGACGTAACTCCTCTGTCTATGGGTATCGAGACAATGGGTGGTGTAATGACCAAACTGATTGATGCCAACACAACCATCCCTTGCCATAAGAGCGAAGTATTCTCTACCGCTGCTGATAACCAGACAGCCGTTACCATCCATGTACTGCAGGGCGAACGTCCTATGGCCAGCCAGAACAAGAGTGTCGGTCAGTTCAACCTGGAAGGTATCGCTCCCGCACGTCGTGGCGTTCCTCAGATCGAGGTAAGCTTCGATATCGATGCCAACGGTATCCTGAAGGTGAGTGCTAAGGATAAGGCTACCGGCAAGGAGCAGGCTATCCGTATTGAGGCAAGCTCAGGCCTCTCTAAAGAGGAAATAGAACGCATGAAGGCTGAGGCTGAGGCTAATGCCGAAAGCGATAAGAAGGAACGTGAGAAGATTGACAAGTTGAATCAGGCTGACAGTATGATTTTCCAGACAGAGAACATGCTGAAGGAGAGCGGCGACAAGCTTTCTGCTGACGTTAAGTCTGAGGTAGAAGCTGCCCTGAACAAACTGAAGGATGCTCACAAGGCTCAGGACATTGCTGCCATCGATGCTGCAACAGCAGAGCTGAACAATGCTGCCCAGAAGATGTATCAGGCTGCTCAGCAGGCTGGTGCACAGCCCGGTGCCGGTGCAGGTTTCCAAGGCGGTCAGCAGGCTGGTCCTCAGGGTGGCCAGCAATCCGGTCCCGACATCCAGGATGCCGACTTCGAGGAGGTGAAGTAAGTTATAAATAATAAACAAGGAAAGAGGTGCAGATTCTTCGTCTGCACCTCTTTTTTTTGTTTATTTGCTACCCAAACCTTATGCGAATGATTTACGCGAACAGTAATACCAGAATCAGCATCATTATACATATTATAACTGCTGTAATCCATTAACATAGAACCAGGTTCTGATAAAAAACTGAATTATGATGTGTATGTTTTTACCAGAAAAGGATTGATTCTGCCGAATTTTTTCTATATTTGCAATCAAATTATTCATTGAGTTATGTAGAACAATCATTCCTGCTTTTTCGAGAACTGAATGAAGATAGGCAAAAGTTCATGTCCAGCGGATAAGGAAAACTAAAACTAATTTGTTTATAAAATATTTATTAAGATGAAGAAAATATTATTTAGCTTAGTGCTGGCAATAATGTCAGTAGCAGGATACGCTCAGAGCGTCGTTGGCAAGTGGGTAACAGAAGGTGGTGATTCTCAGGTGGAAATATACCAGGTTGGTGACAAGCTGAACGGCAAGATCATCTGGTTGAAGAAAGGCGACGGGCAGCAGGATGTCCACAATCCTGACAAGAACATGCAGAGTCGCAAATTGGTTGGCGTCAATATCCTGACGGGGCTCACTAAGAAAGGTGATAAGTGGGAAGGCGGAAAAATCTACAATCCCAAGAACGGTAAGACCTACAAGTGTTCCATTTGGCTTGAGGGCAATACCTTGAAGGTTCGTGGCTACATTGCAATGTTCTATGAGACCCAGACGTGGACGAAAAAGTAGAAGACCATTGAGAGGCGTAACCAAATAACAGATATGATATGAAAAAGACATTTCTTTTGGTTATTCTGACCATTGTATCCTTAAGTGTTCTGGCTGAGGACAGGTCAGACAAGTTACGTGAGAATCTTTTCAACAACCCTAAGTACGTTACTATTGTAGCACACCGTGGTGACTGGAGGAACCACCCAGAAAACTCTATCCCTGCTTTCAATAGCTGTATTGAAATGGGGATAGACATGATAGAGATAGATCTTCAACGTACCAAAGACGGCAAACTGATACTGATGCATGACCGTACTGTGGACCGCTGTACCAACGGGAAGGGTAAGATTGCTGATATGACTTACGACGAGATACAAAAGTTACGCCTGCGTCCTCAGCACAGTGCATCAATAACCCGAAACCATATACCAACCCTTGAGGAGGTACTGGTTCTGTGTAAGGGTAAAATACTTATTAATATAGACAAGGGGTACGACTATTTCCAACAAGTATATGAACTGATGGAAAAAACGGGCACCACAAGTCAGGTAATCATTAAGTCGAGTAACTCGCTGGATAAAGTGAAGAATGAGAACGGAACAGTCCTTGACAAGGTTATATATATGCCCATTGTGAACCTAAACGATAAGAATGCCGAAAAAAGTATCGACGATTTTATAACCATTCATCCGGTAGCCATAGAATGTTGCATAAGCAAATATAATGACAAGGTGGAACAGCTGCTCCAAAAGATACGTGATGCAGGCATTAAAATTTGGATTAACAGTATCTGGGCCAGTCTGTGTGACGGACATGATGATGATCGTGCTGTTGAATTGGGTGAACCTGACGAAAGTTGGGGGTGGATATTGGACAGAGGGGGCACTGTTATACAGACAGATCGCCCGTATGAACTGCTGCAGTACCTAAAGAATCATAAGATGCATAAACTGAAGTAGAGAGGAGAAAATAATTCTGATTTTTTTTGTAATATACTTGCTAATTTGTACCTTTGCAAGACATTTTAATTTTAGACTATAACAAATGGCTGAGAGAAGGAAGCAGACAACTAAAATTGTGGAGGTGCCCAGTGTGGACCAATACGGACATAAGCAACCACAGAGTCTGGATATGGAGGTGGCTGTGATTGGCGCACTGATGGTTGAACAGGATGCATGGGGGCAAGTGGCTGAGATTCTGAAACCCGAGAGTTTCTATGATAAACGCCATCAGATAATCTATCAGGCAATCCAGACACTGAATGTTGAACAGAAGCCTGTTGATATTATGACCGTCTGCGATCAGTTGGAGCGTACAGGACTGCTTGAAGATGCAGGAGGTAATACTTACCTGATGCAGATTAATGCTGAAGTTGCCAGTAGTGCTCACATTCTTTATCATGCCAAAGTAATTGCCCAAAAGTCTATTGCTCGCCAACTAATTACATTTGCAAGCTATATTCAGACGCAGGCCTTTGATTCTACCATTGATGTAGCAGACCTTATGCAAACGGCTGAAAGTCAACTATTTGCCATATCTCAGACTAATCGAAAGAAGGATTATACTCAGATTAATCCTATTATAAATAATGTTTATGAGTTGCTCAAGAAGGCTGCTGCACGTGAAGGTGGTTTAAGTGGTCTAAGTTCTGGTTTCGAGGAGCTTGATAAGATGACTAGTGGATGGCAGAATAGCGACTTGATTATCATTGCTGCACGTCCAGCTATGGGTAAAACGGCCTTCGTGTTAAGTATGCTCAAGAAGATGGCTGTGGACAATGGCGTACCTGTGGCTATGTTCTCGCTGGAGATGAGCAACGAGCAGTTGGTACAGCGTTTAATGGTAAATGTGAGTGAAATAAGTGGTGAGAAGTTGCGTAGCGCTCAGTTGCAACCATACGAATGGGGTCAGTTAGATGCTCGTGTTCGTCAACTCTATGATGCACCTATCTATGTGGACGATACCCCTCAGCTTACAGTTTTTGAGTTACAGACAAAGGCTCGCCGACTGGTTCGTGAGCATGACGTTAAGGTAATTATGATTGACTACCTGCAACTGATGCATGCTAGCGGTCTGAACATCAATAGCCGACAAGAGGAGGTTTCAACCATAAGTCGCTCTCTGAAGGGTTTGGCCAAGGAATTGAACATCCCAATTATAGCATTGAGCCAGTTGAACCGTGGAGTAGAGAACCGTGAGGGTGAGGAAGGAAAGCGTCCGCAGCTTAGCGACTTGCGTGAGTCTGGTGCCATTGAGCAGGATGCTGATATTGTTTGCTTTATTCACCGACCAGAATACTACCACATTTATACTGACCAATCCGGACAAAGCTGGAAAGGTCTTGCTCAGTTTATTATCGCCAAGCACCGTAATGGCCAGGTAGGGGATATTAAGTTGCAGTTTAAGAGTGAGTTTGCTCGTTTTGAAGATTTAGAGTCGCACATTCCATTGCCTGGAGAGAAGATCAGTGATATGGGTGGCCGCTTTGTAGCCGATAAGTTGAGCCCAGAAGAATTGGCCAAGGCTCAGAGTCAGCTGCCAAAAGACGATGACCCGTTTGCGGGACTTTCGGCAGAGAATTTATCAACATAAAATGACAAATTCTGAATTAAGAATTAAGAGAGCAGAACAACCTGTTAATAATTAAGCCCCTCTGGGAATTCCAGAAGGGCTTATAATTTCTATTAATCCGAAGATTCTTTATCACGTAAATCCGGGAATTATTCCTCCTCAGGCTTCATGTTGGTGTAAACGGTTTGAACGTCGTCAAACTCCTCCAATTTCTCAACCATTTTGTTAATAGTCTCGCGCTGCTCAGGCGTAACATCCTTCAGATCATTGGGGATATAAGTAAATTCACCGCCGACTTCTTCAAAGCCGTCAGCTTCAAGTTTCTTCTGAATCTCATTGTAGCTGGTGGGTTCACCATAAATAGTGATGGTGGTAACATCCTTTTCTTCGTCGTACTCCTCATCGTATTCCTCTTCTACACCACAATCGATCATCTCGAGGATGAAATCATCCATATCCATATCATCCTTTTTCTTGAAGGTGAAAACACATTTGTGGTCGAAAAGGAATGCCAAAGAACCCGTTGTTCCCATATTGCCGCTGAACTTATTGAATACACTGCGAACATCGGCAACAGTACGTGTAGTGTTATCAGTAAGCGTATCAACAAAGACAGCTACTCCGTGGGGACCATATCCTTCGTAAGTAACAGACTTGTAGTCGCTCTGATCTTTACCCATAGCGTTTTTGATGGCACGCTCAATGTTGTCCTTGGGCATATTTTCACGCTTGCAGACAGCAATAATAGAACGCAGTGCGGGATTGTTCTCAGGTTCTGGACCAGCAGCCTTAACAGCTATGGCTATCTGCTTACCCAGACGTGTAAATGTCTTGGCCATGTGGCCCCATCTCTTAAGCTTTGTAGCTTTACGGTATTCAAATGCTCTTCCCATATTATTTAATTCATTATATTTAATTCAAAAAATCATATCTCTTATCTAAGCTCTGCCTTCAGTTGAGTGGTAAGGTTGGTGATAAGTTTTTGCATGATGGTATCAATCTGCTTGTCGTTCAGTGTCTTTTCATTATCCTGAAGGATAAAGTTAACAGCGTATGACTTCTTACCATCGGGCAGTTTATCACCCTCGTAAACATCAAAGAGTTTAACAGCCTTTAAGAGCTTCTTCTCAGTCTGATATGCAACCTTCTCGATCTGCTCAAACTCTATGCTCTCGTCAATCAATAAAGCCAAATCACGACTTACAGCAGGGAACTTACTGATTTCTGTGTAGGTAACTGCATGATTCTTGATGGTTTTCATGAGTTGCTTCCAACGCAGGTCAGCAAAATAAACAGGTGCAGAGATGCCAAAGTTCTTAAGAATCTTATGGCTGACAATACCCATCTCTATGAGTACCTTTCCGCCACGGTTCTGAACCAGAATACTCTTATCGTATATGTCAGACGTTCCTTGTGCAAAGACAAGTAAACCAAAGGGAACACCCAGACGACTGATAATGTTCATAACGTATGCCTTTAGTTCATAGAATGAGCTGTCCTCATCTGCATGAGCCCAACTGCCTGTAACACGTTTACCTGTAACCCAAAGGCCAAGATGATAATCCTCGGAATAAGCATCCAGAACGTGCTTGATAACCTCAGGATCACGACTGCTGCTAACACCGGGGATGATTTCGGCACAACGCTTCTCAGCCTGGAACTTATAGCAGTTACCAAACTCAAAGAACTTAAGGTTGGCATTTCTATAGTTTGTATTACGAGCGATGCTCTCCAAACCGCCAAAGAGTAAGGTCTGACGCAGTGAATTCAGGTCTTGGCTAAGTGGATTCAGCAACTTAACAAGATTCTCGCTTTTATAGCTCTCCAAGCCATCGTAATATGCACCACGCTGCAAGCTGTTGTTCAGAATCTCGCGGAAACCGGCACCTACCAACTGCTCACTAACAAGGTTCTGCAGTTTATGGCTCTTATCAGGGTCGCCTTTTACAGAAAGGCTACTCTTGAGGGTAGAAGGAATCTCGATATTGTTGTAACCATAGATACGCAAGATATCTTCAACAACGTCGCAAGGACGCTGAACATCTACACGATAGGCAGGAACAACGAGTTCAAGACCTTCTGCAGTTTCACTCTGAATCTTCATCTCCAAGCTGGTAACAATGCTCTTAATGATTTCTTCAGGAATATGTTTGCCAATAAGTGCATCTACATAGCTATATTTCAGAGAAACGTTGAAGTCGGGTAGGGGATTGGGATATACATCCACAATCTGCATGCTTACCTTAGCACCAGCCAGTTCCTTGGCAAGGATTGCAGCCTGCTTTATGGCATATATCTGTCCATTAGGGTCAATACCACGTTCAAAACGGAAGCTGGCATCTGTGCTGAGACCATGACGCCGTGCACTCTTACGAATCCATGTGGGATTGAAATATGCACTTTCCAGCAATACATTAACCGTACTGTCATACGTTCCGCTTCCCTTACCACCGAATACACCAGCGATACACATGGGCTCCTGGGCATTGCAAATAGCAAGGTCACGGTCTGATAGCTTGTGCTCCTCACCATCGAGTGTAATGAAAGGAGTGCCCTCTGGCATTGTCTTTACAACAACCTTCTTGCCAAGAATCATATCGGCATCAAAGCAATGAAGGGGCTGACCGTATGCCATCATGATATAGTTGGTAATATCAACAATGTTATTGATGGGGCGGAGGCCAATGACACGCAACTTGTTTTGCAACCATTCAGGACTCTCCTTAACCTGGCAGCCTGTAAGAGAAACAGCGCAGTAGCGAGGGCATGCCTCAGCATTCTCAACCTCTACGTTGATGGGCAGAGATTCATCATCAACTCTGAAGTCATCGCATGATGGACGCTTCAGACTGCTCTTGTATCCATTCTGAATAAGCCAGGCATAAAGGTCGCGAGCTACACCATAGTGGCTACAAGCGTCAGCACGATTAGGCGTGATGTCAACCTCTATAATGTAATCACTCTCTATATTGTAATATTTGGCAGCTGGCGTGCCTACAACGGCATCGTCAGGAAGAATGATAATACCACTATGGTCTGTACCAATTCCAATCTCGTCTTCAGCACAAATCATGCCAAAACTCTCAACACCACGCAGCTTACTGCGTTTGATGGTAAAGCAC
The DNA here is from genome assembly GCA_017541025.1 of Bacteroidaceae bacterium. Lineage (GTDB taxonomy): Bacteria > Bacteroidota > Bacteroidia > Bacteroidales > Bacteroidaceae > Physcousia. The sequence goes on along the minus strand of JAFXZY010000040.1, from coordinate 81,010 downwards.
TCATCACCATCGTACAACTTGGTGCCTACAACGGCAACAATAACCTTCTGACCTGCAGCTACATTAGGTGCACCACAAACAATCTGCAAAGGTTCACCTTGAGCAACATCTACTGTACATACGTGCATGTGGTCACTATTGGGGTGTGCCTCACATGTAAGGACTTTACCAATCCAGAGACCATCCAAGCCTCCCTTTATACTCTGAACTTCCTCTACGCCATCTACCTCCAAACCGGCACTGGTAAGTGCATCAGCAACTTGCTGTGCCGAAAGGTCTGTTTCTACGTACTCGCGGAGCCATTTATAAGATATATTCATCGTTTTAAATAAAGAAAATAATTTTTTCGAGGTGCAAAATTACAAATAATTCGGCACACATCCAAAAGAAAGATTTATTTTCTATAAGAAAATTACTTAGTCATAGACCAACCTAGCTTCAAACCCTTGTAATTGCCAAGTACAGAAGATGCTGTAGAATTACCTAAAGACGAATTGCTGAGAGCTGTTAAAATGGAAAGAACCTTGTCGGAATCAAAGAGCATATAAAGCTCATTTCCATTCTTACAAGCTGTACACTTGACGGTTCCTACACCAAGGGCACCTGTAATGGTTAGCTTATTAGTTGATGTGTCAAACTTATAAGTACCCGGATAAGTTCTTGAACCATAAGTGAAACTGCAGGTGTTGTCTTCTTTGAATGATAGAGATGTCTTGCCTTGTGTAAAACCAATGCGTGACAACTGGTCGCCAAGTGTTTTCTCTATCTTGTCAGAAGCTACTTCAGACCCTATTTTTGCAAGGATATTCTCACTCTCAAAAATTACTTTTGGAGATGAATATGTCCAGGTTCCAATAATATTATCCTTAGTAATGGAATTACCATTCAGCAAATAGGAAAGAACACGCCCCAAAAGGTCTGTAGTAGTCTGAGAGGTGTTTCCTGATATTGCGTTGTCAATCAAAGAAGACGCATCTGTCTTTGTGTTCTTTTGATAATTATAAGCATTACAGGAAGAGAGCAGAATACAAAACAAAACTACCGATAAAATTAACAAATTCTTTTTCATTTTCTTTATTATTTAGTTGTTTCAAATAATTTCTTGAATGAAGTAGGGAAGGGGGTTTCAAATGTCATGGGTTCCCCCGTACGTGGGTGATAGAAATTCAGGCGGTAAGCATGTAGGGCAAGTCTTCCTAGGGGGTTACGTCCGTTTCCATATTTTGTATCTCCTGCAACAGGGAAACCGAGGTCTTTCATGTGAACGCGAATTTGGTTTTTCCTGCCTGTTTCAAGTCGTAATTCCACCAGACTATAGTCCTTCATCTTTTCTAACAGATGATAATGTGTTATGGCTTCTTTGCCGCCATTATCTGTGGGACTACTATAGGTTATAAATGCCTTATTGTCCTTAAGCCATGAATGTATGGTTCCGCCTTCCTGATTCAAACTGCCGCATAGAACAGCCACATACCTGCGATCATAAACAATATCATGCCAGTCATTTTCCAAAATTTGCTCCATTTCGATACTTTTGGCATAAATCATCAATCCTGACGTTTCCCTGTCTAAACGGTGTACCACATGAGCAGTGCACTTGAAGTGACGTTTATGAAAATACTCATCAAGGATAGTTTTTACACAAAACTGATTTGGTGAAGAAGCCATGCTAAGAATGCCTGGCTGTTTTTCAATTACAACAATGTCCTTATCTTCATAAACAATCTTTATGTACTTGCTTATGAGTTCTGTGCTGCGCTTGTGCCGGGAGATTCTGACCATCTCACCAACTTTTAGCATATAGTTATACTGTGTTACCAGTTTACGGTCAACGGTTACAGCATGTCCTGTAAGCAAATCCTTAACTCTGTTTTTGCTTACACCTGACATCTGTTTCAACATGAATTCCATCAGCTCCTGTGGTTCCCTGACAGGTAATTCGATGTATTTCTGAGCTGCGTATTCCGCTCCTGTAATATTTCTGGCCATTAAATATCGTAATCGTAATTATGTTTAGAAACTTGTATTCTCTTTTAATATTCGTCTATCTCCTCTTCCAGAATATCCTCTTCTTTATCTTGTATGGTAAATGCTTCCAGGTCTTTAACTGTTCCGTTAAATATGTTGCAATCGACGAAACCTTTTATACCTTCCACCTTTCCGCAATCTGTATGTTGCCACATAACCCAATCTCCTTTATATTCAAGTTTATTAATATAATAATGTGCAATCCAATATGGGTAATCATTAAACACCGGTTCGTTTAGATAATCCTTTTTGAACTTATAACTTGTATATAAGATAGGCTTAACGCCATATTTCTTCTCAACTATGTCCAGCCATTTTTTTACGTCTTTCTGAAGCTGTTGCTTTGTGAGTTTTCCTTTTTTCTCAATATCAAGAACCGGAGGTAGATCCCCAGGTACAAGATGAACCTGATGCAAATAGAAATTTGCCTGTGCAGCCGCATCTACACCAGGAATAAAGAAATGATAGGCACCACGGATGAAGTCGTTCTCCTTTGCTTGAAAGAAATTGTCGTTAAAATCATCATCAAAGAGGTCGCTTCCTTCTGTCGCTTTAATAATGACGAAACGAACAGGGTCATTATTAAGTGATGCGTTCCTAAGTTTTTCCCATTTAATATTGTTTTGGTAATGACTGATATCAATACCTCTAACGTTATATCCCTCTGGATATTCTGGTTCACCGTATATAGCTCTCCATCTAAAACTATACGGACTTACAAAAAAGTAATAAAAAAGACCGATATATGCTACAGCAACCAGTATTATGCCAATCCAGATATAAACAGCATATTTACCAAAAACGGATTTCTTGTTTTTGTATCTTCTTCCACTTCCGCTTTTTGTTGACGATGAAGTCAGCCTTTTACTCGCTGAACCAACTCTTGGCCTTCTGGGTTTATAACTGTTTGCCAATGTCTCTTTTATGTTAAAACCCCCTCTCCTACTCTAAAATAGCAGAAGAGGGGATTTATATCTGAATAATTACTTCTGTTCCAAAGCAAGTGTCTTGGTGCACTGATCGCATACCTCAGAGGGTCCCCAGTATTGGATAGGGCCTGGATATACGTAGCAGGTGTTCTTAGCCCATTCCTCACGTTTGCTGGCGAAGAATTTGAAGGGAGCACCATCCAATTCTACAAGAGCCTTACGGATAACGGGCTTCATAGCACCGTTACGGCGTTCCATGTTCATCATCATTGTGATGGGCACACCACCGGCAATCCACTCCTCAGCTGGAGCAGTTGTATTCTTGATGACAGACATATAGCCAGTCTTACCATTTGCTATTAAGCGGCTTGCATTGAAACCAAGGCTGTAGCAATAGTCGGCATCGTAGTTAGAAGGAGCTGCACAACGACCCTCATAGCCAAAGAAATGGTGCTGAGCGCTAAACTTGCCATTGTACTTGCCTTCTGCCTTCCAGGCAGCCAACTTTGTTGCAACCATTGCAGAAAGCAGCTTTTCTGTCTCGATAAGAGAGACCTGTACATTACCGTGGGGGTCGCGGTCCAGACAGAGCTGGCGCTCTACATCCTTAGGCAAAGACTCCAGAACAGCCAAATTTTCAGGAGCAATGTGACTCTTAACGAAAGAAACCTGATCGTCCTTAGAAGCGAACTCGCGGCTTTCACCTGTAGCAGGATCTGTCAGTACCTCGTTCAACTCGGCAATCAGTTTCTTGATTGCGGGAATGAATTCAATCAGACCCTCAGGGATAAGAACTGTACCGAAGTTGTTACCCTCAGCAGCACGGTCAGCAACAATCTTAGCCAGATATGTTACTACATCATCCAGAGACATCTCTTTCTGTTCTACTTCCTCTGAAATCAAACATGCATTGGGCTGAGTCTGCAAAGCACATTCCAGTGCAATGTGAGAAGCAGAACGGCCCATCAACTTGATAAAGTGCCAGTACTTACGGGCAGAGTTACAGTCACGCTGAATGTTACCAATAAGCTCGCTATATGTCTTACATGCAGTATCAAAACCAAAACTGGTCTCAATCTGCTCGTTCTTCAGGTCGCCATCAATAGTCTTGGGGCAGCCGATTACCTGAACGCCATACTTCTTGGCAGCATAGTATTCTGCTAAAACGCAAGCATTGGTATTCGAATCGTCACCGCCAATGATAACCAAAGCCTTAATGCCAAGTTTACGCAGAATCTCGATACCACTTTCGAACTGAGCTTCCTTCTCCAGCTTGGTACGTCCTGAACCAATAATGTCGAAACCGCCAGTGTTACGGTACTCGTCAATAAAAGAGTCGGTAAACTCTAAATATTTATGGTCAACCAATCCACCAGGTCCCATCAGGAAACCATACAACTTGCAGTTAGGATTGAGAGACTTCACTCCGTCATAAAGACCACTGATAACGTTGTGGCCGCCAGGAGCCTGACCACCACTAAGGATGATACCTACGTTGAATGGCTCCAGAGCCTTCTGTTCGCCAGCCTTAAAAGTAATAACTGGCATACCATAAGTATTGGGGAACATGGCCTTAATCTCATCCTGGTTACCTACACTCTGGGTGGCTGCACCCTCTACAGCTACTACAGGCCCCTGCAGAGCCTTTGGAAGTTTGGGCTGATAGGCAGCACGAGCTACCTGCAATGCGCTTTTTTCCATAAATTGCTTAATCTTCTTTTAATGTTATTATGTTATATATTCACTTTTCGCGACGCAAAAATACAAAAAGTAAAGCAAATAAAGAAAGAATGTGCAAATTTTCTCCATTTTTATCAAAAATAAACATGTGTTTATTACTGGTTTGAAGAATATTTCATATCTTTGCTTTTGATAGTCACCATTTTTATTTATCGTATTATGAAAAGAAGAGAGATAAAGAAAGACATTAATGCATTGTGTGCTGATTTGTTCGCTGAGTGTGTAGCTTTACTTCATTACAAAAACAAACCAGAAATAAAGGACGTGGAAAACGTTATGCTTACCATCCTAAAAATGCAGGATGATATGATAAGCAGGCTTTCGCATGTTGAACCTGGCAGTACAAAGCTTTTCTTTAAGAAGTTACGTGAAGATTTATTGACTCGTACAGAAGAGATTGTTGAACAGATTAAAGCTTTAGCTTAAGTGCAAGAATGCTTCAAAGATTAAGCAAGAAAATATTGTTCGACTGGATGGGGTTCTGTGAGAATATAACAGAACCCCTACCCGACAAGTGTGTTATAGCCTTAGCCCCACATACCAGCAACTGGGATTTCATTATCGGCAAACTGTACACTACAGCTATTGGCGAGTCTAATCTGTTCTTAATGAAAAAAGAATGGTTTTTCTGGCCTTTAGGAATTATAATGAGGCGCATGGGTGGTATTCCGGTCCATAGGAACAAAAAAATGAAGATAACCGATGCTGTGGCTGAACAGGCCAGACAATCCGACATATTCAGGGTTTGTGTAACACCCGAGGGGACCCGTAAAGCCAATGCCGATTGGAAAAAAGGTTTTTACTACATAGCCTTAAAGGCTAACATCCCTATCCTACTTTATGGCTTGGATTTCAAGACTAAGTCTATTGTCTGTACTAAAACTATTGTCCCAAATGGCGATGTAGATACTCAACTTCAGGAAATAAAGGATTATTTTCGAGGCTTTACTGGTAAACATCCCAATCAGTTTGCATTATAAATCATAATGGTAAAAGGTATGTTTTTCAGGGCGGTTGTTGTTTTGTTTCTTATTTGCTCGTTTTGCGTTAATTGCAATGCACAGCGGAGGAGAAAAGAAAAAACTCCAATGGCCCTGTATTTTGAAAACTACCAGAACCCTAATTTCTCATCTACCGACAAAATCAGGGTTGAAGACCTGGATATCAATAATGATGAGAAAAGATACGCCATTTATCTGAATGATGCCTTTAAATCCCAGCCTTTCACCCCTTCTCTTGTTCAACGTATTTATGAAGATGTACGCCGAACATTAGAAACGCCCTATAATACTTACAAGATTGTCATCTATGCCCAAGATGTTCCCATTGAGCAGTTGATTCCTATTAACCTGCTCTCTGAACGCGACAGCATGAGAGTATATAGGAAAAACCCCTATAAAGGTAATTCGTGGGTTTCGCCCGTTAACCTCCCTTACTCTATTAATCAAGGATTAAAGGGCAGGCACTTATGTGTATGGGCCAGTCATGGTAAATATTATAATGTAAAGAATGGGGAATGGATTTTCCAGCGACCCTATTTATATTGTACCACCGAGGATTTATTTACGCAGAGTTTTGTCGTTCCATACCTGATTCCCATGTTGGAGAATGCTGGAGCCATTGTTTTTACGCCTCGCGAACGTGATTGGCAGAAGAATGAGGTGATCGTTGACAATGATATGGCCGAAACAGAAGGTTCTTATGTTGAGAATAATTCCAAGTTTGAATGGACAAGTGCTCCCGAAGGGTTCCGAAAAACGCATGATGTTTATACTGATAAGCAAAACCCTTTCTCAGAGGGAACCTACAGACTGATTGAAGCTACTAATAGCAAGCGCCAACAAAGTTCTGCCATCTGGATTCCTGATATTAAGGAAAGTGGAGATTATGCAGTTTACGTTTCATACAAGACCTTACCTAATAGTGTAAGTGATGCTGCTTATACTATTGTACATCAAGGAGTTGCCACAAGTTATAAAGTAAACCAGCAAATGGGTGGAGGAACGTGGGTTTACCTAGGAACGTTTCATTTTGATATTGGAAGATCCGAGCGTAATTGCATTTATCTGACTAACTATAGCTCATATCGTGGTGTCGTTTCGGCAGATGCTGTCAGACTGGGAGGTGGAATGAGTAATATTGCCAGAAGTGACACCCTTATGAATAATCCTCTCATGCAGAGCGGATTGGCCCGTTGTCTGGAAGGTGCACGTTATACGGCCCAATGGTCGGGCTTCCCTTATGAAGTATATTCCAGAGATGGTGCCGACGATTATTCCGATGATATAAGGTCGCGTTCTAACATTCAGAATTATCTGGCTCGTGGTAGTGCTTATCTTCCTGGAGACAGCGGCCTGTGTGTGCCTCTTGAGCTAAGTCTGGCTGTTCATAGCGATGCAGGATTCAGGAAAGATAATTCCTATATAGGAACACTTGGCATTTATACAACGGGTTTTTATGAAAATACTACTGGTGCAGGTCTTTCCAGACTCACTAGTCGCGATTTGGCTGATATGGTAATGACACAGGTTACTAACGACCTAACCCTAACCTATGGGAGTTGGAACCGCAGACAGTTGTACGACAAGAACTATGGCGAAACGCGCGACCCTCAAGTTCCTGCCATGATACTTGAAATGCTCAGCCATCAGAACTGGCAGGATATGCGTATGGCTCACGACCCCACTTTCAAGTTCACAATGGCAAGGGCAATATATAAGGGTGTGCTCAGGTATATCAATAATGTACATCAGAATACCGATTTCTGTGTACAGCCACTTCCTGTAAGCAACCTTTCTGCCATTGTCAATGCTTATACCAACGAGGTTCGCTTAAGTTGGATGCCGACGGAAGACAAGTTAGAGCCTTCAGCCCAACCTACACATTATATTATTTATACCAGTGCAGGAAATAAGGGGTACGATAATGGCTTACTCGTATCAGCTAATGAAACGTCTGTTACCCTGTCTGTCGAACCGAAGGTTTTATACCGCTTCAGAGTTTGTGCCGTTAACGAGGGTGGAAAAAGCCTTTCTAATCAGGAGGTATGTGCCTATCTTTCTTCACCCGAAAGCAGAAACATTCTTATGGTTGACGGATTCCAGCGTATTGCAGGACCGCTGCCTGTGGATAACGAAACTACCCGTGGTTTCAGACTTGACTTAGACCCAGGTGTCATAGATGTAAAATCTCCGGTTTATTGCGGATATCAGTATATGTTCAGTAAAGACAACTGGAATAATATAGGTGAAAGCGGAAACGAGATGGAAGGTATGATACTTGCAGGAAATACCCATGATTATTGTACACATTATACTCAGGATATGGTTGCCGGTGGACTGAATTGTAACATCAGTAGTTGTGTTTCTTCATCTTTACCAACCCTTAACACAGCCTCTTTCCAACTGATAAACCTTATCTTTGGAGCGCAGAAGCAAGACGGGTATAGCCTATGTAACTACAAGACCTTTACGCTACCCTTAATGTCGGCCATTACCGCTTATGCTGCCAATGGCGGAAATCTACTGCTTAGTGGAGCATTTGTGGGAGCGGATATGCAAACTCTTGAAGAACGGACGTTTACCAGTAACGTGTTTAAGTTTAATTATGAGCAGACACTACCGTTAGACAGCATAGTCAGCATTACAGGCATGAATACAAGCGTTCAGTTGTACCACCATCCTAACGAACTGCATTACTGGGTCAGAACAGCCGATGTACTGCGCGGCACAGAAGGCTCATTCTGTACAATGCTGTATAATCAGACAGATTTGCCCTCTGCTATTGCCTATCAGGGAACAGACAGAAGGGCACTCTCCTTTGGTTTCCCCTTAGAGTGTATCACCGATGAAATGGTACGGCGAAGCATCATCATAGCTTCCGTACAGTTTCTGTTAAGTAACAATTAAATGATTTATATATATGAATAAGATTATCTGTAACATGAAAGCTTCCCGAACTTTAGACATCTCGGAGAAGCAACTACAGACAATTGAAAAGTATTCGCTTTTCAACGAATTACTGGATAGTAATGGTATTGTGGACGAGAGCGTGTTGGAGAAGCTAAGACTCAATGTACGTTCTTTGCTTGAATCCAATTCATCAGACTCTGATTTGCTGGATTTGTGCCAGAATGTTATTTTCCACAACAACATGAAGTGTTTTGGCCTTCACCAGTTGATTCTTCTTTTTATCGATTGGGAAAAGGCTCAACTGGATGCACTTAAACCCACGCTAAAAGAGGGCATAGCAGAAGAGTAATCTGTAGGGTTAATGGAACATAAGTTGTCCGACTGGCTGCCTACTACCCGCAAGGAGATGGAACTTCGTGGGTGGGATTGTGCTGATGTTATACTCTTCAGCGCAGATGCATACGTAGACCATCCTTCCTTTGGTGCCGCTGTCATAGGCAGGCTGCTAGAGGCTGAAGGGTTGCGTGTTTGCATTGTACCCCAGCCAGACTGGCATGGTGACTTCCGTGATTTCAAGAAACTGGGCAGACCACGGCTTTGGTTTGGCATTGCTCCAGGCTGTATGGACAGCATGGTCAACAAATATACAGCTGCCAGACGCTTAAGAAGCGAGGATGCCTATAGTCCTGATGGCAGGCACGATCTCAGGCCAGAATATCCTACAATTGTCTATTCCCGTATTCTCAGGCAACTCTTTCCCGATGTTCCTATTGTTTTGGGTGGTATAGAGGCCAGTTTGCGTCGGGTCATGCATTACGATTACTGGAAAGATCGGTTTATGCCCAGTATTCTAATAGATAGCGGGGCAGATATCATCACATACGGAATGGGTGAGAAACCCACCATGAAACTTTCCAATCTGCTTTCAGAAGCATTGACCAATTATCATCCAGCCCTGTATTACGATGAGAATGGCGAAGCGTTTGTAACGCATGAGACCTTCCGTGATGTTATCCAGAAGCAGAATACTGTACCACAGACGGTATCCATTTATGACTATCATGAGATTCCCGGTGGAATCCGGAAGGATGATATTGTGCTGCACAGTTATGAGGACTGTTTGTCTAACCTAAAACTCCATGCCGAGAACTTTCGTCATGTTGAGGAAGAAAGCAATAAACTAAAGGCTCAACGGCTCTTGCAGGAGACTAAGGGGAAATGGGTGGTAGTTAATCCGCCTTTCCCTCCTTTAACTCAGGAAGAGCTGGATCATAGCTTCGACCTTCCTTACACCCGTCTGCCCCATCCTAAATATAATGGTAAACGTATTCCTGCCTACGATATGATTAAGTTCAGCGTGAATCTTCATCGTGGATGTTTTGGCGGATGTGCATTCTGTACCATAAGTGCACATCAGGGAAAGTTTATCATGAGTCGTTCCAAGGAGAGCATCCTCAGGGAGGTTCGGCAGATTGCCAACCAGCCAGATTTCAAGGGATATCTCAGCGACTTAGGCGGCCCCAGTGCCAATATGTATATGATGCACGGTAAGAACCCCAAGGCCTGTGCCGTATGTAAGCGTCCCTCGTGTATTCATCCACAGATATGCCCCAACCTGAATGGCGATCACCGTCCCCTCCTCGAAATATACAGAGAGGTGGATAAGATACGCAATATCAAGAAAAGCTTTATCGGTAGTGGAGTAAGATATGACCTTCTGCTACACGATTGGCAGGATGAAACACTGAACCGGGCTGCCAGGGATTATACGCGCGAACTGATTGTACATCATGTAAGCGGAAGACTGAAGGTAGCACCAGAACATACATCCGACCATGTTTTGGAGATAATGCGCAAACCCTCTTTCCGTCTGTTTCATCAGTTTAAGAAAGTGTTTGATGATATCTGCCGCCAGGAACATCTTCCCCAGCAGATAATACCTTATTTTATAAGTAGCCACCCTGGTTGCCATGCGCAGGATATGGCTGAACTGGCTATAGAGACCAAGAATATGGACTTCCAGCTCGAGCAGGTGCAGGATTTCACCCCCACTCCGCTCACAGTAGCTACCACATGTTGGGCTACTGGTTATCACCCGTACACATTGCAGCCTATCTTCTCTGCCAAAACACCGAAGGACAAGCAGCAGCAACGCATGTTCTTCTTCTGGTACAAGAAGGAGGAACGACGTAATATAGAACAATATCTTAAACAGATAAAACGATTAGATCTCCTAAAACGATTATTTAAATAACGCTAACGTTAACCCTAACTCATTAGTTTCATAAGTCACGTTAGCCCAATAGACTCAGAAAACAATAAAAAATAATAAAATACAAGATTATGACAGAATGGTTTGAATGCAAGGTTAAATATGACAAGACCATGGAAGATGGCCTTATAAAGTCAGTAACAGAAAGCTATCTGGTGGATGCCATCAGTTTTACTGAGGCAGAAAAGCGTTTTATCGATGAGATAGAACCCTTCATGGCAGGTGAGTTCGTTGTTTCAGACATCAAGCGTGCCCGCCTTTCCGAAGTAATGGAAAGCGAAGACCTTACAGATGATAAATGGTTCAAGGCACGTGTAGCTTTTATAACCCTTGATGAGAAGAAAGGTACCGAGAAGCGTATCGTTCAGTCAATCCTGATACAAGCCAAGGATTTCCGCACTTCACTCAAGAACCTGGATAAAGGTATGCACGGAACACTTGGTGACTGGGTTATAGTTTCTATTACAGAAACCAAGATTATGGACATTTTCAAATCAAAGCCAGATGAAGAACCCATCGCAGATAATCAAGGAGATTAAGCAGACTCTCCCACCCTATGTCCAGCTGGTGGCCGTAAGCAAGTTTCACCCTGCCAGTATGATAGAGGAAGCCTATGCTGGCGGACATAGAATGTTTGGTGAGAGTCATGTACAGGAACTTCAGCAGAAATACGAGGTGCTGCCCAAGGATATTGAGTGGCACTTCATAGGTCACCTTCAGACAAACAAGGTAAAGTATATTGCCCCATACGTTCGTCTTATCCATGCCGTTGATACCCATAAGCTTTTGGAGGAGATTAACAAGCAAGCCCAGAAGTGTAACCGCATTATCGACTGCCTGCTGGAGCTGCACATTGCTCAGGAAGAGACCAAATATGGCTTTTCTGCCGATGAAATGTACAATTATGTAAAGCAGGGTGAATGGCGCCAGTTGGAGAACGTTCGTATTTGCGGTCTGATGTGTATGGCCAGTAATGTTGAGGATGAGGCTCAGATAGCCAACGAGTTCAATCAGGCAGAAACGTTATTCCGAAGGCTCAAGCAGGAATTCTTTGCCCAGCAGGATTCTTTCTCCATACGTTCATGGGGTATGAGTGACGACTATCCTATTGCCGTAGAAAATGGCAGTAATATGATTCGTGTTGGCAGCAAGATATTTGGTCCAAGAGTATATTAATTTCACATTTTCTTCGATTTTGTGCAAAAAAATCGGTAATTTCTTGCAAAAACGGTAAACTTGCCCTACCTTTGTGCACAAATTTAAAGATTTTGTGCAAATGGAGCAGATAGTAGTACCCTCATATAATCAGATAATACAGGAAAGTATTCAGAAGTACTGGGACCGCGATTCCATGTCCGATTACGGCCTGTTTACCTTCAAGTATAAAGATGTAGCAGAGATTATTGAGAAGTTTCATATTCTCTATAGCGAACTCGGCATCCAGAAGGGAGAGAAAATAGCTATTTGCGGACGTAATCTGAGTCGGTGGGGAGCTGCCTTCTTCAGCATTATCACTTACGGAGCTGTTGCCGTTCCCATCCTGCACGAGTTTCATCCTTCTCAAATTCATGACATTGTAAATCACAGCGAAGCCCGCTTGCTGCTTGTAGGTGATAAAGTATGGCCATCACTAACAGCCAGTGAGATGCCCAAACTCGAAGGTATCATATCTCTGGCCGATTATAGTGTATTAAGCAGTAATACAGAGAATTTTGCTCAGGCCGATGCCTCTGTTAACGTCATCTATGCTCAGAAGCATCCCAATGGTCTTCAGCCTTCCGACCTTCATTATCACCGCGATGAGGCTGAGGAGTTGGCCATTATCAACTATACCAGCGGTACTACCAGCAACAGTAAGGGTGTAATGCTCCCCTATCGTGCCTTGTGGAGTAATTATGATTTTGCTGTTTCTGTTCTGGGAAATATCGTTAAGCCAGGCGATAATGTGCTCTCCATGCTCCCCATGGCCCACATGTACGGAATGGCATTCGAGTTCACTTTCGAGTTCATTTCCTGCATCCACATTCACTTCCTCACCAAGATGGCCTCTCCTACTGTTCTCATGCAGGCATTGGCCGAGGTGAAGCCCGTAATCTTGATAGTTGTTCCTCTTATTATAGAAAAGGTAGTGCGTAAGGCTGTTCTTCCTAAGATTCAGACACCTAAGATGCGAATCCTCATGAAGACGCCTATCGTTCGCCATATTATAAAGAAGAAGATTTGCGATGGACTTACCAAAGCCCTGGGTGGCAATTTCTATGAGGTTATCATAGGTGGAGCAGCCCTGAATCAGGAGATAGAGAAGCTCCTCCACGATATAGGTTTCCGTTATACCGTAGGTTATGGAGCCACAGAATGTGCTCCCATCATTACTTACGAGGATTACCATAAGATGGTGCCAGGCAGTTGCGGTAAGAACGTCATACATCAGGAGCTTAAGATTCTTAGCCCAGATCCCCAACGTATACCAGGCGAGATTCTCACACGTGGTCTTAATGTCATGTTAGGCTATTATAAGAACGAGGAAGCTACCGAGGCTACCCTCGACAAGGAAGGTTGGTATCATACCGGTGACCTTGCTATTATGGATAAGAAGGGGAATGTCTTTATCAAGGGACGTTGTAAGAATATGCTCCTGGGAGCCAACGGACAGAACATCTATCCCGAGGAGATTGAGGACAAGCTTAGCAACATGAAGATGGTAGCCGAGTGTGTAGTCATTCAGAAGGGTGAGAAGCTCTTCGGCCTTGTTTACCCCGATCAGGATCAGGTACAGGCCCAGCATCTTACCGAAGAAGATTTAGCTGAACTCATGGAGCAGAACCGCAAGGATGTTAACCCACTCCTACCCTCTTATGCCCAGATTGCCGGCATAAAAATCATGAAGCAAGAGTTTGAGAAAACGCCTAAGAAGAGCATTAAGCGTTTCCTCTACGCCAACGAGGAAGTTTAAGCAAACTTATCATTATCATCTTTGAGTCATCCAGATAATCTTCATGATTTATTCCCTATCTCCACGTAATGTGAATTTACGGGTATAATGCGGTGAGTTAATTCAAAACATGTAACGAGTTAATTCATTACATGTATCGAGTTAAGTCCCTGTTTTTGACCCTAATTTTGGTGACTTGATTTTTGGAAAGAATTTTCGCGTTCAAAACGCATTTCTGGGTATGAAATTTTTCATTGCCAAAAGGCCCCCAAAAAGCTGGCTCGAGCCAAATATGGCATTGGCTCTAGCCAAAAGGGGAAATGGCTTAGCCATTTTGGGCATACCCTAAAAGACACTAAAACATCACATGAGTTAAGCCATTATCTGCCAACAACAAACTTGCCGTCGTCCGTGACACCTTCTGCTGAAATAATCATGTTGGTACAGGTGGAGTTGTTCCAGAACTCTATGTGAGCTTTTCCGTCCTTGTCCGTCCAAAGATTAGGATTCCAGTAGAGTGTGCGGCGGAAGTCGTTCATCGGAGGCAATTGCTCGTAGTCTTCGGTCTGGAACACTTCTACGGGGTCGAAGCCTTGATATGAAGTATAGCGTATGCCCTTAACCTTTCTCTGCCCATAACCTTGCTTGGCGTAGCAATATAACACGTATGGACTTGTTGATTGGATGTCTGTTGACTTGGTTATTTGGTAAGCCAGATTATGGTCTTCTGAAATGTATAGGGACTTCAGGTCTTCCAATAATATAGGTACATCAACAGTTGGCCTTGAAAGGCGCGCAATAGTTGGAGCTCTTCTCACACCTCTAGCTGTCAGCTGTTCTCTTATGGGTTTTCCATAATCTATTATATCGTAAACAGATGTGTTTGTTCTGAGATTAAGATTAGTAATGGTGCAAAACAGATTGTTAACCATCCACACTACTGGTCGTCCGTTTATCTCGAGTCCATCTCTCCATACAGGAATCCAATAGCTGGGAGCGATATCCTCATAGCTTCTGTAATCACCATTGAATTTCCAGTCAAAATATGTAAGGTCTCCGACGTCAAATATCATGCCAGGCAAAAATATGGTGTCCGCTTTTACCATATTATGAGCATCTCCAATAGCAGCCCATATTGCTTTGTCTGCTGGCGTGTTTCCCGTGAACATCTTATTTTTAGATGTAAGCCATTCAGTAAGGTAAGGAGGTTCTTCACCACGGTCAAGGTACTCCTCCACCGCTTGTTCGCAGTCGTAATAAATCTGGGAGGTTCTTTGTGCATCCCTCTCGTCGGTGAATCCGCTGTAATCGAAGTTATCGAGCCTTTTATGCTTTACCGTCAGTTCGCGCATGGTTGTTCCCTTGGCATCGAGGAATTTCTTCCATACCTCTTCGTCTTCCTCAGGAAGGTCCCAATGGTGTATCCGTAAGTCGCCCTTGGGAATCTGCGTTGCCTCAAACGCTTCGGGGTGTCTGGCTATGGGCGAGAAATGCCGGTTTATGGGGATTATGTATTTGTCAGAGATACCCTTCTCGTAAGCCGAAATGCTCAGGGACCATTCGCCTTGCAAGTCAGGAAGTACAAGGACATAATATCCTGTGCTGTCTGTAACAGCGGAGACGCCAATATTTTCGTTTCCATCGCTCAGTGTGGCAGAAACCTTAACACCTGCAACCTTGGCTTTGGTTCCCTTCCTGGCTCTGAGCCTTCCGTCGATTGCAAGTTTACTTTCGTAGGGCTGAAGTGATTCGGGTTTCTTGTAACCGCTCATCATATCCCAGTCGTAGCGTCGCCATCCCTGAATCATCATCAGAAGGTCGGCTGCCTTACGGTGTTCAGCATCGTCGCTCTCGAAGTAGTATTCAGGATTGGCAATATATCCCCTTATGTCGCTTCCTAAAAGCATCCATGTCTTGATGTCCCCTATCTTCCCGTTTACCACGCTGCTGGCATCCATAGCTGAGAAGGACATTGATGTGTAGGGCGTAGATGTGATATCCATTGTCACCTTGCCACAAGGTAAAAGGGTGGTGGTAGTGTTACGGATTTCCAGCGAATCGGTATATTCAGGGCAGCGGAAGACAAAGCGGTCGGCAAGGGCCCCTCCTTCGGGGTCAAAGACCGTTATCTGCGAAACACCATCAGGAAGGATGTCCCTTGCAATGGAATAGTGCTGGTGTAGCTGAGTCTTGAAGAGATGTGAAGTCAGCACCTTGCCACTATGTATGAGTGCATAGCCTAATTCCTTGTCCAGTATCCCCGCTGTTGCCCAAATGTCCATAGCAAGGCTGTCGTCGCGCAAGGCGTCCACCATCAGGGAAATACCTTCTTCCTTTGCCTGAGGCAGGTTATAGGTGCGTGACGATCCGTTGATGTTTATCTCAACCGACTTCTGGCCCACCGATGCAGGAAGCTCTACTATTCCGCGGTTACCTTTTATAATATATGCTATGCGGGAGGGAAGCCCTTTTACCAGGTATCCGCCTTCGGGATAGAAGGCATGTTTTTCTTCCTTTTCCGTTTCTGCCTCAGTAAGTTTTGTCTCTGTATCCAGGCGTGGCGTAAAGTCACCTTCCTTACGTGGTTCCCTGAAGATGGGTATTATCCGCGAGAAACAGGCGTTCATGCTCCAGTTGGTCATGTAGCGGGTATATGCCCTCAGTTCATAGAATCCGGTTGGCAGAACGGCATTGTCCAACGTGATGTTTCCTGCTCCTATGCCGTGTGTTATGTATAGTTTCTTGTGTGCCACAACATCCCCTTTGGGGCTTACCAGTTCAACGTGCAGGACACTACTGAGATTGCCGCATTTTTCTGTATCTGTCCGCACTACGTATGCCTTGAACCAGATGGTCTCACCCTTGAAATACCCTGTGTTGTCAAGATGCAGATAGACTTTCTCCTGCGGAAGGGCATTCTTCCATTTAGCCGTCTGTTGGTTATTATCTGTGTTCTGTCCCTGCATAGAGGCAGGTGAAAACAGGAACAACAATACGTATAAGAACTTTAATAAAGATGCATGAGTTTTCATATCCTATTAGTTTAAGATTGTTATAAATGGCTTTATTACGTCTCCTTTCTATAACTATAACGCACAAGCCAATGATTTGTAACAACAATAGGGTACTTTTAACACTTATTCACACAACCCCCCCCTACCCTCCTCTTCTACTTGAATACGGAGAGGTCTTGTATGATATAGCGTATTTCCTTATCCGTTCCGAAAGCGGTATAGAAGTAGCTGCTGATTTCGCCTATATGCTCTTCCCACTTTTCGCGAACAAAGTCGGTTGGCACGGCTATAAGTATAGTCTTGTCTCGGACGGCCCATAAATCGCAATAAATCATATAGGTTTTATAGAATGTTTCGCCCAGCCTTTCCCTTGCCTGCTCCATCCATCGGGCATACTTCTCTCTGTAAACGGGCTGGACAAAGGGCCGCTCCGGAGTATCATCATATATTTCCTCGGCGACATCGAACTTGGGCTCCTGGGGCTTCTGCTGTTTCTTGAGCCAATTATATAGGATTTCCGTTACATAGGCATGTACATTATCCGGCTGGTGCTGCTCGATGAGCTTGTCGATCCTGGCCAGCTCTTCTTTCATATCCAGCCCATCGAAAATATACTCCTGCAAGCGGGCCCACTCCATCGGTTGCAGACGGTATTTGGTAATCAGGTCGGAATGGACTTGCCCTAAGTAATTTTCGTAATTCTGAGCCTGCCCCATCCTACCCTCTATGATGGTGAAGCGTATGCTCTCCGGGTTGCCGCGGGTAACGCCACGCGGATAGACGGGAACATAGTCGAAGCAGAACTCTACCTTGCCCTCGTCCGAGAGCTTCTTCATCTCGCGCTGAACAGGATCGAGAACATCGCGGTGGAAAGCACCGTACTTAAGATAATGGTCATCGATGATTTTCTTGTGGTCCTTGCTGTAGGTAAGTACGCCGAAGAACTCCTTGAGGTCTATATAGTTGACATTACAATAGCCTATCCTTCGCCAGGCGCTGAGGTAAATATACAGACGCGGCGTGCGGGGACTGCGGCACAACTGGGTGATTCCCTTCAGGTGGCGGGTGTAACCTTTCTTGAGGTTGAGAATCTCGCGGGCACTCTCGTCCACCATCTGTATGCGGATATACCCTTTACGGCGGAACCCGCTTTTGTACCCCATCTTCGCACCTTCCGCATTAAGGTCTGCCGTTGGGAATTCTATTTTATGGAAGATATTCTGCTTCACATCATACCAGGTATCCTCCTTCTCTTCATATCGCTTGTATGACATATCCACATGTAACAATGCCTCGCACGCCGTTTCCAGCTCACCGTACTTCTTGGGACTGATACCAAGCTCCTTAAGCGGAATCTCGAAGTTAAGCAGATTTCCACTCAAATCTTCCGGTTTGAAAAGAGTGGACATATTGTCGAAACTTAACTGTTCCTTTATGCGATCCTGTAGCTGTGCAATGATGGCTATCATCAAGTTGGTCTGAACAAGCGAGAAGTTACCACGTATCTGGGTGTACGTGATAGGATTCATAATGAAGTCTATATCATTGTTTTGCGAGATGGATTGCACCAACTCGTTGGTTTTACTTACAATAGCGGGACCCTTTTTCTTTGCCATTTTAGTCCAAAATTAAGTTCTTGGGGGCAAAAATAGTCCATTTCAACGAAACTTCCAAATTTTCTGAGCAAAAAGTGTTCCGATGTTTCGCAATTTGTTGTTTCCTATTCTGTCACCTTTCTCTTTACATTTCTTTCACCTATATGGGGAAAAGTCTGTTACCTTATTGTTTCCATTACGCATACCATGATTATGCCTTTGTTTCTTTCCTTAATCAGTATGATCTTTCCTACATTGTTTTTACCTATTGCCTTACTTACTTGTATCAGTCCCTTTTACATCTTTTCCTATACATTATTAATATATAGGGAAAGTGTTCCCTTTTCTCGCACCTTTTTCTGTTTGCCTTATTTTGTTCCCTATCTTCGCACCTATGTTCCCGAACTTCACACCAGATGCCCCCTTAATCCCTACCAAGTGTTCCGAAGTTTCGCACCAAGTGCTCCTGTTCTCCGCAAAAACACTTGGTTAATTAACTGAATATCTACCACTTACGCGAGAGTTATATGTATATAATATGATATGTTTTATATCGGTGAAGTTTAATTTTTCTTTTCCGTATATTACTTTATTTTCTTATAATACCCCTATTATCCTTCTGATTTATAATCTGTTACGTTTCATCTGGTGCGAGAATCAGGAACACATGGTGTGGATATCGTGAACATATTGTAGGAACATTAAGTACAATAGGTGCTGAGAACGGGAACACTTCTCCCCTTTTATGTCTTTTTCAGCATTTAGGTGCGAAGATAGGGAACACATTTATATTTGCGTACTTATATACCCGAATACCCTTATACTTGAATATTTACATATCTCCATATTCTTGTCTTTACGTACCCGAATATTAGGGTATATGAATACGCAAGTCTTTACGTACCTGAATATACACAAATTTGGGTATTAGAATATATAAATATTATAATGTATGTGAGTATATACGAATATCTGCAAATATTTATGAATATTAGTATAGGGCTTGTGCCGATTATTGTCGGAAATACGTGCAAATATTTAGGGTTTTGTGTGTTTTTATACCTAAATATTCCAAAATATTTGAATATTTCTTGGTGGTTTCGGCAGAAAATCCTAAATTTGCCCGCAGAATTTAAAATTATAACCCATTTCATCGTATGTCACAAGTTATTTCTTTATTACATGACAAAGGCGGATGTGCTAAAACAACCTCTTGTGTGAATCTTGGATTTGCTTTATGGTTGTTAGGAAAGAAAGTGTTGCTCGTAGATACAGATCCTCAGTGTAACATGACCGACACCGTAGATAAGACGGTTCATCTGGAGGCAGAAAGTACCATTTATGATTGGCTTCACGATTTTAAGCCGGGAGAGAAGCGTTCACTTCCCATTTATACAAGATATGATGGCCTGGACTATGTTCCCGGAAGTCACAGTATGAGTAACATTAACGCAGAGTTACAGTTGATGTATAATCGTGAGCACAGGCTGAGAGATTTCTTAGATACAGTAGATCCGGAGTCTGGTGCGAAGATCAGGAACATGTATGATTACATCTTCATAGATTGCGCACCAGGAGGTGAGACACTTATGAACACTAATGCTCTTGTAGCAAGTGATTATGTAATTGTTCCAACCGAAGCGGGTATCTACAGCTTACAAGGTTTACCCCGATTACTGGATTACATAGAAAAGGTGCGGACCCAGCTTCGTTGTCCCGTTTCCATTTTGGGCTATCTGCTGGTTAGATGGAATGCACAGAAGGCAATCAGTAAGGAAGTGAAGGCCTATTATAGCAACGAAGAGGAAGTGAAAGCGCCCCTCTTCCCTGTTTATGTTAGGGAATGCGTAAGGTGTACCGAAAGCGTGGCTTATGAGATGTCGTTATTTGAATACAGTCCAGACTGTACAGCGGCTGATGACTATATGAGAGTAGCTGAATACCTTATAGGCAGGAAGGCTCGACCCAAAACCTGGACGCCGCGTAAGTGGGGCCAGATAGCCAACGCTGCCTTCCAGCAATTTATTAAAGAAAGAGAAGGATAAGGAGTACCCAAGTATAAGGATATTCGAATACCCAAATACCTGCAAATATTCAAACATTTACATATATGGCTATTAAGAAAGGAAGTTTACCTATCGCTCAGGTAGCAAAAGATGCCAGCAGAAACTTTGTACAACCAGTTCCTCTGGCCAGTAACGAGGCAGTGCGCACACAGATAGTGCAGGAAACTCCGGCTCCGAAGGCGCTGAAGAGGGTTTGTAAGATTCAGAAGGTGGGGGGATTCTCGTTCTTCACTTCTGAGGAGGACAGGAATGCACTGGATTATATTGCATTCCGTAATAAGTTTGAGAAGCAGAATGTGGTTCGTGCTGCGTTGCATGAATTCCTGCGTCAGCATTACAAGGAAGGAGAGGGGCTCGACCAGGCTGCGCTTACGCAGTTGGCCGAGTACGAGAACTCCATCTATGAGTGGGTGTAAAGCCCCCGACCCCGTAAGGGGGAGAGAGTAAAGTTTAGAGTTTAGAGTTTAGAGTCAGTGTTTGAAGTTTAGAGTAGCAGGTTTGAAGTACTATTTTACTCCGCCAGTGGCGGCTCTATTTACTTTTTAAACTGTCTCTCAACTTTAAACTATCAACTCTCAACTCTCATCAGACTCGTCAACTTTACTTTACCAAACAAGCATCCAGCAGGGTGGCAATGGCTTCTTTGTCGAGATGCTGGCCGATGAAGACGAGTTTCTGCATGCGGTCGCCGTATTGTTCATCCCAATCGCGACGCAGACCTTCGTTTTGTTGCATGAAAGCTTCAAGTTCGTGTTTGGGCATGGTTGCGTACCATTGTCCTACGTTCTGAAGCTTTACTTGTTTACCTGCCTGCTCAAATACATAGCACATATCCTCTTCGCCCTTAAAGTAGCAGATGCCCTTTGCCCGAATGATATTCTTGGGCCATAAACGAGCCACAAAGTGGTCGAAGTTGCTGAGGTTGAGGGGTTGGCGGCGGTAATACACGTAGGTTCCTATACCGTATTCCTCTGCTTCGCCTTCTCCGTCATGGTGATGATGGCATCCGCAATGGCAATGTTCATCGTGGTGGTGGTGATGCCTACATTCAGGACATACCTCATCGTCATCGTCATCATCATCGTCGTGGTGATGATGCTCATGATGATGCTCTTCCTCCTCCTCGTGCTCTTCGTCTGGATGATGATTCTCTATTTCATTAATCCATGCAGCAGAGGTGGCGACCTTTTCGAAGTCAAACAGGTTGGTATTCAGAATCTTGTTCAGCTCTACATCGCCATAGTTGCATTCGATGATTTCGGCCTTAGGTTGCAAGGCACGAAGAATCTGCTTGGTTCGTTCCAATTCGTGTGGCTCCACTTCGGAAGCTTTATTCAGCAGAATAATGTTACAGAACTCTATCTGCTGGATTACAAGGTTTTCTATATCATCCTCCTCCAGGTTCTGCTTCATAAGGTCGTTTCCGTTGGCAAACTCGTCTTTCATTCGCAGTGCATCCACAACGGTCACAATACAGTCGAGTAGGGGAACTCCGTTTTTTGTCACCTCGGGTGCCATCGATGGGATAGAGCAGATGGTCTGGGCAATGGGAGCAGGTTCGCAAATACCGCTGGCTTCGATCACGATGTAGTCAAAGCGTTTCATGGCAATGATGTCATGAAGCTGCTGAACCAGATCCATTTTCAGCGTACAGCAGATACAACCGTTCTGCAGAGCAACAAGGCTGTCATCGGCCTGATTTACAACGCCGCCTTTCTGGATGAGGTCTGCATCTATGTTCACTTCGCCAATGTCGTTAACGATTACGGCAAAGCGAATACCTTTCTCGTTTGCAAGGATGCGATTCAATAAGGTTGTCTTACCGCTGCCTAAGTAGCCCGTAAGCAGCAAAACGGGGATATCGTACTTATTCATAAGAATGATAATTTGTATTTTTGGAATGCAAAGGTACATCTTTTTGCATTCAACGACAAATAAATAGATATTTATTTCCCTCATAAAGTTTTTTTGTTTAATTTTGCCCTTTGATACCAAAAAATGAAAGAGAAAATAATGCAAAAGTACAGAAAGTACAAGATATATCAATTTCTGACCCTAATCCTGTTGTTGTTTAATGTCGCATTGGTTTATGGCCAGCCGACGGGTAAATTGCTGAAAGGAACACCTATCGGCTCTACCAGTGTTGATTATGATACGGGACGTCCTTCAACTACGGTGAATACACCTGACTGTGCTTTTGACGGTAACACTAAGACATTCTATGCCTCATATGACAGGAGCCGAACTTGGGTAGGCCTGGATTTAGGTTCTCCACATGTGATTACTAAAGTGGGTTGGTGTCCCAGGGAAAGCCAGCCAAGTCGTGTACAATTAGGCATCTTTGAGGGGTCAAACAATCCGGATTTCTTAGACGCTGTTCCTCTGTACCTGATTCCTGAGGGCGGAACAGCCAACAAATTGGATTATGCCGATGTGAATGTAAGCCGAGGATTCCGATATGTTCGTTACTTAGGTCCCAATGATGTGCGCTGTAACATAGGAGAACTGGAGTTCTACGGTTACGAGGGTGAAGGCGATGACAGCAAGTTCTATCAGATAACCAATCTGCCGACGGTCAGCATCCACACTTATTCGGGTAACGATCCTCAGAGTAAAACGGTAGAGGTGGAAGCCAACCTTACCATTACCTATGACAATGGCACTCGTATTCAGGAATATCCCATAACGGCAAAGGGTAGGGGAAATGCTTCCTGGAGTTTCCCCAAGAAACCTTGGCGAATAAAGTTCAACGACGGTAAGAGTCACCACATGCTTAAGGGTTCCCCTTTGGAGAGTCCTGCCAAGGCTAAGAAGTGGACCCTTATCAATAATTATGGTGACAAGACGCTGATGCGTAATATTCTGGCTTTCGAAATCAGCAGGCGTTTGAATATGCCTTATACTGTTTACTGCCAGCCCGTTGATGTTATTATGAACGGAGAGTATAAAGGGTGCTATCAGCTTTGCGACCAGATATCCATCGACGCCAATCGTGTGCCCATCGTTGAGATGACACCGGACGACATAGAAGACCCGCTTGTAACAGGAGGCTATTTGGTAGAGATTGATGCATACGCCAGTTCAGAGGCATCCTGGTTTAAAAGCAATAAGGGCATACCTGTAACTATCAAGTCGCCAGATGCAGACGAGATAGCCGTTGAGCAGAAGAAGTACATTAAGGATTACTTCAATTTGCTCGAAACAGATCTTTGGAAATCCAACTACACAGATCCCGTCGAGGGATTCCGTCGTAGGATGGATGTAGAAAGTTTCCTGCGTCATTTTATTGTAGGCGAATTTTCTGGAAATACAGATACATATTGGAGTGTGTATATGTACAAGAATCGTGAGGAGGATCAGTTCACGGTTGCTCCCTGTTGGGATTTCGACCTTGCTTTCGACAATGACCAGCGCATATATCCTGTATCAAACCGTACTAATTGGGTTTATTGCAGCGGAGGAAGTACCGCCAGTGGTATGAGTTCGTTTGTAACCCGTGTACTTTCCGATAAGGCTGCCAAGCAGCGCTTAATCGATATCTGGTCTGATATGCGTGACAAAGGTCTTTTTACAAACGAGTCCCTGTTGGCATACGTAGATAGTACAGCCGAGGTTCTTCAAGCCTCCCAGAAACTCAATTTTATCCGATGGCCCATCCTGAATCAAAGGGTACATCAGAATCCCTCAGCTAAGGGAAGCTATAATGCTGAGGTTGATGTCTTACGAGAGTATTTCCCCACTCGTATAGCATGGATCGACAAGTTCCTTGGATACAAGTCAGCACCTGTCTATAAGGACAGCACGTACTATATTTCCAATGCTGAGGAGCTCATGGCCTTTGCAAATGCTGTTAACAAGGGAGCCAACGGTTCAGATGCCTATCTTACGGCAGATATCGACATGATTACATACTCATCGGCATATTCACCCATAGGATGTGAGGAAAAACCCTATAGAGGAACCTTTGACGGAAGGGGATTCCGCATCAAGAACCTGAAGATAAAGGGTGGCAACGGATTCGGTGTATTCGGAACCGTTACAGGCGGTGCTACCATTAAGAATCTTGTGTTGGACGGCAGTTCTTCTATCACGGGTGGTGCCTATCTGGGTATTGTAGGTGTTAGTTCGGGTACAGGACTTGTTACCTTATCCTGTGTGGGCAACGAGGCAAATATAACGGGTACGGCCCAGAATGTGTCAGGCATTATAGGCTGTAACATGAACTCTTCCTGCGAGTTCTTCCTTTCCGACTGTTACAATACAGGAACTATTACAGGTGGTAACGAGAGTGCCTCCATCTGCGGCTGGATAGGAAGTAACGGCATGATGCAGAACTGCTGGAATATAGGAACGGTAAACGGATATGAATGGGGGCATGATATGGTTCGAGGCGGAGTTACGCCAGATAACTGTTTCAGTACCTTCGGCGACCAGGTTACTAAGATTTCTATGGAGCCCGTAACTAACGGAGAACTCTGCTTTAACTTAAACAGGGGAGCCACCGAGCAGATTAATTGGTTCCAGACGATTGGGAAAGATACCCATCCTCTTCTTGATAATACGCATGGAACTGTTTTCAGGAATGCCGACGGCACCTATTACAGCAAGCTTTGCCTGATGGGTGATGTCAACAACGACGGATTGGTAAACGATGCAGATATTGTAGCTTTGGCCGATTATATCCTGAATCCTGTTGACGAAAGTTTCCCTGTGAATCAGGCCGACATGAACGGAGACAAGGTCATTGATGTATATGATATTGTTGCCTTGCGTAATTACATCGACAATACCCCTCAGCACTCTGATACCTTTACGGCTCGCCTCTATGCAGCCAACAGCACCATTAAGGCTGGTGGAACCCGTAAGGTACAGGTTACCCTCTCTTCAGCCCAGACGGCTACGGCTATACAGGTTGATATAAAATTCGACCCCTTGCTATCTGCCCAACTGGAATCTGTTCAGCCAGGTGTCCTCTCGTCTGAATCTCATATCATAAGGGCAGGCCAGACAGAGGAGGGTATAAGGGTTCTTATATATTCTCCTACCCAAGAACCGTTTATTAGCAGGACGGGTGTGGCATTCAGTTTTGTTTTGGATGCCGATAGCACCTTCTCTAATTCTGCCAACTTTACGCTAAGTAACATCCGTGTAGCAGCTGCCGACGGGGCATATGCTCAGGTCAACGATGCATCATATACCGTCACTTTCGCCAAAACGTACGTCAGCAATATTGTATTCCCTGAATCCGATGTCGATATCATCCAGGGTAATCAGGTGACATTAACCCCTACCGTTTTGCCAGGCTTAGCTACCAACAAGGAACTCTCCTGGGCCACCTCAGATGCAAGCATAGCTTCTGTTGACCAGCAGGGAAATGTAGTTTCTGGCAATTTGGGTGATGCCTTTATCACGGCAACAGCCAAAGATGGCAGCCGAGTAGTTGGAACTGTAAACATTCATGTGATAGAAGACCCGGAGGTAGGAATACTCTCCCTGCAAGACCTTCCGGCAGATGCTGAGGTGTATGACCTCAGCGGAAGAAGAATTAACTTTCAACTTTCAACTCTCAACTCTCAATTTAAGAGGGGCGTGTACATTGTCAATGGCAAGAAAGTAATAGTCAAGTAAATCATATTAATAAAATCAAATTCAACATAAAATTATGACACTGATTAAATCCATTTCCGGAATCCGAGGAACCATTGGAGGCAAGGCGGGAGATACGCTGAACCCCCTTGATATCGTTAAGTTTACATCGGCTTATGCCACACTGATCCGTCGTACCACCAAGGTACAGAGCAATAAGATTGTTGTGGGCAGGGATGCCCGCATCTCAGGACCTATGGTAAAGAACGTGGTTTGCGGAACCCTTATGGGTATGGGCTTCGATGTCGTGAACATCGGTCTGGCCACCACTCCTACGACAGAGATTGCCGTTACGATGGAAGGTGCCTGTGGCGGTATCATCATCACAGCCAGCCATAACCCCCGTATGTGGAATGCGCTGAAGTTGCTGAACGAGAAGGGCGAATTCCTGAATAAGGCAGAGGGTAACGAAGTGCTGCGTATTGCCGAGGCAGAAGATTTCGAATATGCCGATGTGGACCATCTGGGCAGCTATCGCGAAGATGACAGTTACGACCAGAAACATATAGATATGGTTCTGGGCCTTGACTTTGTTGATGTAGAGGCTGTCCGTAAGGCTAATTTCCGTGTAGCCTTTGATAGTGTAAACAGCGTAGGCGGTGTTATTCTGCCCAAGTTGTTCCAGCAGTTGGGTGTTCAGACCGTAACAGGTCTCTTTACCGAACCTACCGGCGATTTCCAGCACAATCCCGAACCTTTGGAGAAGAATCTTGCCGACATAAAGGCACTGATGCAGAAGGGCGGTCATGATATCGGCTTTGTCGTCGATCCCGACGTGGACCGTCTGGCGCTTTTCTGCGAGGACGGCACTATGTATGGCGAGGAATACACCCTGGTAACCGTTGCCGATTACATTCTTCAACATACACCCGGCAATACCGTCAGCAACCTCAGCAGTACCCGTGCTTTGCGCGATGTTACCCGCAAGTATGGCTGTGAGTACAACGCCGCTGCCGTGGGTGAGGTGAATGTTGTTACCAAGATGAAGGAAACGGGTGCCGTTATCGGCGGCGAAGGCAATGGCGGAGTAATCTATCCCGCTGCTCATTACGGACGTGATGCTTTGGTTGGCATAGCCCTTATCCTTACCTATCTGGCCAAGAAGGGTATGAAGACCAGCGAGCTTCGTGCGACTTATCCTCCATATTTTATTGCCAAGAACCGCATAGATCTTACTCCCGATACCGATGTAGATGCAATCCTGGCAAAGGTGAAGGAACTCTACAAGAACGAAGAAGTAAATGATATCGACGGCGTAAAGATCGACTTCCCCGACAAGTGGGTTCATCTGCGCAAGTCCAACACCGAACCCATTATCCGCGTCTATTCCGAGGCCAGCACTATGGAGGCTGCCGACGAGATAGGCAAGAAGATAATGGACGTAGTATATAGTATGGTCTGAATAACGAAAACGAAAACAATTCTCAATTCTCAATTTGAAATCACACCTATGTTAACACAAATCATTAATGGTCGCATACTTACCCCACAGGGGTGGTTAAGGGATGGTAGTGTCATTCTGCGCGACGGCAAAATACTTGAAGTAACTAATTGTGACTTGGCAGTCATCGGTGCAGAACTTATTGATGCCAAAGGCATGTATGTTGTGCCCGGATTCATAGAGATGCACGTGCACGGCGGTGGGGGAGCCGACTTCCAGGAAGGAACGGAAGAGGCTTTCCGCACAGCTATTCAGGCTCATGCCAAGTACGGAACCACCAGTATCTTCCCAACGCTGAGCAGTAGCACGGTTCCTATGATCAATAAGGCGGTAGAAACCTGTAACAAGTTGATGAAGGAACCCGACAGTCCGATTATGGGCTTGCATCTCGAGGGGCATTATCTCAACCCCAATAAAGCGGGTGCTCAGGTCGAGGGCTGGCTGAAGAATCCCGATCCCAACGAGTATATCCCCATTGTGGAGCATTCTGCCTGTCTGGCCCGTTGGGATGCTGCACCCGAGTTGCCTGGCGCCCTGCAGTTCGGCAAGTATTGTGCAGAGAAGGGCGTATTGCCCAGTATTGCTCATACGAATGCCGAATACAGCGATGTTCGTGGAGCCTTTGAGGTGGGCTTTACCCACGTAACCCACTTCTACAACGCTATGCCTGGTTTCCACAACAAGCAGGGATATAAATACGAGGGAACGGTAGAGAGCGTTTATCTTATCGACGATATGACCATAGAATGTGTGGCTGATGGAATTCACGTTCCTCCCACTATTCTGCGAATGGCCTATAAGATGAAGGGTGTAGAACGTATGGCTCTGATTACCGACGCGCTGGCCCCCGCAGCTGCGCCCAAGGATGCCAAAGCTTATGATTCACGTGTTTACGTGGAGGATGGTGTTTGTAAGCTTGCCGGCTCTGGTGCTTTGGCTGGTTCCTGTGCAACCTCGGACCGTTTGGTCCGCACTATGGTGCAGCAGGCCGATGTGCCGCTGGAGGATGCCATAAAGATGATAACTGACACTCCCGCTCATATCATGGGTATTCAGGGTAGGAAAGGAACACTTTCCCGTGGCAAGGATGCCGACATTGTGGTTCTTGACGACAAACTGAAGGTTCGCTGTGTATGGCAGATGGGGAAGATAATCGAGAATACGCTATTTAAGTAAGAATGAGGAATCCTTTGACATGTGTTCGTGACGCCTGGTATCGTTTTCTGCATAACGATACCTTGCGGCGTAAACTTTACATCACTATCTTCCAAAGTGATACGCCTGTCGGCAAAGCTTTCGATGTAGCTTTGCTCTGGTGTATTATGCTAAGTATCTTAGTGGTGATTGTAGAGAGCATGCCAGGTATTCCTCCTTTGGCCAAGCGGATATTTACCGTTCTGGAGTATGTGTTTACCTTCTTCTTTACATTAGAGTATCTGCTGCGCCTTTATTGCTATCCCAAGCCTCGCAAATATGCGTTCAGCTTCTTCGGAATAATCGATTTGCTCAGCACGTTGCCTCTATATCTGGGATGGGTTTTCGGTCCTGTACGTTACCTTATGGTGGTTCGAACCTTCCGTCTCATAAGGGTGTTCCGGGTATTCAAGCTGTTCAGCTTCCTCGAGGAGGGCGACCTTCTCTTGCGCTCTCTTATCCTTAGCAGCCGCAAGATTATGGTATTCTTCCTCTTTATGGTCATCATGGTAATAGCTATGGGCACCCTGATGTTTATGGTCGAGGGAAATGTAAAGGGGACACCGTTCACCGATATCCCCACCAGTATCTATTGGGCTGTTGTTACCATGACGACTGTCGGGTATGGCGACATTGCCCCCGTAACTACCATCGGACGTATGCTTAGCGCCGTTGTGATGTTAATGGGTTATACCATATTGGCGGTTCCCACAGGAATTGTCAGCGCCCAGTTTGTCCACGATCACGGCAAGTTGACGCGTCCACAGCAGAAGTGTAAGGAATGCGGCAGTCCTTTGCCCGATCACGCCCACTTCTGTCCCCATTGCGGCATAGAAGTTAAGGAAGAAAGTTAAACCTCAAAGTCCAGACAGGTACGCTGAACCGTATAGGGTCGTACCTTAGTGTCTGCCACAGCTACGTGAGCAGGATGTGTGGCGTACGCCTTCAATGCCTCTGCGTTTTCCAATGTGGAGTCAAGCATTACATCGCAGTTGCTGGAGGCCAGACGCCCGCTGATGTTTACTACTACGTCCAGCAGACCGGGAACTTTTCCCTTCAGTCCTTCCAGACCTTCTTTAATACCCAGTTTCACTTGTTCTTTCTCTTCTTTAGAGAGTTCCGGATTCAATGTCCAGAGAATAATGTGCTTTACCATCTTTTTTAATATATAATTTACGATTCATAATCTACTAAGCAACTAAGCTACTAATCTAAATTCGCTAACTGCTAACCTCTAACCTCAAAAGAGGGTGTGCTCAAATAATGGGCACATTCTCTTTTTTATCCCCAAAAATGTATTGAGAACTCGTGCGAACTCTTAGTCCGTCCTTTAAGAACTTTGTGTCCGTAGGGGACGGACGATACTTACCGAAGGGATTATTCAGAAACTATTGTTACGGTATTACCTTCCCCCTTGTTCGTGATTTCTTTGGCATTTGGCAGGCGTTTCAGAATGTCGGCTTTCACGCTTTCTGACATTTTACCATTGATGAATAGATTGTCTATGGGAATGCGATAGAACCATTCAGGGATGACGACATCATCGGTGAAATACAGATGCAGTGATTTGATGTGCTCCATACGACCAAGAATCTCTGGCACTTCTTTTACACGAAGCCACAGACCAAGGAAGCCATCATCATTCTTTTTCAAGCCATTTAGCACTTTATCATCCTCTTGCGCTACATTTACCAACCAACCAATCATGGGCGTTAGCGTATTGGTAAGCGTATCTTCCTCTGCTCCGATGAATCCTGCACGGAGCTCCATAGGTATCTCGCTGACAACAGAACCTTGGGTAGGGTCAACGATATGATATTTGAAGCTGACGCCCACCATTTCTGAGGGCATGTTTTGGGTGTGTGCTATGCTATCAAGTGTCTGCCCATTTTCATCAGGGAAGAGTTTCAGGAACCATCCATCCAGTTGGGTTGGCTTGTCCATACTGCAAGCACCGCCCTTCAACTTGTCCAATGGCTGTTGCTTTACCATACACTTCCAAAATTGCTGATTGGGCTTCCCTTCTGAGGCGCGAATGAATTCCTGGAGTATCGGTTCCAAATTCCTTGTCCAATTACTCAGACC
Organism: Bacteroidaceae bacterium; assembly: GCA_017541025.1. GTDB lineage: Bacteria > Bacteroidota > Bacteroidia > Bacteroidales > Bacteroidaceae > Physcousia. The sequence goes on along the minus strand of JAFXZY010000040.1, from coordinate 50,157 downwards.
GTATTTCTCTAGCTTTTTGGCCTTTGAGAGTACGGCTTTCCAGTCTTTAGGGGCTCCCTTTATTGTAATGCTTGGGATACCGCATGAAATGCTCATGGCGATGTATTCGAAGTAAGACTTTACGCTCTCCATCAACGTAATCTGAGAGGCAACACGCTCCGCAGGTCCTGTTGTTGTAAAATCAGCTGTAACGGTCTTGGCTATATCGCCTTTGGTGTATTGGTCTATTTGCGAGGCGAAGCCGTTTATCAGCTTTGGCCAGTCTGCGTTTTCAGAGAAAAGGGATTCTTCAGACTCAACAACCAAATCCATCTTACCTGTATGATCCACAAGTTTAGGTCGCAATTCCTCAGCATGGGCGTTCACATAGCGGGCAAAGCCTTGACTGATTAGCAGCCAGATCATATCTGGCGAGAGAGTGAGGGACTTATGGTTGCCGTAAGCTCTAACGACACACTGGTAGAAGTTGTCCTTGCCCCAGGTTTTCAGATTCTTAAGGTCGGAAAAGCTATTTGTCACAAGGTTATCTATGGGTACATTTTCCTCACGCAGAATATTTTGCGCCACTTCCTGACCATCAAACAGGTATTTATAACGCTCCTCAACGGGTTGTAATCCTTCGTCCACAGTAAACGTGATGCTACTCTCTGGCTGGGCGTTCATCACCATTGGCAGGCTTAAGATTGCTGCTGCCATCAGCATTTTCAATGTATTTTTCATAATTGCATTATTTTTTGCTCTTCTTGAATGATTCTCTTAATCCGCTCCAATCAATCTCTTTTAGGCGGATGGTGAGGACGGAGTCGGTGGGAAGTACGTGAATCTTTTGTGTTTGATAACCAATCCAACTTGCACGTATCGTGTCGATGCGATTGGGGAGCATCAGTTCGAAGCGCCCCAGGCTATCGGCTGAAACACCATTGGAGAAGTAGGGACGGTCGCGATAGCCTACTGTAGCATGGGCTAGCGGTTTTCCCTCCTCATCCTGCACGACACCAGTCAGACGTTTGTAGTGAATGTTAAGAATATCTGGGCAGTCGGAAGCATACAGTTTGTCAACGGAGCGCAGCTCCACATCCATGTGTCTTGGGAATTGAGTGGAGTAATAAATCTCTGCAGTCCAGTAGGATGGTGCATCCTCGTCGGGCAGAAATTCGAAAGTACTTATTTCCTTCACCATCTTGTACAGGATCTTATTTCTAATATTCGATTCATGCGGAGCTCCCTTTTTGACCTTTCCGCCAAAGATAAATGCAATCTTGACGATGCTGTCGGTACGTTCTATCAGGGATGAAGGAGCCTTGGCTGCAGCCTTCTTGAGCTCGTCACGGATAGCATTGAACAGCTCATCGTTCTCCATCCCCAGCCATTCTCCATCTCTTTCCCAAATCTCATCCTGGGCTTGAAAATACACAAGGCGATGTAATGGGATATAAGTACCTCGGCTGTCGTGGCTAACGTGGCCGAACCATTCTGTCGGCCCTACACCATGGCACTTGTTTGGCAGCAAGCCGAAGATGCGTTCCTCGGTAGGTGTATCGAAGAGTTCAGGAGTGTTTATACCACGTAATTCTGGGCTTTTATTGCCTTCCTGATAGCAACGGAGGAGGTATGCCAGACGGCGTGCCTTGAGCTCCTCGGAAGTTAACTGCCTGACGGGTGTGAACGGAAAGGTTTGATAATCTATCACCCTTCGGATGTCCCGGCCATTAAACAGGTGAGCGTATTTTTTCGCATCATCGCCCTCAAGCCAATTGGTTCTAAGGTATAGTTGATTATTGTCATAGAAATACTCATGGATGAAGTCGTACGACCAGAAGGGCATTTTCCTGTAAAACTTCAGGAATTTTTTATCCTCCTTGCCATTCACAACAATAAGAATGGTATCCATCCCCTGCTTGTTGGGGGGGCGACGGAAGTTTTTCTTCACACGACGGATGTCAATAGGAGGCAAGCCTGCAATCTGTCCTTGTAATTCGTCCTCAGAGAGATTAAGTAAACTCTGAGGGACTGATGGACCATGACCCGTATCTTCAGAGTCGGAATGGGCTAATAGCGGTTGTTCATCTTCTGAGATGGGGTTGGGTTCACGCAGATGCGTGGCTTGGTCATTAGCCAACTCTTTGCGTGCCGCCTTCTTAGGTTGTGGTGTATTAACGATGTGAACGATGGGTTCCTCTTTAACCTCTTCTGCTGCTGGTTGCTGAACGGGCTGTGGTTCTGCTTGCTGCTCAGCTACAACAGGTGTTTCTGGCTTGGTTTTATCCCCTTTATTAATAAGGAAGAAGAGTAGGAGGCAGGCAGCAATGCCCAAGCCGCCCATCCATGAATATATGGAGCGTCTGTTGGTCTTTGGCTCCTTGCCAATGACTTCCTGCTCGAAGCGTGCCCACTCTGCATCTACGTCGGGCATGCCAATTCTTTTATCAATATCTTCTGTTTTCATCTTACTTAGCAATTCTTAGGGTTTGTCTGATTTTTGCCAATGAACGCGTGATGTGCTTGTTGACTGCCGAGGCGCTGATGCCCAATACAGAGGCTGTTTCCTGATAGGTCATCTCATCCTCGTAATGAAGTTGCAAGACTCGTCGGTCTTGTTCCGTCAGGTTGTCGTTGATTACCTGCTTGAGTTGTTGCAGCAACTCTTCGCGTTCCTCACTTAGGGTTTCTTCTGTTTCACGCTGCAGTTCCTCTTCCATCTTGCGTTGTAGCTGTCTGGAGCGCAGCATGTGCAGGCATTGGTTGCGAGTGGCAGCCAGCAGATAGCCTCTGATGCTGTCCTCGCTAATCTGGGGTTTGCCTCGCCAGATTTGTGCGAACACCTGATGCACGGCATCCATGGCATCTTCGGCATTCTCTACCAGCGAGAAGGCCATCCGATACATGTGCGGATAGTTGTCCTTGAACAGGCGTTCAAACTTTTGTTTACTGTAATCCATAATGTCTGTTTGGTCTCTTTTTGTCTATTAGACCATCGAGCGGCAAAACCAAATACCCTTTCTTCTGAAAAAAACATTGATATTTCGCTGACAAAGATAAGCTAAATCATGAATATAAGGTGAGAACAGAGGGGCATTTTTCCTCACAAATGGTAATTTTTGGGGAAGAGGGTGGGGAAGTTTCACTTTTTTTGCCTACATTTGTGCACAAATAATGAATATTTGCTCAAATAACTATGCTAATGAAAAGGTTTTTAACCCCAATGATATGTGCATTGCTTGCTTTTCCTGTCTTTGCACAGAAAACGTATAAGAATCCTGTATACGGCTCTGACTTCCCTGACCCTACCGTTCAGCGTGCTCCAGACGGAACGTTCTATGCTTACGCCACTGGGTGTCAAGCCAAGAAGAGTACCGACTTGGTGAAATGGTCGGATGTGCCTGGTGTGATATCGCGCCCGACGTGGAACGACAGCACCTATATTGACAAGGACACGGGAGGCAAGAAGACGGACTACTATAGCCTATGGGCTGCCGATGTAAGCTATGTGGATGGCAAATACGTCTGCTTCTATGCTTCGGCTCTCTGGGGGAACGGCACCAGAACGGGTATAGGTGTGGCTGTAGGCGATACGCCCACCAAGTTTACAGATAAGGGTAAGGTGTTCCGTAGTACGGAGATTGGTGTGAAGAATAGCATCGACCCCTGCTATGTAGAGGAGTTCGACAAGAAATACCTTGTATGGGGTAGCTTTAATGATATATGTATTGTAGAATTGACAGACGATGCATTGGCCGTAAAGAACTTCACGCCTATTAATAATCCTCAGCCAAACGGCAGTTGGAAACGCCACAAAGGTGTAACCAAGTTGGCTGGCGGAGCTTTTGAGGGCGCTATGATTTACAAGCGCGGTCAGTACTATTATCTGTTCTGTTCGGTGGGCAGTTGCTGTAATGGCGAGAATAGTACTTACAAGACTGTTGTGGGACGCTCTACCAAACTGTTAGGCCCTTATACCAGTAAATCGGGTGGTGCTATGACAAGCGACAACTACACGACCATCATCAGCGGCAACGACCGTTGGAAAGGCCCTGGCCACAACTCCGAGATTATAACGGATGATAATGGTGACGACTGGTTGTTGTACCACTCATACGACAGGAACAATAATTTCAACGGACGTCTGATGCTGTTAGATAAGATAACATGGAGCAAGGACGGATGGCCCACCGTCAACGACGGGCATCCAAGCAGCGATGCAATGCCAGCTCCCGTCTTCTATACCGGCGACGGTGCCAATGTGACGTATAAGTTCCAGAACATGGATCTGATGAAGAGCGGTTGGAAGGGCTGGACACTTACCTCAAGTGAAAACTGCGAGACGGGTAGCGGAAAGGGAACAGCCTTTATGCCGTTGGGATATGCCAAGAATGCCGGCAGCTTTGATGTTCAGCAAAGCATAACGGGTATGAAGCTTGGTGTTTATGAACTTACACTGGAGGAATTCTCTACGCTGGGCGGTGTGGACCTGTATGTGAACAATGCGGCAACACCGTCGTTTAATACGACGGCAAACGGTATAACTGCCCCTTCCACCGAGTCGGTTGTCAGCAGTAACTTTATCAGGAATAAATACACCAAGACCATCTACGGACTGGTGACCAACGGTAAACTGACCATTGGTGCCAGAACGCGGGACAGCCTGGCAACTGGCGAGCGTTTCTATATGGGTAACCTGAAGGTGGTGTACCGCGAGAGAAATGCCGAGGCTATGCAGGCTCTGATGGATACGTACGCTGCCATGGTGGACTCCCTGAATGCCAGAGGAATGAAGCACTATGCAGCCTTCGATGCAAATATGGAAACCTACAGGCAGCAGTTCGAAGCGGCAGAAAACACCACAGAGCGATACAACAATCTGGTAAAGGCCAGTAGGACCATCGATAGCATTCAGACCAGTATAGATGATTATCAGAAACTGGATGCACAGATTATCATGCTTGAAGATGAAATAGAAAAAGCTATTGAAGGTGGCTACCTGAGCGCAGATGCACAGACGATTTTGGCTGAGGCCAAGGAAGTGGCTACCCAGGTTTCATACAATGCAATCCAGATGAAGGACTTGCTGACACGTATGCAGACCGTAGCGCATGATATGGTATATGCCTATCAGCAGGGTGACGGAACGAAGGAGCATCCTTACATTATCTCGCGCCCTGAGCAATTGGACAATATGCACAATGTGCTGGTAAAGAGCCAGATGGTGTATTTCGAGATGGATAATGATGTGGACATGGCGGGCTTTACTTGGGAACAGTTGAATACATCCAGCAACAGCTATCTGTATTGGATATCATTTGACGGCAAAGGCCACATCATTTATAATCTTACTCCTGAAGGCAGCAAGAACTACCCCAGCTTCTTCGGTGCTATGTGCGGAGAGATTCGCAATGTGGGTTTTGTAAATGCCAAGGTGGAGGCTTCTGGCTCGGGCGCAGGTATTATATGCGGTTATATGGGACACAGCTCATTTAAGGATGCAGAAGAAAATCTGTATCCCGTTATCGTGGAGAACTGCTATGTAACAGGTGAGATTATAAGCAAGGGATACGTGGGCGCCATAGGCGGTACCCTTAACTCATCGCCCATCACCATACGCAACTGCTACAGTGCCGTAAATATAGAGGGTAATGGCAGCTCCACCAATTATTCAGGCGGACTGGTGGGCAGGATCCGCTCTGACCTTACCATTGAAAACTGCTATGCTGCGGGTTCAATAAATTCTCCTGTAGCTGGCGGTATAGTAGCAGGAGCACGAACTACCACCAATTCCCCCTCAATATATAATAATGTTATAGCATGGAACCCCAGCGTAACGGGCAACACGGCATCGGCCTTTGGCGCAACGTTGGAGGGTGATGTGTTGCAGAATGTATATAGTCTTGCTGATATGAAGGTAAACGATGCCCCTGTAGAGGATGGCAAGACACATGCTGAGTTGCAGCAGATAGCTGGCACATGGGGTGCTCCCTGGTATAAAGATCCCAAAGCAGGGAACGGCTATCCCATCCTGCAATGGCAGTACGACAGAGGTGACTATCGCCAGATTTGCGGATTCTCAGAGGATGAAGAAACGTCTTTAAGTGAAGAAAGCCTCTCCCCTAACCCCTCTCCGAGAGAGAGGGGAACTCTCTACGACCTCCAAGGACGCAAAGTTAACTCTCAACTCTCAACTCTCAACTCTCAACTAAAAAAGGGTATTTACATCGTAAACGGGAAAAAGGTACTGTATTAGACCTTCCCCCAACCCCTCCCTCTAAGGAGGGGAGGAGTGAAGAGTGTAGAATAGACCCCCAGCCCCCTCTTTTACAATTGTATATTGAGAATTAATAACGAAAACAACTATCAACTTGTCAACTTTCACTTTAACAAAAATGAAAGCGTCGCTGATTTCACTATTCTTGCTGTTGGCAACTCAGTTGCTGGCGCAAAGGCAAAATGTAAGCGGGCAGATATTCGGGCCCGACGGACGTGTGCCAAACGTTTCCGTTAGAGAGGTGGACGCCAACCACCGTGTGTACAATCATACTAAGGCAGACCAGAACGGCCTTTTCTCCTTTACCGTGAGGGATGCCCAGCATTCGTTGCAGTTCTATGCCCCAGGTTACAGAACGTTCACACATAAAATGCTGGGGCAGAAATCGTTCCGCGTAACACTGGAACGCAGAAGGATGTCACCTTACATCGGGAACGAACGACTGGTGCTGAAGTCCGACCATCTTTTCTCTGGTCATTATATGACGGCAGAGGTAAGGCAGATGGCGTGGATAGAGCAGATGAACGATACCCTCTTCACGTTGATTCTGCCAATAAAAGTGGATTTGGCAATCAATGAGTATCCAGCAGGTAGGACGCTATTGGTGTTAGGCGAAAGGGATACACAACTGATGCAGTGGGAAAATGTGGTAGATGCCAGTCCCACAGATATTGCTCCACATGAGGCGAGCGATGTACATCTGGCTCAGTCATATACCGGTTCTACCTATCTGCCAGGAGGAACTAAGGAAGAGAAAACTTTGTATGCTTATCCTCACTTCCAGTTCACTAAGGCCAATCTGGAGTATCTGGTAGCTCATCCGGACGAACTGCGACGATTGGCCGTAGATACTTATAAGGCAGATAATTATTGGAACCTCTATCCAACAGACCAAACGGCTGACTTGCTGAAACAGGTTTTGGAGGGTGTGGGCCGCTAAAAATTGTATATGAAGAAAATCCTGATACTTCTCTTTGCTATCTGCACCCTGGCTTATGGGCAGGCTGACAAGGAAACATTGTTCCTGATTTCCAATACTCATCTGGACACCCAGTGGAACTGGGACGTGAAGACTACCATCAATGAGTATATCAAGAATACCCTTACACAGAACATGGCCTTGATGGATAAGTACCCTAACTTCAATCTCAATTACGAAGGGGCTATCAAGTACATGTGGATGAAGGAATACTATCCTGCTGAGTTCGAGAAGATGAAGCAGTATGTTTCCCGAGGCCAGTGGCATGTGAGCGGCATGTCGGTTGATGCCACTGACGTAATGATGTCATCGGCAGAGAGCATTCTGCACAGTATGCTCTATGCAAACAAGTTCTATCAGCATGAGTTGGGCGTTCGAGGCGGATACGACATCATGTTGCCCGACTGTTTCGGCTTCTCTTACGCATTGCCTTCGCTGGCCAAACACGCAGGAATAAAGGGGTTCCACACGGCCAAGTTGGGGTGGGGGGCTGCAGCCTATGACGGTTTGCCTCCTTTCGGTATCTGGCAAGGTGTGGACGGCAGTCAGATTTATGCGGTGTATAAGCCTGGTGCATACGATTCGCACGAAGAGTTCAATAAGGATCTGACCTCGGATGCTGAAACTCTGAAGAAGATTCAACAGAATTACAACAGCTACGGACTGGCGGCACACGTCAGGTATGTGGGGCCTCGGAGTGATCATGGCGGCGGCTTGCAGGACAAAGCTGACAAGGAAGGCGAGAATACGCCCTATTGGCTGAACTACAATGTCGGGAAGTCCGATGGTAAGATTCAGGTGAGACTGGTGAGCCCTGATGAGTTTTTCGACTACATGGATCAGTACAAGAACGCCAAGTATAAGGTATGGGACAGCGAACTCCCTATGCGTACACACGGTGTGGGTGCCTATACCAGTTGGGGTTTGCTGAAAAGATGGAACCGCAAGAACGAACTTCTTGCCGATGCCGCCGAGAAGGCTTCCTCGCTATCCTATTGGTTAGGTACGGCTGATTATCCTACCGAAGCATTGCGCGATGCATGGGTCAGAACCATCTGGCAGCAGCATCACGATGGCATAACGGGGACGTCAATGCTGAAAGCCAATGAATATTCCTACAACGAATACTACATGGCCAACCGTTCCTTCGGCCGGCAACTGATGAATGCGGTGGGAGCAGCCTCGCAAACGTTGGATACGCAGGTAGAGGGTATCCCTATGGTGGTCTATAATCCGCTGTCGCACGACCGCACGGATGTCGTGGAAGGAAATATGGTATGCTCTCAGCGTCCGTTCAATATGAGGGTCATGGGTCCTGATGGCAATGAGGTATTGTCCCAGATTACCGGCTATAATGAGAAAACGGGTCAGGTAAGTTTTATCTTTGCAGCAACTGTTCCGTCATTGGGTTATGCCGTCTATGATGTCCGTTTGGGAGAAAAAAGTGAACTGTCATCCGACCTTCAGGCAGAGGAGGCAAGCCGACAACTGTTCAATGGCAGGTACAGGGTGACCATCAATGCAAACGGTGATATTCAGAAACTCTATGATGAGTCAAATGCCCGCACACTTATCAACAGTGCGGTACGCCAGCAGTTGATCTACGACCACGAGGATACTTGGCCAGCCTGGGAGATAAGCTATACGGATGTTTGCCGTACCCCTTCGGCTTATGTCGGCGGGGAGGCGGATATCCGATTGGTAGAGGACGGCCCTTTACGTAAATCCTTCCGCATCGAAAGGCATATGGCAGGTTCCGCTTTTATACAATATGTAAGGATGACTGCCATATCCGACAGGATAGATTGTGTGAATGAGGTGGACTGGCAAACACCGGAACGCATGCTCAAGGTAAACTTCCCGTTCTACTTCAGTGCCACTAAGGATACCTACGATATCTCATTGGGCACCATACAGCGGGGTGTGCGCTCCAGTCAGGAGTATGAGGTTTGCGGTCATCAGTGGGCTGACCACAGTTCCAGCATTTACGGCGTATCTGTCCTGAACGATTGTAAGTACGGTTGGGACAAGCCGGATGCCAAGAGCCTTCGGCTGACGTTGCTGCATACACCCTCGTGCAAGAATTACGACCATCAGGCAAATATGGACATCGGTCCTAACCATTTCACTTATTCTCTTTTTCCGCACGATGGTAAGTGGAATGAGCAAACACAGATGGAGGCTGCCCGTCTGAACCAGCCGCTGCTGGCGTTCGCAGCCTCTAAGCACTTGGGGCAGATGGGACGATTACTGCCGTTTGTTTCCCTTAATACCGACAAGGTGAGTATAAAGGCTCTGAAGAAGGCCGAGGAGACAGACGAACTGATAGTACGTGTGTACGAGTGGAGCGGCCAGGACCAACAAGACGTAACACTTCGTTTCCCAACGGAAATCGTCTCGGCCCGAGAGGTGAACGCCTTGGAAGAAGAAATCCCTAACGCTCAACTCTCAACTCTCAACTCTCAACTGACCTTCTCCATTGGCCATTATCAGCCCAAGACTTTTGCTGTCAGGCTGAAGACTCCCGAATTGACTCCTGTTGAAGGTGCGGGAGGTACTCCTGCCTCGTTCACTTACAACACCGATTTGATGAGCTACGACAAACAACGTGGTAATGCCAATGCTATTTATAGCACTTACGCATATCCGGCAGAGCTGATACCAGATACAATGATGGTGGACGGCGTACGTTTTGTGATGGGTAACCGTACCGACGGAAAGAACAATGCCATGAGGATAGCAACTACAAGCACGATTACCCTGGACAGGAAGGATGGCGAGAATTGCCTTTACCTTCTTATGGCCAGTGCAACAGAAACGGGCAGTACGGTATCTGTTGGTATAGGTGAAGAGGAACCGGTTACCATATATGTTCCTTATTACTCGGGTAAGATAGGAGAGCCGCTCTCATGTACCAACATGGGTAGCTCGTATCGGAAGCAGAATGTGGCCTTCGCTTCTTCCCACGCACATAATATAAGCAGTAAAAGTAACGAGACGTTTACTCTTATGTATATGTATAAGTATTGTGTTCCGTTGCCGGAGGGAGTCAAGGAAGTTAAGCTGACCAGTTCGGACCGCAAGACCTTTGTCTTTGCCGCTACCACCTCGGCTAGCCATGCGGATGATGTGACAGCTTTCACACCTATAACTACGGAGATAGACTACAATGAGTTAGGCGCTAATACAGAGGATAGCCGGCTGGTACCAAAAACCGTTTCTGCCTCGCATCAGAACGGAACCAATGAAGCCGGAAAGTTTGCCAACGACAAGAATCCGACTACAAAGTGGTGCGCTACCAGTTCGCAGAGTAAGACTCCCTACTTGCAATATACCTTTGCCGAACCTGTTCGCATAGACCGTTGGATGGTGCTTTGCGCTGCCCGTGAGAGTGGAGGCTATGTAGCGGAGGCTTTTAAGTTGCAGTATCAGGCCGATAATGGTACATGGGTAGATTTTGCTGACATCACCTCGAACCAAATGAATAAGGTTTCGCGCTTGCTGGAAGAGCCTATTGTTGCACAGAGTTTCCGCCTGCAGATGGTTCATGGGGAGCAGGGCGACGGTTACACAACCCGTATTTATGAGTTCGCTCTTTATGGACAAACGGTTGCGGAATATGAGACATCTTTAAGTGAAGAAAGTCTTACCCCTAACCCATCTTCGAGAGAGAGGGGGAATCTATACGACCTCCAAGGACGCAAAGTTAATTCTCAACCCTCAACTCTCAACTCTCGATTAAAAAAGGGAATTTACATCGTTAACGGCCGTAAAAAGATATTGCCCTGATGTTACAGGGCAATAATCTTGGACGGTTGCATATTCTCGTTGAACTTGAATCGGTATTTTTTACCTTGCGTATGGGATGTTCGTACCAGTATGGTTTCCTGCTCTCCTGGGAGTAAGGTAATGAAATTGTCGGAATAATGAGTACGGTGAACGGCATTCCCATTCTCGTCTGTTAGCAGGAGTTGGCAGAAGAAAGCTATCTTATTACTGTTGTTTCTTATGACCACTTGCCATTGGCGCATGTTGTCTTGGTCAGCCAAGGCTTTCACCCTGACGGTAGGTTTGGCTGCTGCCATATTGCCTAAAGGCTCGAAGCCGGCAGTACAAGGACCGGTTGTGGTATTTTTCCCTTCGTATTTGTTGGTGGAGCGCCAATAGAAGTTTTTGCTCACCACATTGCCTTTGGCATCCTTAGCCTGAAGTGCTATGAAATGTACAGGGGAAATGTTATCAGGGAACTCAATCTTCAGCACATCGTTGGCAATACCATCGGCGGGCACATCGGCCTTTGCTTGCAAATTAAGCAGCCGTTTGCTATCCAGATTATACACCTGAGCTGTTACAGTAAGATTCTTTTGCTCTTGCAGATAATCATTGGCAACGGAGACCGTATTTGTCAGATAATCATATTGTACGTGTACCGGTTCCAATGCGTGCATGGTATGGTAGAGCGATGCTGTCGGCTCGAGCATCCAGTCCCACATACGGGAGCAAACCTGAGGATGGGGGCAGTTGTGGTACCAGAAGAGAAGACCGGAGCACCAGCGGTCGCCATAGCCCAGTTTGTTCTCGTTCCACACTTCCCAAATGCTCTTGCTGTTGATGGCACCAACCATTTGGCCCCGACGGGCAAACTCATCAATATTCTTGGATTCACCATAATGATTCGTCATTTCTGTGTAAACGGTAGTCATCAGATGGAATCCGCTTCCGTCCATATAGTCCCAGGTTTCCTTGTTCATAGGCCAGAGGTCTTGAGCGGGCATCATTTCGCGTAGGCTCTCGACAACAGGTAGGGTAGGGGCGCCATACTCGGGGTTAAAACCATCTACACGGCTACCCCGATCGGATGCGGTATTTTCGTAATGGCGCATGGGGTTTACCTGTTTATAGGGACTGCCATCGTGAACACCATCGCATTCGCTCTGCATCTGATAGGGACGTGTGTCGTCTAAGCGGTTGATGAGTTCTTCGGCTCCCGTTACACAGGTACTTTCGTTGCTGCTTACATAGAATATGATGCTGGGATGATTCCGGATTCGCTTAACTGTGCTTTCTACGTTGGTCAGATAGAGTGGTTCGTCAAGAGGGTGACGGGTATCACCGGTCATCCAGAATTCCTGCCAAACCATTATACCATATTCGTCACAGAGTTCGTAGAACCGATCGCTCTCGGCAATGCCTCCGCCCCAAAGTCGTAAGAGGTTGATGCCGCACTGGTCTGTGTAAGCCAACTCCGTCTCCATACGACTATCATCTGTGCGCAACATAGCTTCGGGAATCCAGTTGCTGCCTCGGATAAAAGTCTTATGACCATTGATAATGAACATCTTGGACTTATCCGGTGTTTCGCGTGTTGCTACCACTTCGCGAATGCCAAAGCGTGTTTGCAGACTGTCAGACAGGTCGTCGGAAAGATTTGTCAGTGTCAGTTGCAAGGTGTACAGATGCTGTTCTCCCTTGTTCTTAGGCCACCAAAGATGTGGCTTATCTATATTCAACTGGGGAAATTCCTCTGGTGTGAAGGTTATAGTCTTATGCTCACCCCGCATTAGCTTTATCTTCTTTTCCAATTGGATATCAGTATTCAGAATCTTTCCTCGTACAATTCCCTCAAAGGTTTGTGTGTTGGGATTAAAGACATCTACACTAACGGTTTCAGCAGCCTTGTCGTAGTTGGGATGTGCGAGTTGGGACGTAACAAACGGATTACGCAGTTGGATGTTGCCTGTACTGTAGAGGCGTATGCTCTTCCAGATGCCTGTATTGCGGTCACGAATTCCATCCTTGTAGGTAAAGTCCCAACCAACGGTCATAAGTTGACTTATATTCTGTCCCATCCATCCGTCACCACCATTGTGCCACTCGCCAACAGCACCCCACGACTTAGGCAGACTGGTGCCAGGTACATCAACCGGATAAACACGAATCGCCAAGACTGACTTCTCTCCTGCTTTAACTTTGTCTGTAATATCGTAGGGCTGATTATTGAACATACCTGCCATATTACCCATCAGATATCCGTTTACCCATATCTCCGCACGGTAGTTGATACCTTCGGGCTCCAGCCAGATACGGCGTCCCTTGAATGAAGCGGGAACTTCGAATTCTGTACGGAACCAGTAAGTATAGAATTCACGACCTGCATTTGCCAAATCGGGGATAAGATGGTTCTTGAGGTAATTGTTCTGACCGTAGTAAGGCTCTGGATAAACCTTTTGTTCTACTAGATTGGTAAGGACGGTTCCTGGCACGATAGCCTCTTTCCACGCATCTGTGTTGAAACTTCCAGAGGAAATCTCCGTTCCTGTTCCCTTGGCATCAGAGGCTTTTATCATTAGCCAGGTCTGTTGTCCTCCGTGTCCTAATTTAGAGTCTAATGTAATGTGCTCTCTTTCTGCAGCATTTATGCATTGTGTAAAGATTATGAATAATACTGCGGTTAAGGTGTTCCCGGTTTTCATCTTTATTATGATCTTGGTTAAAGTCCTCTGCAAATTTATTGATATGTGCAATAATATGCAAACAATATGGGAAAATATGTGATTTTCAGAACATCTTTTCCTTGTTTGTTTGCCCATATATATAAAATAATGTACTTTTGCACAATGTTTAACTGAAATATCAAAATGCTATGAACAAAATGAATAAGAAAATCCTATCTCTGGCAGTAATGCTGCCGATGTTCCTGTGCTCTTTTGCTCAAGACGATGTAACAAAAGAAAAGTTTACACCTTTTTATCAGATGGCCGATGCTCCTCACATGGAGAAGGTGCTGCCTGCACCGCCAGCACTTACCGATTCCCGTTTCTTTTACGACTGGACTCAATACCAGTGGGGAAAATCCATCCGCGAGACAGAGCGTGGTCAGCAGGCGATAGCTGATGCAGGCATCTGTGCACGTTATTTTATGGAGCGTTACGGCGAGGCTATCGGCATTGAGTTGACAGCCGATAAGTATCCCGAGATGTACCGACTGTTCTCACGTCTGCATCTTACAGAGCAGCAGGGTGGAGCCAGTGCGAAGCGCTACTTCCATCGTGTACGTCCTTATCAGCAGTATAAGGAGCCTACAAGTGTTCCCCGTCACGAGAACCCTGAGGATTTTACCAGCTATCCTTCTGGTCATACCCATGCTTCGTGGTTGGTAGGCCTGGCACTTATGGTGATTGACCCTGCCCATGCAGAGGAGATTATGAAGGTGGCATACGAGTTGGGTCAGAGTCGTGTTATTGTGGGTTTCCATTACCAGAGTGATGTGGATGCCGGCCGTCTTTGCGGTAGCGTTACCTTTGCCCGTCTCCAGAGTATGTCTGAATATCAGAAGATGATGGAGAAGGCGGTGAAGGAGTTCAAGAAGAACCAGAAGAAGTAATGGTTTTAGTTCCTTTAGGCGTAAAATAGTCTTCATACAAAAAATTACTGGTACGTGTAGGAAAAATATTTTCTACGTGTACCAGTAAATTTTTCTACGTGTGGGAGAAAAAAGCAGCCCTAACGTACCAGTTTGTAATCCAACTGTTTGCGGTAGAGATCGGCACGGGCCACTTGAATCTTTACCGTATCACCTAAATTGTAGCAATGGTGTCGGCTTCTTCCGCGTAGGCGATAGTTCTTCTCGTCGAACTCGTAGTAGTCATCGTCGAGGTCGCGCAGCGGAATCATTCCTTCGCACTTGTTCTCGTTAACCTCTACGTAAATGCCGAATTCCGTAACACCGCTGATGGTTCCTTCGAAGGTCTCACCCATGTGATCACTCATAAATTCCACCTGCTTGTACTTGATGCTGGCGCGTTCTGCCTGGGCAGCTGTCTGTTCCATATCGCTGCAATGCTCGCAAAGTTCCTCGTACTTGTCCTGATTGGCAGATCTGCCTCCTTGAGCATATTTGGTTAGGAGACGATGAACCATCAGGTCGGGATAACGACGGATGGGCGAAGTGAAATGCGTGTAGTAGTCGAACGCCAAACCGTAATGCCCGACATTGTGGGTGCTGTACTTGGCTTTCATCATGGCGCGAAGGGTAATCATTTCTATCATGTTCTGTTCCTTCTTGCCTTTTACCTCGGTAAGCATCCGGTTCAGGTTTTTGCTCATTTCACCTTTATTGCCACGTGTTTTAAGCTTATATCCGAACTTACCTACGAAATCCGACAGGTTCATAAGCTTGGCAGGGTCGGGCGATTCGTGGATACGATAAGGTAATACCTTGGGTTTCTGGTTCTTGGGAACCTTTCCGATGCTTTCTGCTACTGTGCGGTTGGCCAGCAGCATAAATTCCTCTACCAGTTTGTTGGCATCCTTGGCCACCTTGAAGTAAACGCTGGTGGGTTTGCCTTTTTCATCTATCTCGAAGCGTACTTCGCAACGGTCAAAATCGACGGCACCATTCGAAAAGCGTTTCTTACGCAACTCCTTAGCTATGCGGTTCAGGATGATTAGTTCGTTGGCAAAGTTTTCTGCCGGTTCAGCATCAGTTGTTAGCGGAGCCTGATGGTCTCCCGGGGATTTATAATCCTCCTCACTTGCCTCGTGGTGATCTTCCAGCACTTTTTGCACCTCCTCGTAGGTAAAGCGGCGGTTACTCTTAATAACGGTATGGGCTAAATGCCAGTCTTTCACCTCGGCCTTCTCGTTCATCTTAAAGATAACGCTGTAGGTAAGTTTCTCCTCGTCGGGACGCAGCGAGCAAATATAGTTGCATAGATGCTCGGGCAACATGGGGACGGTGCGGTCAACCAGATAGACGCTGGTGGAACGTTTCAGGGCTTCCTTATCTATAATAGAACCTTCGGTAACATAGTGGCTGACGTCGGCAATATGGACGCCAATCTCGTATAATTTACCATTTGACGATTTGCCATTTCCTATTTCGCGAATACTCAGGGCATCGTCAAAGTCTTTTGCATCGCGTGGGTCGATGGTAAAGGTCAGAACATCTCGCATGTCTTCGCGGCGGGCAATTTCTTCCTCAGTAATACCTGGCTTCAACTTCTGGGCGGCTTTCTCAACAGCAGCAGGATATACGTATGGGAGACCGTATTCGGCAAGGATGGCATGCATCTCGGCATTGTTCTCACCAGTCTTGCCCAGAATATCTACCACTTTTCCAATAGGATTCTTGGCATTGTCCGGCCATTCCACTATTTTCACAATAGCCTTGTCGCCAGTCTGTCCTTTCTTGAGATTGGTTTTAGGAATGAAGATATCATTGGCCAGCGTACGATCCTCAGTCAATAGATACGCATAGTTCTTACTTACCTGCAAGGTTCCTACAAACTGTTTCTCGCTTCGTTTCAGAATCTCTGTTACAGAGGCTTCGCGTACGTGGTGCTTACGTCTGGCTAACATGGTCACCTGTACTTTGTCGCCGTCCATAGCGTGCATACTGTTACGCTCTGCCACCAGAATAGGTTCACCACCATCCTCCGGCTCAACAGTGTTCTTGCCGTTAGCCTTTCGGTGAAAGATTCCTACCATCACCTGGGTGGGGTTGTTGAGCGTGTAGCAAAAACGGGGCTGTTCCTTTATATAGTCATCCATCAGCAGCATTTCCAACACATCCATTAAAAGCATTTTGGCCGGATGTGTATTAAGGTGAAGCTCCCGGTAGAGGGTTTTCAGTTCAAAAACCTGGGTTGGATTCTCTTCGAACAGTGTAATGACCATCTGTTCCAGATTCTTTTTCTTGAGGCGTCCGCCTGTGCTTTTCTTCTTTCCCATGATTGTCGTTATTAGATGATTTCTTTGCAAAGATAGAAAGTTTTTTGTTTGTTCCAAAAATTATTATTACTTTTGCGCTCAAAATAAAAGTAAACGGACCTAAAAGCCTGCTTGAATTAGGTATTTGGTATGTATTTTGAAAAGGTATTGAAAGCATTCTTTATATTGCTTTTGTTTAATTTGGATGTTTTTGCTAATGACTCCATTACGGACAAACTGCTGACAGGAACTATCATGGCATCATCTAATCAGTCAACTGCCGGAAAGGCTTTTGATGATGATCCTTCAACATATTTTACCTCTGTAAGCAGCACCCGGCAATGGGTGGGGTTGGATTTGGGTTCGCCCCATGTAATAACGCGTATCAGTTATACTCCTGCGGCAATGTACAATGGTCCGGATTTCATGTTGCTTTCCCTCTTCGAAGGCGGAAACGATCCGAATTTCATGGATGCTGTTCCCCTTTATCTGATATCGGATAAACCTGCGGCCAACACCACCACTTCAATAAGGGTGAATGTGAGTCGTGGCGTTCGCTATATTCGTTATGTTGGCAGTGCGAATTCTTTCTGCACCGTGGCGGACCTGAAGTTTTATGGCTATGAGGGCGAGGGCGACGACAGCCAGTTCTATCAGATAACCAATCTGCCTACACTCAGCGTTCACGTGCAGGATGAAATCATGCCTCAGGAGAGAGGCGAGGATTTTGAGTCGCAGTCGGTCCTGATTTACGAGAATGGAAAGATGTTACAGAAATATCCTATCCTTTTCCGTGTGCGAGGCAATTATTCCGCAACGCATGAGAACAAAGCCTTCCGCATGAAATATAATGATGGGAAGAGTCATCACGTGATGAAGGACGGGCATAACGAATCACCCGTTAAGGCTAAGAAGTGGGTTCTGATTAACAGTTACCGCGATAAAACGCTGATGCGTAACCCTGTGGCGTGGGCTATGTCGAAGCGTGGCGAGATGAAGTGGACTCCGTGGAGTCAGGTGGTTGACTTGATTGTAAATGGTGACTATCATGGCACCTATACCCTTGCCGACCATGTGGATGTGCATGAAGGAAGAATCGAGATTACGGAGATGACGGAGACAGATATTGATGATGAAAACATTACGGGCGGTTATTATGTAGAGGTTGATAATAATGCCAGTCGTGAGCCTTACTATTTCTACTCTACATACGGCAATCCCATTTCTATTCACGATCCCGATGATGACATTATGCAGAACGAGCAGTTCTGGTACATCCAGAATGCCTGGAACAATATGGAAGATGTTGTCTATAGTCCTGATTATACAGATAGCGAGAAGGGAATGCGTTCTGTCCTTGACATGGAGACATTCCTCAGGCATTTTCTTGTGAGCGAGTTTAATGGAAATACTGATATGCTCTGTCAGGTGTTCTTGTACAAGGACCGTGGCGATGACCACTTCTATGTCGGCCCTGTATGGGATGCGGATCTTGCTCTTGAAAACGACCAGACAACCTATCCCGCCAATGAACGGATGGACTGGACTTATAAGGTTCGTGATACGGGAAATTGGTCAGATTTTGTGGACCGTGTCCTATCTGATCCTTCTGTTTTCGCTCAGTTACAGGGAATGTGGGTGAAGCTTCGCAAAAAGGGAGTTTTCGAACCGGATCTGGTTGCTTCGGATGTTGATTCCTTACGCAAGGAAATACGTGCATCTGCACACCTTAACTTTATCCGTTGGCCCTATCTGAACCAATGGCTCCCACTCAATCCTGTTGTTCCAGGCTCATGGGAAAAGGAAGTGGACCGTGTGCGCGATTTTGTGTATAATCGTGTGGCATGGATGGACGAAATGCTCTCTTATGGGGCGTTACGTCAGATAGATGGTGTTTACCAGATAAATACGCCGTTAGACCTTTGTTCTTTTGCAGAGATTGTTAATAGCGGAGAGAAAGATGCCAATGCGGTTTTGAATGCTGACTTGGATATGACTGAATTCCAATCAGATTTTGTTCCTATAGGTACCAACAAGTTTCACTTTAGTGGCAAGTTCAACGGCCAGGGACATACCATCAGTAATTTGAACATAACAGGAAAGGACTATGTGGGTTTCTTTGGTGTGGCAGGTTCGGGTGCTGAAATACAGAATCTGAATTTGGACGCTTCCTGCTCGGTATCGGGCAATAATTATGTGGGAGGCCTGGTAGGATATGCGCTTACGGGAAATGTTAAGATTAAGCAGTGTGGCACAGCAGCAACTGTTACAGCAACAGGGAAAGGTGCAGCAGGATTCGTTGGTTTTGTCCGTTTGATAGCTAATGTATATGTGCAGGAGTCATACAATTTGGGTATGATTCAAGCCGGCAGTTTGGCTTCTGCCATTGTAGCATACTCAAAAGGGAAATCGTACATTTCTGATTGTTACAATGCCGGCAAGGTTGCGGGGGCTTCTCAGGGTGTGGAGTTTGCAAATAGTGATAATGTGTTGGAATTGCAGAACTGTTATGATGTTTATTCCAGTCAGGTCGAAAAGGTAACGCCGGTTGATGTAATGTCGGGTGCCCTCTGTTTCCTTCTGAATACTGGCATTGGAGGAAATATCTGGAGACAGAACATTGATAACGGACGAACACCCGACAAGCATCCCGTAGTGAAGGCTTCAAGTGGTATAGTCTATTATAAGAATGGCATCTACACAAACATCGACAAGGACAATGTGATAAAGAGTTATCGCTACTATAAGTGGGAGATATATGCTATCAGGGGTGGAAAAAGGGGAACTATCCAGTTTTCCGAATTCGACATCTTAGACGAGATGGGTGAAGAGTATCCCGACTTAAATATATATAATGGTACGGAGAGCGACATCTCATACGAAGATTGGTTCAATGCTGGTGATAATAATATATATACCAAGTACTGTGGCACATTCCACGGTTATGCTTACTTCCTATACGATGCACAGGAGGAGGCCATTCCTTATGGATATCGCATCTATACGGCGAATGATACGCGTAGCAATCCTACCCGTAATCCATGCACTTGGAAACTGTACGGAAGCAATACTTATACGGAAGCCCCTGATGACGGATGTTGGGAGTTAATAGATGAGCAAACCAACAACTATACCATCCAGGCTGTGAATTATACGCCCTTTGATTTCTTCTTAACGGTTAAGGATGATGAAACTTCAGTGGAATCTTTGAAGTCATATAAGTCCCAGAAGTCCCATGAGACTTATGACTTAACTGGCCGCAGGGTAAAATCTCAGATTAAAGGCGGAATATACATTGTCAATGGCAAGAAAGTGGTAGTTAGGTAAGTTGATTGAGCAAAGTAGTATCAGCCCTAGTTAAATAATGTTAAACAAATAAGCAAAAGTTTGTAAATAGGTTAAAGTGTAGGGTAAAATCCTTATTTTTGTATGCTTTTAGGGCAATATGTAGGTAAATAATTTGTCGATAAATAGAATAGGATGTTTAAGATAAGAACAGTAGTAACAACAAATATTTTTAACTTTATTATTAATTAAAACCAAAAGTGCGATGAAAAGATTTACTCTAAAGCAAATGGTTCTCTCTCTTGGGGTAGCTACAATGTTGCTATCCAGTCAGAGTGTCATGGCTCAGTACCAAAAACTCACAGCTTTGGATGGAATGCTATCCTATGGCCAGAGTTCTGTGTCACACGCTGAGGCCTACGACAAATTGGTAGACAGGGACGAGGGTACCAAGTGGGGAGGCTGGTTTAATCCCGCCCTCTCTGATGAGGAGTCGTGGCCTCTAAATCAAGCAGAATCTGCCAACAAGATGTACATTATTGTTAAGGCAGAGGAGGCAGTAGTTCCTACCTTCTATTTCCTTGTTACCGGTGGTGATACAGGTACTTATCCTGGTCGTAACTGGGCATCTTGGAAGATTTATGGTGGTAATTTCGACAACGATGAAGCAGCTGTTCGTGAAGGTGAAGGCTGGACGCTGATTGATGATCGTGAGGACGAGCCTCTTCCTGGAGAAAACACGAAGCCCGTAGATTTGGTTTTTAACCAGACAGACGGCAAGACCGCTTACCAGTATTTCTGGATTGAGGTCACAAAGTCTGTTGAAGGCGCAGATGTATTTCTGCAGATGGCAGAATGGGGTCTGGGTACCCACGGTTCTTTCCTGAAGTACCTTGAGGATGAAAGGAATAAGCCTACATCCACAGACGAGCCAGTTAAATTCTATTACATGGCCGGTGCTCCTGATGGCTTCGGTGGTGAAGGTCAGTCCAATCTGTTTGACGGTGCAAGTTCTACTAAGTGGTGCTGTGGCTTCTCAAACAGACAGAAGGGTGAAACGAAGAATGGAGGTTTCATCATCTTCAAGGCTTCACGTCCCATGTCACCTTCTTACTATTCTTTGACAACGGCTAACGATACACAGTCTAATCCCGGTCGTAACTGGAAACAGTGGCAGCTCTATGGTATGAACGCCGCTGATGAAGAAAGTGTTACCCGTGATGCAGGATGGGTATTACTCGACGATAAGGCTAACGTTCCCGCAGGTAATGGGATGAACCAGCTTCCTGCTGCTAACTATACACAGTCTTATTTTACGCTTTCTGAGCCGAATACGACCGAGTACAGATACTTCAAGCTTGAACTTGACCAGTGCGTTTCTGATGGTCTTCAGCAGATGGCCGAACTTACACTTGGTGATAACTATACCGTTGTTCTGGACCGTGATGCCATTGCAGATGCTGCTGCAGCTAATTATGATCCTGATTTGTTTGCCGAGAAGGTTCTTCTGGACCAGATGGGTGCACTTATTGCACAAGTTAAGGAGTGCTCTGATTTTGCTAAACTGAGTGAGTTGAGTGCCGCTATTGATGAGTTGGCAACCAAGATTAACACATCTGCTACTAACTATGCAGAATTGACAACCGCCCGCAACCAGGCTCTCCTCTCTATTGATGGAGGAAAGTTGAACGACGATGCTGTTAAATATCTTACCACTTGGGCTAACGATGCTGATGCAGTTGCTCCTAACAATGAGTTCCCCATCGGTAACTATGCTTATCTGAAGGCTAACCGTCAGGTAACAGGCGAGGAAGCTGTTGCTGAAGCTAATCGTATTAATGCGTTTATCATTAATAATTCCGAAATGCCTGAACCTATTACTGCCGAATATAAGTTCCTCAGTGGTACCACTGATAACTGGAACGCAGCCGAAGGTCCTGAGTATTTGATTGACGGTCAGTCTGGTCTTAACGGAACCGAAAGCACCAAGTGGGGTACAGGTACTTCTCAAGAGAGATTCGTTATCTTCAAGAGTATCAATGCTGACACTCAGGAGAATGAACCTATCCAGCCTACTTACTATGGTCTTGTAACAGGTGGTGACACCAGCGCTTATCCCGACCGTAACTGGAAGAACTGGAAGATTTGGGGCGCCAATTTCGCAAGTGATGAAGAGGCTACCAAGAATGCCGAAGGTTGGGTGCTGATTGACAGCAAGCAGAATGTAGGTACTGACGTTTTGAAGACTACCAGCATGTTCGAGAGCTACATCTACCTCTCTGAAGGTTGTGCAGTACCTTACACATATTTCAAGATTGAGGTTTATCACGAAGGTGGTATGCAGATGAATGAGTTTACCTTCTACAACACAGGTAACTTGGCTGAATACCGCGAAGCTTTCGCAGAACAGTTTGCTGACTATGATCCATACGAGCGTCCTGCTTACAAGGGCTTCACAGATGCTTACAAGGCTAAGTATGAGGAGTTGAAGACTACCGTTAATGCTCCCGACGTAATGAAGCTGAAGAACCAGTTGGTTGACTTGCAGGAAGATATCGCTACATCTGCTGACTTGTACGAGAAGTATGATTCAGTTTACAATGAGGTATTGTCACTTTCCATTACTTCTGAGAGTCTGCAGGCATGGTATGAGGGTTATACCTCAGAGAATCTCGCTCCTTGTGCTAAGTATATCCGTGGTACTCATGCTTACATCGTAGAAAATCTCAATCTGGATAATGATGCTATCAAGGCTGAGATGGATTATCTCGGTTACATTATCACCGCGGTTCAGAAGGATCTTTACATCTTGTTGGGTGGTAATACTGTAAACCAGTGGGGTGACGGATTCTATGGCAACCTTATTGATGGTATTGCCCTGAATTATACAGAGAAGCAAATAGATCCAGAGACAGGTGAAGAGAAAGAGGTAGAGGTGAAGGCTACCAAGTGGGGTGGTGATGCTGATGCCAACGGCAACACTTACATCATCTTCCGTACCATGGATAAGACCAACCCATTCTTCTATACACTGACAACTGGTAATGATACAGGTTCTTATCCTGGTCGCAACTGGGGTACCTGGTATGTTTACGGTGCTAATTTCGAAGGCGATGGTGATGCTACTAAAGATGCCGAGGGTTGGGTTCTCATCGATTCTAAGGAGAACGTAGGTCAGGATCGTCTGCATCCCGTTAATGCAGAACCTTCTTATTTCGGCTTCAGTACTGAGACAACTGAACAGTATACATATTATAAGGTAGTAGTAACCAAGGCTTTCAATGGCAATGCCATCCAGATGAACGAACTCCACTTCGGTACTCCCGAGGAGTTTGAGGCTATCAAGCAGGATTACACTGATGCTGCCAACGAGTTCGATGCTGACGTTGTTGCAGAGCAGGCTCTTATCGATAAATATAAGGAAATCATTCCTGAAATTGAGGAGTGTGCTAATATGGAGGCTCTCTTCCGTGTTAACTATCAGCTCGAAACTCTCCGTGACTCTATTACTGCAAGTGCCAAGGTTTATAGCAAGCTCAATGATGATGTAGAGGCTGTTAAGCAGTATCTCCAGGATTATAAACTGGAAGAGTCTGAGGCTTTGGCTACCTTGAAGTCTTATATTGAAGATGACATTGAACCCAACGAAACATTTGTTCACGGTTCATTCTCAACTATCTGGGATGAGCATATTCTTGCTGACAGCATAGTTGCAGAGGAGATAGAGTTCCTTGAGTCTTTGAAGAAGGCTGCTGTAGCTGCAGGTTATGTAGCAGGAACTGATATTTCTTCTTTGATTGTTAACCGCAGCTTTGCTAAGGCTGAGCAGGTGGTTGACGCTGATGGCAATAATGTTTCTGGAACCAAGCAGCCTGAGGGTTGGGACGGCTATGTATATAGTAATGGAACCAACGCAGAAGGTACGATGTCTGCTGCTGAATTCTGCAATGAGCAGTCTAAGTTCACTATCAGCCAGACATTGAAGGATTTGAAGAACGGTTACTATGAGTTGAAACTGAATGCAGGTTTCCGTCCTAATGGTGACATCAGAAGTCTCAATTATACCGCTATGGCATTTGCCAACAATACCAAGACATACGTTCCCGTTGTACGTGAGGGTATGACTTCCAAGGAGAATGCTTGGTTTGGCGAATATGCCGACAGGGAAATCTATGCTTGTGACGTACAAGAGGCTATTGGAGATCCTGAAGTTGACTCAGTAATTGTAGGTTATGTAATCTGGGGTGTTCAGGGTACTATCAATGCTATCTTGCAAGACCGTTATGAGATTTCCATGGTTGCTCAGGTTACCGACGGTACCTTGAAGCTTGGTTTGAAGAACGAGCGTACACTGGTAGGTGGTGACTGGTTAGGTGCTGGTAACTTCCGTCTGACATACCTCGGTGAAGAGGCAACTGCAGAGGCAATTGCTGCTGCTGCCGCATGCAATGGTGAAAGAGTTGTTACCCTGAATTCTTATGTTGCCGGTGATTTCGGTAATGATATTAATGAATTCAAGGCAGCTCCTAACTTTGGTGCCGCTCAGAAGGAGGCTGTAGCAGATGCCGCTAATCGCACTACTGTAGAGCAGTTGGTTGCTGATGGTAACACCTTTGAAGAGATCAATGCTACTAAGACTGCATACTACAATCTCTGTGATTATATGATTAAGGTATCTGAGAAGTGGTTGGTTCATGCAGCTGCTGATAGTGACTACGATGTTGATATTGAGGCCGTTCAGAGCGGTTTGAATAATGGTCTGTATGCTGATGTTGCTGCTACCAATGCTGCTTTGGCTGCACTTCTTGAGAAGTATCCTGATTATCTGGAACTTACTGAGGAGACTGTAGGTAACGCTGACTGGGCAGAAGTTGATGAGTTCGACTATGAGTTCACGGCTCTTAAGAATGGTAGAATTATTCCAAGACTTGGTAAGTTGTATGATGATCTGAAAGCTAACGAGACTATCTTAGAGTTTGAGTACACTGCAGAGAATCCTATCGAGGGTGCTTTGCTTTACAACATGACAACAGCTAATAACATCCCATTGGAAACATTAGAGGCAACCTCTGAATACAAAACGGTTTCTGTTGATGTTAAGGAACTTGCCTTCACCAAGGCTTCAGATGTTGTAGGTCTGGCTCTCACTCTCAAAGAAGGTGAAAAGGTGAATATTCGCCATATGCGCTTCGTTGCAGCTCCAAGTGTTAGTGGTGACCTGACAGGTGATGGTGAGGTTAACGCTGCTGATATCCAGGCTCTTCTGAACATCATCGCTTCTGGCGAATTCAATCCTGCAGCAGACCTGACAGGTGATGGCGATGTTAATGCTGGTGATATTCAGGCTCTCTTGAACATCATCGCTGAGCAGTAATCATCAATGATTCAGTTTGATAAATAAATCTCTATAATTTCTCCTGGCCTGGGGCCATGGCCACCAGGTCAGGAGAATAAATACAAGAAGAAACACATATTAAAAAGATTGAAATTATGAGAAAGCTGTTTTTCTCTTTTACCGCGTTGCTTTTGATGGTTTGTGCCTGCTCTGAGCAGATTGACACCTCGGAGAGATATGTATTCCAGTACCACACAATAGCCAGTTATCTGGAGGCACACCCTGTGTACTCAGAGTATGTTGACTTGCTAAAGAAGGTAAAGATTAATCCGTATAAGGAAACATCAACTGTTTACCAGTTGTTGACGGCTCGTGGTAACTATACCGTGTTTGCAATTACCAATGATGCTATTGAAGATTATCTTCAGGATTTAGTTGATGGGGGGTTAATATCAGAGCCTTCATGGGACGCTTTCACGGATTCCGCGAAGCTAGATTCCATCCGTGCCGTCATTGTCAGGAATAGTGTCATTGATGGATTTGACAGAGAAGATCAGCGTTATTCCATTAACATGGTTGATAAAAACACTGAGTTGTCGCTCCCGACACTTAGTGATCACCGACTTACTATTAACGATAGTAAAAACAGTCCGGACAGTTTTTTTGTAAACAATATATGTCCCATTGACCCTATTAATCATGATATTCCTGTGATTAATGGTTATATACATCAATTGCATAAAGTCATCGCTCCTTTGGATGAATCTTGTGCAAGATATTTACAGAACATTCTGGATAACAAGACAGAAGGTTATTTGATGATGGCACGTGTTATTCAGGCATGTAACTTACTGGATATGCTTAGCATGGTACGAGACGATGTATATGAGCAAAAATATCTCAGAGGTGAAATTCCCGATATGAAGGATTATCAGGCAAAATCAGG
The DNA here is from genome assembly GCA_017541025.1 of Bacteroidaceae bacterium. GTDB lineage: Bacteria > Bacteroidota > Bacteroidia > Bacteroidales > Bacteroidaceae > Physcousia. The sequence continues at coordinate 23,645 of JAFXZY010000040.1, read as the reverse complement.
TGGCGACAAGTCTGCTACTCCAGGCGACCCTGATGCACATGCACCCGAACATCGTAAATATGGTTATACCATCTTTGCAGAAACAGATGAATATTGGCGTTCGCAGGGTATAGATCCTGCAGCACCAGATGCTTTACAGCAACTCATTGACTGGCTTCAGAAGAATAAAATGTATTTCTCTGAGGAAGTAAATAAAACTGACGACAATTATGCCTCACCTGAACATATACTTTATCGGTGGGTAACTTATCATATTCTTCCCATGCGTATTCCTGCCAACAAGCTGGTTTATAATTGTAATGAAATTGGCAGTCCATATACGCGTCCTGTTCTTTCACTCCCGGTTTATGAATGGTATTGTACTGTCGGTGAAGGTCTTCGCCGTTTGCTGAAGATTTACGAGAGTAAGGAAAGTCAGGGTGTTTACCTGAATCGCTTCCCCGTTTTGGACAATTCCCTCAGTGGTTCCGGTCATGAAGTGTCCTGTGATCCTCATAAAACGGGTATTTTAATCGGTCGCGAAAGTGATAAGGCCGTTCTAAATGATATCACCAATGCCTGCATCTATCCTCTTGATGGTCCTTTGGCATATACAGATGCTGTACGTGATGAATTAGCCAAGGAACGTATTCGTTTCGACCTTTTTGCCATGTTCCCTGAAGCTATTTCAAATAATCTCCGTCGTGCTGATTCAGCAGAAGGCAAGTACCAGCATGTATATGTTCCTCAAGATCAAACTTATAAGTACTTCGAGAATTGTAGTATTCTCAACGAAGAGACTCATTTTATTCACTATAATGGCTATCGTACTGACTGGCCTAACTATTGTCAGGACGAGGATAAGGTTTTCGGCAAATATGATATCATGTTCACTTTGCCCCCTGTTCCTAAGCGTGGTACTTACGAACTTAGATATAAGGTGCTTGCCACTGCAGCCCGTGGTATTACACAGGTTTACTTCGGTTCTGACCCAGGTAACCTTCCTGCTGCTGGTATTCCGGTTAACATGGCAGAGGGAATAGCCATTACTTATGCAGGTGAAGGTGGCTCTTGGGGCGATTTGACTGATACCGGTCGTGACGAAGATGAAATTATCGAGATTGACCATAAGTTGAGAAATCATGGTCTGATGAAAGCTGGCAGACATGAGTTTGGCGAAAATAAGACAGCACGTGATGACGAGCGTCAGAAACGCCATATCTTAGTTCGTCAGACTTTGGATCCCAAGTACACTTATTATATTCGTTTCAAGTCAGTTCTTGATACAGATAAGAAGGAGTTGTATCTCGACTACTTTGAATGGTGTCCTAAGGAGATATATGACAATCCTTCTAAGCCTGAGGATGTCTGGTAATTATTGGAGTTAAAGCCGGCAATGCTGGCTTTAACTTCTCTATAAGATGAAGTCAATTAATTAATCATAAAATCCATGAGAAGAAATTTTTTATTTGTTTTGTCCTTCTTGGCAGTGTCTTTTCTGCCGGCAAAGGATATTTTTGTAAATACACCACGTACCACATTGTTGTTAAAGGCAGATCAGGGTAGCCCCCTCCATATCAGCTATTATGGAGAAAGTGTTGCAGATGCAGAACAGGTATATTGTGCCTATAGCCTTTGGGAGGATGCCTATCCTGCTTTCGGCTTGGGTAACTATGATATTACAGCTCTTAGTGTTCGCCATGCCGATGGCAACATGTCTACTGAGCTTGTTTTTCAGCAAGATGCGGTAGCCACAGAAGGAAATGCTACTGTTTACACGATGACGATGAAGGATAAACTGTATGATTTCTATGTGGATGTTTGTTATCGCACCTATAACAATTGTGATGTGATAGAATCATGGTCGGTTATCCGGAACAACGAAAAGAAACCAGTGTCTTTAATCAAGTATGCCAGTAGTTTCCTTCCTATTCGTCAGGGAAATGTATGGGTTCAGCACGAACATGGTTCATGGGGTGCAGAAGCCCAGGTTTCAGAAGAGGCACTGAAACCGGGCATCTTTGAGATTCATGACTTAACGGGTACTAAGAATGCTTATATGAATCGTCCTAACCTGATGATTTCTCTTGACGGCAAACCTCAGGAGAACCAGGGTCGTGTTATCGGTGCAGCATTATGTTGGAGCGGTAATTTCCGTATGACCATCGATACGCAGGGTAAGAAGGTTCATCGCTTTATAGCCGGTATTGATGACACCAATTCGCAGTACACACTCAAGAAGGGTGAGACTTTCACCACTCCGGTTTTGGCACTTACCTATAGTAACGAAGGTTTAGGTGGTGCCAGTCGTAGCTTCCATCGCTGGGCCCGCAAGAATAATATGGTACATAATGGAACATCCTTGCGTAAGACTCTTCTTAACTCCTGGGAAGGTGTATACCTGAATGTCAGCCAGGACGGTATGGAGAAGATGATGGATGGCGTGAAGCAGTTAGGCGGTGAGCTCTTTGTAATGGACGATGGATGGTTTGGTAACAAATACAAGCGTTCCGTTGATGATTGTGCCTTGGGCGATTGGGTTACCGATACCGAGAAACTTCCAAAGGGTGTTCCTGCGCTCGAGAAGGCTTGTGCTGAGCGCGGCCTCAAGTGGGGTATCTGGATTGAGCCTGAAATGACAAACACCAAGAGCGAACTGTTTGAAAAACATCCTGATTGGGTAGTATGTCATCCTGCGCGTGACCTCAGTACGGGTCGTGGAGGTACACAGCTTGTCTTGGATATGAGTAATCCTGCTGTTCAGGATTTTGTATATAAGGTGGTTGATGACATCATGACAGAGACGCCTAATACCTATTATATTAAGTGGGACTGCAACATGGAGACCAAGAACTTTGGATCACACTATTTGAGTGCAGATAATCAGAGTCATCTTTATGTCGACTATCACTTGGGACTCATTAAGACACTTCAGCGCATACGTGCCAAGTATCCAGATTTGGTTATTCAGTGCTGTGCCAGCGGTGGTGGTCGTGTCAACTACGGACTGATGCCTTATTTTGATGAGTTCTGGGTAAGTGACAATACCGATGCTAAACAGCGTCTCTTTATTCAGTGGGGAACCAGTATGTTCTTTCCTGCTTGCGCTATGGCACAGCACGTAAGTGCAAGTCCTAATCATCAGACGCATCGTTCCCTTCCTCTGAAGTTCCGTTTTGACGTGGCTATGACGGGACGTCTTGGTATGGAGATGAAACCTTCTGACCTTACGGCTGATGAGATGAAGTTTGCTCAGTCCTGTTTCAACACTTACAAGGAAACCATTCGCCCCATTGTTCAGCAGGGCGATTTGTACCGTCTGATTTCTCCATACGAGGGTAATGGCTATTGTAGTGAGATGTATGTAAAAGAGGATAAATCAGAGGCCATCTTCTTTGCTTACAAGTTTGAGCATTTCGTTGATTTCTTCTGTCCTCGTTTTTACTTTGCAGGTCTTGATCCAGACGCTACATATACGCTTACAGAGATATGCCGTCAGGGTTCACCTGATCATTGGGAAGGTGCTACTTTCACCGGTCGTTTCCTGATGCAGCAAGGTGTCGAGATAGGATTCCGTGGTGAATATTCCAGCAAGGTTATCCGCTTAGTTCGTAAATAAGTTTTTCCCCCGTTCTCCTCAAGAGAGCGGGGGTTAATCTACATCATAGTAGATACTGGCTGACTTGTATTGTGGCAAGCCTGTTATATAGCGCTGTGTTTCACGCAGTCTCTTGCGTGCTTCTGCTAACGAAGCCGTAAGCTCTATCTTAATAATGATTTTCCGGATATGCATCATTTGCACTTTGGAAATGGGCGGCGTGTCTGGCCCGAGTATTCTTATACCGAAGATTTGCTTTAGCAATGTCGCATAGTCTCTTGCAAGGCTATCCAATACCCTCTCATCTCTGTGCTTTATGTAAACATATATCAGTCGGCAGTATGGGGGATAGTTGAAAAGATTTCTTTCCTGCATTTGTTCTTCGTACATGGCAGTATAGTTGTGTTGTACTACCTGTTTGATAGCTGATGCATCTGTGTCTTGTGTCTGTAGCACCACATACCCTTGTTCATCTTTTCTTCCGGCTCTGCCCGCCACCTGCTCCATCATTTGGAAGGCATGCTCATAGCTTCTGAAGTTTGGTTGGTTCAGCATGGTGCTGGCATTCAATATACCAACTAAGCTTACACGTTCAAAGTCCAGCCCTTTTGTCACCATCTGTGTACCTACCAGGATGTCAGTCTTATAATGTTGAAAATCCGAGATGATCTGCTCGTAATGCAGTCTGCTTCTTGTTGTATCCAAATCCATTCTGGCAATTCTTGCCGTAGGAAAAATATTATGCAGGCAGTCCTCTATGCGTTCTGTTCCATACCCCTTACTTATGAGGTTCTGTTCCCCGCAGTTGGGACATTTTTGCGGGATGGGGTAGGTAGCACCGCAGTAATGACATGTGAGTTGTCGCATGTTTCTGTGAAGCGTCAGGCTCACATCGCACTTTTGACATCGGGGAACCCATCCACAGGTCTTACATTCCATCATGGGAGCATAGCCTCGCCTGTTTTGAAACAGGATAATCTGCTTGCTAAGTAGTAATGCTTCTCTTATTCTTTCTAACAGTTGTGGCGTGAATGGACCGTTCATCATTTTCTTCTTGGCCATTTCGCGTATGCTTACCACCTCTATGTGAGGTAGTTGTACGTTGCCGTATCTTTTATGCATCTGAACGAGCCCGTATTTTCCCGTCTGAGCGTTGTGGTACGATTCCAGACTGGGCGTGGCAGAACCCAATAGTGTCTTAGCCCTAGCATCCTTTGCCATCACCAGTGCAACGTTTCGTGCTTGGTATCTAGGTGCAGGATCTTGTTGTTTGAAACTTGTTTCGTGTTCCTCGTCAATGATGATAAGTCCTAATTTCTTGAACGGCAGAAATATGCTACTCCTGACACCGACAATAATTTCATAAGGCTCATCGGAAAGCATTTTCCGATATACTTCCACGCGTTCTGCATCAGGGTAACGAGAATGGTATACGCCTAAGCGGTTGCCGAAGACACGTTTTAGGCGGTCTGTCAATTGAGCGGTTAGCACTATCTCAGGTAACATGAATAGCACTTGTTTCCCTTCTTCTATGACTTCTTTTATCAGATGTATATATACTTCAGTTTTTCCACTGCTTGTAACGCCATGCAGTAAGCATACATCATGCTGTTTCCAGACTGCTTTTATCTCTTCCTTAGCTCGTGATTGGTCTTCGCTTAACGGGTTCATCACCAGTTCAGCAGGCAGATTCTGTTGTACTATCCGGCCTATGGGTTTCTGGTATTGTTCTATGATGCCTTTCTGACATAGAGCTTTCAGGACATTAGGGGTGCAGGATGTGCTCTCCATCAGTTCCTGTTTAGTGATTTCCTTCAAAAGCTGCTTGTTTTGTAAAGCCAATGCAGCCGAAAGGCCGGATAATGAAGCATATTTCAGAAGTAGATCAACTTGTTTAGTTGATCGTTTCATTTGTATCAGTGTCTCGTTGAGCAGTGTTTCATTAAAGAAGGGCTCAGTAATCCTGATATATGTGGCAAAGCGAGGCTTATATGTTCTTTTAACTTCTTCCTTTATTTGTACTGCCCCTTTTTCAAGGAGTCTTTTAATGACAGGAAGAATATTTTTTATGCCCGTTCTTTTTTGAAGGGTGGACAGTGTTTGTGCTGTTTCCTCTTCTAATGCTTGAATGATTTTGTCCTCAGAAGGAGAAAGTGTGTCTTCTGCAATGAATTCCTCATTGTACATTACGCATGATTCGCTCTCTAGTTTCATCCCACTGGGAAGAGCGGCTTTATATACGTCGCCAATAGTACACAGGTAATAATCTGCTATCCATTCCCATAATTTTAGTTGGGATGGAGTAATAATGGGAGAACTGTCGAGTAATTCTGTGACCTCTTTGGTTTTATAGTGAGGAATATTGTCGTGCAATCTTACTACAATTGCACTATAATACTTCGCTGTCCCGAAGGGTACAATAACTCTGCATCCTACCTGGGCAAGATTTGAGAAACTCTTGGGTAAGCTATAGGTGAAGGTACCTTCTAAGGGTAGAGGTAGTATGACATCGGCAAACTGTGCCATCTGTCTTTACCTCCTCTGTCTGCGAGCGCTAACGCGTGCTGCAGCAGGGGCAGCCTCCTTTGCTTTCTTTGTATCTGTTGTACTGGCTGTAGGTGTCTTTGTTCTTTTTCCCCAGATGCTTGACGACTTCTTTTCTGTCTTTGCAACTGCCATTTTCGCCAGTGTTATGCTGTCTAACTTTGTGCTATCGATAATCTCATGCCCCCAAACACCTTCTTCAAAGTCAACAATCTGCTTTTCAATTTTCAATTGTTCTGTTTTCATGGCGCTGTCAGTCTCACAATAGTTTGCTAACACTTTGCCTTGCAAGTTGTTCGTCTTGTAGATTTTACCTTCATAACGGTTTAGTGTAAAGTAGTCATCTGCAGTCATGTTAGAAACATTGTTCAGGTTGCTACCCATCATAGGCAGTTTTGCCAGCCAAGGTGCTACGTCATCATATTTGAGCCAGAAGAGAGGGTAGGGGGTTGTGGCATCAGAGCTGAACTCATCAGATCCGCGCATCAGGATGGGGCAGAGTGCTGTTACCTTCGTGCTGAAGGTTCCTGTTCGCTGGTCCAGATATACACTTTCTTTGATATAATAACGTGTGGCTTCAGCACTGGGTACATCTGCATCGGCAACGACAATCTTACCGTCTTTTTCTTCGTAGTAGATGCCGTAGCGTTCCAGCATGTCTTTAATGCTTAGCTTGTCCTTTTCTTCAAATGACTCATTTCCATCCAACTTATAGGTATAGGCCGTTACGCGTCCCGTCTGAATCAGGCGGAATAAGTATGTAAACAGGTTCACTTGCTTGCCTATGGGTTCTACAGGATAGTACATAGGTGCGTTCTTGTCTTTCATCAGGTCGAGCTGACGATAGATGTCGCGCTTCCATACCACATCTTCGGGCATAGCTGCAGATGTGGGGAATTGCAAGGACGCACGGTCGCTGGTTTGCTTAGCTTCCGTATTTTTTGCAGTAGTGGTTGTACTTGCAGCGGATGATGTGGTACGACGTTTTGCAGGCTGTGCAAATGTCAAACTTCCTGTCAGCAATGTAGCTGCTATAATGATGAGTGTACGTTTCATAATCTATATATAATTATGGTATTACTTTATTTTGATCTCCATTGGATTGTTCAGCACACGCTCTATGCCATCGGGTCCTGTGGCATGTATGTCTCTAATGAAGAGCATTTTGTTTCGAGCCAGACCGCGCATCTGTGCTTTCTGTTGATCGGAGAATTTCGAACCGTTGCTTTTGTATGGCACGGCATTACCCATTGCATCAAACAGTAGCATCTCAAAACTGTTCACACGGAAAGCGATGTTCAGTAATCCATCGTCGATGGCAGCACCGATACCTTCGGTGTTCATCAGGATTTGCTTCGAAATGGCACCACCCGTGAAATGTTCTTCCCCGCCTTCAGTTGCATAGGCAATAAAAGCTGTTGGGTCGGGCAATTTCCTAACACGGAAGGTGAATTTTCCCATTTCTTGAGTACGGCCCTCATTTTGGGCAGATACTGTAAATACGGCTTCTCCGCCAGGATTGGAAGGATGTGCAACGTAATGTCCATCACCTTTTTGGGTAAGAGTACCTCCTGTCATGGTAACATGCAGTTTGTTACTGGGGATTCCTGGAACTGACACGCTCATGGGGTTGTCATAACCAGCATACAAAACGTTCATGATGTCGGCGCTAACGGTAGCACTTGGGGCTACAACGGTATATTTCTGCGAGAAATCACGCTTTACCTTTTCACCATCACCATTCAGCATTTCAATGAAGCCGTTCAGTGTAAAATCACCCGTTTTGCTGCATACCATTTCATACAAGCCTTTGTCGCTCTTTATCGGCTGTCCGCCAATATAGATAGTGGGTCGGCGTGTAGTATCTACTGCTGCCATGATAATTTGGGCACTGAATTTTCCACCTTGAACCACCGTCTGTGAGTTAGGGATGACGTATGCGTTCAGTTGGTTTACACGGATATCCTTCACGTCCACATTACTGATAAGATTATGCAGTATCTCACCTTCAGCATAACGCACATCACTTTGCAGTTTGGTTAACAGGGTAACGGCAGCTGCGGTGGGCACACTCTCAAACATATACTCTTGCCAGTTTTTCCCCATCATACGTGCTTTTGTGGGCACTTCTGTACTGAAGTTGCTTGAGATGATTTCTCTCTTTTCCTTGTCCGTTACCATTTTTATTATCTTCTCGCGATAGTTGACAATGGCTTGGCGGAGTTCCTTGCCACGACCCGTACCAGGGGCCAGCATTATCTGTGTACTGGCTTCCAGATCTTCACGATTCTTGATATTGTTTACGTCGCCTTCTTCACCGTCGCTTTCCCTGACGATGGCTTCCTTCAGTTCTTCTGCCAGATTGTAGAGCGAATCGCTGATGCCACGCACATATTGGGCCTTATCATACCATTGTTTTACTTTGGCAGGGTTGTTCTTCATCTGCTCATCAAAGGTCTCATATATGTCATTGTTTACATGACTGGCATTCTGGGTTGTTTTGCTTAGGCTGTCTGATACCAGTGAGAAACCATTCAGTACATCGCTTGATACATTCAGGGCCAGCATGGCCATCAGTACCAAGTACATCAGGTTTATCATTTTTTGGCGAGGGGAGACCCTCTTCTTCTGTATAGGCATCTTTTAGATTCAAAAATTAAAGAATTATAAATTCAAAATTCATAACTGGCCGCCATTCACCCTTCTCCTCGGGAGAGGGTCGGGGTGGGGGCTACTCTTCACCCTTTGCTTCAGGCATAACAGGTCCCATATTTACGGTGAGTGCCTTAATCATACGGCTGTACACCTCGTTCAGTTCCTGAATCTGCTGAGCCATCTTGCGTGTCTGTTCATCAATCTGCTCAATGGTGCTAACTTGCTTGCTGATATTGCGTAACTGTAATTCGTAAACGGTTGCAATACCTGTGAGGGTGCGATTCAGGTTTTCCATTTCTTCGCTGTCGGTACTCATGCGTGCAGCCTGAGCTTTCACGCGTCCCAGAACCTCTGTCAGTTCTGTGAGCTCCTCGGCATAGTTCTTTACAGCTTCTTCTATAACTGCCGGGTCTGTAGCTTTTATCTGGTTGGGGTCGATAGTAGGACCACCATTCTGAATCTGTTCCAGTGCCAATTGTGCCTGTGCAGCAGCCTGTCCGGCTGCAGCTAAGTTTGCTGCTGCTGCGCTCAGTCCTGTTCCTGCTGCTAATGCATCAGGATCTATGTTGCCAACAGGCGCACCGCCAGCGATTACAGAGCCTCCTCCAATCACAGGAGCGCCACCAGCGATTACAGAACCTCCTCCAATCACAGGAGCGCCACCACCTATTACAATAGGACCTTCAGGAATTTCTGCACCTTCAGGTAAGGGCGTCCCGCCGCCACCGGCCACAACAACGGTTGGACCGCCAATAGCTTCTGCTCCCTCTGTTTTGGGAGTTTTCTCGTATGTCTTTTCAAATCCCGAAATAAAGAACACTATTGCTTCAACAATCATACCTATGAAGAGCATGACATTAGCTCCAGTAATGTGTGTCAGTTTAAACAATGCTCCAAGGATAACGACTGAAGCACCCCAGCTATAGGCATAATTCATAAATAATTGACCGGCAGGGGAGTCCATCCATTTTTGCAGTTTTATTATAGGATTCATATCTTTTTTATTTGGCCTCTCCCCCCGCCCTCTCTCGTGAGTAAGGGAGCTAAGGTTCTGAGGTATATTGTTAATTTTATTGTTTATTATCTCCTTGTTTTACGTGTACTTACTGTTGCACCGCCTGAGCTCTTGCCGCCTCCGCCTTTTCCACTTGCTTTTCCACCTTTTTGGACTCCGGCATTCCCTTTGTCGCTTACCATGGTTCTAACACAGCGGAAGCCAACATAGCAGCGGGGCTGGTTCTGGTATTCGTATGAACGCCATGCACTGCGGATCATGCTCTCAGGGTCCTTCCAGGAACCACCTCTGACGCTTTTCTTTTTCAGGCGATAGGGGTCTTCCTTAGCAGCATTGTATTTAAGGTCGGGGTTCATGTCGCTCATGCTTTCTACACCAGCCTCTGTATATACAGTGCTTGTCCATTCTGCTACGTTGCCAGCCATATCATAAAGGCCATTGCTGTTGGCACTGAAGATACCGCATTTGCTGGTAATAAGGCTACCGTCCTTGGTGTAGTTTCCTCTGTCGGGTTTAAAGTTGGCATAGTAGCAACCTTTGTCGCTTTTAACTTCAAGACTTGTCCAGGGGAAGGGATTTCCCTCTTTTCCGCGAGCGGCATACTCCCATTCCACCTCGCTTGGCAGACGATAACGCTGAATCTGCTTGGCATAACCGCCTATTCCCTTCATGAGGAAGTTAGTGCGCCATGCACAGAATGCATTTGCCTGATCCCACGAAATACCCACTACAGGATAATCGTCGTAGGCAGGATTACTGAAGTAAAGTTTCATGTATCGCTCGTTGTCGGCATTCTGGAAATCGTTTACCCAACAGGTGGTATCTGGATAGATATTTACAATGTATGTATTCAGGAAGTCCCATGGTCCGCTCAGTGGACGTGTAATGGTCTGCCGGATAATCTTGCCGTCATCATCAATCCATGCAGTATCCTTGCTAATCATTACTTGCTCGTTGCTAATAGCGTGGTCTGTGTTTAGGTCACGCTCTTCGGGGTCCAGACGATACTTACGCTGAGCAGCAGCTACGTAGTCATAAACTTCATAGCGATAGTTCATCTGCTTGGCATCCAGCATCTTGGTGCCGTCAATGGGGTGAATAACATATACACTTTGGATAGCGCGGTCTTCATCCTCATTTGCCTTACGCCATGGAATGGGTTTGCTCCAGTTCAGGTAAGGTGTAATAGGGTTGCCCTCCTTATCTTCCTCAATTTTGTAAGTTTCATCACCACCATAGGCGGGGTCGGCCAAACGCTCGCGAATAATACTGTCTCGAACCCAGTTTACAAACTGACGGTATTTGGCATTGCTTATCTCATGCTCATCCATCCAAAAACCGTCAACACTGATGTCTCTGATGGGGAATTCGGCACCCCAAAGAGTGTCGTTTTCCTGAAGTCCCACCTTTAACGAACCTTTGTGAACGGCCACCATACCGTATGGCGTAGGTTCTGACATTGCAGATCCCCTGACCCCTGTCAGTTCACCTCCCACTGCATTAGCCGAAGAATTCGACCCCATACATGCAGCCAAGGTCAGGCAAAGAATTGCCATCAAGAAAAATCCCAGACTTTTTGTCTTCATATATTATACCTTATTTATATATAATTCAATTTTTAAACGTTAACGTTAACGATAACGATAACCTTCTTTTTCTTTATTTTATTTGTTCACGTTCACGTTGACGTTCCCGTTTTTACCTACAACAGTCGCACGCTCTTATGCAGGTTCTTTCCCTTTTTACCCAGATTCAGGTCGGTTTGGTATCCTATCATTATCTCGTGCGTCCCGTTAAGCACTCCTATTCCCCCAGTGTATACCTCGTAGGAGTAACCTATGTTTATACCTTGGAAATTATATCCCAACAACACTCCAACACTGTTCATGGGGCTGTACAAGATGCCACCGTACAATTTATGTTTATCGCCATCGTACTCCAGTCGGGCTGTTATATCTCCTCTCCAGGATTGCAGGTCTGTCCTCAGAATGGCATCCGCAGCAATGGCATAGCGTGGATAGCGGAGCTTAAATCTATACCCTCCTGTCATATAGAGAACAGGATCAATGCTAACCTCATTTTTCTTTTCGTCTCCTATTGTAATGGTAGGTCCCATTAGATGATGTACACTAGCTCCAGCATACCATATCTTTTTATGGCTGTATCGGAGGCCGAGGTCCAAGTCTATGGTCTGTCCCTTTGCTTCATTTGTTGTAAAGGCAGGGTCGTTCGGGTCATTCAGATCCAGTTTTGAACCATCCGTTTTCTCTGCCAGCAGTGCGGGTTTGATACCGATGCTCATTATTCCGCCCCACAATTTGTGGTGATAGGCATACGTCAGAGATATTTTTTGTGTGGAGAAGATTGCTGCTTTGTCGTTATACAGTCCAAGTCCAACACCGTGATTGGGTCCCAGAAAGAAAAGAGGCATGTCTGCCGTTATCAGAATGGTCTTTGGTGCATCCTCGAAACCAACCATTTGCATGTTGTATGCAGCCCTGACGTTTAGCAGGCCATCCAATCCTGCCGCTGCAGGGTTGAAGTGGGATTGAAGAGCCCAGGCATTGGTAAATGCCGCATCAAACTGAGCTTTTGCGCCCAGACTGAATAACAGCAGACCTATCCAGAGTATTCTTTTCATCCTAATGTTAATAACGTCGGAGGATATCATTTTATTGTATAATCTTGTAGATTATTGTTAAATAATTCCATTCCTTTTTGTATTTAGGGTGCAAAAATACGATTAAGCGAGCGGAATACAAAATAAATCTTGTTTATTTTTATTCCCGAGCGTGAGTATTTTCGAGACGTTAGTCTCAAACTTACGATTAAGCGAGCGGAATACAAAATAAATTCATTTATTTTTAACGTGAGTTCGACGAAATATAATTGTCTATAAAGAGCCTGACACTGTTTTTTACACTCTTCATACCCGGCAGCCAGGACCTTTTTCACCCCGATTTTTGAATCGGACTTACATCGGACTTACATCGGAGGTATATCGGAGGTACTCCGGAGGGCTCTTTTTGTCGAATTCACGTTATTTTTATTCCCAGCGTGAGTATTTTAGAGGCGAAAGGCTTAAAGTTACATTTTTTCATTCAAATAATTACTTTTTATAGAGAACAATCAACGAAAAACAGTTTTTTTATTTGGTTCATAAGATAAAAAAGTATACCTTTGCATGGAAAATTATTAATTAACCGCCTGTGTTTGGGGCCATATCCATTTAAAAGCATATACTTCATTCCAGGCACAATATTAACTTAACAACACTTATTTTTATGAAAAAAAACAAACTCTTGATGTTGTTCACTCCAGCATTGTTGTGGCTGGGCGGACAGAGCGCAAGCGCCATCACGCTCACAGCAGTGGCAGGCGATCACTGGGATTCTAATGAGAGTCCCGTACAGTTGGTTGATGGCAAGCAGGGCACCAAATGGGGAAATGGCGGTAGTGGCCCCCATACCGCAATCTTTAAATCGGATTTGCCCCTTACGCCCGCAGCGTATGTTCTGAGAATCGCCAATGACACAAATACTAATACTGGCCGTAACTGGAAGTCTTGGAAGATTTATGGCGGTAACTTTGCTTCTGACGAAGAAGCTAAGGCAAATGGTGCAGCATGGAATCTGATTGATACTCAAACAGATGTTGAGTTGTCAACAGACCAGTATGCAGAATGCCCAATCAATGTTTCGGGTGATGACAAATCCTTCTACAGCTACTTCAAGATTGTAGTAGAGCAATTGGTTAATCCCGGTGATTATATGCAGATGGACGAATTCTGGTTCTCTGAATATACTGTTGATACCAGTGCTTTTGACGAGCAAATCGCCAAGTGTAAGGATTTCGACCTGACAGGAGCAGACAATCTCCTTGTTGCTGAGTACAACAACAAACTGCAGCAACTTCTGGCCTCAGAAGATCCTGCTGCTATTGAAGAGCTGATTGGTAAGTTAAATTCTCTTCAGAATTTTATCACAGAAAATAAGGACAAGGGCTTTGCTCCTGTTGCTGCTGTTGGAGAAGGAACTTGGGGCGACGGTGCCTGGGTTAACCTGATAGATGGTGATATGAACACCAAGTGTGGCGGTGGTATTCCCAGTGGCGGAGCCTGGCTGGTATTCCGTGTCAACGGTGGTGCCTCTCCCTATGTTTACAGCCTGACAACAGGTAAGGATACCAAGCAGTATCCCGGCCGTAACTGGAAGTCCTGGAAGATCTATGGTGCTAACTTCGAGACGCTTGAAGCTGCTACCCGTGATGCCGAGGGTTGGGTACTGCTCGACAGCCGCGAGAACGTAGGACAGGATTTGTTCCCCGCAGAGAACCTGAGTCCTGCTGCATTTGCTTTCAGCAATTTCCCTGACGGTCTGGACAAGACATACTATTACTTCAAGGTTGAGCTGACCGAAGCTTATAATGGCACAGCCTATCAGATGACCGAATTGGAATTCCTTACCAAACAGCAGGTTGAGGATACCAGAAGCAGCTTCTTGGCAGAGTTTGACGACTTTGACGTAGAGTCTCTGGTAATAGAGGCATCTATGGCAGATACCAAGGCAGAGTTTGTTGCCAAGATGGAGGAACTGAAGACCACCAATGATGTTGTGGCTATGTCAAAGGCCTTCAATGCCATGAAGGAGTTGAGAAAGCAGCTTCAGGCATCTGCTGACTATATTGCCGGTGGTAACTACCGTGCATTGGATGGTAACACAGCTTGGGGTGCTGGCGAGAACCACACCAAGTTGGTCGATGGTGATATCTCTACCAAGTGGGGTGGCGGTATGCCAGAGGGTGGCTCATACGTTATCTTCAAGGCATACGAGGCTAAGAAATACGTGGCCTATGGCTTGGTTACCGGTAACGATACCCAGAACAGCCCTGACCGTAACTGGAAGAACTGGAAGATCTACGGCGCTAACATTAAGGGTGACATGGACAATATGGCAACCCGTGACTTTACTGGTTGGAAGTTGATTGACCAGAAGAGTGACATTGGTCAGGATCAGCTGCCTGGAGCCAATTTTGCTCCTGCATACTTCACCTTCAGTGATTATGAGACGACAACAAAGTATAAGTACTTCAAGATTGAGGTTGAGGCAGCATATAATGGTGGTGGCTCTATCCAGATGTCTGAGTATAAGATGTTCACAGACGAGGACTGGAAAGCCGTATGTAAGGAATATGCTGACTCACTGGTAAGATTAGAGGAAGAAGTAATAGGTGGACTTGCCCTTACTGAAACGGTTGCTACAGAGGTTGCTGCTGCAGTTGCCGAGGTAACAGACGCTCAGCCCATTGATTTGTTGCCTTTGTTCGCTGATGCTCGCGAGATTATCCTCGGTGCTGTAGAGAGGAGTTACGCAGAAGCTGCTAAGGGTGACGCTGACTGCATCCTTCCTTCTACGAAGTGGGGTGGTGAATACAAGGCGTTCACGTATGTCGCTCAGAGCCCGGAAGGCTACGGAGACTGGAATGAAAATAACCCCAACTATAATAAGATTATTGGTGTTCCCGAAGCACAGGATGGTAAGGCTTGGTATGCTCCTGGCTACAATGTAGCAAAATGGAACTATGGTAAGGATTTGCCCGAATTTGGTAATGGTGATCCTGCTGATGTATATGCAGTTCGTTACTTCACTGTTGAGGGTGAGATTCCTTCAACTGTTTATATGCCTGCTGCTCACGATGATGCTCCATGCGAGTACTACATCAATGGTGAGCTCATTTGGTCAGAGACCGATGGTTGGAAGGAAGACGAGGTAGTTCGTCTGACTGACTCTCAGAAGGCTCTTATCAAGACCGATGGTTCTGTAAATGTATTTGCTTTCCATGTTCATCAGAACTGGGGCGGCCGTTATGCTGACGGTGGTCTCTATACTGCCGGTAACATGGTTAACGACTTCAACAATACTGCATCTGCTGTAGATGCAACGCTTGCTTTAGCAGAGAAGGAAGGCATTGATGCTGCTGTAATTGAGTTTGCAAAGGCAAAAGTTAATTATCGTGCCGGAAGAGAACAGGCTCTTGCTAAATTGCGTCAGGCTCGTCGCTTCGCTGCTGATTCTCGTACCGAGAACTTCAAGGGTACTGCTCCCGCTGACGGCTTGACAGCTTACATCCTCAACGTTGGTGCTAAGATGTTCCTGGCTGGTGGTAACGACTGGGGTACACACGCTTCTCTGAACCACATGGGCGCTAAGTGCGTATTGCATGCTAACTCTTCTGGCGAGAACCGCTATGCTATTCAGACCAACTTGCCTAATGGACGCCGTGGTGCTAACGATGGCCTTGGTCACAATGGTTATGTTGACTGCGGTTATGGTGATGACTTCACAACTGCAGAAGGTTGGGCTTGGACATTCGAGGCTTTGGAAGATGGTACCTATCATATTATCAATTCTCAGAATCGTGGAGCTAACATCTATCTGGGTATGACCGATGATGATCGTCTCCAGGTTGATACTGACAAGTCTGGTGCTGACAATCCGTTCAACAAGTGGATTCTCGTTACTCCTGAGGAGTTCATGGCTTTGGCAGAGGATGCTACAGCTAAGAATCCTGTTGACCTGGGTCACCTGATTCATCAGGCAACCTTCTCTCAGAATGACTTTGACGGAGACAATAAGGATGCTGCTAATGCAGACCTTAACGACTCTAAGTGGGAGCGCAATGCAGGTGGCATTTGGAACTGGAAGGGTAACAGTGCCGGTGGCGACTACATGTTCGAAATGTGGAACACCGCAGAAGCTGGTAAGGTATATGTGAAGCAAGTTGTTGAAGGTCTGCCCGCAGGTAAATATACTGTTTCTATGAGCGGTTACTACCGTGATGGTAATTACGACGATGCTATTGCCGGCAACGTTCGTCAGTTGGCATACCTGTATGCAGGTTCTGAGGAGAATTGTGTACCTCTGGCTGGTATTATGGAAGGTGAAGGTAATGTTCCCGGTTATGGACGTGACGGCAGAATTCCTGACGGCTGTTATGATGCTGCCAAGTTCTTCCAGGTAGGTACCTATACCAACACGATTGATGCTGTAGTAGGTGCAGACGGTAAGCTGGAGATTGGCGTATTCCGCGATGCAGAAGACGTTAAGGGTGGTGACTGGATTACCACCGACAACTGGCGCCTCTTCTACAAGGGTACTGTTGTAGATGCAACTATTCCTGCTGCTGGCTATGCAACCTTCGTTGCTCCTGGTTATATCGATGCTCTTCCCGAAGGCGTAGAGGCATTTGCTGCTAAGGTTATGGACGGCTATGTTCATCTGGAGCCCGTAAGTGCTATTCCTACAAATGCTGCTGTTGTACTGAAGGGTGCTGAAGGTACCTATGAGTTCAACCTAAACGCTGTTGAGCCTAATCTTGCTCTCGACAACGATCTGAAGGCAGCTACTGAGGAGGTTACAGCTGACGGTTCTCAGTACATCCTGGCTGAGTTGGAAGACAAGGTAGGTTTTGCTAAGGCAACTCCCGAGACAAAGATTGCTGCCGGCAAGGGCTATCTGGTAATCTCTGCTGGTGTTAAGGCCTTCTATCCCTTCGAAGAGGACGCAGAGACTGCTATTGAAAACGTTAACGTTAACGATAACGTCAACAAGGGTGCTATCTACAACCTCTCCGGTCAGCGTGTAAGCAAGGCTCTGAACGGCATCTTCATTATTGATGGCAAGAAAGTGCTGAAATAAAGAGCCCCTCTCCAACCCCTAACCCCTCCTCCCCCAAATGGGAGGCGGGGAAAGTTGGAGAATAATTGTACAATAATACTAACATAAACTGTCATACCCCTGTTTACAGTTCCCTCCCATTTGGGGGAGGGTTAGGGAGAGGGGCCGGTCTTATATGAGATACATTAAACCGATAATTAAAGTAGAAGAGGCTGAAGTTGTCAGCATGCTGGCAGAAAGCCTTCCAATCGATGGTGGCACCACAGTTGATGGTGGTGAAGCATTGACCAAGGAAAGTTCTTGGGAAATCTGGTCAGATGACAAGGAGTAATCCTCGTTAGAGTATATTTATATTAAAAAATGGGCTGGCATTTATGAAGTGTCGGCCCTTTTTTTGCAAAAAAAAATCTTTTTATTTGGAGCATATACAAAAAAAATATATTTTTGCGGAAACTTTAAATATAATATAAAAGCAATAAAATTATAATTAACCGCCTGTAAGTGGAGTGATATTTGTATAAAGTTGGCTTCACCCAAGGGCACAATACTAATTTAACAACACTTGTTTTATGAAAAAACACAAACTTTTGATGTTGTTCGCCGCAGTACTGTTATGGCTAGGTGGACAAGGGGCAAATGCCGATGTCAAGCTTACGGCTTTATCCGGATCCGACTTTGGAGGAGGTGAAGGTTGCCAGAAGTTAGTTGATGAAACCCAAAACACAAAATGGGGTACATGGGATGGATGGTATGGCAATACCGTTCATGCCATCTTCAAGGCAACTTTGCCTATTGCAGTTGCCGAGTATGAATTGGTTATTGCTAATGATACCAAGGACAGCCCTGGTCGTAACTGGAAATCATGGAGAATTTATGGTGGCAATTTTGCCGCAGATTCTCTTGCTACACTTGATGCAGAAGGTTGGGAACTTATTGATAATAAGGTAGATCAGAATTTGACAACCGATCAATTTGCGGTCGTTCCTTTGACTCTCTCCAATCCTGCTAATGGTTATTTCTCCTATTTCATGATAATCGTTGATGCTATTTGCTCTGATCCTAATTGGGATGACTATACTCAGATGGACGAGTTCAGGTTTGTCAACTATACCATTGATATCAGCGTTTTCGATGAGATGATCCAGCAGTGCAAAGATTTCGACTTGTCAGGAGTGGATGATCCCATCGCTAATGTGTATAAAGCAAAGTTGAATGAACTTACCAGTGCAGAGGATGCAGATGTTATTTCAAAGCTGTTAGGTGAATTAGGCGCTCTTCAGGATTACATCACAGAATATAAGGACAAACAATTTGCACCCATCTCTGCTGTTACAAGTGGTGTTTGGGGCGATGGCTCATGGGAGAATCTGATTGATGGTGATATGGAGACCAAGTGTGGAGGCGGTATTCCTGAAGATGGAGCATGGTTGGTATTCTATGCCAATGGTGGTGCAGATCCATACGCTTACACACTGACAACAGGTAAGGATACCAAGAAGTATCCAGGTCGTAACTGGAAGACTTGGAAGATTTATGCCGCTAACTTCGAAACCATGACAGAAGCCACTCGCGATGCAGAAGATTGGGTATTGCTCGACAGTCGCGAGAATGTAGGTCAGGATATCTTCCCTCCCGAAAACCTGAGTCCTGCTGCATTCTCTTTCAGCAAATTCGCTACTGGTTTGGATAAGAAGTACCGATTCTTCAAGGTAGAATTGATAAGTGCTTATGACGGCACAGCTTATCAGATGACAGAAATTGAGTTCCTCTCCAAGGAAGATGTAGAAAAGACAAGAGAAGGCTTCTTGGCTGAATTTGACGACTTTGACGTTGCTTCGCTCGAAGTGGAGAAGACAATGGAAGGTGCCAAGGCAGAGTTTGCAACCAAGATGGAAGAATTGAAGACCACAACCGATGTGGTGGCTATGTCTAAGGCATACAATGCACTGAAGGAGTTGAGAGGTCAACTTCAGGCTTCTGCCGACTACGTTTCAGGCAAAGCTTATATGGTATTGTCAGGTAATACTGCTTGGGGCGATGGTGAAAATTGGACAAAGCTTCTTGATGGTGATGTAGAGACCAAGTGGGGTGGTGGTATGCCTGAGGGTGGCTCATACGTTATCTTCAGAACCTATGCTGCTACCACATCAGGTGTTTATGAATTGGTAACGGGTAACGACACCAAGGACAGCCCAGGTCGTAACTGGAAGACTTGGAAGATTTACGGTGCAAATATCAAGGGCGATATGGACGACATGGCAACCCGTGACTTTACTGGTTGGAAGTTGATTGACCAGAAGAGTGACATTGGCCAGGATCAGCTGCCTGGAGCTAACTTTACTTCCGCTTTCTTCAACTTCAGCGAAGGTGTGACAACGAAGTATAAGTACTTCAAGATCGAGGTTGAGGCTGCATACGATGGTGGCTCTATTCAAATGTCAGAATTCAAGTTCCTGAGTGATGAAGAATATGCAGCAAAACGTCAGGAATACGTAGATGCTCTGACCGAGGCAGGTATGTCCCTTGCAGAAATTGGAGAACAGATAGATCTTCCTGCTGCTGTGAAGGAACAGTTGTTAGCACAGCTAACGGAAAAGGTAGGCGGTATGATTGCCGAGGTGGCTCAGGCTCCTGCAAGCGAATTGCTTCCCAAGTATAACGCAGCAATGCAGTTCATCACCGAGGGTATCCTTGAAACGGCAGCTGATTATGCCTTGGAAGAGGTTGATGGTGTATATCAGATATCCAAACCTCAGCAGATGGTTACCTTCGCTGCAATCGTAAACAGTGGTAATCCCAAGGCCGATGCAGTTCTTACTGCTGACATTGATATGACAGATGTATCGAGTGCATGGAAGCCTATTGGCGACTGGTCTTCAGGTAATGTAAGTTCTGCCTACCAAGGTCACTTTGATGGTCAGGGCCACACTATCAAGGGTTTCAATGCTACCTCAAACCAGAACTACTTCGGTGTCTTTGGCGTGATTTCAACAGGTGCTCTCATCGAGAATTTCGACATCTACGGAAAGATTGAACTTGCTCATAAGACTGGCGGTGTTGTCGGTTATGCACGTGATGCTACTCCTACAATCCGCAACATTCACAGTTATTTGGATATTGACAACAAAGCAGCAGGTAATAGACCTGGTGGTATCTTGGGTAGTTCTGTCAATGGTACAATTGAAGTACAGAACTGTATTTACTCTGGTACTATGGATGCTAATGATGGTGCTAACAACGGTAACTATGGTGGTATCGTAGGTTACGTTAACAACAATGCTGCTGCTATCCTTAACATCACTAACTGCTTGTTCGATGGTAAGATGATTAATAGTGCAGAAACTCCTGGCAATTGCACCGTTGGTGGTTTCGTGGGCTACAGCAATGGTGGTATAGTAACGATTAAGAACTCTCTGTCAATTGGTAGCGTACAGTCTAAGATTGCTGCCCAGTTCTTTGGCGCAGTCAAGAATGCTAAATCTGCTCTTAATAATTGCTACTATGTGGGTGAGAATGTAAATGGTTCTGCAAGTACCGTAGAGATTCCTGCCATCCTTACAGATGCTGACCAGCTTGCAAGCGGTGAGATTGCATGCAAGCTTGGTGGTGAATGGGGACAGAAGCTTGGTGAGAATGCTGATCCATATCCCGTACCTGCAGGTGCATTCTATGTAATTGAAGTTGACGGTAAATTTGTTAATCCTTCTATTGAGGTGGCTAAGGGTGATGCCGAGTGCATACTTCCTTCTAAGAAATATGATGGCGCATACGATGCTTACACCTTCGTTGCTCAGGGTGACTTTGACTATGGTGATTGGAACGACCAGAACCCCAACTACAATAAGATTATTGGTGTTCCTGCTGAGCAGGACGGCAAGGCTTGGTATGCTCCCGGCTTCTCTGTAAATGGATGGAACTATGGTAAGGATCTGCCTGAATTTGGTGACGGACGTCCTGCTGATGTTTATGCAGTTCGCTACTTCACTGTTGAGGGTGAGATTCCTTCTACCCTCTATATGCCTGCTCCTCACGATGATGCTCCTTGTGAGTACTACATCAATGGTGAGCTGATTTGGGCTGAGACCGATGGTTGGAATGAAAATGAAGTTGTTCGTCTGACCGATGCTCAGAAGGCTCTTATCAAGACCGACGGTTCTGTAAACGTATTCGCATTCCACGTTCACCAGAACTGGGGTGGCCGTTATGCTGACGGTGGTCTCTATACTGCCGGTAATATGGTTGACGCCTTTAATAATGATGTTAAGGTTCTTGATGCTACCATTGCAATAGCAGAGGAGGATGGCATCGATGCTGATATTATTGAATTTGCAAAGGCAAAGGCTTCATACCGTGGCGGTATGAGTACAGGTCTTGCACAGTTGCGTAAGGCTCGTCGCTTTGCTGCTGACGCTCGTACCGAGGACTTCAAGGGAACTGCACCCGCAGACGGCTTGACTGCTTACATCTTTAACGTAGGTGCTAAGATGTTCTTGGCTGGTGGTAACAACTGGGGTACTCACGCTTCTTTGAATCACATGGGTGCTAAGTGCGTATTGCATGCAAATTCTTCAGGTGAGAATCGCTACTCTATCCAGACCAACCTGCCTAACGGACGTCGTGGTGCTAACGATGGTCTTGGTCACAATGGTTATGTTGATTGTGGATATGGTGACGACTTTACTACATCTGAGGGATGGGCATGGACATTTGAGGCATTGGAAGATGGCACATACCACATTATCAACTCTCAGAACAGTGGTGATAACATCTATTTGGGCATGACTGACGACGACCGCCTAGCGGTTGATACCGACAAGTCCGGTGCCGACAATCCATACAATAAGTGGATACTTGTAACTCCTGAAGAATTTATGGATTTGGCAGCTGAAGCTACACCTAACAATCCTGTTGACTTAGGTCATTTGATTCATCAGGCAACATTCTCTGCAAACGATTTCGATGGTAACGAAAAGAGTGCTGCAACAGCAGAACTCAATGATTCCAAGTGGGATCGTAATGCCGGTAGCATCTGGGGATGGGAATGGGCAGGTGAAACTGACCGTAGTGACTACGTGTTCGAAATGTGGAATACTGCAGGTGTAGGTAAGGTTTGGCTAGTTCAAGAGGTTGAAGGTCTGCCCGCTGGTAAGTACACCGTATCTATGACAGGTTACTACCGTGATGGTAACTACGAGGATGCTATTGGCGGAAACGTTCGTCAGTTGGCATACCTGTTTGCAGGTTCTGAGGAGAACTGTGTACCTCTGGCTGGAATTATGGAAGGTGAAGGTAACGTTCCAGGTTACGGACGTGACGGTAGGATTCCTGACGGTTGCGTTGATGCTGCCAGATTCTTCCAGGTAGGTACCTATGTTAATACCATCGAGGCTGAGGTAGGTGCTGACGGCAAGTTGAAGATTGGTGTATTCCGCGATGCAGAAGACGTTAAGGGTGGCGACTGGATTACCACAGATAACTGGCGTCTCTTCTACAAGGGTAATCCCGTTGACGTAACCATCTCTGATGCTGGCTATGCAACCTTCGTTGCTCCTGGATACATCGATGAGATGCCTGAGGGCGTAGAGGCATTTGCCGCTAAGGTTCAAGAAGGTTATGTTCATCTGGAGCCTGTAACAGCTGTTCCTGCCGATGCTGCTGTTGTACTGAAGGGTGATGAAGGTACTTATACCTTCTATCCAAAGGCTATTGGAGTAGACCTTGTTCTCGATAACGATTTGGTTGCTGCCAAGGAAGAGATTACAGCCAATGGTGGTCAGTTCATCCTGGCTAAGTTGGACGGCAAGGCAGGTTTTGCTAAGGCTACTCCCGGCACTGTTATTCCTGCTGGTAAGGGCTACTTGGTATTCTTGAATGCTGTGAAGGCCTTCTATCCCTTCGATGAGGAAGGTGAGACTGGCATTGAGAACGTTAACGCTAACCTTAACCTTAACGAAGGTGCTATCTACAACATAGCTGGTCAGCGTGTGAACAAGGCTCAGAAGGGCATCTACATTGTTAATGGCAAGAAAGTGCTGAGATAAAGAGCCCCTCTCCAACCCCTAACCCCTCCTCCCCCAAATGGGAGGCGGGGAAAGTTGGAGAATAATTGTACAATAATGCTAACATAAACTGTCATACCCCTGTTTACAGTTCCCTCCCATTTGGGGGAGGGTTAGGG
>JAFXZY010000039.1 GCA_017541025.1 Bacteroidaceae bacterium | reverse complement strand
ACACTACAAGCCGTGAGCAGGTTATCATCAACACATGGTACGGTGGTGAGATGAAGAAGGGTATGTTCTCTATGCAGAACTACTACCTCCCCTTGCAGGGTATCGCTTCTATGCACTGCTCTGCTAACACCGACATGGAGGGTAAGAATACCGCTATCTTCTTCGGTCTGTCTGGTACAGGTAAGACCACTCTTTCTACAGACCCCAAGCGTCTGCTGATTGGTGACGACGAGCACGGATGGGACGACGAGGGCGTATTCAACCTCGAAGGCGGTTGCTATGCTAAGGTTATCAACCTAAGCAAGGAGAACGAGCCTGACATCTACGGTGCTATCAAGCGTAACGCTCTTCTGGAGAACGTTACAGTAGCTGCTGACGGCAAGATTGACTTTGCAGACAAGAGCGTAACAGAGAACACTCGTGTATCTTATCCTATCGATCACATCGAGAAGATTGCACAGAAGGTAAACGGCAAGAGCGCTGGTCCCGACGCTAAGAATGTAATCTTCCTGAGTGCTGACGCATTCGGCGTACTGCCTCCCGTATCTATCCTGACTCCCGAGCAGACCAAGTACTACTTCCTCTCTGGTTTCACCGCTAAGTTGGCTGGTACAGAGCGTGGTATTACTGAGCCCACTCCAACCTTCTCTGCTTGTTTCGGTCAGGCATTTCTGGAGTTGCACCCCACAAAGTATGCTGAGGAGCTGGTTAAGAAGATGGAGAAGAGCGGTGCTAAGGCTTACCTCGTTAACACAGGTTGGAACGGTACCGGCAAGCGTATCTCAATTCCCGATACACGTGGTATCATCGATGCTATTCTGGATGGTAGCATCCTGAAGGCTCCCACCAAGAAGATTCCTTTCTTCGACTTCGAGGTTCCCACAGAGTTGCCTAACGTAAATCCTGCAATCCTTGATCCTCGTGACACTTACGCAAGTGCTGCTGAGTGGGAGGAGAAGGCTAAGGATTTGGCTGCCCGATTCATCAAGAACTTCAAGAAGTACGAGGGTAACGAGGCTGGTAAGGCTTTAGTCGCTGCAGGTCCAAAACTCTAAGTTTTGACCGAAAGCAACTTCGCCCTACAGGGGAAGTTGCTGGTCCAAAGTTGTAATCAACTTACACCCTATATATTCGGCAAGGGCTCACATCAAATGTGGGCCCTTGTCTTGTATCATCGGGTCACCTGGCTAAAAATGATTGACGGATTTGGTAGGAGAATAGACTACGCCATCGATGGCTTTGCGTCCGTCGGGTACAGTCAATACGAAAGTGAACATCCATTTGTTTAGGCGGACTCCAGGGGCTGCGATGTAAGGTAGTTTCAGAAAAACCTTATTCCACCCCTTGCGAAGCTGTACCTTGATAGGCTTTCGAGCAGGAAAATTTTCGTTTCGGAGTTCCGTTTCAGCATTGATGCTCCTGCCCGTGTTAGTCCATACAGGTGGAAGAATCTCTTCGCCGTTCAGCCAGACACGTGAACCTTTACGGTCCCATTTCCCAATGTCGGGCGCACTGTCATTCTCGCTACGTCCGTAGTTCTGGAACTCGATAAGTGCGCCACAGATCTGTGCCTTGGGTGAATAGACATAAGTCCAGGCGTAGGCAGTGGTATTCAACTGGGGGCTACTGAAAAAGGCGGGCACGGTAGCACCCCAAGTGTGACGCAGGTAGATACCGGCACCGGTAACGATGCGGGAACCATAAGTCTGTCCGTCGTAGGTATAGGTAGCAGGAAGAATATCGTCCCTAACTTTTTCAGGTGGAAATACTGCAGCGGGATTGCCGTTGTTGGGGAAGGCATCGGTAATGCGCCAATGCACGTCAGTTTGCTTAACATATGGAATGGGTTCAGTGCTGAGCCACATATCCTTATAATAAAGGAAGCGTCGCTCCCAGTCGGCGAACTCATCATATTCAGTTCCGCTTTCTGGCAGCGTTGTGCCTCCGGCCTCTATATACTGGCTTCCGCCGCCCATCCAACCGCGTTCGGCAGTTGCCAGAACATTGGCGTATAGGTTGTTCTGGCAGATGATATCCTGCTCCGTGGGTGTCTTTCGATCGTTCCACAGAGCGGTGATAGCACCAGCGAGTTCGCTGCTGCCCTGCTGTGCATAGTAGATACTGCTCTTGTAGATTCCCACCAAATCAGCAAAGACATCGAAGTGGTTCACATAGTTATAGCGACAGTCGATGTTGGGAACGCCACTGATTTTCCTTCCTGCTGTACTCCACATCTCTGTCATGTCGATATATGGCAAAGTAGAAGAGCTGATACTGACACCGCTAATAGGATTCCATACAATACAGCGTCGATAGAGTGTTTCCTTGATATACTGCGACATCTCGTTGACAAAAGCTGCGGTGGTGCCCGCTTCATCAGCCCCCATGTGGATGTAAGGAGCCAAGGGGAAGGCTGTAGCCAACTCCGTGAGCAGTTGCTTCAGGGCAATGCGTCCCTGCTCACTTTGCATCGTGTAGCCCATTGCCGCAGTAAAGGCCGCAGAGTGGCCAGGCATATCTATTTCAGGAATGACTATCAGGCCGCGTTCGGCAGCGTAAGCCTCCAGTTCGGTACACTGCGCCTGGGTGTAATACTGGCCGGCAAAGCGAGTCATAAACGCAGGATTATTCAGCTGAGGAAAGTGCTTCGACTCGAAGCGAAAACCTTGGTTATCCGTCAGATGCCAGTGGAAAACATTTACCTTAAAACGTGCCAGCAGGTCGATTTCTTTCTTCAACTCATCAAAGCTGATAAACGAACGACCCACGTCATGCATGAAGCCGCGAAGTTTGAAGGCCGGGTAGTCGGTAATATCTACGCCAGGAATGTAGGTACCATCCGTGGCAGCTGCCAGTTGTACAAGTGTTTGCGCAGCACGGATAACACCTATCCTGGAAGCAGCAGTAACGGTGATGGCATTGGTGGTAACGCTAATCCTATAACCCTCGTTGGGGAAGTTGGCCAGAGCATAGTCAAAGGTTCCGAGGGTTGCATCATCTACCATACAAACCTTCACCGTGGCAGAGGCTTTATCTGATGTTCTGAAAAGCGATGCCAGCAATGTACAGCCTGAGGGATCGGTCAGCTGCACCGGACGACGCATCCTGAAGCGGTCTCCGTTCTCCTGCAGTATCTTAGGCTTCGGCAGAAGGCAATGCGCAGGGTCAACTTCTGAGCGGGCAGAAACTGTTGCTGCCAAAAGAACGAACAGCCATGAAATAAAAAACCGAAGAACTCTCATAGAATAACACACACATTACCATAGGTCTTCCGGTTCTTCTGGATTGTCATAGACTTCCTTGGGACAGAGTTCCATATAATCCATATAGAGTTCCTTCTTGTCTGAGTCTAAGACACTCTTGAAACGTACATAATATGTTTGATTGGGATCCATGGTGCCACGCCAGATGATACGACGGGAACAAACAATGTTCCCACGCTCCCACTTGTAGGAATTGCTGTTAACTGACTGACTGGCTTTCATATATCCGTTGTTACGCATCTTCTTGTCGATTTCGGCATTATAATCCTGGTCGTCCGTATCGGCTATGGTTGCCGTCTGCCCCCAAAGGTCTTGCACGCTCTGAGTCAAATCAACGGGGATTCCTGCCACAGGTAGGTTATGAGGGTCGCTGCCCACATACATTTGCACCACGCCACGAGCCGATGTTGCCAATACTTTGTAGCGCAACTCATACGTGCCGCGCTTGGGAACGGGTGGAAGGGTGAACATCACATCGTATCGGCCCAGCCACTTGTCTTCGTCGCCATCGTAATTTTCCCACGAGACATTATAACCGTTAAAGTGGATGAAATGCGTATCATCGCTCATGATGCTCATGTTGCTGAAGTAACGGTAGTACTTATCGGTGGGAATATAAACGTGATTAAACTTGTCCTGTGCCGAATCAGCACGGCGAATGCCGTTGGTCATACTCTCAGGGAATAGAGAGAAACAGTCGAAGCGCAAGCGTTCCTTACCCAGATTATTACGAGTGGCAACATTGTAAGCCAAAGGAGCATCTATGGGGTAGATGATGGCATTTACCATATCGCTGGTAACAGCTTCCTCGCTTTCCTTCAGCACCAGACAGCCGCGTTTGTCGCGGTCGCAAGAATTCTCATGTCCATCACCTGTTCGTTCCTTATTAAGATTGGGGAAACGGTTCAAGAAAACACCATTGCTTTCCTTACTTTCAAAGAGTTTAATCAAACGGCGCTTACCCATTGTGGCATACCATTCCATAACAGGGATGGTAGGAACCTTGGTGGAACGAACATAACCCGTCTCGTTCCAATGATAGACCAACTTGTTGGCCTCAATACGCATGGGCAAAATATGATAAGTAGCCCATTGGTTCAGGACGTTATCGGGATTACGGTAATCAGCATCTATAGTGTAAATGTCATCGGAAAGATACATATTGTTATCCAATATCCACTGCTGCATCAGTTCCGGCACATTGGGTGCATGAGGATCGATACCCTGAGAACGCCAATAGGAATCAGGCTCGGCAAAGATGGTAAAGCCATATTTACGGTGCTCGGGCGACAATGCATCTGAATTGCTGTTGCCTGACGCATCTGTAAAGCCATGACTCATATATTTCTTCAAATCCGGAATCTTGCCTTCCTGATACAAGGTCTCATACACCTCATCGCGAATGACAGAAAGAGTATCAAACAACCCGCAGGCTTTCAGGCACTTGGCTAATACCAAGTAGCCTTCCTTTTCCTTTTCTATCAAGAAACCCAAATAACGTGCCGCCGTTATATCATCGGGTGCTATCACCTTATGCACCTGATGGATAACTCCGTTAATAACTGGAATATCATAGTTGCGCGGGTCCATGGGACAATCGCTATTTATAAAGATGGTGTCATTACCTTTGATGGTGCTTATGTTAATCTTATGATCCAGCATATTTGGCAAGGACAACTCGCCGTTGTTCACCTCAGGAAATTTGTTGGTATAGTATATCTGTTCCGATAAATCTTCTCCATCAATCACGCTATTATGGACAACGACTTTGCGTAAGGAGTCCAATCGGACACTGTCCGTAATAGATTCCCACGACGGAGCAGGAATAACATCCTCATCAGCCAACTTCTGAAGAAACTTGTCTATAGCATCATTTGTAGGTGCAAAGACCGTATAATTACCACGAGCCGAAAGCAATTGATACATGGTGGTCCGACTTCTCCGGCTTACAGGAACCTGATTAAGAAGATCCACAAATTGGCTGTACACGGGATGCGTTTCCAAGTAACTTACTACGGTATGTTCTTTAAAGACATAACGTGAAGATGTATCTATGCTTTCAGTACAGGAAGCAAAACACATAAGAATGGTTAGAACAAGAAAAGTGGATTTGAATATTTTCATTTGGTTCTTATCTTTTTGGCTATTATCTGTTTCCGTTGGCAAAACCAACGGAGGCTGTAACTCTTTATCTTTTTCAAGCTTTTACTTTTCACTCTTCTTCCCCCCCCTTCCCTTTGGGAGGGGCCGGGGGTAGGCCCACTCTTCACCTAATTTATTACCCACCGGTCCATTTCAGCATCTTCTGAAGCGGGTGCAGTTTCCTGACCAGGGAGGGGTTGCACCTTTCCGGGTTCCTTCAGAGCCTGTTCCTGGAACATCTTGGGAGTTACCTTAACCGGTTCCTTCATGAACTCAGGACGGCTCCAGCTGAAAACCGACAAGAGGAAGAACTCCGGGTCTTTCTGTGGTATCAGGAAAGGTTTGTGTACACGACCGTTTTTATCGAAGTACGCCAGATAGTCGCGGGTATAATTACCGTCGTCACGGCGACTCTCAAAGAGAATCCACCTGTCGTTACTGGAGAACGAAGGATAGCTCTCGGCTCTATTACTGTTGATGACCTTTGTATCAACAAGTTTGCCCGTCTGCTGGTCTAAGATCTCAATCTCAGCCGAAGGGTGCCAGATATGGAAAAGACCATTGGGACCTTCTGCAAAAAGAACATATCGGTTATCGCTGGTCACACGCTGCTCCACAGCACTGCGACCCTTGCTTACTGCATCATAGATCAGTTCCGGTTCGCCCAACGTGCGGGTTTCCATATCAAACGGTGCACGATACAGATTATACTGCAACTGCTTGTAATGGTTGAGTGTCTCGTTCATACCGTTGTTCAGCGCTTCGAACTCGTAACGGGCAGAACAGAAGTACAGCCATTTGCCGTCCGGACTCCATGAGGGAAAGAGTTCCAATTCGATACTATCGGCCAAAACCGTCTGCATGGTATTCTTCTCCACATCGTAGAATACAATATCGCTGGCCGACTCCATCACCTCGACCTTAGTAATATCACGCGTGTGAAACGACTGCATGGTGCGGTCTGTACTGAAAGCTATCAGCGGAAGTGTTGGATGCCAGTTAGGATAAACGGCAACAGAAATCATCTCGGGTGTTTTCAAGCGGATATTCTTAAGCTTGCCGTCATGGACTATCATAGTAGCATCGTGACTGATGCGGATATGAAACATCATATTATCTGTCCTATAGTTCTGATAGCTATGGCAATTAATACAGGAACCTTCTTTCTCTGTACTAATCTGACGGGTGTTGAAGATATCGTTCTCGCTGAAATTCTCCAGACAACGTTGCCTGATGGCCAGATGTTCAAAACCAACATACGTAGGAGACAGGGCGCGATAAGAGATATAGGGGTCGATACTGTCGGCAGCCACTTCGATAGAAAATGGTTCATACCTGCTCCATTGCTCATTCTTTTTACAATAGACATCTACTGTCATCCTACCATCCTTAGCAGAAGCCAATAGTTTCTTCCACTCCTTTTGGGGAATGATAACCTTGTTACCCTTACCATAATTATAGGCGATGTCTCCTGCCTGAATGCGGGCCACGACCTTATCTGCCTGCTCAACGAAAAAATTGAGCGGTGCAATATTAACAGGGACCGTCACATCGGTATAGTCTGGATAGATATCTGGTTTCTCGCTCTCCTGTGTATAATCCTGTGGTAACGACGGATGCCTGTTGCACCCGCTTAGTAGCAGCAGAAGAATCAAAAAAAATTGAAAATTGAAGATTGATAATTGAAAATTATTCATTGAGCATTCCACTTTAATATAATTAGCACACACCCAAAGGAGGAGCCGTTTTTTTTAATAAGACTGAATATCCCTAAGCACACAATAGTCCCACCAATATGTATCGCCAAACTCTGGCTGAAGCGATGCTCCTATCTGGTCTTCTTTCATCCCATTTTGGGCATACTCCTTCATACGGCTGATGAAAACATTATATCGCTCTGCTATCTGCGGGTCAATGTTGTACTCCGAGATATCAGCCGGCCCCGACTTCAACTCGTTATGGTAAAGCAACATAGCCTCTTGGATATAGCGATGGAACGGCTTGTCGGGATTTATGTTATGATACTGCCAAACCTGCGCCCAGAAGCACTTCAGATCCTTACTCTGGAGACAGTATGCCAAGGCCAGATCCAGAATCTCGGGATTGTCCGTGGCTGTATGGGCCAGTTTGTGAATAATCGTTGGCTCAACATAATAGTCATCGCTGCCCACCATAGAAGAACCGCCGTTGTACAGTCGTTTAACCAATCCGAACCTTGGACTGGATGCAATAAGTGTCGTATCTTCCAAGTAAGGACGTAATTCCCTTGCCCACTCTTTATGGAAGGTAGAATGTTCCAACAGGCGCAGGTATTTCCGTACATTATCATACTCTCCGTTAATCAGCGCACAACGGGCCAGCACACGCAGGGTGTAATACGAGAAACCGTAGTGCATGCAGCGTTCTATAGCCCTGCGTATGCCAAAACAGGTTTCCCCAAAGTTGTAATAGATGAAATCACCCGTAGTATCACAGAGACGTACCACAATGGAATCGCTCATGACGGTAGGGTTAGCCGGACGGTTATTATATTGGTATCGGCTCAACAGTTCACCTTTATTCAGAAGAGCAATGTCACGGTACATTACCATCATTCTGGAAGGGTTCCCTCTGGCTACGCAAAACTCAGAGAGCACATCGTCCCAACGCTGCTCATCCACGGCACGTAACATCTTAAGTTCTGCATGATAGTTGGAATCGGTGAAATTACGGTCGCTGACCACCTTGTATGCACCAAAAGCGAGTACCAACATAAGCAGTTGGCTGATGACCAAACCCTTCGGTCCAAAACTCCCGTCCTTTTTCTTCCCTAACAGCGGAATGAGCAATGAAGAGCAGATAAGCCAAACTAATGGAGCCTCTAACCTATAATCACGCACGGGACCTATTTCAAACCGTTTAAGGCCGAAGAGCCAGGGCTGATCCGGTCGCATTAATGTGGTTCCATAGGTTTCCAAGAGAGGAACAATGCCCAGCATGGCAAACATCAGTATGAAAGCTTTCCAATCACTACGCCAATTATCCTTAAACATGCGGAAGGCGATAAGCACCGTTGCCAGCAATGCATAAACGCCCAAAGGATAATAGAAAAGCACAGGCACGAGAATCATCTGAATATAGCCACCGTACTTCAACTTCCTGAAATAATCAACAGACAACAGCAAGGCGAAGAAGTAGCCTAAGCTGTGATAGAAGCTGTAATCTATATCCTTCATGAAATAGGCCCAATAGCCCAGATGTACTTCTGTACAAAGCAAAGCCACCAAAGGAATAAAGAGCAGGAAAGTCAGCTCCATACGCACATGAAAAGACCTCCACGCGACACAGAAGCTAAGCATCCATAGCAAGATAAGTATGGCTGCTCCGTAAGCCGGATAATAAAAGTACTGCGTCAGGTACGAGCCTGCCCACGAGAGGAAACCGCCCGGCATTCGCATACAATGGTCGAAGTACACCATCGAGTCGTTCCAATACCCGCGGTCTTGCATAAAAAACAGGGTGTCGGCATTCTTTCCCACAAGGAAAACCCATGCAAACAATACAAACATCACACTATATATTATAGGTAATAGCCACAGGGGGAAGTGGAACGCCCTCTCCTTCTTTTTCTGATTCTCTACCTTTGGAGTCTGAACCAGCACATGTTTTTGTTTTGTTTTCTTGCTCATATCGGGGACAAAAATACATAAAAATTTTGTATTCCGCTCACTTAATCGTAAATTTGAGGCTTTGCCTCGAAAATACTTGCGTTCGGGAACAAAAATAAATGAATTTATTTTCTATTCCGCTCACTTAATCGTAAATTTGAGGCTTTGCCTCGAAAATACTTGCATTCGGGAACAAAAATAAATGAATTTATTTTCTATTCCGCTCACTTAATCGTAAGTTTGAGGCTTTGCCTCGAAAATACTTGCGTTCGGGAATAAAAATAAATGAATTTATTTTCTATTCCGCTCACTTAATCGTATTTTTGCAAAAAAAAGAGAAACAAAGATGAAAAAGAGTCTATTTATCGCCATTTTACTTTCCGCATGGTTACCCACCAACGCACAGCAGTATAGGATACCTGTATCGGAACAGCACGAAAAGATGCAAACCGGACAGTTCGAGCCGACGTGGGAATCACTCCAGACACATCAGACCCCGGAATGGTTCCGAGATGCAAAGTTCGGTATTTGGGCACACTGGGGCCCCCAGTGCGTAGAAGGTTCCGGCGACTGGATGGCTCGCTCGATGTATATGGAAGGTAGCCGGGAGTACAAGTGGCAT
The DNA here is from genome assembly GCA_017541025.1 of Bacteroidaceae bacterium. Classification (GTDB taxonomy): domain Bacteria; phylum Bacteroidota; class Bacteroidia; order Bacteroidales; family Bacteroidaceae; genus Physcousia. The sequence goes on along the minus strand of JAFXZY010000039.1, from coordinate 12,638 downwards.
GTCGATCATTACGGGCATCCGTCGGAAGTGGGATTCAAAGACATCCTGCCGCTGTTCAAGGCTGAGAATTGGGAACCCGAGAAACTCTTGGAACGCTACAAGAAGTGTGGCGCCCAATACTTCTTCGTATTGGGCAACCATCACGACAACTACGACCTTTGGGACTCTAAATACCAGCCGTGGAACTCAAAAAACATTGGTCCGCACAGAGATATTCTTGACGAATGGGCCAAGGCTGCAAAGAAAGTCGGTTTGCCACTAGGTATCTCCTTCCATGCCGACCATGCCTGGACTTGGTACGAGCCCGCTCAGCGTTACGACCTGAAAGGCCCGAAGGCCGGAATCTACTACGATGGTAACCTGACCAAAGAAGACGGCAAAGGGAAATGGTGGGAAGGTTTGGATCCTCAGATGCTCTATCAGCAGAATCACCCCATGAGTCAGGGGTCGTGGGACAATGGTCGCATTCATGCTCAATGGGGTTGGGAGAACGGTGCCTGTCCACCATCCCAGGAGTTCGTGACCAACTTTTATGACCGTACACTTGATGCCATCAACCGCTATCAGCCAGACCTTATCTACTTTGACGTTACCGTATTGCCCTTCTATCCCCTGAGCGATTGTGGATTACGCATTGCCACACATCTTTATAACAAGAATCCGCGTGGCGTAGTGTTCGGCAAAATTCTCAGCAACGACCAGCGTAAGGCGCTGACATGGGATGTGGAACGCGGTGCTCCCAACGAGATTATTCCCATACCTTGGCAGACTTGTAACTGCATAGGAGGTTGGCACTACAATACCAGCATCTACGAAAAAGGAAGCTACAAAACAGCGACCTCTGTTGTTAAGCAACTGGTGGATATTGTATCCAAGAATGGAAATATGCTGCTCAGCATCCCTCTACGAGCCGATGGCACATACGACGATAAGGAATCAAAGATATTGGACGATCTGGAGGCTTGGATGACACAAAACGGCGAGAGCATCTTCGGAACCCGCCCGTGGGAAAAATTCGGTGAAGGTCCCATAGCCGAAAAAGATATCAAGATTAACGACCAAGGCTTCAATGAGGGACAATATGCCGGCATGGATTACAGAGACATTCGCTTTAACCAGACAAAGAAGTATCTGTACGTTACAGCAATGGGGTGGCCTACTGACAAACGCCTTGTCATCAAATCACTGGCTAAGGACAATCCATACTTTAAGAAGCGCATCTGTCAAGTACACCTTTTGGGCTATGGCAAACTGAAGGCTCGCCAAACGACAGAAGGACTTGAAGTGGAACTGCCGAAAGCTGTAAACAAAATTGCCCCGGTATTGAGAATTGATAAATAATCGTGTAGCGGTTAAAGGTTAGCGGTTATCGATTTCTTTTCGAAAGGCAGAAGGTTACGCTAACCTCTAAACGCTAAACACTAACCCTAAATATAATGATAAAAGAATACCTTGTATTGAGCCGCAGCAACGGAACAACCCGTACCGGCTCACCTTATGCGATACTGAAAGTTGCAGATCTGATAGAAACCATTAACATCTCTGTTTGGGACTTGCAACCCACAGCAGATCCCAAAGTTGGGCAACTGGTAAGTTTCTATACCATAAAAGATAATGCGGGAAAGAAATCCTGCTCCGTTACAGATATGAAGGTAGGGGCCATGCCTTTGCTCGACCATCCCTTGTATAATCTGCTCCCCCGCCCCATCAGACGCGACGTGTGGGACAAGACAATAGAGAAGCTCATCAGCTATTGCTCTGACCAGAGCCTCATCCCCATCATCCGCGATTTTGCAGACAAGTTATACACTCCATACTGTAAATATCCTGCCGCCACCAGCGTACACCATGCCTTTCCCGGTGGCCTGACCAATCACACCTACCAGATGCTGCACATGTTGGAAGGTCTGTACCCGTGTCTGCCTTACGAGATAAAGGTGGAACGTTGCATACTTGCCATCCTTTTCCATGATTATGGAAAGGTTTACGAGTACAACACAGAAGGTGAGACGCAAACCGATATGTATTTGCTGGGACACATCTTCATCGGTGCCCACAAACTGCAGAATGTTCTGGAACAACAGGGTGTTGACGGCGAAGAGATTAAACGCATCATCCACGTGATTCTGGCTCACCACGGGACGCGCGAATTCGGAAGCCCCGTATTGCCTTGTACACAGGAAGCTGTCATCGTTAATATGCTGGACAACCTCAGTGCCAAGACCGACGCCATAGAGGGAACAGGAAACATGGAGGCTTGCTCGCCCTTGGGCACTCGAGTAGTAAAATAATGATATTCTCTTTTTTGTGGTCAAATAAATCCTTCCATTATGAAACTAACCGGAATTAAGATCCTACTTGCTGTTTTTATATGCAGTTTTGCGGCCAGCGCTGCAACATACAATGAGTACAACACCATAAACAGGGGTATGCGCCCGGAAGATGTTAGCCCTTACACTTTGTGGTACAACACACCAGCCACCAAGTCGGGTGTAAGTGATATATGGATGGAGTATGCCCTTCCAATAGGCAATGGTCAGATTGGTGCTACTATTCTTGGCGGCATACAGACGGAAGATATACAGTTCAACGAGAAAACACTATGGGAAGGGAACTCAACAAACAGTTCCAATCAAGGCTACTTCCAGAACTTTGGCAGCATAGTAGTGAGGGACCTTTCTGACACGTTCAGTAAGAAGGACGACTCTAAACCGGTTTACAATTATACGCGTTATCTGGATATTATAAACGGTATAGCTGGCGTACGGTACGAGAGTGCCGACACAAAGTTTGAGCGCCAATTCTTTACAAGTCTGACCGACAATGTGCTGGTGGCACATTTTACTGCAGAGGGAAAGGAACAGTTATACCTGAATTTCGCTTTTCAAAAGGATGGACAGATAAATGCAAGTAATCCGGCATACAGGGACAATTACGGGACTTTCAACGGCAGCCTGACGAAGATAAAGTACAATACGCGTTTCCGTATCTTTACTGACGGAACCATGAAAGCTTCAACTTCTGGCTTACGAGTAAGTGATGCTACCTATATAACACTGTTGCTGGCGGCTAAGACCAACTACGACAGACGCTCTAAGTCTATTAATAGCAGCGATACACCTTCAACACTTTCCAAAACTGTGGACAAATGCATCACATCGGCACAGGAGAAAGGATTTGATGCCTTACGCTCCTCCCACACAGCCGCCCATCGCACCCTGATGAACCGTGTGGATTTTAACGTGGGCGGTACTTCTGATAAGACGACCGACAGTCTGGTTGACTTCTATAATGCATCGGCAGAGAACAAGCAGACTAAAGACGGATTTTTTTTGGAGCAACTCTACTTTCAGTACGGTCGGTACCTGACCATTGGCGCCAATGCAGACCAAAGCATTCATGCTCCCAGCAACTTACAGGGTATCTGGAACGACCGGAGCAACTCCAGTTTCTGGCATTGTGATATTCATGCTGATATAAACGTGGAGATGAACTACTGGCCTGCCGACCCCACCAACCTCAGTGAAATGCACTTGCCTTTCCTGAACCATATTATTGATCTGGCGCAGGAGGGCTATCCCTGGCGAACTTTTGCCAAGACCCTGAAATCAGATGCACCCGGTTGGACCGTTGCCGTCGAGAATAACATCTTTGGCGGCACCAGCAACTGGAGCAACAGTTCCATTAAGACCATGGGAGCCTGGTATTGCACCCATCTGTGGCGCTATTACCGTTTCACCCTCGATAAGGATTTCCTCAAGAGAGCTCTACCCGTAATGTATGATGCCGCACGTTTCATCATGTTTATTGCTGTTGAAGATCCCAAAGACAAAGGAACATGGGTGGTACCTGATGAGTGGTCTCCCGAACACGGGCCTGGGAATACCGTAACCGCCTTTGCACAACAGACATCTTCCGAGTTGCTGCATGAGATTCTGATGGCACACAAGGAATTAGGTGAAGAATCCCCACTTTCTGCTGACCAGATTTCAGATTTGAAGGCTTTTTATAACAAGTTTGACAAAGGCCTAAAGATAGAGAACTACACCTTTACCCGCGATGGCAAGACATACAGCAATGTTCCCTGTATTTCGGAATGGAAGCATTATCCACTCTCTGAACCGGAGCACCGTCACCTGAGTCACCTATTGTGCGTGTATCCGTTCAGTCAGATTACGGCATACGGAACCACGCAGCAGCAGAAGGACTTGTTCAACGCTGCACAGAATGGCATACTGGCACGCAACGGCGATGTAACGGGTTGGTCTATGGGATGGCAGACAAACGTATATGCCCGTCTGCTGAATGGCGATAAGGCTCGCAGCTATCTGTCTCAAGCCTTAAAGCATTCACGCTCTTATGTAATTCAGATGAGCAACTATGGCGGTTGCTATTACAACCTGTTCGATTCTCATTCCCCCTTCCAGATTGATGGCAATTACGGCTGCACAGCAGGTATTGCCGAGATGCTGCTGCACAGCTATGATGGTATAGCATTACTGCCTGCCCTGCCCTCAGCATGGAGCAATGGCCATGTATCCGGATTAAAAGCCGAGGGCAATTTTGAGGTATTCATGGAATGGACAGAAGGAAAACTGGACTGTGCAAAAATCAACAGCCTGGGGGGCGCTCCTCTTATTCTTCACAACACAGCTGCGACAGACTTAGGCAATGCCTTCTTCTATCTGAACAGCAAGCGGGTAACTCCCACACAAGGCCAGAACGGAACATTCTCTGTTGACATGAAGAAAGGGGACAGCCTTATCATATCCGCGGATAACCTTGACGAGCAAATGCAAACAGCCATCGACAAAGTGCCCGTTAGCTTGCCCTCTTATACAGAACAGATGTACGACCTCTCAGGCAGGCGATACAATAAGACAGCTGGTCATTATGGCATATATGTGGTGAACGGACAGAAGAAGCTACTCCGTTAAACCCTGTTACAAGGGAGGTAAGTATGTGTTTACAATAAGACTTTTCGGATTCCTTCTTTTGTTCGGATGATGTTTATGCCATGCTGAGGCGCTGCACGGCGAATGCCATCGGGAGAATAGATTTCTGAGGGATGGGTTGAACTCTGTCCTGCCGACAAATGGATGCTTGTAGGCACACTGCTTACGGTGAATGCTGGCCCCTCCGCAAACACAGAACCATTATAGGCGGCATTCACTGTCTGCACACCCCAACGATAAGTACCTGATGCAGTAGGATGGAAAATCCATTGCTTGATGCTACCCACACGTCCCATACGGTTTACCTTACGTACACCATCGTTCGTACCGCCCACAAAGGCAGGCGTACTGTTCAGCTGGTTACCCAAACTATCAGCAATGAAAATCTCGTAAGTACAATTGGGCTGCACACTCTCTGGCACCTCCCACTGCAACAACACGCCATCGTCCTGCACGGTAGCTGTAGGATTAACTGGAGCATCAGGGCGTAAGGGTGTGGGATAGAGGTTGTAGCACATCACACAAGCTGTTCCCTTCTGGGCTGCAGTGAGATAATTGGCATCATTAAATTGACCGTTCACGTAGAAATCCTTGCGCCCGTCTCCGTTCCAATCAGGAAAGATGATGCAGGGCGAGATAGCACCCGGGATGGTACAGAACTTCGTGAACCTGCCCGCCCTTGTACCTGTTGTATTCAGATAAAGGTGACCTTCGCTGTTTTTGCTTCCCAACTTTCCCCCACCTATCAGCAGGTCATACGAGCCGTCGCCATCCCAGTCTATCGCGCCTGCAGCATTGTTTACGCTTGTTTGCACCAGATATCTGGCGTTTGTGGCTTCGCTAGTGATAGTTGTAAATGTAGGAGATGTAGTCTGCAGATTCTCATACATTCGCTGACGCGTGGTTGTCTCACCTGAAGAATGGTCGCCGTCACCACTCAGGAAGATATCTGCCCAACCGTCATTAGTAAAGTCAGCTACCAGCAGAACGCCGTTTGCCTTACGCTTAATGATACCGTCATTTTCATCCAAGCCCATACGAATGAAATGCCCGCGACATAGCATATCGTTCAGATAGACATCCGTGAAGCGCGTTCTTTCCTCCCTATCATCCACTTGAGCGGAAATGACAAAATCCTGATACCCATCGTTGTTCATATCAGCGACCTGTATCACAGGACGACTAAAGAGATATTCGTTCTCGTATGGTTCCACCACGAAATGAATGCCTTCTTCATCTATACCCTGCTGATGCAGCACTACATTATAGCTGGTATTTCCTTGATGCCCTGCACATACGATGTCCAGACGTCCGTCATTATCAATATCAATGATGTCCGCACTGCCAGGACCCTTGATATCGAAATCGACATTGTTGAACTCTTGCCCCCCTTGCACATCTTGGACATGTATTTTTATTGCCGCTTCGGTGAAGGTTCCGTCACCCTTACCAAGGAATATGCCCTGACGGGATTTATCATCGGCATCGGAGCCATTCTGCTCAAATGTTACAATGTCCATATTACCGTCATTGTTCAAGTCGCAAGGAATGAGCGAAGGCATATCGGCTACCTGAAAAAGGGGTGATGTATTGGTGGTCCAGCGATGAGTTGTGGGAAGATAACGTGAGGTGTATGTAAGTCGCCCTTTGTCGTCCTGTCCACCTGCCACAATGTCCTGAAACCCGTCGTTGTTCAGATCTACAGTCGTTGCCGAGCCTTGCTGGAACGCCTGTGTCTTATCGATGAGTTCAGGATTGTAGGGATTATCTGTCAGCGTAGGGCGTATGATGGGGTCATTGGTCATCATAAGTTTCGTACCCGAGAACTGCATCGTGCCTATGTACATCAGGCGGTGGTGCACAGATTCCGTGCTGTTATGGGCATGAAAGACGATACGCATATTACCCTCCTTATCCGTAAAGATAGAGTGATGACCCGTTCCCACGAGTTCATCCCTGCGACACAGAATGGGATTGTTTTCGTATTTCGTCCAAGCGCCCGTTTTGATGTTACGTGTGGTGGCATAGCCCACGGCATAGTTCTGGCTTTCATAGCCGTTGCCCGAGTAGGTAAGATAATAGGTATTCTTGTATTTTATCACATTGGGTCCCTCGTTCACGCGTCCTTCCTTCTGTTCCCACGCCTGACTTCCGGCTATGCATTTCCGCAGCGTTCCTTCCACAGGCGTGATGTAATCATCAGCCAGTTGGCATTGCCAAATGCAGATGTTGTCGTTGAACCGCACAAAGAACATCCAAGCCGTACCATCGTCATCGAAGAAGACGTGAGAGTCGATGCAGATCTCGTCGCCCAAGAGGTTTTGCATCTGATAACCACCCACCTGCCTGAACGGTCCCTTGGGACTGTTTCCCGTGGCAACAAAAAGACGCTGATTGGCCGAGTAATACATTATGTACTTGTCGCCAAGGTGATAAACCTCCGGAGCCCAGAAGAAAATACTCTCCGTTGTGTTGTCCTTATGGAGGGCAAGCCCCTCGTATTTCCATGAGCGCAGATCGTCCGACGAGTAGCAGCGTATGCCGTTATCGTCGCGTGTTCCGTAAGCATAGTATTTTCCCCCATCCAATAAGATATAGGGGTCTGCCAGCTCAATCTGGCTCTTTCCTCCTTCTGCCCACAAGAAGAGAGCAGGGAGGGAAAAAAGGATGAATGAAAGGATTTTTCTTTTTACCATTATGAAAACATCTGCCATTAATAATTAATATTTCATTAGGCGCACAGGACCCATGAGACCGGATTCCTGAAGCCCTGAGTTGGCATCGTAAGGATTTACGGTGGCGTAAGTCTTGCGTTCCGATTCGGGCAGACGGGCATCACCGACAAGGCGGTTGCGCCAGTTGTTGACAACCTCTATACGGATTCTGTTCTGCCCCTGCTTCAACAGTCCTGTTACAGGAACCCGATAAGGGAAGGTCCACGCACCTCCTGCATACCAGTCGTTTACAAAGACGCGTGCCATTACCATAACGCGGCCCAGGTCGAGATAGACGGGTTTATTAGGCAATTGGCTGAGGGTGAAGGTATTGGTATAGGTAGCCATACCAGCGTAATACTTGATGGTTTCATCCTCGTTTTGGCTCCAGTCTGTGAGCGCATTGAATGTCTGAGGTGCAGAGGGACCTCGCATTTCAGGCTGGAAGGTTACGGTCCAAGGCGTGTCTATTTGGGCAAGCACTGTGGGATCGGGATAGTTTGGTGTCTGAGAAGCAGGACGCTCGGAGGCAGGAGTGTCAAATACCACAAACAGGCTTTGGTTAGGCTCCAGATGCATAGGCACGGTGGTCTGTCCGTCCTGCTGCCAGAACTGAGGCAGCTGACGCTTCTCACCCGTAACAGGGTCCCATGTATCAGGGGCTTTTCCCTGGATGCGGAAAATGGCATCGAAGGTCTGAGGCTGCTCGCTCTGATTGCTTATAAAATAGATATCCGAGCCTTTCTGCTGACGATGGATAAAGGAGTACGGAACGGTCTGCTGCGCATAGCAGTCGGGGGTCACACCTAATGCATCAAGCACCTTCTGAAGCTCAGTGCCGTCAGGCCATACACGTCCCTTCCCGTACGCTCCCGCCTGCCACATTTTACCGGCCAACAGGCGAACCTGCTCATCGCATTGGGGATAGTTCTGCATACTGGGCGAAGCAACAGGTTGGGGGCCAAGGATATTGAGGCCCTGTTTTACAAGGCTTTCAATGACTTTCAGCACCTCAGGTCTCATCGTCTTTTGTTGTGGAAGGACGAGTACACGGTACAGCATGCCGCCGGGCAGAGAAAGACAGCCATCCTTTACGGTGCACCGTTTGAGTACCTCGGCATTGATGTAATCGAAGCTATAGCCCCGTGGTAATTCCGGCTTGCACTCGCCCGTCATTTTCGGTGTGTCCTCACCGATGAAATAAGCCACATCGGCAATATAGCGTCCCTGCTGAAGCATCAGGTTGCAACGGCGAAGATAGTCGGTAAAAAGGTCCATCTGCTGGAACCAGATGTTCTTACGGTTGAACTCATTACCGTAGGGAGCACTGATACCAGGGAAGGTGGTGTTGTCGGGTTGCTGAATATAGAGGTGCAGCAGCGTTGCATTGATACCCTCGCAGAAGAAACGGTCGGTGCGCTGCTTCATGACGTATGGATAACGGTTAAAAGGAGGCCCGCCAGCGGTGCAGCTCTCAGCCCATACTTTCTGCTTGCCATAGATGTGTGCACAGCTGCTGGCTGCACGGTTCTCAATATCACCCAGAGAGCCTTCGCTCCAGAACTCGCCAGCCACCTCGTCGCTCTGTCCGCCATACATCAGGAACTCGCCCGGGAATCCCCAATGTCCGTAGCATTCGAGCCAGGTAGTCAGCCCGTTCCTGTTGCTGACCTTACGCAACCCGCCCACATAGTCGTATGCCACACGGTCGGCCACCAGTCGGCGCAAATCCCACAGGAAACGTTCGCTCTGGTCCTGAGAGCCTATTACCTGACCATACATAACAGGAAGCCAGGGGACGGGGTCGTAGCCGTATGTCCGACGGAAGACAGGTATCATATCGTCTGTCCAGTTCTGCCCGCCCATCTCGTAGCTGTCTTCAACGGTAGCAATCAGGCTCTTTCGGTCTTTGGCGGGAATGCGTCGGAGTATCTCACCCATAAAGGCATCAAAGTGGTCTGCCACATGTTTCCGGCTCATCTTGTCCACCTCCAGACCGGTAGCCTCGGGCGAGGCTGGTCCGTTGGTGACACCTGTAGTGAGCATAGCCGTTCGGTATATGGTCCATTCGCCTGCCGGCACCTCCCATTCCAGTTTTCCGTTATCCTGCATCTTTTCAGTCAGGTCGATAACTTTCCCGGGTTGTGCTATCAGTCCTGTCTGTAGCGGTTCGGGCTGTGTGGGCCACATATACCAGTCCCACATAGGCAGCGGGCTCTGGAACATCTTGCCCAACGTCTTCTCTTCGTAGCGTTCCACCAAGGGCTGTTCGCTCAGTGTTACCGTCAGTTTGGTGGGCTGACCGCCACCATTCAGTGTCAGGCGAAAATCCTGAGCCTTCACATCGGGAATACTCAGGCTGATTGGCGCCAAGGGATGAAAACCTACGTTAGGATTATGGTTGGTTCGGTCCAAGTGCTCCGTTCTGAGCGTCTTATACTCACCATCAACCTTAGCCTCCAGCGTAGCATCCACGAGCAAGTAGGCAGGTGTTTCAAAAAGAACACTGCGCAGTGTCATAGGTTCGTCCAGATGAATATCCTTCGATTCCCTGACTCCCGGCTCTTTGTCCACCTCGCATACAAATGACTTATGGGGAACGTCGGGCACAGCAACTACACAGACATCTTGAGCATCCTTACCCACAACGGGCAGTGTCAGGCTTTGTATCATACCGTTCCCCTTCACCCTGACATGTTGCTGCGCCAGATAGCGCATACTCTGCTGCGGCTTAATCCACGGACCACCACTCTGACTCCATCCCGGGCAGTTAAAAAGACCTATCTGAATGTCCAACTCAGTGGCTTTCTTCAGGGCAGCATGCAGCACCTCCCACCATCCGGGCGAAAGGACCTTTATGCCTCCGGGCCTTACACTTCCTTCCCAGATGTTTCCGATGAAGGCACGGTCTATTCCTGCCTTCTTCATTGCCTCCAAGTCACGTTCCACACCCTCTACAGAGATGTTGTCCGAAATCCAATACCAGTAAACGGCCACACGCTGGTCGCACTTGGCTGTCTGAAACTGTGTGTACAAAGCTGCCGGCTGCGTCTTTTTTGCGCAGACAACGGGCATATTACCGCCCATCATCCCTATACAAGGGAGGATAAGAGTCAAGAAAAGCCTTCTCATTAATCCAAAAGAATTTAGAGCATTGAACATTGAAACCTGAAACCTGAAACTCTATTAAGCTATTAAGCTACTAAGCTACTAACCAATCTACAGAATCTGGTGATACAAGTCTATGATGTCCTGTTTGGTCACAGAACGGGGATTACCAGGTGTGCAGACATCATTGATAGCCTGCTCAGCCAGCGCAGAAATGTCGGATTCCTTTATACCCAAGTCGGTAAGACGCTTGTTTGTCCCTACTTTTGCACTCAGTTCCTCAATGGCCTTGCAAGCAGCTTCGGCAGCCTCGTCTGTACTCATACCTATTTCATATACGCCACAAGCCTTGGCAATCTCTACATACTTCTCTTTGGCAGCAGGCATATTAAAGCGCATCACCGTTGGCAGTAGCATAGCGCAGGCAACACCGTGAGGTACATCAAACAGAGCCGAAAGGGGATGAGCCATTCCATGATCTACACCCAAGCCGACGTTAGAGAAAGCCATTCCAGCCACATACTGAGCAACTGCCATTCCGTCACGACCAACGGGATTCCTGGGGTCTTCTACAGCGATAGGCAGATTACGGTATATCATCTCTATGGCCTTTATTTCGAACATATCAGACAGCTCCCAGGCACCTTTCGTTATAAGTCCCTCTATGGCATGCGTCATAGCATCCATACCTGTTGCAGCTGTAAGTGACTTAGGCAAAGAGTACATCAACTCGGCATCCACAATGGCCACACAGGGAATATCGTTGGGATCCACGCACACCATCTTGGCCTGACGTTTTTCGTCGATGATAACGTAGTTGATAGTTGTCTCGGCAGCCGTACCTGCTGTAGTAGGCAGGGCGATGATGGGCAAAGACTTCTTCTTGGTATCTGCCACACCCTCCAGCGAAACGATATCGGCAAACTCCGGATTATTAATCACAATGCCGATGCCCTTGGCTGTATCCATACTCGAACCGCCTCCGATAGCTACAATGAAATCGGCTCCGGCCTTCTTACAAGCCTCTATGCCGTCCTTAACATTTGTTACGGTGGGGTTAGGTTTCACATCATCGAAGATTTCATACTGAATGCCAGCCTGATCCATAACATCCAATACCATCTTGGCAACACCAAACTGCATCAAGCCCTTGTCTGTTACTACCAACGCCTTCTTGAAGCCGAGGCGGGCCACTACTCCTGGCAACTCCTTGCGAGCACCGGGACCGAAGTATGACACTTCGTTAAGGATAAATCTATTAACCATAATGTTGTTTTTTAAAAAAAGGACAATGCAAATATACGGTTTTCTTCTATTTCCGTACTTAAATAAATGATATTTTAACTGCATAAATTGATATTACCCTGCAAGACCTTCATATTTGGCATATTAAAAGAAAAACAAAGGCCAACGCTTTATGCGTAAGCCTTTGTTTACCATAGAAATTGAGATATTATATCAGTCCTTGTCGTCGGACCAGATTTCCCAACTCTTGTCTTCTTTGCTCAATGCATCGCCACCATCTACTGTGGTTTTGCCGTCAATTACCAGGCTCTCTGCCAACATGTTGACAACCTCGGCCTCTTCTACTTTCAATATCGGTTTAATGTATTTCATATAAGACAGGCCCCTCTCCCTAACCCTCCCCCAAATGGGAGGGAACTGTAAACAGGGGTATGACAGTTTATGTTAGTATTATTGTACAATTATTCTCCAACTTTCCCCGCCTCCCATTTGGGGCGACTGGGGCCTTTAGAGGAACCACTGAATGTGGTTCCGGCCCCACAAAGGGGCGAAGAAGGCCCTTTGGAAGAAAGACTGAATGTCTTTCTGTGCCTGATGAGGGGAAGAATCTTCGATT
>JAFXZY010000007.1 GCA_017541025.1 Bacteroidaceae bacterium | reverse complement strand
GCTCCCTCGAAAGTGTATCAAAAGTGTTCATTAAAGTGAAGATTTGAAAACTAAAAGGCTGATTTTCAGTCAGAAAGATAAGGTGTTGGTACGTTTCTCGTACGCACCGCCACATAGCAAAAAGTGTTTTTCATGGTATTAAATTTTTAAGGCAAGATTCAAGGTCAGTGATGATATTGAATCTTTTTTTTTGTTATTATCGTTAAGGTTAAAGTCTAATAAAATAATGTGGTTAATATCAAATAAAATAATTGTCAGGGAAAGCGGACTGCTGCAGGGCTTACGCGACTGTCACTGCCATCTGCTGCCTGGAGTGGACGACGGGGTGAAAGAACTTGATGAAACAATCCAAATTCTGAAAGAATGGGAACTTTGCGGGGTGAAGGAAGTGTGGCTGACACCGCACATCATGGAGGACATCCCTAATAAGCCGGAAGAACTTAGGGAAAAGCTAAAGACTACGGCTTATGAGATAGAGAAGAACAATAACCTGAAAATCGGCATTCACTTGGCTGCAGAACACATGATGGACGGACTGTTTATAAAACGCTTGGAGGAGAATGAGGTAATGCCAATCGGGAGAGACGGAGATAAGCTGTTGGTGGAGACATCGTACTATACCCCTCCGATGAATATGGCTGATATAATAGAAAGAATAAAACTCAAATGCTATGATCCCATTCTGGCTCATCCTGAGCGGTATCAGTATATGGACAAACGTGACTACAAGATGTGGAAACAGCGCGGGGTATTGCTGCAACTGAACCTCCCATCGTTAGCAGGTGCATACGGGCCAGAGGTGCAGTGGAAAGCCGAGTGGCTACTCAAGGAAGGCATGTACGATTATTGTGGTACAGATACACATTCGATAAACCAGCAGGACCTGTTCCTTAACAGCGTAATGAGCAAGAAAGCCGTAAAGAAAGTTATAAGAATATCTGAGCAACAGGAGCTGTGAAAGGAGGAAAAACTTTATCTTTACCATGATAACAAGGACAACAGTCCTGAAATAAGAAAAAAAACGCGGGAAATGCTTGGTATGACAAAAAATTATTGTACCTTTGTGCCCGCGTTTATTAACATTAGTATTAACATTTAATTAATCTGTATGGCAGATTTGAAAAACGTTGCGCCACTGGAAGACTTCGATTGGGAAGCATACGCCAATGGTGACAGCAAAGTAGAAACGAGTCGCGAGGCTCAGGAAGAGGCCTATAATGGTTCTCTGAATAAGGTAAATGACCACGACGTAGTTGATGGAACCGTAATCGCAATGAACAAGCGCGAGGTGGTAGTAAACATCGGCTTCAAGAGCGATGGTATCATACCTGCAAGTGAATTCCGTTACAATCCTGATTTGAAGGTAGGTGACACAGTAGAGGTTTACATCGAGAATCAGGAAGACAAAAAGGGTCAGCTGATTCTTTCTCACAAGAAAGCTCGCGCAAGCCGCAGCTGGGATCGTGTAAACGAGGCTCTGGAGAAGGAAGAGGTTGTTAAGGGTTACGTTAAGTGCCGCACTAAGGGTGGTATGATTGTTGATGTATTCGGCATCGAGGCCTTCCTGCCCGGTTCTCAGATTGACGTTAAGCCCATCCGCGACTACGATATCTTCGTAGGCAAGACTATGGAGTTCAAGATTGTTAAGATCAATCAGGACTACAAGAACGTTGTTGTTAGCCACAAGGCTCTCATTGAGGCAGAGCTTGAGGCTCAGAAGCAGGAAATCATTGGTCGTCTCGAGAAGGGTCAGGTACTTGAGGGTACCGTTAAGAACATCACCTCTTACGGTGTATTCATCGACCTGGGTGGCGTAGACGGTCTTATCCACATTACAGACCTCAGCTGGGGTCGTGTTAATGATCCTAAGGAAATTGTTGAGTTGGACCAGAAGATCAACGTTGTTATTCTGGACTTCGACAACGAGAAGAAGCGCATTGCTCTTGGTTTGAAGCAGTTGACTCCTCACCCATGGGATGCTTTGGATGCTAACCTGAAGGTTGGTGACCGCGTTAAGGGTAAGGTAGTTGTTATGGCTGACTACGGAGCATTCGTTGAAATCGCTCCTGGCGTAGAGGGTCTGATCCACGTTTCAGAAATGAGCTGGAGCCAGCATCTGCGCAGTGCTCAGGACTTCATGAAGGTTGGCGACGAGGTAGAGGCAGTTATCCTGACTCTGGATCGCGAAGAGCGCAAGATGTCATTGGGTATCAAGCAGTTGAAGGACGATCCTTGGGAGAACATCGAGGAGAAATATCCTATCGGCAGCAAGCATACTGCAAAGGTTCGCAACTTCACCAACTTTGGTGTATTTGTTGAGATTGAGGAAGGTGTTGACGGTCTTATCCACATCAGCGACCTCAGTTGGACAAAGAAGATCAAGCACCCCAGCGAGTTCACTCAGATTGGTGCCGAAATCGAAGTTTGCGTATTGGAGATTGACAAGACCAACCGTCGCCTCTCTCTGGGTCACAAGCAGTTAGAGGAGAATCCTTGGGATGTATTCGAGACAGTATTCACTCAGGACAGCGTTCACGAGGGTACTATTGTTGAGATGCTCGACAAGGGCGCCGTTATCCAGCTGGAATATGGCGTAGAGGGCTTTGCTACTCCCAAGCACCTTGTTAAGGAAGACGGCAGCCAGGCTCAGCTCAACGAGAAGCTGCAGTTCAAGGTTATCGAGTTCAACAAGGAAAGCAAGCGTATCATCCTTAGCCACAGCCGCATCTACGAAGATGCTCAGCGTGCAGAAGCTCGCGAGGCTAAGAAGGCTACCAAGCGTACCGCTACCCGCAAGGAGGAAGCACCTGCTATTCAGAACCAGGCTGCCAGCACAACACTGGGCGATCTGGATGCTTTAGCAGCTCTGAAGGCTAAAATGCAGTCTGGCGACGAATAATAAGTTGCATAACTGCAAACCATAACAGAAAAGGGGCAGCTACACGGCTGTCCCTTTTTTCTACTTTTCAACAGAGAACGGAATGGAGATATTCGAAGTAAACATATTAGGATGCGGATCGGCTAAGCCAACTCTCAGACATCTGCCCACCTCCCAGATAGTAAACATCAGAGGTAAATACTATATGATAGACTGCGGAGAAGGGGCACAGATTCAGATGCAGAAGATGGGGTTGCCCATGGCCCGCGTGGGACACATCTTCATCTCACATAATCATGGTGATCATGTGTTTGGCCTGCCCGGACTTATCAGCACAATGGCTCTGCTGGGAAGAACAGCGGAGTTACACATTCACGGCCCGCAGCAACTACAGGAATTCCTGGACAATATCATCCGGATTTACTGCGAGGGTATCACCTTCCAGATAATCTTCCATCCTATCGATACGCGCGTACATAATATTATATATAAGGACCGTAGCGTTACCGTTTGGAGCATTCCACTCCAGCACAGGATTCCCTGTTCCGGATTCCTCTTCCAAGAGACACCTCCCCTACCCCATATCAGACGTGAGATGATAGATGCCTTCAACATCCCGTTCTCGCAAATCAACAATATTAAGGCCGGAGCTGACTGGACAACAGAGGACGGAACGTTTATCCCCAACGAAAGACTGGTAACACCAGCAGCCAAGGCACGCTCATACGCCTACTGCTCTGATACAGCCTTCCTTCCCAAACTGGCGGAACAACTACAAGGGGTTACCCTACTCTACCATGAGGCTACCTACCCGGAGGAATTGCTGAAACGAGCACAGGAGACCCTGCACTCAACCGCCTCTCAGGCTGCCACTATTGCCAAGGAAGCACATGCGGAAAAACTATGCATCGGGCACTTCAGTGCCAGAATAAAAGATGAGGACGCTTTACTGGCAGAAGCAACAGCCATTTTCCCTCAAACAAGCCTTGCTTTTGAGGGTTTAAACCTTAAAATATAGGAAAAAGTGACAAAAAATGTCATTTTGTATCAAAAAAATTTGTGGCAATAAAATAAAAGCCATAACTTTGCGTTGAGATTGATAAGAATATGAAGAAGATTGTGCTTATACTATTGCCCTTGATGCTGGTTTTCACTCCAGCATTTGCAACGGAAATTACAGATAACGAAGGCATTGAAGCCACCGTATCTCCTATTTCCATTGTTGCAAGCGGAAATACCGTTAAGATTTCCGGAGTCAACGGCGAGGACATAGAAATCTTCAATCTTACGGGCACTAAAGTTACTACCATAAAGACGGAATCAACCGGAAAGACATATTCTGTAAACTTGCAGAAGGGTTGCTACCTGATTAAAATAGGAAAGGTAGTGCGTAAGATTTCAATTCGATGAAACTTATTCTCCCTAAGCATCCCCTCATCATTCTCCTTCTTATTATTACACTTATATCCTGCCAGGAAAACGGCAGGCATGAGCAGTTTGTATTCATGCAAGATATACAAGACTGGAACCTTACGGAATACAGTCTGAAAAGCCGGCTAATACGCAATGAGATTAAACAGCTCATACAAGGGGAGCCAAAAATGTATGCCGACGCTTTTACCAGGAAATACTATACAGAGAAGGGACACTTCATCTGGATAACCAGACACGGAATAGGCAAAAACGCCGATACGCTGCTCGCCTACCTGAGGAACGTAGAAGAAGATGCACTGAAGCCATCGAGCTTCCTTGTACCTATAATAGAGAAGAACCTACAGGAACTCAGAGCCAGAGAAGAAAGCAAGGAGGATGTGAACAAACTGGCAGGCAAACTGGAATTCCTGCTGACAAAAGCTTTCCTGAGATATGCCGCCGGACAACGATACGGATATACACGACCCTCACAACTCCTGAACAACATAGAATCTGAAAAGGATTATCCGGAACCTTCACAGCGACACCATTTCGACATTCACATAGAGGCTCCCACAGACAGTTTCTACCTGCATGCACTCAAAGAGGCGCAGGCAGGAAACCTGACGGAGTTCTTTAACGAAATAAAGCCACAGATTCCCCTTTACAAGATGCTGAGACAAGATTATCATGCAGCAAAAAAGGATACAAGCGAGGAACGTGCCCGTCTGGCACGCATCAACATGGAGAGGGCCAGATGGCGCTATCCGCGTCCGCAGGGAAAATACATCTGGGTGAATCTGGCAGGCTTTGAACTCACTGCCGTTAATGAGGAAAAAGACAGCATACTGCAAATGCGTATCTGCGGAGGTTCCATCGCACACAAGTCTCCAATGCTGGTGAGCAAGATAGCAAGACTGGAACTGAATCCCTACTGGAATATTCCCCCCAGCATTATACGCCATGAGATAGCACCGCTTCATACGGGTGACACTACCTACTTCAACCGTCACCATTATACAATTATCGAAAAGAGTACTCGCCGAACCATTAACCCCTTGACTTTAAGTGCTTCACAACTGAACAGCGGACAGTATGTTATCAGGCAGGAGAATGGCGGGGGGAACTCACTGGGACGCATTATATTCCGCTTCCCCAACGATTTTTCTGTGTACCTGCATGATACCAATAACCCATCTGCTTTCAGGCTTAAGACAAGAGCCGTCAGTCATGGGTGCATCCGATTAGAGAAACCGTTGGAGCTGGCATTCTTCATCATGGAGAACCTTGATAGCATCCAGCAAGACAGGATTCGCATGGAGGTAGGTAAAGCTCCTCTGACAGAATGGGGCAAGAATTACAGAAAAGAGAATCCACCAACAGGAGAACGACCCAAGAACAGGACTTACCGCGTGGAGACTAACTACGCGGTATTCCTGGACTATTACACCCTCTACCCCAACCGCGAAGGAATACTGGAGGAGCACCCTGACAATTACCATTATGACACTATTATTGAAAATGCTTTGGATCGTTTTTAAACCAAAAGCACTTTTCCGTATCTAAAGATTGAGAGATGATTGACGAAGCACGCATCATAGCCCAGTTGAAAGACGATTCGCAGAAAGAAAAAGCCTTTAATACCTTGGTACACGAGTATCAAGAAGTTCTTTATTGGCAAATTCGCAGACTTATCCTTACACACGAAGATGCTGACGATGTGCTACAGAACACTTTCATTAAGGCCTGGATGGCACTGGATGATTTTCGCGCAGAATCCAAAATCAGCACGTGGCTCTTCCGCATTGCCATCAATGAGTCCCTGAGTTTCCTTGAGAAGAAGAAAAAGAGTTCGGACATTATGTCGGGGACAGATGACTTTATCGCCAACCAGCTTCTTGCCGACCCCTATTTCGACGGGAATGAAACACAGGCACTCTTTCAGGAAGCTATAGCTCAGTTGCCCGACAAACAAAAAGCCGTCTTCAATCTGAAATACTTCCAGGAGATGAAATACGAGGAAATGAGCCAGATGCTGGGAACCAGCATAGGAGCCCTGAAAGCATCTTACCATCATGCCGTAAAAAAAATAACTGATTTTTTTCAGCAGAACGATTAAACCATTTCATTTTTAACAAATCATATTAACAGATAAGCTAAAATGAGTATAACAATGAATGAGGAAAAACTTATAATGGATAGATTTGGGAACGAGAATCCTTTTCGTGTTCCAAATAACTACTTCAATGAATTTCCTCAGCGTATAATGAAACGCATTGAGCGTCAGAGAAGACGTAGGAGGATAATACGTTGGAGTATTGCTGCTATGATGACTGGATGCATACTTGGGGCCACATTTATCTTTAACAACCTCAAACAGCAGAACCTACCACTTGAAGCTGACAACAGTCAGTACATCGAGGACGCTCTTAATTACAGTATGATTAACAATATGGAAATTGCAACCTATCTGACGGAGGCAGAATAAACAAACATGAAAAAAATATTTATTCTTATCATATTCCAACTCTGTGCAAGCCTATCCATAATGGCTCAACATGAGAGACGGAGTTTTAATCCTGAGGAATTCCGTGCTAAACTGGAGGAGTTCATTACCCAGAAAGCTGAATTCACCAGCACAGAGGCGCAATCATTCTTCCCCATCTTTCACCAAATGAAGGAGGAACAGCGCAACTTGCAAAAGGAAATATTCACGCTGAAGAGAATCCCCAAAGATGCTACTCCATCTGAAAAGGATTATGCGAACAAAATACAGCGAATCTGCGAGCTTAACACCAAAATGGCTCAGATACAGGAAAATTACTACAAGAAATTGTCAAAGGCTGTTCCTGCGCAGAAAGTCTATAAAGCTATGTTAGCCGAAGACATCTATCATCGCATGATGCTGAGACAATTCGACCAAAGAAGAAGGAATGATAACCATCACAAGAAATAACAGGCTTGGCCTCATCGCTTTTTTACCAACCAATCATTCAAGTTAAATTATGAAGAGAAGAGGGTGTGTCGAACAGACACGCTCTCTTGTATTTTATGACTGATTCTCAAACGTCTTGGCCTCGTTCCAGAATTCATCCATCTGAGCCAATGTCATTTGCTGCAACTGCAAACCCATCTCCTTGGCTTTCTGCTCTACATAGTTAAAACGACGGATAAACTTCTGATTGGTATGTTCCAAGGCGTTGTCGGGGTTCAGATGATACAGACGGGCTGCATTGATAACACTGAAAAGGAAATCTCCCAGCTCTGCCGTTTGCTTCTCCTTATTATCTTCCTTTCTGAGTTCTGCCTCCAACTCACCCATTTCCTCGCGTACCTTCTCCCATACATCCTCTTTCTTATCCCAGTCGAACCCTACGTTCCGGGCCTTATCCTGTATGCGATAGGCCTTAATCAATGAGGGCAAAGCATCAGGAACACCGGACAGGACTGTTTTGTTACCGTCCTTCTCGCGCTGCTTTATCTTCTCCCAGTTCTCCACCACATCGCCTGCTGTCTTGGCAACAGCATCACCATAAACATGCGGATGCCGGAATATCAGTTTATCACAAAGCTTATTGCAGACATCGGCAATATCAAATGACTCGCCCTCACTGCCTATCTTAGCGTAGAACACCACATGTAGCAAAACATCACCCAACTCCTTACAGATATTCTTTTCGTCGTGCTTCAACAAAGCATCACAAAGTTCGAAGGTTTCTTCTATTGTATTGGGGCGTAAACTCTCATACGTCTGTTTCCTGTCCCAAGGACATTTCTCCCTCAGGTCGTCCATCACATCCAGCAATCTGCCGAATGCTGCCAGTTTCTCTTCTTTTGAATGCATCTTTCTTTGTTTTCCTTAATTGACAACAAAGATAGTCATTTAATTCATAATCCACAATTCATTATTCATTTTTTTTTGTTATCTTTGCACCCGATTTGTAAATCATGAATTAAACAAATTATGGAATTAGCAACTAAATATGCTCCTAACGAGGTAGAAGCCAAGTGGTACCAGTACTGGTTGGACCACAAATTATTCAGCAGTAAACCTGACGGTCGAGAACCCTACACTATAGTCATCCCCCCACCAAACGTTACAGGTGTGCTTCACATGGGCCACATGCTGAACAACACCATTCAGGACATCCTTGTACGCAAGGCACGTCTGGATGGCAGGAATGCCTGCTGGGTACCCGGTACCGACCATGCCTCTATTGCTACAGAGGCTAAGGTGGTAAACAAACTGGCCGCACAGGGTATCAAGAAACGCGACCTCACACGTGAGCAGTTCCTGGAACATGCCTGGGACTGGACACATGAGCACGGAGGGATTATCCTGAAGCAGCTTCGTAGATTGGGTGCTTCCTGTGACTGGGACCGTACAGCTTTCACAATGGATGAACTTCGTAGCGAATCCGTACTGAAGGTGTTCTGCGACCTTTACGATAAAGGACTCATCTATCGCGGACTGCGTATGGTAAACTGGGATCCTAAGGCACAGACAGTACTTTCTACCGAGGAGGTTATCTATCGCGATGAAAAGAGCCACTTATTCCATTTGAAGTACTATGTTCAGGACCTTAAAGACCTTAAGGATGTTAAGGACCTTGAAGCTGCAGGCAATATCGTTCACAAAGACAGCAAAGGCTATTACGCTGTAGTTGCTACCACACGTCCTGAGACTATTATGGGCGATACAGCTATGTGTATCAACCCCAAAGACCCCAAGAACCAGTGGCTACGCGGCCACAAGGTAATCGTTCCATTGGTAAACAGGGTTATCCCCGTTATTGAGGACCGTTACGTAGATGTAGAATTCGGTACAGGCTGTCTGAAGGTTACTCCTGCACATGATATAAACGACTATCAGCTGGGTAAGACCCACAACCTGGAAACCATAGATATCTTTAATCCGGACGGCACCATCTCTGATCAGAGTCCACTCTATGTAGGTATGGACCGCATGGAGGTTCGTAAGCAGATAACCAAAGACCTGCAGGAAGCCGGCTTGATGGAGAAGATTGAGGATTACGAGAACAAGGTTGGTTACAGCGAGCGTAATCAGGATACTGCCGTAGAGCCTCGCCTCTGCAAGCAGTGGTTCCTCTCTATGAAGCACATGGCAGACATCGCACTTCCTCCTGTACTCGAGGGTAAGATTAAGTTCTATCCCACCAAGTACGTTACTACTTACCGCAATTGGTTGGAGAATATCCAGGACTGGTGTATCTCTCGTCAGTTATGGTGGGGACACCGTATTCCTGCATGGTTCATAACAACCTCCCCCGAGGGGGAGGAAGAGCGTTTCGTGGTAGCCCTTACCAAGGAAGAAGCCCTGCAGAAGGCGCAGGAGAAGTATGGTAAGGACATCACCATCGATATGCTCCATCAGGACGAGGATGCGCTTGACACCTGGTTCTCCAGTTGGCTCTGGCCTATCTCTCTGTTTGACGGCATCAACAATCCCGGCAACGAAGAGATTAACTACTACTACCCGACCAGCGTTCTTGTAACGGGTCCGGATATTATCTTCTTCTGGGTTGCCCGTATGATTATGGCTGGAGAGGAATACCTGAAGGATGTTCCCTTCCGTAATGTATATTTCACAGGTATTGTGCGCGATGAGATCGGTCGGAAGATGTCCAAGAGTCTTGGCAACAGCCCCGACCCCATAGGCCTTATCGAGAAGTACGGAGCTGACGGGGTACGTATGGGTATGCTACTTGCAGCTCCTGCAGGTAACGATATACTCTTTAAGGAAGACCTCTGCCAGCAGGGGGCTGCTTTCTGTAACAAGATTTGGAATGCCTTCCGCCTGGTTAAGGGATGGGAGAAGGCTGACATTGCACAGCCTGAGGCTAACCAGAAGGCTATTGCGTGGATGCAGGCTACCATTCGCACAGCTGTAGCAGAAATCAACGACCTATACAGCAAATACCGCCTCAACGAGGCACTGATGGCTGCCTTCAAGCTCTTTACCGACGAGTTCTCTGGCTGGTATCTGGAGATGATTAAGCCTGCTTATCAGGCTCCCATAGATGCTGCCACGCTACAGGCTACACTGGACATCTTCGAGCAGTTGATGAAGATTATTCACCCCTTCATGCCTTTCATCACAGAAGAGCTGTACCAGCATATTGCTGAACGCAAGGAGGGAGAAAGCATCATGGTCAGCACGTTAGAGCTTGCTGCTCCATCCGAGGCTGATGCCCAACTCATTGCTCAGTTCGAGCATGCTAAGCAGGTTATCTCTGGTGTACGTGCCATCCGTCAGAGCAAGAACATCTCACCCCGCGAGCCACTTACTTTGGAAGTAATCGGCAATTCTCAATTCTCAATTCATAATATGCAAGTTGGCAGGCCTCTCAGAAATTGCCGTTGTAGAGAAAAAGAGTGAAGGCACACAGTCCTTCCTCATTGGTACAGAAGAATATGCCGTACCTCTGGGCAACCTGATAGATGCTGCAGCTGAGATTGAGAAGGCCGAAACTGAGATTAAGCGTTTGCAAGGCTTCATGATGGGCATTCAGAAGAAACTTCAGAATGAGCGCTTTGTTCAGAATGCACCTGCTCAGGTAGTAGAATTGGAACGTAAGAAACTTTCGGATGCAGAAAGCAAGATTGCTGCTCTGCAGGAAACCATCAATTCTCTGAAATAATTGAGAATTGAGGCGGCATTGCTGCAATTGAGAATTGAAGGCTGCGATTGAGCAAGAGAAGAGTAAAGCTTGCTTTGACTCTTCCGAGCGTGAGCAGGCTCGACCGTAGGTCAAAATTTAGAATAAATAAGAAAGCGGATGATTTTGAGAATCACCCGCTTTCTTATAACTATCGTCCGCGAACGAAGTGAGTTAACTTCCTTTTTAACTCCCTTTTATAACTTCTTCTTTAACTTCTTCAAAACAAATTTGCAGGAATCTTTGCCTTAGCGTTTTCAAAATCTTCGATGGTATCCAACTCGCACGAGAAAAGTTCCGTAACATCCTGTACCTGATAGGTATGTCCCTGAGGGATAAGACGTTCAAAGGCACGCTCGTAGAAGACATTCTCCAAATGCTCATCGTTCATCATGGATTCCAGCTCACGGTACAATGCCTTGGTGTATTCCTTACCCATTTTCTCAATGCCTAAACTCTCTCCAGCAGCATCAGCTGGATTACAGGTCTTACTTATTTCCTTTATGCTGCCCTGCGCATCAGTTACCACCTTCATCTCTTCCTCTCCCAACTCATGCCTGATAAGTGTAAGTACATTGGGAGCGTCAGTAGCTAGCACGCGGGTCACAATCTGAGGATCGTAAAGCAAATCGCTATCCAACAGCAGCACTTCCTGTCCTTCAGCAAAGGGGCGAGCTAACCACAAAGAGTAAATGTTATTGGTAGTCTCATATACCTTATTATATATAAAGGTAACCTGAATGCTATCGGCATACTGCTTCCTTACGAAATCTTCTATCATTTCATGCAGATAACCTGTAACAATACAGAATTCCGTTACCCCATTGGCTATAAGGGCATCCATACTACGCTGCAAAAGGGAGCATTCGCCAACCTTCAGCAGGCTCTTAGGAGTGGTAAGAGTAAGCGGGCGTAGCCTTGAAGCCATGCCCGCTGCCAGTATTATTGCTTTCATTAATATCTAAACTTAATGTTTACTTGTTCTGGTAAACTTTCTTGATGGTATCAACAACCACCTGGATCTGTTCCTTACGTCCCAGGGTAATACGCAGGCAGTCCTCCAGCCCCTTGTCCGTCATGTACTTGATCTTATAGTTCTGATCAGCCAGAGCCTTCTGCAGGGCTTCCTTGATTTCTACAGGATACTTGATAAGGATAAAGTTGGCCACACTCTTGTACACCTTGAAACCGGGAAGATTTCCCAGTTCCTTCTTAAAGAGCTGACGGTCCCACTCCATATCGTCTGCTACACGGCGGTAGTGCTCGTCACTCTCCAAAGCAGCAAGGGCAACAGCCTCCGAGAAGCGGTTGTAGCCCAGATACTTGTTACAGTACGACAAGAACTGATCGTGACCGGCACCGATGAAGGCAAAGCCCACACGCAGACCCGGCAAACCATAGAACTTGGAAAGTGTACGTGAGATAATAAGATTGTTGTATTTATTCACCAAAGGAGCTATGTAGTCGGTATCTGTTGTTATAAAGCTTGCGTAAGCCTCATCCACCAATACCATAGTATCAGCAGGAATATTTTCCATAATCTTGCCAATCTCCTCACTGCTCAGACTGTTACCTGTAGGATTGTTGGGCGAAGCCAGCAACAGCATACGGGGATGAACACGGTTGGTATATTCTATCACCTCATCTACATCATAAGCAAAGGTGTCACCCGTCTCATGTAAGGGATACATCTCAAAGTTTCCGCCACACTCACCTGCTACACGGTTATAATACCACCAAGAGAATTCAGGGATTAGAATAGTCTTATTATCACCCTCCATCAGGAAGTAGTGAATAGCGTTCTTCAACATCTCTTCGCCACCATAACCCAGCAGCACCTGCTCCTCGGGTACATGGTAGATTTCAGAAAGACGAACAGATATCACGCTCTTTTTACCCTGATCATAGATTCGGGTATAAAAACAAAGCGTTTCAGGTTTAAAGTTTTTTATGGCTTCAACCACCTTCTCAGACGGTTGGAAGTTAAATTCATTTCTATCCAGATAATTCATATTCTATTTAGAACTTTTCTTTCTTTTGTGTTTATTGGTGCAAAGGTACGCAGAAATAGCGGGATAACAAAATACTTTTCCCGATTATTTTGCTATCTGGTTTTTTTGGCGTAATTTTGCAGGCTGAAAAACGACATTGGTCAGGAAATATGAAAGAAAAAGTATTATCAACATTAAAATCATCTGAAACCGACGATTGGTTGGACATCCGCGTTGTCCGCCCCCTGGCATACTATTGCGCACTTGGGTTCGCAAAATTTGACATTCATCCCAACACAGTCACCATACTTTCCATGATTATCGGGGCTGCAAGTTGTATCTTCTTTGCCCACGGTTGTTATTATTACGAGGGAATGAGCGGCCTTTGGTATAATCTGCTGGCTATCTTCCTGCTCATTTGGGCTGATGTGTACGATTGTACCGACGGACAGTTGGCTCGTATGACAGGCAAGTCTTCACGTATGGGTCGAATTCTTGACGGGTTGGCAGGCCCCACATGGTTTGTGCCTATCTACATTGCCCTCACCTATCGTTTCTATTGTCATCACAGTCTGGAGTTCAACTTCTTCGGCATTGCAGACACACCCACCAATGCGCTTATAGCCACATGCATCCTTTTCGTCTTTGTGCTTATCTCTGGCTTCTATAGTATGAGCGGACAGCAACGCATAGCCGACTATTACATTCAAGCACACCTATTCTTCCTGAAAGGCGAGAAAGGCAGCGAACTGAACAACTCCGAGCAACTGCAAAAGGAATACGATGCAACTCCCACGGAGGGAAACCGTGTGTGGAAGTTATTCCAGAAATCATACATCTCATATACCCGTCAGCAGGAGAAGGCTACCCCGCAGTTCCAGCGTCTGCTGCGTGTTATGAAGGAAAAATTCGGTGCTGCCAATAATATGCCCACAGAGGTACGCGAGGAACTTCATTCCGAATCTCTGAAGCTGATGAAGTACAACGGTATGCTTACCTTTAACTTCCGCACCGCATTCTTCATCCTATTCTGTCTCATTGACCTCCCATCCGTTTACTTTATTGTTTTCGAGGTTACCTGCATGGAAATTTTCTGCCGTTGGATAAGACATCGTCACGAAGGTTTCTGCAAACGAGTTGCTGATAGATTATAACGATAACGTCAACGATAACGTCAACATGCAACAGTCGGCAAGAAATTTTCATAACTATAAAGTGTGGCAAGATGCCGTAGATTTAGCTACTCTAGTATATAATACAACATCCAAATTACCCTGGTTTGAGAAAAAAGGCCTGTGCGACCAACTACAGCGTGCAGTAGTCAGTATCTCGTCAAATATTGCCGAGGGGGCAGGTAGACCCACAGACGCTGATTTTGCACATTTTCTTGACCAATCATTAGGTTCTGCCAATGAAGTAGAGACTCAACTCCTCATTTCAAAAAACCTAAGATACATATCAGAAGAGCAATTTTGCCAGTTGACAAACAACCTTACAAACATTCAAAAACAATTAACTGGCTTAATCGCATCAATACGAAGCAATAACAAGTAATAACGAATTGTTGACGTTGACGTTATCGTTGACGTTATTTTTAATTCCAATTAAAATTATGCAGTGGACAAAAAAACGCGTCAATAACCTCCTCTTCCTTGTTGGAGTTGTCTTTGTGGTGGGGATGATATTCACCTTCAAAGTCAGCTTCCAAGAGCTATGGCAATACATCTGCCATACTGGTTACTGGATGATAGCCATTGTGGGCGTATGGTTCTTCGTTTACGGCATCAATGCCCTCTCATGGCGTCAGGTTATACGGGGCAACAGCAAGGATGCCGACAAAGTCGGTTTCTGGCGCATCTTCAAGCTGACCATCACTGGTTATGCCCTCAACTATGCCACACCCGTAGGCGGTTTAGGAGGCGAACCCTACCGCATTATGGAGCTTTCCCGCGACATCAACAAGCATGAGGCCACCTCCAGTGTCATCCTCTATGCCATGATGCACATCTTTGCCCACTTCTGGCTTTGGTTCACCAGCATCTTCCTATGGTTGGGACTTGTTGCGTATGGCGACCCCGATGTGAAGCTTACCCCCCTATATGGCACCCTTCTTGGCATTGCCTTCGTTTTCTGCCTCATAGCCTTTTATCTGTTTTCACGTGGCTACAAAAACGGCTTGGTCATTAAGACCCTTCGTCTGATTGGCAAGATACCCGGACTTAAGGATTGGAGCCAGCGTTTTTTAGAGAAGCATTCAGAAGCCCTGCAGAATGTGGATCGTCAGATAGCAGCCCTGCATAAGCAGGACAAGAAAGCCTTCTACAGCAGTTTCCTACTGGAATACCTCTCACGCATCGTACAGAGCCTCGAGATTATGTTCATGCTCCTGTGCATCGGCATCAACTGCGGCGGAGGCGTCGAGGGCTACACCCTTACCTTCCTGCACAGCATACTCATTCTGGCCTTCACCTCCCTCTTTGCCAACCTCATAGGCTTCCTGCCCCTACAGTTGGGCGTTCAGGAAAGCGGCTTCATGCTCTCCATTGCGGCATTGGGGCTTTCGGGAGCCACAGGATTATTTGTCAGCATTATCTGTCGCGTCAGGGAGATTATCTGGATTGCCATCGGCCTGCTGCTGATGAAGATAGAATAGAAGACCCAGCCAGCCATGGCTGGAACGTCAACGATAACGTCAACTGATTTATGATGGCTGAAGTCTGAAGGCTGATGGCTGAGTTACGATAACTGCAAAGCGAGTTCACGATAACGTCAACTGATTTATGATGGCTGAAGTCTGAAGGCTGATGGCTGAGTTACGATAACTGCAAAGCGAGTTCACGTTGACGTTGACGTTATCGTTGACGTTATCATTGACGTTATCGTTGACGTTATCATTGACGTTCCCCGTCAAGGAATAATCTTTTTTATTATCTTTTTGTTTGCATATTCTTGTATAATTAAACAAGAAGACGTATCTTTGCGCCGTTTTTCATACAAAGTGACAAATTAACTAAAGAAAATAACAAATAATCCATTACTGATATGTGCGGAATTGTAGGTTACATTGGCACCAAGCGTGCTTATCCCATTTTGATTAAGGGACTTCAACGACTCGAATACCGGGGCTATGATAGCGCCGGTGTGGCAATGATTAGCGAAACGGGTAGTCTGAATGTATATAAAGCCAAGGGTAAGGTAAGCGATCTGGAAGCATTCTGCCAAGAGAAAGATATCACAGGCTGCGCAGGTATTGCCCATACACGCTGGGCTACTCATGGCGAACCTAACAGCACAAACGCTCACCCCCACTACTCGGCTTCCGGCCGTCTGGCACTCATCCATAATGGTATTATCGAAAATTATATTACGCTGAAAGAGAAGCTGATTGACAGAGGCATCCAGTTCAAGAGTGTCACAGATTCTGAGGTACTGGTGCAGTTGGTGGAATATATCATGCTGAGCAATGGCATAGAGTTATTGGAAGCTGTTCAGGTAGCTCTGCATCAGGTTATCGGTGCCTACGCCATTGCTATTCTTGACAAAGAGCACCCCGACACTATTATCTGTGCCCGTCAGAGTTCTCCACTGGTGGTAGGCTTGGGTAACGACGGAGCATTCTATCTGGCTTCCGATGCCAGCCCCATTGCAGAATATACCGACAAGGTCGTATATCTGAACGATGGCGACATAGCCGTACTGCATTTTGGCAATGAACTGAAGGTGGTAAATATGGACAACGAGACGCAGCACCCCAAGGTTAAACAGATCGACGTAACGCTGGGTCAGTTAGAAAAAGGAGGCTACCCCTACTTCATGCTGAAGGAGATCTTCGAGCAGCCTGGCTGCCTGCGCGATTGTATGCGAGGACGTATCAATGTAGATGCCGACCGCATTACGCTATCAGCTGTTATCGACTATCGCGAGAAGCTGGTCAGTGCACGCCGCATCATCATCGTTGCCTGCGGAACCAGCTGGCATGCAGGTTTGATTGGCAAGCAGTTGTTCGAGAGTCTGTGCCGTATTCCCGTAGAGGTAGAGTACGCCTCAGAGTTCCGTTATCGCGACCCGGTCATCTACCCTGATGACGTAGTTGTTGCCATCTCGCAAAGCGGTGAGACTGCCGACACATTGGCTGCCATCGAACTGGCACGCAAGGCAGGAGCCTTTGTCTTTGGTGTCTGCAACGCCATAGGTGCCAGTATTCCCCGTCAGACCTCAACAGGTGTTTATATTCACGTAGGGCCCGAAATTGGAGTCGCTTCCACCAAAGCCTTCACTGGCCAGGTAACAGTACTTTCTATGCTGGCGCTGTGTATTGCCAACGAGCGCCGTACTATTCCTGGCGACCTGTACAAGGAGATGGTAAAGGAACTCACCCTTATTCCTGACAAGATGGAACAGGCCCTGAAGACCAACGAGCAGATAGAACGTCTAGCCCCCATCTTTACCTATGCAAAGAACTGCCTGTACTTAGGTCGTGGTTACAACTTCCCTGTAGCTCTGGAAGGGGCACTGAAACTGAAGGAAATCAGTTATATCCATGCCGAGGGCTATCCTGCTGCCGAGATGAAGCACGGTCCCATCGCCCTTATCGACTCCGAGATGCCCGTCTTTGTCATAGCCACTCGCGACCGCCTCTACGAGAAGGTCATCAGTAATATTCAGGAGGTACGCGCACGAGGGGGAAGAGTAACGGCTCTTGTTACCGAGGGAGACACACAGATACAGAAGTTTGCCGACCACATCATCACCCTACCGGACACACTCGAATGTTTCCAGCCTCTCATAGCCAGTATCCCTCTCCAGCTTCTGGCTTACCACATTGCCGTCTGCAAAGGCAAAGATGTTGACCGTCCAAGGAACTTAGCTAAAAGTGTAACGGTAGAGTAACAAGATAGAAAAAGGTGGTCAATAAACCACCTTTTTTCCATTTATAATGTAAACACCCTTGCTGGGATTTTGAACCTTGCGACCAGAGAGATCATATGACCCATAAGTCCCAGAAGACTCATAGACCCCATAAGAACACCCAACTCCTGTAACAGACTCGGTAACAGTAAAGCTGTGCTTTGTACCGCTAGGAACCCATGCACCTATGGTATTGTCGCGAATTTGGCAAAAGTAGCTTCCCGGCTGAAGATCCATGATTCCACTAATCTTAATCTGATTTTTCTTGTTTGCAGTAATACGACAGGAGACTGGGCCTAAAACTCCAACAGAATACACTTCGCCTGAACCTGAATTGGGGAACAGATATGCAGCAAATTCATGTTCGGTATAGCCACCCGTATTAGTAACATCCATCGTAATATCCACCGGTGCCCCTTCCTCAACTCGATTACCGAAGAATACAGCATTGGAATATGCAAGTCGGGCAGAGGCTGGAGCTGGATTCACCACAAAGGTGGTGTGTTTAGTGCTTAACTTATCATAGTCGTTATAGAAACCATATATTATGTTAGCCCTATATGAACCGGCAGAAAGAGTTCTAGGTTCTACTTTGATATAGAAGTCGGCACTGCTTCCTCCTGGAATTATCTTACAATCGTAACCTGCGCCAAGAGCTGTTCCCTTTGAGTTTGAAATTTCCACGCCAATCAGATTATTGAACTCTCCGGCTCCTTCTTCGTTCTTAACCTGAACTTTAAAGTAAATCGGATAGCCGGGAAAAGCCAAACCGTCCAGAGCCAGGCTTACCTGCGAGAGCTTAGCGACATTATCATTCGGACTATCTACAGCTAAGGCACCACCCTTACAAGAAATAGCCATACGGTCATTCTTGTAAACTGGAGCTGAGATTTTTACATAGTTGCCCTTTGCATCTTTGTATGCCGGATACACGTAGCATTTATTGCCCTCTCCTATTTGACTGGCAGTAAGGCCCAGTTCGTCTAACTTATAAAAATAACCCCTTTGGTCCATAGAGGGAATAGCATAATTGCCTGAGCAGGAATCCATTACCTTTGATATTATAACACCATCTTTTTCTGCGATAATACCCAGCTCGCCCTCATAAGGTATCAGACTGTTATTCTGGAGTTCCATAGTAAATCCTTTCTTTTCATCGAAAGCGAGTCCACTTTTGCAAAACATATTAATGGCATACTCCGAGTTTCCCTCTCTGTCGGGATACAGGTCTGCCAGGATTGCCTGCTCTGCAACATATCCGCCATTACTACCGCCAATACCCTGGTAGTCAGGACTCATGAAATTCACATCGAAATAGCCATTGCTGGTGCCTCCCCACCCCCAGTTTACGTGGTAGAGACCATTTGCATTATAACCGTCCAACACAAACAGATGTCCGACAAACTCTGAAAAGTTAAAGCCTCTCATCAGTACGGGGCGCTTATCTGCCAATTCACCCTTAATGATACTATTCCACTCTTCTGTATCGAAATAACATCTCTCCAGATATTTCACGCCTTTATTGTAAAAAAAGTTATTTACCAAAGCTATAGGGACCCTTAATACTGATGAACCGCTTGAGGGCCCATAATCCATCCTGACAGAGATACCCACGTCGCTCATCAGTTTGGCAACGGCAGCAGCTTCCTCATCGGTATATTCACCGTCGTACCTGTTGAGCATGGATTTCCACTCGTAGGTTGACTGGCTGAAGTCAGCACTAAGTTCCAGATTATACGTAGAACTTGTATAAGAGGCTTCTCCTGTACCGTGTATAGGCCATTCCCAGTATTTCATCACCATAGCCATAGCTGTTGCTACGCAGCCGGTAGCACATCTGGTCCCCTGAACCAGCGGACAGAATCTGTTATAGGGTGCTCCCTGATTCCAGGCAATAGTCTCTAAAAGCGGAGATATTTTTTCCGGCAGATTGGCATGCCGGGCTTTACTACGGAATGACCCTTGTCTATTATGGTCATCCTTAAAGCTGGCTTCTGGTTGGTTTGCAACAAATGTCAACGCCTTGGTACAATCACCCACCCAGGATTTGAACGATGGGATGGCTAGCGCTTCACGGAACGTACCATTGGCAGTATAGCCTAATACAGCATTGGCATTATCGTTGGCAGAGGCAATCAGAAATCCTCCCTCTGTTGTTTCGAAGACATAAAACAACGTCTTTTCACCCGACTTCTGCGTGTGCATCAGATGCAAGCCGGCGCCATCCTGCAGAATTGCTTTTGCTTCTGCGTCATCTTCAAGGGCCATAATAGCATTCTGTAATGCTTCGGAGGAGGAAATTTCGCGAGCTCCAGCACTAAGGATTCCAACAAGTGCCAATAATACATAAAGTAGCGTTTTCTTCATACCAATATTATACCTTTTTATAATAAACGGATGCAAAGTTACAAGTAAGTGAGCGATAAACAAAATAAATACGGAAAATTATTTTATTATCCGAGAGAAAGTAGAATCGGAAAGAAGTCTCAAAGATACAGAATCCCTTATAGCAAAAGAAAAGAGGATGATATGCATCCCTTTCGTGCATACCATCCTCTAAAGATAGTATTAATAGATGATAATTCTATTCTTCAGCGTTCTTTTCTTCCCAGGGTTTTCTTTCCCACTCGATTACATCGTAATACTGATAGTTCTCGCCGAATGAACCGGCGGATACCTTAAGAGCCCAAACCCAGTAGAATTCCTTAACCAATTCACCAGACTCTTCATCGGTAAACTCTTCGTATCCCATCTCATAACCCTCGTTGATGTAAGCTATCAACTCACCGTATGAGGGGTGAACGAAAGCAGTACCGAACTGAGTAATGTGCTTGCCATTAGCGTCTGTGAAGTAGAAATCTTGCTTGTAATAGGTAGTGTCAACATACGCAGTGTCCATACCCTCTTCAGTTTCCGTAATTACCTCTTTTTGCTCATTTACCTCAATCAGACCGTCATAGTGGAAATATACATTACCACCCTCAGCAAACAGGTCAGGCAGACGATAAAGGTTAAGGTACTCTGAGTACTGCAGTTCCTGCTCCCATGAAGATTTAATTGCAACGGTAGAAGTGAATACACCATCAGCAATGTGATCCCAGTCTTCCTTGAACAAAGTGAAATTGTAAACAGGAGAACCGGCATCTTCTGCATAAGGCTGAGTAAACTTCTCCGGGATACAGATTTTAACCAAATAAGTAACGTATGGCTCCATATCTTCACCGATTTCCAACTTAACTGTTGTCTGAGCCTCACCGGCTGCGAATGTAGCAGACTCGGGAACTGTTACAAAGTCTGGAGCAGACTTTACAATCAGGGGCACGGTCAACTCACCCTCGGTATCAGCGCGGTTCAGAGTAATCTCTACTTCTGTGTCGGTGAGAGCCAATGTCAGGTTCTCTTCGTCATCGAAGAATACGACCTTGTTACCTGTTATGGCAGGATTACCAGGCTCATACTCATAATTGTTCTTGTTACAAGCAGTAAAACCAAGAACCAGTGCCAGAGACACTAATGCGAACTTTATCTTATTCATAGTTGTAATCATTATTTATATGTTTCACATTATTCTGTCCATGGAGTGTATAAATCTGAAGGATCGGGATTATTCATACCCTCAAGAGCGTGGTTGTTGTTAGACTCTGTACGAACCATTACCAGGTTCATCCATGCAGGACGTCCGTTGGTGTTCAGACAGCTTCTGGTATCGGTACAGTTAGTACCTTTGTAACCACGTGTTACAGACATATCAAGACGCTTGATGTCGAAGAAGGTCTGACCCTCGCCCCACAACTCAACACGCTTCTGGAATACAATTTCCTCAACAGCGCCGAAGCCCTGATCTGTGAATGTGTAGTTAGGATCACGATACTGTTTCATGAAAGAAGTCAACAGAGCAGCACCTGAACCGGCAGAAACATGCTCTGCAGCCTCAGCCTCGATGAAGTACATTTCCTCGACACGCATTACAGGAAGTGCTGTAGCAGCACCAATGTTGCTGTCGTCTGAGTTACCCTGACCGGGACGGAACTTAACACTTACATAAGGAATCAGATACTGATTGACAGGACCTGCCTCAGCAGAAACAACCGTCTGAATCTGATCGTTCAGAGGACTGCCCTCGGGACCGATCCACTGGAGCTTACGCCAGTCGGTATCAGAGATACGATCGTACATTCTTTTGTCGATAACAACAAACAAGTTAGTAGCAGGACCTGTGTAAGCAAATGTACACTGGTTGCTAACCCAAGATGTCCAGTTGACAATACCTGTCTGAACAGCATCAGTCTGAGAGTTCTGCTGAATAGCCCACATAAAGTCGCTGGCAGTATTGTAACCGCTAACGGGGTTCAGGGCAGCTTCCTTAGTAAGAGGAGTAACCTTGGCTGCATCAATGGCCTTACGGGCATATTCCTTAGCCTTTGGATAGTCTTCAACCCACATGTACAGACGAGCCTTCAAACCATATACACAAGCCAAATCAGGCATGGTACCACCATTGGTAGTGGTCTGGAAAGTAATATATTTCTCAGCAGCATCCAAGTCACTCTCAATGAACTTCAGCATTTCCTCACGTGTAGCACGAGGGTTGTTTGCAGCCTGCTCTGGAGTAGTGGCATCGGTAACAATGGGTACAGTCAGGTTTAACACGCTGTTGCCGTCTTTGTTCTTGCCGTCGAGGAACTTCTCGTTAGGCAGGAACTCGTACATACGGGCCAAATCCAGATAAGCCAAAGCACGGAAAGCCAATGCAGCACCCAACAGGCCCTTCTGCTGATCGGTAGCAACCTCGGGATCTACGGCACCGACTACCTGGTTAACGCCAAGCAACCACCACAGATAATGGAAGTTCCAGTGGTACTGAGTCTTCAGGTAACCATCGCCCATATACATATTACGTGACCAAGAGATAAAGTGGCTATAACCTGTCTCGCCAGTCTGATAATAGTCACCAGTCAGCATATCGCGGTAAATCATCTCGGTACCGTAGCCGAAACAGAAGTGATTTCCATCGTCTACCCAAGATGAAGGAACATACAGCATCGAAGCAGGCATACCATCGGCAAGGGCCTGAGTAGCTGCAGGAGACAGCTGAACCTGCTCCTCTGTTGCGGTACTGCCCATAGGGAAGGTCTCTTTGATACATCCCGTCAAAGAGGCCATACACATAAGAACGGCAATACCCTTAATAGATTTATTAATATTTTTCATAAATTCTTTCTTAAATTAATCTTTAACAGTATAATGTATCTAAATTAGAAACCAACCTGAATACCACCGCTGATTGTACGGATGGGGCTGTAGTTAAGACCTGTACTGCTTCCTGTTGGGAACATGCTGGGGTTCAGACCCTTGCGAGCAGACCAAGTGTACAGGTTGTCACCTACAACATATACGCGTACCTTATTAATACCTATCTTGGCAAGTGCATTCTTTGGCAATGTGTAACCAAAGGTTACGTTACCCAATGTCAGGCAGCTTGCGCTGGTGAGGAAGCGGTCAGAAGCTGTAGCATTGAATGAGTCACCTACATTCAGGCGGGGGATGTTACTGTACATATTCTCGGGAGTCCAAGCATTCAGCTGGTCAACGTGGTATCCATAACCATCGTTGAATGACATCAGGCTGGCATACTCGCTATCGTAAACCTTACCGCCCAACTGATACTGGAAGTCAACGCTCAGGTCGAAGCCCTTATAAGTAAGTGTAGTACCGAAACCACCATATACGCGAGGCAGTACGTTGCCGCATACATAATAGTCAGCCTCTGAACCGTTCAAGGTTCCGACAGTACCTGTAACGTTACCGTCTGCATCCTTAACATTCTTTCTGTACATAGCCATACCACCCTTAGAAGGATCGTAAGAAGCATCGCCAACGAGAGCATAGTTATCTTCGTTATAAACACCGATATAGCGCTTTGTGTAGTAAGTGTAACGGCTCAGGCCCTCGGTGTAGTAGTAAGAACCACTGCTGTAGCCCTGATACTCTTTAACGAGGTTACCATTATCGTCGATATCCCAAACCTTCTGGGTCTTACGGCCGTCAGCAAGCTCGGTAATCTTATTGTGGTTGCTGGTTACGTTAGCATAAATGGTCCACTCCAGATCCTTGGTGCGAACGGGTACGCCGTGCAGGTCGAGTTCAACACCCTGGTTGCTCATGTTACCGATATTGTCGTAGAAGCTTGAGTAACCGAATGAGGGTGCGTAAGGAACAGAACTGATCAGACCAACGGTACGGTTGTTGTAGTACTCGATACCTCCGTACAAGCGATCCTTGAAGAGGCTGAAGTCGAAACCGATATTGAACTTGCCGCTCTTCTCCCAAGAGAAGTTCTCGTTCTTACCCAGAGAAGAGGGAGACAGAGATACCTGGTTGTTAGAGTTTACAATTGTATAGCGGTTGGTGTAGTAGTAACCTGCCAAACCGGCATCGTTACCGTTCTCACCGTAGCTTACCTTGAACTTCAAGTCATCAACCCACGTAGCCTTGAACCAGTCTTCCTTAGAGATCATCCAACCGAAGCTGGCGCTCCAGAACACACCCCAACGGTGATCGGGATGGAAAGCAGAAGAAGCCTGAGTCATTACAGAAGCCTGTGCATAGAAACGGTCTGCGAAGCTGTACATACCACGGAACAACCAAGACTCTGTATTGTACTCGCCTACAGAGCTACCTGTAGCATCCAGGATAACAGCACCGTTCAACTCCTTGTTCTGCTGAGAGAACATGTTGTGCTTCTGACCATCCAGATCGTATGTCTTGTAGCGATAGTACTCGTGAGCAGCCATTAACTCAACATCATGCTTACCGAACTTCTCGTGCCAGTTCAGACGCTGCTGGAAGTTGGTACTCAGGAAACGATAGTGCTCCTTGTAAACGGTACCGTTGTTAGCCTTGTACTGACCGAAGTAGGGGTTAGTTACGCTGGTGTAACGATACTCATTCAGGAATACGTTGTTAATAGAGGTGAATGTGAAGCCCTTGGGCAGGTAAACATCAAAGTTGAAGCTACCGTTGAAGGTGTTAGCCTCTCTGTGACGGGTATCTACCAACAGGTCGCTGATGGGGTTACTCTGACCCAGATAAGGACGGCTAAGACCCAGGACAGAAGTTGCTTCACCATAGTCGTACATAGCAATGCCGGATGCCTGGTGCTGCAGGATATTACCATCCTTGTCGCGAATGAACATAGGATAGATAGGAGCAATGTTGTGCAAGGCAAACAGGTTACCTGAATCACTATTACCTTCATTACCAAGGTTGTTACGATCGTTGTGGTTGTAACTCATGTTTGTGCTGAACTTCAACCACTTCTTCAGCATATAATCAGCCTTCAAACGGGTAGTCAGACGCTTGTAGTCGCTGGCCTGGGTGATACCCTCGTTGCTCAGGTAATCAGCACTGGCATAGTATGTACCCTTATCGCTGGCACCGCTGGCAGAGATGGTGTACTGCTGACGCAGACCCTTGCTATAAATAGCATCGCTCCAGTTGTCGGGAGTAAGCAGGAACTGAGATACGCCATCAGAACCGACTACTACGTTACCCAACTTGGCATTGGGGTTTACCTTGCCGTTAGTACCGATAAATGCTTCTCCTGCGGGTACATTATAAATTTGGTATCCCAATCCGAAGCCAGCGGCACGGTCGATGGTATTCAGGTTAGCCCACTGCCAAGCTGCATTAGAGGGCAGACCCATCTGGTTTGTAGCATAGCTGTAAAGACCCTGATAGTATGTCTCGTAGTAACCACGGGGATCCTTAATCTGGTCGTAGTCGCGGCTACCCTTCATATTGCTACCCCACTTAGCCTCGAAGTTAATCTCAGCATCCTTATGGCGCTTACCGGTCTTGGTTGTGATGATGATAACACCGTTACCACCACGAGCACCGTACAAAGCGGTTGAAGCAGCATCCTTAAGAACGCTCATACTCTCAACGTCACCGGGGTTGATATCGTTCAGTGATCCGTCGAAGGGGCTACCGTCCAATACGATCAAGGGCTCCTGACCGGCAACCAGAGAGTTAAAACCACGGATACGGATGGTAGGAGTAGTACCAGGCTGGCCAGAACCAGAGTAGATCTGCACACCGGCAGCCTTACCCTTGATAGCATCAACGGCATTGGTAGCCTGAATCTTGCCAATCTCATCTGCACCAACAACAGCAGCAGAACCGGTGAATGCACTCTTCTTCTGCTGACCGTAAGCTACAACGATTACTTCGTCCATAGCCTTGGTATTGGTCTCCAAAGACACCTTCATGCCATCGCGGGCAGTAAGGGTAGCGGGCTTCATACCCATAAAACTAAAATTCAGGCTCTTTGCGCCTGCGGGAAGTGTGATTGAGAACTTACCGTCAACGTCGGTCAGGACACCTACAGAGGAGTCAGGAACACGTACGGCAACTCCAATCAGAGGCTCACCTGACTCAGCATCAACTACAGTACCTGTAATCTGCTTCTGGGCCAGTGCCATGCTTGCTGTCATCAACATACAAGCAAGGATTGAAAGGATTTTTTTACCCATTTTGTTTTGTTTAAGTTAGTAATAAATTAAATTTGTATAATGATAATTATTCTCTCTCTTTGCCATTGTAACAACATATCGACCGATTTCCGGAATACAGTTCAAATATCCTTCGGTTTTAGATATTTTATACAACAACGGGTGCAAAATTACATAATTTTTTTTAAATAACCTTATTATAATGTTAAAAATTGCCCTTTTTTAGTCATTTTGAAGCAAAATCTATGATTTTTATGCCCAAAATGAACGAAAAACCCGCACTTTTGTGACGAAAGAGCCATTATTAGATAATAGCACTATTTAAGATTCTTTAGCGAATAAGAATTAGATTTGTTAGGTTTTAATCCCGGTTATTCATATACTACCCAATTGGAGTTTTCTTTAAGTATCTGTATAATGTACAACGACTTACATGCAATCTTTTGGCTGTAAGTGTTTTGTTCCCTGTACGCTGTAAAGTATCATTTATCAACCCTGACTTACCCTCGAGCTTGTTGTTTTTTCCTTTTGCACCTTTGGGGCGTCCCAGTTTCTTACCTTCCGCCCTTAATCTATTGAGGGCTTCTTTTGTCCTTTGACTAATAAGTTGTCTTTCTATTTCTGCACTTAAGCCAAAGGCAAATGCCAGCACTTTGCTTTGGATATCGTCACCTAAGCGGTAATTGTCCTTTATAGTCCACACACGACATTCCTTGGTCATGCAGATGTTTAGAATCTCCATAATCATGAAAAGGTTTCTGCCTAAACGTGACAACTCACTACAAATAATAATGTCGTTCTTTTTCGTCTTTTTCAGGAGAATGCCAAGCTGACGCTTGGTGTAGTTTTTTGTTCCGCTAATAGTCTCTTCAATCCAATCATCAATTTTCAGATTATTGCTTTTGCAGAACCTATTAATTTCAAATCGCTGATTTTCTACAGTCTGCTTATCGCTGCTTACCCTAATGTATCCGTAAATCATAACTACTATACTATTTAAGTTGAAACATTACCCTTACATAATACAAAAAATGATTCAATTAATCGGTCGATATTTTGTTACAATGGCAAAGAGAGAGAAAAATTATCATTATACAAATTAAATTTATTACTAACTTAAACAAAACAAAATGGGTAAAAAATTCCTTTCAATCCTTGCTTGTATGTTGATGACAGCAAGCATGGCGCTGGCCCAGAAGCAGATTACAGGTACTGTAGTTGATGCTGAGTCAAACGAGCCTCTGATTGGAGTTGCCGTTCGCGTTCCCGACTCCTCTGTAGGTGTCCTGACCGACATTGACGGTAAGTTCTCAATCACACTTCCCGCAGGCAAGAACAGCCTGAACTTTAGTTTTATGGGTATGAAGCCCGCCACCCTCACAGCCCGTGATGGCATGAAGGTGCTGATGGAGACTGATACCAAGGCTATGGACGAGGTTATCATTACCGGTTATGGTACTGGTAGAAAGCTCGGTTCTGTAGTTGGTGCCGTTTCAACAATTAGTAGTGCTAAGCTGGAAAAGGCAGTAACACCGAACTTTACAGATGCTTTGGCTGGTCAAGTTTCTGGTTTGAGCGTTTTGTCTTCAAGTGGTGACCCCACTACATCTGCCACTATTCGTTTACGTGGTGTTAACTCAATCTCATCAAGCAATGCACCTCTTTACATTTTGGATGGTGCTCCTGTATCTTCAACTGTATTCAATACATTGAATCCTGCAGACATTCAGAGTATTACTGTATTGAAGGATGCTGCTTCAACAGCTATCTATGGTTCTCGTGCTGCTAATGGTGTTATCGTTATCACTAGCCGTAAAGGTAAGTTCAACGAGCGTGCCAACTTGACTGTCCGTGCCCAGGGAGGTTTCTCTTCTCCTGTTTCTGATGGTTTGACTATGATGAACTCTGATCAGTACATTGAGTTCCGTGATAAGATTGGTCAGCCTGTAAGTCAGCAAATAAAGGACCTTGTTAACGATTATGGTATTGATACCAAATGGCGTGATGAGGTTCTCAATAAAACAGCCCCCACTTATACATTTGATGCTGCAATGAGCGGTGGAAGTGAGAATATCAATTACTACATTTCATTGAATCACCATAACCAGAAAGGTAATATTGACCAGTCTGGAATGTATCGTACTACATTGCGCTCTAATATCGAAGGCCGTTTGAACAAGTGGTTCAAGGCTGGCTTGCAGTTAAATTTAGGTACTAATACTTATGAGCAGAACAACGAGGCCCAGGCAGATGATCTTTATACCAGCAACCCCTTGTTGTTCTCTCGTCTGGCATTTCCTTATGATTCTCCTTATTACTATAGTTTTGATGACGATGGTAATATTGTTTATGGTGATCGTGCCCAAAGACTGAAATATTCTAATTTGACAGCTCCCTGGTGGGTTAATCAGAACCGTGAATACACAAGAAAGCGTCTTACTTTGAATGTCAGTGCCTTTGAACAGATTAATCCTATAGAAGGCTTAACATTGCGTGCTCAGCAGTCTATCGACGGTTATGACTATACTTATGAGGGTAAGTATTTCCCCTACGAGAAGTTTACCACTCCTATGGGTTCTACCGTTTCTGCTAGTGAAGGTTACACCAGTGACTCTTTTACCCGTTACACCTCTTACACTTTTACTCATACGGCTGAGTACAAGCACAATTGGGGCAAGCACGGCTTAACTGCCTTGTTGGGACAAGAGTCTATTTACAGCCGTAGCAATAGTTTCAGTGTTTATACTGAGGGACAGACAGATCCCCGCCAAGTGCGCTTAACAGACGGTACGACTGTAGCTATTGGCAACATAGGTGACAGCCGTGCAGAGGAATCCTTCAACTCTTTCTTTACTACCTGGGGTTACAACTATGCAGAGAAGTATTTCTTTGATGCTTCTTATCGTGCTGATGGTAGCTCTCGCTTCGCTCCCGGACACCGCTGGGGTCACTTCTACTCTGTAGGTGCTATGTGGGACATCAAGAAAGAGAACTTCATGAAGGATGTTAAGGTTATTGATATCCTGAAACTGCGTGCCAGCTACGGTCTGGTAGGTAATGCTTCAGGTGC
The DNA here is from genome assembly GCA_017541025.1 of Bacteroidaceae bacterium. Lineage (GTDB taxonomy): Bacteria > Bacteroidota > Bacteroidia > Bacteroidales > Bacteroidaceae > Physcousia. The sequence goes on along the minus strand of JAFXZY010000007.1, from coordinate 101,073 downwards.
AGGCTCTTATGACTACTATGGTACCATTGGTAGGGGTGGTCTTTATAATAGCGAGAGTTCTTTGGGCATAGGCAGTCCCAGCAATCAGACTCTGACTTGGGAGAAGGTTGGTTCGCTGAATGTAGGTGTAACTTTAGGCCTTTGGGACCGTGTTCTGTTGAACGTTGACGCTTACCGCAAGAAGACTACAGATATGCTGATGGAAATACCTTATTCTTATACAACCGGTTTCGGTGGCGGTATGGGTAATATCGGCGGTATGGTTAACAAGGGTGTCGATGTAGATGTAAACGTTGATCTTATCAAGAACAAGGATATCCATTGGAGCGTAAAGGGTAACTTCAACTACAATAAGAACGAAATCACCGAACTTTTTGCCGGTCGTGACGAGTATATTATTGCCAATACTGGTCTGAAACTGGAAGTGGGTCATCCTTATGGTGAGTTCTATAGCGTACGCTATGCTGGTGTTGACTCTCGCGACGGTAAGCCTATGTGGTTGGATAAGAACGGCAACCAAACTAAAGTCTACAATGAGGAAGAGAATTCTGTATTTACCGGCCTGAACCGTTATGCTCCCTGGAGCGGTGGTTTCGGAACTACCTTTGAGTGGAAGGGCCTTTCTATAACTATGGACTTCCAGTGGGCTGCCCGCAAGTACATGACTAATAACGACAACTACTTCTTGAAGAATGCTAACATGGGTACTTCATACAACCAGGCAGTTGAAATGTTGAATGTATGGACTACACCTGGTCAGGTTACTGATATTCCTGCTTATGGCGAACAGGTGCAGTTCGATACTCACCTGATTGAGAATGCTTCTTTCTTGCGTATGAAGAACGTGATTATCCAGTACACTCTTCCCAAGAAGTGGATGGCTGCTACTAAGGCAATCAAGAATGCCAAGGTATTCTTCGTAGGTCGCAACCTCCTGACTGCTACCAAGTTCTCTGGTTACGATCCTGAACCGGATATCAACTTGGTGAAGTTCAACTACCCCAATACCCGTCAGTTTGTATTCGGTGCTGAGCTTACATTCTAAATTATAATAAGGTATATATTTAAGAAGTAAAAGATATGAAAAAAGTATATATTTCTTTGATGCTGTTGCTCGGCCTTCTTTGCTCCTGCAGTATGGACAAGGCACCTTACGGTTCTTTGGACGAGACATCAGCTATTCAGAATATGAATGACCTGGCCCGTCTGCGCAATGGTGTTTACACTAGACTACGCGGTATGACATCAGGCAGCTGGGTAACATACTCTGATATTCAGATGGACCAGTTCCACGGTCTTACAAGCAATGGTAACCGTGTAGGTATTATCTCTAATGGTCTGATAACCTCTTCTCAGGAGGATATTGAAGGCTTTTTCAGCAGTTGTTATACAACCATAGCTAATATGAACTATCTGATTGACCAGTGCGACCAGTTGGCAGCTACAGCAGAAGAGGCAGATAAGGTTACCATTGCACGTTATAAAGCAGAGGCTTGCTTTGCCCGTGCATATGCCTACTTCTTCCTGATTGACCACTTCTGCCAGCCTTATGCAAAGGTTGACCCCACTGCAGCTCATACAGGTGTTCAGATTGTTACCAAGTACGAGCCTACCGGTGATATCACTAAATATCCCGAGCGTAGTACTTTGGAGAAGAGCTATGTTTTTGTTGAGGAGGACTTGCAGAACGCATACAATGGCCTTAAGGCTTACGAGGCCACCGATGACAAGGCTGTTGCCCCCAATGCTGCTTACCTCAGTTCATATGCAGTTGCAGCTATGCAGGCACGTGTAGCTCTGGTAAAGGGCGACTATCCTACAGCCAAGATAAAGGCTGACGAGGTTATCAACTCAGGTAAGTATGCTCTGACAGAGCTTGCTGACTATGAAAAATTATGGAGTGATGATGAAGGTACTGAGGTTATCTTCCGTCCCTTCATGAGCAATGTTGAGGGTTTGTCTTCTACAGGCGAAGCATTTACAGCTAGTACGGCCCAGACATCTGCTGATTATATTGCTACTTATAACACACTGAACATGTTCTCCGACGAGGATGCACGTTTTGATGCACTCTTTGATATCTGGCAGTTGGATATTGAAGGTACAAAGGTAGTTTCCTATGTCTTCCAGAAGTATCCCGGCAATGCTGCTCTACGTACTTCAGCTGAGAATAACTATATGAATATGCCTAAGCCTTTCCGCTTGTCAGAGATGTATCTGGTTGCTGCTGAGGCTGCTGCTCAGACAAATGCAGATGCCAGTCCTTACCTGAATGCCCTGATGGCTAAGCGTATCACAGGCTATACAGAGACAGTATATCCTGCTGCAACAGTCATGAGTGTTATCAAAGCTGAGCGTCAGCGTGAGTTGTTAGGTGAAGGCTTCCGTATGAGTGACCTTCGTCGTTGGAATGAGGGTTTCAAACGCGATGGTGCTCATCCTGAGAACCCTGCACTGGATCCATTCATCGTAGCTGCTGGTGCTAACCTAAGTTATAATGCTGACGACTATCGCTTTACATGGCCTATTCCCAAGACGGAGATGGACTCCAACCCCAACTTGGCAGGTCAGCAGAATCCTGGCTATTAATAATCAGGTGTATTTAAATATAAACAAAGAAATTTTATAAGATTATGAAATTTTCAAGAATATTTTTAACTCTGACAGTTGCTGCAGCTTTTACCGCTTGCTCTAACAAGACCGAGTGGGACATTGACGGTGATATGAACACCACTGATGCGCTGGTTGGTTTTGAAAGTGCTACTGTTGTATACAACGAGAGTGATGGCCTTGTAAAGTTGCCTATCAAGGTTACTGGCGAACGTAACGGCAACGTCAAAATTAATGTAAAAGCAACCGATGGTACAGCTGTACAAGATGTGCATTACATCGTGACAAGTGGTGATTTGAATATCCCCGCAGAAGAGAAAGTCTCAATAGAGTTGCGTCTTCTTGATGATGGTCAGGAAGAGAATGAAGACCGTGAGTTTACTCTTACCATTACCAGCGCAGAGGGTGCTAAAGTATCAGAAATTGCTACATGTACCGTTACTCTGAAGGACGTAGATGCAAATCCATTCTTCAAACTCTTCGGTACCTACGAGGCTGAGGCATATGATCTTGATGGTAATCCTTGCAATTTCACCGTTACAATCGATGATGAGGCAGAGGCTACAGAACAATATCTGTACGCAGCAGGTCAGCCAGAGAGTTTCTATGGATTTGATACGAAGTGGATTTTAGCCTATTCTGATGACGGTACCCTGACATTCGAGTATGGTTACTGGGATGGTCTCTATAACTTCGGCTCTTTCACAGGTGTTGTTACATTGCAGCCCTTCTTCTTTGATGAAGAAAATGAAAGATGGGTTCCTGCAGAAAGTGCTTCTGCAACTTACAACGACACCTATGACACCATTACCTTCGAGGAGGGTATGGCTGTAGGTACTGGAGTATATAAGTATGAAAACAGTCAGATTACAACTTATGCAGGTCGATATGACGGTCCTGTATATGTAACGAAGTTTACCAAAGTTCCCGCGACTCCAGCTGAATAACAAATTCTAATCTATTTATATAGTGGGTGGGCGCTCAACACGCTCACCCTCTTATTTACAAAAACAACAAAAGCTTTATATATATTTTTCTTTACATGAAACGAACCTGCTTATTTTCACTATTCTTGTCCTTCGTTATCATTTGCCAGGCAGACAGGGCCATGAAAGGAGTCTGGGAAGACATTACTCTGGCCAACGGACTGCAGATACGTGCAGAACTTCAGGGGGATGAACATTTCCATTTCTGGCAATCAGAAGCTGGAGAAAACTACGTATTGGCTGATGGTAAATATAAGTTGGCTACAGATGAAGAAATAAGGCAGAAAGCCATTATTGCATACACGGCATATATGCAGAAGGAAGTTCGCAATATAAGAAAATCTCCCCTGATGAAGGCTAAATCAAATATGTTGGGCCACAAAAAAGGACTCATTATCCTGGTGGAATTCTCTGATCTGGCCTTCAGTATGGAAGATGCATTGGACTTCTTCAGTCGTATGGCCAATGAGGACGGGTTTGTCTTTGGCTCACAGCAGGGCAGCATAAGAGATTACTTCAGAGACCAAAGTAATGGTAAGTTTGTGTTGGACTTTGACGTTGTCGGTCCCTATAAGCTATTACAATCCTATAGCTATTATGGAAAAGATGACGCTAATGGCAATATAGACGTTAATGCAATACAGATGATTACACAGGCCATAGGTATGGCTGGACGAGAAGTTAACTATAAAGACTATGACTGGGATGATGATAATGAGGTAGAACAGGTTTACATTATTTACGCTGGGGGTGGACAAGCTTCCGGTGGTGGAGCAGATACTGTATGGCCTCATAAATCAAGCATTTCCAATTCGTCGGCAAGCGGATATAAGCCTATGATACTGAATGGCATGACCATAAATAACTATGCCTGCTCGAATGAGTTAAGCGGGAAAAAACCAGCCGGCATAGGTACCATCTGTCATGAATTCAGCCATTGCCTTGGCTACCCTGACATGTATGATGTCAGACACAATTCAGGCGAAAGGAACACATTCTACGGAATGGGAACCTGGGACCTTATGAACAGCGGGAGCCATAATGCAAATGGTTACTGCCCTGCAGGTTATACAGGTTGGGAGAAATGGCAGGCTGGATGGATTGAACCTGTTGTATTGAATGAAGACAAGATTGTAGAAGGTATGCAATCCCAGATAGAACATGGCGAATCATATATCATCTATAATGCAGGAAATCCCAATGAATACTACATCCTTGACAATCGTCAGAAAATAGGATGGGACAGAGCATTGGCAGGAGCCGGATTACTGATCACACACGTAGATTATGATCCTAAAAGATTTGTTGTACATGGACAACCCAACACACCCATCGACGAAAATGACCACCAACATATTACCATCATTCACGCAGATAACAAATGGGGGGATGACGATGAGGAGGGAGATCCCTATCCCTTTGGTAATAACAATTCGCTTTCAAACATCACTACGCCTGCTGCAACTGTTTACAACAAGAATACTGACGGCAGCAATTTTATGAACATTAAGATTAGTGAGATAACACAGCATGAAGACGGAACTATTTCTTTTGTCTTTGGAGATAAGGCTAAAGCCGATAAGAGCATCCTACTGAGCGAGACTTTTGACAACTGCAAAGGCACGGGTGGCAATGATGGTGTATGGCTGACTATGCGTACTGCTGTGGGAGAATTCAAACCCGATAACGAAAGTTGGGTTGCAGAATATATCAGAGGAGGTTATCTATGTGCCCGTGTTGGAGATAAGGTCTCCAATGCAAAAGTACAGTTCCCCATTCTGAATCTGCAAGATAAAACCGTTCTCACCTTCTATGCAGCTCCTTTTGCGCAAGAAGGAACAATGACACTAAATGTAACTTCAGACAACCCTAACATCAAGGTTTTAACACCCTCATTTTCATTAACGCCCAAGGAGTTCGTTGTCTGTGAGACTGAAATTGAGGGAACAGGAACATCACATATCATCTTAGAGGCTGATTGTCGTTTTTATTTAGACAACGTGGTGGTAAAGATAGATCAGACAGACGTCATAGACTGCCCAATCTCTCACCCATCAACTTCCAGCTCTCAACAAATTTATGACCTTTCAGGAAGAAAAATAAATTCTTCACTTTTCACTCTTCATTCTTCACTTAAGCATAAGGGAATCTACATTAAAGGTGGTAAAAAGGTGGTGGTGAATTGACATTTTAGACGTAAGGATTGGGACTTTTAAGATAATGGGATGTGCTAAAGCAGGCACATCCCATTATTTATGGATATATGTAGCCCATTTAATATTTTTTGGTTTGTTTGTTTGCCATTTCTCTTTCCATTATTCTTGTGAAATTTATGTAATGAATGTAACTTTGTACTCGTTTATTAATTTTTTTATTAACGATATCTAAAAAATATGTCAGATTCAATAATTTCTGCATGTAAAACGAAATGGATTCGTTCCATTCAACCTGGTGAGACGAAGACTGGTTATGTTAATGACCATAGTGAGCTAGACACCTTATCTACATTAGTGGCAAGGTATAACAAAGGGTATGGTTTTGAGCGCGACTGTCGGATACACTATAGACGAAATTGGAAAGAAAAATCATTTACAATATCTTGCTACAAAAAAGAAGAACCCTAAATTTATGAACAATGAAGTTTTTGAATTAGTACGTCGGTCTGTATCTAATCATTCCATTACAAAAGATGACCGTATGCTGGAACAACTGCGTATTACATGCGAGAAAGACATTCCTCCTATGCGCTTTCTGTTTCGCATCTTTGGCAAGCCCTGTTTCCCACGCGGTGAACTGGTAGCTATTACGGGTAAGGCCAAGAGTGGAAAAACATTGTTTAACTCCATATTGATGGCGAGTTGTGTACGAGAAAATGTTCTTCACGTGCAACGTCCTTTAGAAGGCGAAAACAACATTGGGCAAAATCCGCCCATCAAGTGTCTCTGGTACGATACAGAACAAAGTGAGCAATCAACTCAGGACATCCTCAAGCATAGAATTCTCAGGATGATTGAAAACGAAGAGGATCTTTCTGAGTGTTTTGACATCTTCAATGTCCGCACCCTTCAGTATCAGGAACGCCTGCGGCTGTTCGAGATGGCGGTGCACAAATTCCGACCAGACCTTGTGATGCTCGACGGAATACGCGATCTCTTAGCCGACATCAATGATGCTATTATGGCGCAGGAGATTATTGAACGACTGATGAAACTGGCGCAGGAAACAGACTGTTGCCTGGTTTGTGTGCTACACCAGAATAAGGGAGCGGAAGACCGTAACTTGCGCGGTTGGATTGGTACCGAACTGATGAATAAAGCTTTTGAAGTATATTCGTGCGAAAAGGTAAAACCCGAAAACATCTTCGTGGTAGAGCAAACACATACCCGTAAGTACGACCTTGGCGATATGATGTTTTTCCGCATGGATGCAGAAACAAAATGTACGGGGAAACGGGAAATTTTACTTTTTTAACGTTTTTCGATGCAAGATTTTCTTCTTTTCCGGATTATAGAGACTGAATCGGAGATTAATCGCACTCCAGCTTCTTTCAAACTGATAAAAAATCATGTATTTAGCGACCGAGCAAAAAAATATGTATATTTGCAAAAAAATTAAAAGATTATGAAGAAGAATATGATGTGGGCATCCATTCCACTTACCTTAATGGCGATGGTATCGGGATGCAGTAGTGACAATGACTCCCCAACTATCAACCCAGCTCCAAAAGTGGAAATGACCCGTACTGAGCAGGAGATGGTATATAACAACAATGAGTTCGCCTTTAACCTGTTCCGAGAGGCGCACGACCCTGTAAAGAGCCAAATCATTTCACCCATCAGCATCACTTACGCCCTGGGTATGCTGAACAACGGAGCTTCTGGTGAAACGCAGGCTCAGATAAATAAAGTATTAGGTAGCAATTTTGGTGCCGACGAAATCAACGCTTTCTGCAGAAAGATGCTGAAGACTGCACCTTCTTTAGATTCACGTACAAAGATAATGATAGCCAACAACATCTACATGAATAAGGGCTATGAGCTAATGACTGAGTTCAAGCAAAAGGCAAATACCTACTACGACGCAGAACCTGAGACTCGCAACTTTGCAGACGGAAAGACACGTGACGTTATCAACAAATGGGGCAGCGACCATACAGAGAAGATGATTCCTGAGGTGCTGAAGGAAAGCGAATTCGATTCTGAAGCCGTCAGTTACCTGCTGAATGCCATCTACTTCAAAGGTAATTGGGCAGAAAAATTCAAAAAGGACGACACGAAGAACGAGACGTTTACGGCAGAGAATAACAACAAGAAGCAGGTGCCGATGATGCACCAGAATCATAAATTCAATTACAAGGAGACGGCTGAGTGTCAGGTGCTGCGTCTTCCATACGGCAATGGTTCCTTCCTAATGACCATTCTGCTGCCGAAGGAGGACAGGACAATCTCGGATGTGGCAGAGACGCTGACAGCAGATTCCTGGCAAAGACTCCAATTCATGGAAGAGTATAATGTGGATGTTAAACTGCCACGCTTTGAGTCCGAAACTGACATTGACCTTTGTTCAATCATGTCAAGACTGGGTATGCCTGATGCCTTTGAAGTAAACAAGGCCGATTTCAGCAACTTCTGCACGATTCCGACATACATTGGGCTGATGAAGCAGGCTGCTAAGATTAAAGTCCACGAGGAAGGTTCCGAGGCAGCTGCTGTCACGGTGATCAGTGGTGAGACAGCAAGTGGAAGGGAGCCTGAGTCATTGAATGCCACCTTCCATGCCATACACCCGTTCCTCTACGTTATAAGCGAAAGGCAGACGGGTGCCATATTCTTCATTGGCCAGTACACAGGAAATTAATCAAACGCAAAGATACGGCCTTCAAGGCAGATTGCCCAATATAGGTTGAATGGTAATACATACTAATATTATATTATATTATTTGCAAAATGAAAAAGTGTTTATTTATTCTGTTTTCTGCCATCGCATTCGTGGCTTGTAGCAATGAGGAGGATCCACGTCCGGAAGCCGCTCACATTGATTATGATTTTAGATTGAGCGAGAATACACTTAATACATTTTATATGGATTTTTGTTATTCTGTCAACGGCAAGAAAGATACCATCAGAACGAGCAATCGCATGTCTGGCAGGATACATACAAGCAATTTGCCGACAACATTCGAAGGCAAAATACAAATTACGCCCAAAACAGACGCCACAGGCAATGAACTTTCATACAGTTTATCTGTAGATGTAAAGTCAGTTTCCGCCAGAAAGGGAACGGAAGTTGATGGCGGATGGCAAACCATTAACAGTGATGGCTATAAAGAAGTAATTGATACCAAGAACATCACAGACCTTCAGGCTTTTGCCGATTCCTTTAATTTGGCAAGCAAAGTGCATTCATACGTGGTGTCTGCCGACGGAAAAGTCAAATGACTGATTTTTTTATTACTAGCTAATTCCTCTTAGTTGACCTGTACATAGGTAATCAACTACGCTATAAAAGGACCGAGAAAATTGAAAGTTCCTTTAGGGTTAGAACAACGCTTGGTAAAGCAATTGCAAGACGGCGAGAAAACTGCCGCCCGTGAGTTCTATTCCCTTTACGCCGACTATCTGGCAGGAATCTGCTCACGTTATATTGCCGATGAGGATGACCTGAAGGATGTCTTCCAAGATGCTTTCATCCGTATTCTGACTCATATAGCCGAATTCCAGTATCAAGGTGAAGGCTCTCTGAAGGCCTGGGCTGCCAAAGTAATGGTCAACCAGTCGTTAAAATTCCTGCGTACAAAAGGAAAGTTTCAGCAAGTACAACTGGAAAAAGATTTACCTGACGATACAGAAGAATACGAACCGCTCCTTAACAATATTACGCCAGATGAAATCAGGGATTTGCTGAGCCAACTGCCTACAGGCTATCGAACGGTGCTAAACCTCTACGTCTTTGAGGGCAAGAGCCATCGGGAGATTGCCCAAATGCTGGGTATAAAGGAAAACAGTTCTGCCTCACAGCTACACAGGGCCAAGATTATGCTGGCCAAAATGATTAAGGAACACAAATATAAAACCCACGACTATGAATGAACAATGGCTACAACAGCTGAAAGAGAAGATGGCAGACTACAAGCGGACTGCCCCTGAGGTGTCGTGGAATGCCATAGACCAGGCGATGGCGCAACGCAAACCACAAAAACGGTGGTTGTGGCGTATAGCAGCAGCGGCTGTACTGTTACTGACAATCGGCACAGGATACTGGACTCTCCTTCACGACTTGTCACAGGAAGAACCGGAAACAGCCTCAACCCCATCTCTGGCCTCAACCCAAACTCCTTCCTCAACCCCATCTCTGGCCTCAACTCCACCTTCTCCCCCATTGGCTAAAGGAGCAATAACCCAGAAGGGAACGTCAACGTCAACGTCAACGATAACGTCAACGTCAACGATAACGTCAACGTCAACGATAACGAAAACGGGAACGTCAACGTCAACGTCAACGATAACGTCAACGAGAACGGCTATTCCTACAGATTCTGTTGGTATTACAGAAACAGAAGAAACTACCCAAAGTACTGAAACACCCGAGCCTGCAGAGCACCCAGAAACAAAGCAGAAAGTAGAACCAAGCATTAACCCTAACCGTGTTATCTACCCAACGAACTTGCACCAAAACAAGATGCAGGAGAACCGACTTATGGCTAAGGTCTATATGTCGAATGTCATTGTAAGTCGGAAAAACAAATTCAATGATTCATATGATTATAGCCCAAATCCAGACTCGGTATCCACACGCTTCAGAAGCAAGTCAAAACAACGTGCCAACTACCGTCAGCCCATACGTGTCGGCGTATCATTGCGCTACATGCTCAATAATCGTTGGAGTTTAGAGAGCGGACTAACCTATACCCATCTGGTATCGGACAACGGCTACGAAACACAAAGACACAATTTCATTGGCTTGCCTATAAACATGGGTTACCAGCTATGGAAAAACAGGCATTTTAGCCTTTACGTAACAGCTGGCGGAACTATCGAAAAGATGTTGGAAGAAAAACCATGGCAGTTCTCTGTGAACACAGCCTTTGGTGCAGAATATAAGTTGTCAAGACGTTTTAGCATCTTCGCAGAGCCTGGGTTGGGCTATTACTTCCCTAATAACAGCGACATTCCCACCATCTATCAGGATTATCCGCTGAACTTTAACCTCAACTTTGGATTACGCATTAATATTAAATAAGGGAACTATATAACTGTTGTCCCTAATATCATTTTAGTTAATTTGTTTTTCATATTTATTAAAAAGAGGATGTGCCTACTTTGACACACCCTCTCTTTTATTTGTCTTATGGATAACCGAAAATTAGTTATTCTCGGGACGAAGCTTACGAACAACCTCGGCTGTACGCCACATCTCGCTGTCGTGCAGTGCAGCCAGTTCCTTCTCCAAACCTACACGGTAGTCGGGCTTAGAGTTGGCATCGATACTGATCTGAGCCTCATGACCACTCTTAACACTTGCGTAGAGCTTCTCAACTACAGGCTTGATAGCATCGTGGAAGGGGCCCATCCAGTCCAAAGCACCACGCTGTGCTGTGGTAGAGCAGTTGGCATACATCCAGTCCATACCCTTCTGAGCGAACAGAGGCATCAGCGACTGTGTCAACTCCTCAACGGTCTCGTTGAAGGCCTCGGAGGGAGTGTGACCATTCTCGCGCAGTACCTCGTACTGAGCCAAGAGCAGACCCTGAATAGCACCCATCAGAGAACCGCGCTCACCAGTAAGGTCGCTGGTTGCCTCACGCTGGAAGGTTGTCTCGAACAGATAACCGGAACCGATACCAATACCCAGTGCCAAAGTACGCTCCAGAGCCTTGCCTGTAGCATCCTGATATACTGCGTATGAGCTGTTCAAGCCACGACCCTCGAGGAACATGGTACGCAATGATGTACCAGAACCCTTAGGTGCCACCATGATAACATCGATATCCTTCTGAGGAACACAACCGGTGCGGTCGTTCCATGTGATAGCAAAGCCATGAGAGAAGTAGAGAGCATTACCTGGCTGCAGGCAGCTCTTTAGCGTAGGCCATACAGACATTACGGCTGCATCAGAAAGCAGACACATAACGATAGTACCCTTGGTAGCAGCTTCCTCGATAGAGAAGAGAGTTTCACCAGGTACCCATCCGTCGGCAATTGCCTTCTCAAAGGTCTTACCCTGACGCTGACCAACAATTACGTTGAAACCATTGTCACGCAAGTTACATGCCTGGCCAGGACCCTGAACACCATAACCGATAACTGCTATTGTCTCGTCCTTCAAAATCTCACGAGCTTTCTCCAAAGGAAACTCTTCGCGGGTCATTACTTCTTCAATAACACCGCCAAAATTCATTTTTGCCATTGTTTTGTTTTTTTAATGTGGATTATAATTATTTAATAAACTCTATCTGAAACAGATTTTTGCCTGACAGACCACCTCGCTGTCATTTTTTCTGACTTCCACGTCTGTCTCGTTTTCGTCAACAGGTTGGATGTAGAAACCCAATCGGTCGCCCATATATGATTCTGCCTTGTAGGCAATCTCGAATCTGCGAATGTGCTGTTGCTCATACCTCTCACGTGGGAAGAGGTCCAAGATGTGCTCTATGTACTTAATGCTGTTGATGTGTCCGTTAATGTCCACATCGCTGTAATACGTATCTATGGTTCGTACAAGCTGAGCATCCTTGAAACGGAATCTTCCGTGTCCGGCTATAGGACAGATATTCTCCTCCGGCTCTACCACATAGTTCAGGATGTCGCCGTCATAAAGACTCAGCAAATCGCAGGGCTTGCGTGTCTGCATATCTATCATGGCCCAAACACTACGGGCATAGCCGTAAGCAGTTCCATCGGGTCTGAGAATAGCGAAGTTACGGTTGGTAAAGAGCTTCATCACACTCTCGACCCACGTCTGAACCTCGGCATGCTCATACTGACGGGGCAATTCCTCCATCTCTATGCTCAACCTGCTCAGCACCCAGGTGTAATGATTCTCGTTGAGTGCTCCTATCCCCCACCCTCTTCTCTGGCTGTGGTTACCTGCCGCATTCAGAAGGTGATTGCCTAAGATGCCCATGAAGATGCGACCCGTAAAGTCAACATGAAAGGGCTCTACGTAGAAGGGGTAGGAATCAATACGAGCCCCCTCCTGACCTCCCCGAGGGGAGGAATTAATTGTATTATCTATACAGTCTTTATTCATTGTGAGGGATTTACTCCTCGCCTCCCCTCGGGGAGGTTGGAAGGGGGCCATTATTCTGTTCTTCCTCGCGCTTTGCAATATACTGGTCGAGGCGCTCTACACACGATTTGGTGATAGCAATACGACCAGAACGGACGAACTGAAGAACACAGCCCAAGTCATCCAGACACTTGAAGTGCTCCAGTACATCGCTGGTCACACCCGTCTTCTCTACTGTTGTGTAAGTGGGATTCACCTCTACGATACGGGCATCGAACCTACGTACAATACGGGAAATCTCAGGGTTAGTCAATACTATAGGGGTTGAAAGCTTAAGTAAGGATGTCTCCAGAATGAAGATTTCGTCCTCCAGGAAACAGTTCGCCTGCAGCACATCTATCTTCTTCTCGATCTGCTTGCACAACATCTCCGCCATCTCCTGCTTACAAAAACAGGTAATGGTGTATTTATGTACACCCGGAGTACTTGACGAACATACATTCAGCGATTCGATGTTCACCTGACGACGCGTAAAGACAGCTGTAATCTGGTTCAGTACACCGGCGTAGTTCTCGGAATATATAATCAGCGTATAAAGAGTCAGTCCTTTGTGGTTAAGCAGAGAACCTTCCTTACCCGCTGTTGAACGGCGTGCTACAGCATTACGCTTGAATGTTTCATACTGTCCGTCGCTCTTTACATCATCTGCCAGAGTAGCCTGACGCTGACGAGCCAGATTCTTCTCGTATGAATCGCGGTCGATAGAGGCTGCAGCCCTGACTGCGGCATCAAAAGACTCCGTTACGCTTGTATCGTCGCACTTCCCGCATGAGTTGCAGTCGCCACACTCAGCAGCACCATAACGGCCCCTCTCTAACTCCCCCAAAGGGGAGGACTTTATATCTTTCTTATTTGATTTCATAATACTCTATTTAATCCGTCTCCTCCCTCCCATTTGGGGGAGGGTTGGGGAGAGGGGCATTATTTCACCTCTAACAACATTTCATCTACATTACCTCCCGGAGGTGTCATAGGCAACACATTGTCCTCCTCCTTTACGGCACACTGCAAGATGTACGGACCCTCTGTGCTCAGCATCTCGCTGATGGCAGCATCCAGGTCCTTTCTGTCGATAACCGTCTTACAGGGAATACCGTAACCCGCAGCAATTTTCTCGTAATCGGGATTCAGCATAGGAGTAAAGGAATATCGTTTGTTGAAGAACATATACTGCCACTGACGAACGTTACCTAAGTAATTGTTGTTCAGCAGAACCATCTTAACGGGACAGCGCTGTTCCATAATGGTACCCAATTCCTGAATGGTCATCTGGAATCCGCCGTCACCGCAGAACATACAAACCGTTCTGTCGGGAGCACCAAAGGTAGCACCTATGGCAGCAGGAATACCAAAGCCCATAGTTCCACAACCACCGCTTGTAACTACAGAACGGGGTTTGGTGAAATTAAAGTATCGGCAGCCGAACATTTGGTTCTGCCCCACATCGGTTACCATAATGGCATCGCTGTTGGCAGCATCGCTTACCTTACGTACTATCTCGCCCATCAAGAGCGGACCTTCGGTTGGATGCAAGGCAGGTTCTACTACCTTATTATATTCTTTCTCGTCGTAAGGCTTAAAACCTTCTATCCATGACTTATGAGTAGTTTTTTCAACAAATTTAGTGATAGCAGGGAGCGTCTGTTTGCAGTCGCCCAGAACAGGCAGATCTACCTTCACATTCTTATCCACCTCGCTGGGATCAATCTCCAGATGGATAATCTTTGCCTGCTTGGCATAGTTCTTCAGGTTACCCGTCACGCGGTCGTCAAAACGCATACCAACGGCAATCAGCAAGTCGCACTGATTGGTCATTACGTTGGGAGCCAAATTACCATGCATACCCAAACGTCCCATATTCAGCGGATGGTCTGATGGGACAGCAGAAAGACCGAGGAAAGTTGTTGCGAAAGGTATCTGAGCCTTCTCGCAAAGTGCCAACAGTTCCTTACGTGCATCGGCCAACTCCACGCCTTGCCCCACAAGCATGAAAGGCTTCACACTTTCGTTAATCATCTGAGCAGCCTTCTTTATAGCACCATCTGCAGGCTGAGGATTGGGGTTATAGCTGCGGATGAAGTCGATAGTCTGAGGCTGATACTCTATCATCGCCGTCTGGGCATTCTTGGTAAAGTCCAGCACCACAGGACCGGGTCTTCCGCTACTGGCAATGAAGAAGGCACGGGCCACAGCCCAGGCAATATCCTCGGCGCGACGGATTTGATAGTTCCACTTGGTGATAGGTTGTGTGACACCTACTACGTCAACCTCCTGAAAGGCATCTGTACCCAGCATGGCAGCTCCCACCTGACCGCAGATAACCACCAGAGGCGTGGAATCCATCAGGGCATCAGCCACCCCTGTAATGGTATTCATGGCACCAGGACCGCTGGTAACGATGGCGCAACCCACCTTACCACTCACGCGGGCATAGCCCTGAGCAGCATGTACGGCAGCCTGTTCGTGGCGCACCAAGATATGATGTAATTTGTCTTTATGATCATAAAGTGCATCGTAAGTGGGCATGATGGCACCTCCAGGATAACCAAAGAGCACATCCACTCCCTGATTCTCCAAGCTACGCATCATTGCCTCTGCGCCAGAGATAAGAGCCCCTACCTGACCTCCCCGAGGGGAGGGATTATCTATTTTCTTGTTCATAACTTATTCTTTCTATCACTTTTTCTAAATTAGAGAAAATCTCTTCATTAGTAAAACGTATTACCGTCCATCCTTCCCTTTCCAACCATTTGGTTCTTTCTTCATCACTTATCTTTTGCTCTGGTAATGAATGATATAACCCATCAATCTCAATAATTAATTTCTTTGACACACATGCAAAATCTGCAATATAATCTCCAATTATGTGTTGTTGTTGAAATTTTACACCTTGTTGACATCCCCGCAGATAATTCCAGATTAACGCCTCAGCCTCTGTTGGAATAGCACGATTCTTTGCAGCAAATTCCTTAAGTAAGCCATACGTCATTGGGTTAGCAGTTTGATAAGGATACTTCATTGTCACCAGTTGAATTGAAAGCCTCCCCTCGGGGAGGTTTGGAGGGGACTTTTAAATTCTAACCCCTCCTTTATCTGCACTGCTTACACTCTTTGCATAATGTTGCAAGGCTTTTGATACCACTCTCTTACGCTTCAGCGGTTGCTGTGGACGTGCAGCCAACTCTTCGTCTGTAAGTTTCACATTTATAGAACGAGAAGGAATATCAATAACAATGATATCGCCATCCTTAATCTTACCGATGTTACCGCCGCTGGCTGCCTCTGGAGAGATATGTCCGATACTTAGGCCACTTGTTCCACCAGAGAAACGCCCGTCTGTGATAAGGGCACATTCCTTACCCATGTGCATACTTTTGATGTATGATGTTGGATAAAGCATCTCCTGCATACCAGGACCTCCCTTGGGACCTTCGTGCGTAATAACCACACAGTCGCCCTTCTTTACCTTTCCGCCGAGAATACCCTCGCAGGCATCTTCCTGAGAGTCGAAACATACGGCAGGACCCTCGAAGTGCCAAAGTTCAGGAGCTACACCGGCAGTCTTTACCACACAACCGTCCTGAGCAATATTACCAAACAGGACTGCCATTCCGCCATCCTTGGTGTAAGCATGTTCTATGTCACGAATACAACCGTTCTTGCGGTCGGTATCCAAACTTTCCCAACGTGTATTCTGCGAGCCCATCTTGGTAGAGAACTTACCACCGGGGGCACTGTGATAGATACGGTCAGCCTCTGGATCGATGGTCTCACCTGTGATAGAATATTTCCTGATATCCTCAGCCAAGGTAGCGCCATTCACACGCTTGCAGGTAAGGTCGAGCAAATTGCCCTTTGCCAACTCGCCCAAGATACCTAAGATACCACCTGCACGGTTTTCCTCCTGAATGCTGTATTTCTGCCAGTTAGGAGCCAACTTGCAGAGGAAAGGTACTTTACGAGAAAGGGCATCTATATCGCTCATCTTAAAGTCCACACCACCCTCTTGGGCAACAGCCAACAGGTGAAGTACGGTATTGGTAGAGGCACCCATGGCGATATCCAACGTCATAGCGTTAAGGAATGCTGAACGGGTAGCGATACTGCGAGGCAGAACGCTCTCATCGCCATCTTCGTAATAGGCAAAGGCATTCTTCACAATCAACTTGGCTGCATCCCTGAACAGCTGAACACGATTCACGTGAGTAGCTAAAATGCTACCGTTACCAGGCAGTGATAAGCCCAAAGCCTCTGTCAGTGAGTTCATAGAGTTGGCTGTGAACATACCAGAGCAAGCACCACAACCAGGGCAGGCGCTGTGTTCTACCACCTCCAGTTCCTCGTCACTCACGGTGGGATCACCACCCTTTACCATGGCGGTAATCAAGTCGGCATTCTCACCATTAATCTTATGGGATTCCATGGGACCGCCACTTACAAAGACGGCAGGGATATTCAGTCGCATGGCTGCCATCAGCATACCAGGCGTAACCTTATCGCAGTTACTGATGCACACCATAGCGTCGGCTTTGTGGGCATTCACCATATATTCTACCGAGTCGGCAATAATGTCACGTGAGGGCAGTGAGTACAGCATACCATCGTGCCCCATGGCAATTCCGTCATCCACGGCAATTGTGTTAAACTCGGCAGCATAGCAGCCCAGTTCTTCTATCTCGGCTTTCACAATCTGGCCTATCTCATGCAGATGGGTGTGGCCAGGCACAAACTGCGTAAATGAGTTCACTATGGCAATGATAGGTTTGCCAAACTGCTCGCGTTTCATACCATTTGCCACCCATAGGGCACGGGCTCCTGCCATGCGGCGCCCCTCTGTACAAACGGCACTCCTCAGTTGATGTTTCATTTCTTTTTCTCCTTACCTTATTATAATGAAGGCGCAAAATTAATCAAATTCATTCTTTTATGCAACAATTTACAAGATATTTATGCTCATTTGGCAGCAAATGAACATCTATTTGCATAAAATCATGTCATTTAATCATGAAGCCCCCCATACAAAGTTAATCCGGCAGGAGCTGCAGACAATCCGTGGAGATGGTTTCGTGGAGCAAAAAAAAGCACATTAGACAACAATGATGACTTCCTTCACTGCCCTACTGACGGGCTTCCTTCAGTTGTCGGTTGATGTCCGTCATGCGGTCGGCTGTCAAGGGATAAAAGTGACAGATAAAAATAGCTATAAGAGCTACGATGGCGGGGATGAAAGACATAAGCATACGTAGGCAGAGGAGAGCAGATTCTGGCTGGGAGACAAGGACCTGACCGACTAACTGTTCATCGGTACGCGGTATGTAGCCACAGGCCGAAAGGAGCCAAAGTACGGCTGCTCCTCCAATAGCTCCACCAAATTTCTGTGCCATGGAACTGCTGGAGAAGATAAGGCCGGTACTGGCAGTGTGGTAATGCAACTCTGCATAGTCGCTAACATCGGCATACATCGACCAAACAAGTGGAGACATAATGCCTGTTAGGATGCTGATGAATATCTGGAGAAAGAGCATCAGCCAGAAACCTGTCGGCGAAACAGGGATGAAGAAAAAGGCAATGCTGAGAAGGACAAGTAATGCATTTACCGTCATAAACAACGATTTCTTTCCCATACGTCGGGCAAGAGGAACAGTACAGGCAACACCCAGCATGTTGGCAACCTCGCCCACACTCAGGAATAATCCTGCGTAAAACAACAGTTGAAAGCTGAGAGTTGAGAGTTGAAAGTCAAGGGTCCTGCCGAAACCTATTATGTCGGCAAAAAAGTAAGCGACGGTAGCACCGCGAACCGTATTGAAGAGATTAAAACAGAGGGCAGCACCAATGAGCAGCCACCAAGGTCGGTTGCTGAGCAACGAGTGAAAATCCTTGCCCACCGAGACGGTACTTACGGTCTTCAACCTCTCCCTTGTTAGCAGGAAGGTAAGTATGAAAAGCACAAGGCAGGCAAGAGCTATGACCATCATGGCGTATTGCCATGCAGTAGTAACAGTGGATTCTGCCTTAAAAAAGTTTACCAGCGGTTCCCATGCAGCTAAAGCAACGAAGGAACCTCCATAGGCAAAGAACATGCGGAAGGAGGAAAAGACGGTTTTCTCTTGCGAATCGTCTGTCATCACCCCTAACATGGCCCCATAAGGTACATTGATGGCTGTATAGACAGTCATCATAAAGATGTAGGTGACATAGGCATAGATGAGCTTGGCACCATACGACCAATCAGGTGTAGTGAATAACAAAATACCCGCGATGCTGAACAAAGGCGCTACCCAAAGCAGATAGGGACGATACTTTCCCCAGCGTGTCTGCGTGCGGTCGGCAATAATTCCCATCATAGGGTCGCTGACAGCATCCCAGATGCGAGTGACTAGTACCAACACGCCTGCATCCACAAGGCTCAGCCCAAAGACATTAGAGTAGAAGAAGGGCAGATAATACGAGAATACCTTCCAAAACATCGACGATGACATATCGCCGAAGCCATAACCTATTTTTTCACTTAAGCTTGCCATGATTCTTGCGGATGAGTTGCTTGATGGTTTCTACGCTTGCTGCTGTTGTAAGTCCGTCCTTGGGGGTGTTCATGCAATAGTCAATGAGTCGGTTGAGCGAACTGACTGCCACATGGAGGCGGGTGTCTGCGGTGGCGTAATAGATAAGGACGCGCCCGTCATCATCCAGAATCCAGCCGTTGGAGAAGGCTACATTCATAACATCGCCCACATACTCCCTTCCTTCGGGTACCAGGAACCAGCCGCCAGGTTGTGCAATCACACATGTGGGATCGTCAAGGGCTGTCATATACAAATACAATACGTAGCGCAGACCATCGGCTGTCCCTCGAACGCCGTGTGCCAGATGCAACCAGCCCTTCGCTGTCTTCAGCGGAGCCGGTCCTTCCCCGTTCTTCACCTCCTGAATGGTGTGATAGTGCCGTGGATTGATGATAATTTCCTCTTTGACTTCTGCATGTGTAATGTCTTCCACCAACGCCCAACCAATTCCACCGCCAGAACCTGTATCGATGAAGCCATCCTGCGGACGGGTGTAGAAGGCGTACCATTTACCATTTACACATTTACCATTTACCATTCGTGTACGGATGAATTCTGGATGAAGCACCACATTGCGCTGCTGGCTGCGGCTTTTAAGGTCGGGCAGACGTTCCCAGTTGATGAGGTCTTTCGTTCGTGCGATGGCGGCAGTGGCTGTAGCAGCACTTAAGTTGCCCGGCTGTGAATCATCGTGACGTTCGGCACAGAACACACCGTAAATCCATCCGTCTTCATGCTGCGTCAGGCGTATATCATAGACATTGGTAGCAGGAATAATGTCCTCTGGCATCGTAATGGGTTCGTCCCAAAAACGGAAGTTGTCTATGCCGTTAGGCGATTCGGCCACAGCAAAGAAACTCTTGCGGTCGGCACCCTCGACACGACAAACCAACAGGTAACGCCCATTTAGTTTGATGGCACCTGCGTTCAGCACAGCATTCATCATGATGCGTTGCATGAGGAAGGGGTTGTCCTGCTCCGAAAAATCATAGCGCCACTCCAAGGGTGTATGATCGGCGGTGAGTATGGGGAACTGGTACTTCTGGTATATTCCGTTACCCAAGTGTTCTACCGGTTTGTTCTCTCGCGTCAGCAATTCCTCGTGTTGCTGGCGTATTATTATCATTCTTTCCTTAAAATCCATATTACTACTTGATATCGTTAAGCATAAGTATTTTTTTGTTTTCGACCATTTTACGGAAATCCGGTGCATCCTTTGTGTTAGGTGCGGGAGCAAAGTATTGGCGGTAGTCTGCATTACGCCAGACAAGGAAATAACTGAGGGGATATTTCTCGATTTGCGGTTTCAGAACACGTGTCCACCATGTAGGGTCTGGCAGATTTTGGTAACCGCATTCTGTCAGCGCCACGAGGCGGTTGTGCTGCTTGGCATAATTGCATAACCGAGTCAGGTCGTTATTGAGCGTATTCGCAAACGCTTTCTCGTCATGAGACTGTTGGTAAGCATCCAGGCCTATGATATCTACGCGGCTGTCACCGGGGTAAGAATTCATATCATCCTCCTTCATTCCAAAGTTGGGACTCCAACTCCATACGATATTAGTCAACCCATCAGTCAAAAGTTTGTCCTGTAGCATAGCCCAAAGCGCCTTGTATTCCTCTGCTGTACAAAGTCCTTTTCCCCACCAGAACCATCCTCCACTATTCTCGTGCCAAGGACGGAAAATGAAAGGTACGGGCTTCCCATGCTCATCACTCAGTGACAGAAGGAATGCTGACAAGCGCTGCATCCATGTTTGGAACTTCTGGTGCTGGCTACCGCCAGGCAGTATGCTGCGAACTACCGTTTTGTCCTTGTTATCCCAGGCCGTTCCTCCAGTCAGCGGGTTGCGCGGATGCCATGAGATGGTTGCGATACCACCTCGACGTACGTGGGCTAACAATTCTTCACGAAGACGGGAAAAAGGTACGCTGTCCAAACTCTTGACATCGCCCAACTCGATACCTCCCAGTTCGAAGCCCATAACAGCTGGATAGTCGCCACAGACTTCAAGCACATCGCTTCTGCCGCGTTCCCACTGCCAACCAAGACCGTAGAATGGATCGTCTTGGTGACCGAACATAATACCCTTTTTGCTAAGATGTCTTAATCTTTGTAATAAAGCTTGCCGCCCATTATAGTTAGCTGACGCAGGGTAAATAGGCTGTATAGACGGAATGGCGGTCTCTGTAGCATGTGTGCGTCCAAGAGGAACGATACGCAAGTTGTCGAAGTAAGGTGTAGATACACTTCTTTCCAAAAGCGGGGCAATAAGTCCGGCCATTCCCTTACCGTAATGATCAGATTTAGCACGTACCACTTCCATGCCATCAACGAATCCCGTTATCCGGTCATTCTCGAAGCGTAACTTCAGGTTATGCCATTGACATGGAGCAATGCCGTTTACCAGTGTTTCGTCGAGTGTATATTCACCGCCAATCTCCACATCCTTTCGAGCCAGAATGATTGCCTGCTGTTCTTTGTCGCCAATAAGTTCCTTCTGGTCACGTTTTCCACGAGTCAGGATAAGTGTTACCTTCCCTTTGTCGTCCATCTTCAGGTAGTATCCTTTGGCCCAAATACCGTATCCAGAACCTACATCGCAGAGGCGTCCCATTACTCCAGCCTGGTCGCCAGGATTCAGATAGACATCGGCACTTATCTCATAATCAGTCCAATTGGCATCTCCCAGGATGGTATAGTGATGCCATTCTGGAGCCCAGCTGAGTGTATGGGAACCAACTACCTGCTGGATACAGGTATTGGAGTTTAGAGTTGAGAGTTTAGGGTTTGGAGCGGGAGTGGGTCTTAACTCAAAGCATCCGATCAAATCTGCCAGATAGTGAGGCAAATAGCCCCACTCCGAAGCATTCGTGTATTGTTCAAAGTTATCTTCGTATGGTATAGGGAAGGGCTTAGATGAAGGAATGTTTGAGAAGGAACCTTTCTGTTGTCCTGTCGTTGTAGAAAGCGAATAGACTGCATCTGGTTTCATGGTAAAAGAAAAACTCCCTCCCTTGGGTGTGATGTCTTTCAGACGTACAAATTGTTGCAGAGAGTCGCTATACCATACACAAAGTTTTCCCTTGGACAGTCCGTCATCCACCGTAATCTTAATTGTCTGTGCCTTCTTCGCTCCCTTTGTCTCGGCTATGATGCTATAGTCACCTGTCTTCGGGTCGCGCATGGTTACCATAGAACCGCCGTCTGGTAAATTCATACAACCGTCATCGATATAACGCCAGCCTACACGTGTGAACTGTCCGTAGTGAGCATATCCCCATAACGCATCACGCACTGTGTAATGTCCGCTCCATGGTTCTTGGGCCAGCAGCATGGGTGGTTCCTTGCTATATGGCTCCAACGGATAAGTGGCCCCTATGTCATACCAGTTGATAACCTTGGTGGCGCCGCTGACGATATAATTCTGGTTAAAACAATGTACGATACTGATAAGGCAATCAAAGCCTGGCAGATACACGTGATCTTCGCTGTTCCAGATAGGTTTGCCCATATCCTCTGCTATCTTGCGTTGCTCGGGTGTCAGCTGTATCTCGCTGTAGGTGTGGGCACAAACGGCGTCGAGGGCATCGCGCAGCTCTTCATCCTCCTGCATGCGCTTGAGGAAATCCATCTTCTGACGGCCCCAGTTGCCGAAGCCGTGGAGCTTGACATCGCGGAAGCCGCGTTCGTTCATGGCCTTGCGCAAGTGCTTGGCGAAGTTGGCGTCCCAGCCTTTCTCATTGTGACAACCCAGGGCATCAAGCTCGAGGCCGTGCACATGGCGCAGTCCCTGGAGCCAGGAGATGTAGTAGTCCACCATGTCGTCGCTCCAGAAGTTGCCCACCCAGGCGGGGGCGCTCCACGCTGTAGCATCAAGAGCCAATCCGGGGTTGCGCCGCTTGGTCTCCTGCATCACCCACCACATGTAGCCGCGAAGGAAATTGGCATCGCCAGGTTCGTGGGCGTGAGAGGGCATGGAGCCTTGGGTAGAATTGCCGTCACCGGGTATTTCAACGAGGAGTGCACTGACAGATGCACCGAACATTGGTTTATATACCATGTCCATAATCTGTGAGCGCCATGGCTCAGGATAATCCTTCAGCAATACAGAGGTGGCACCTCCTCCATTCACGGCTCCAATGCCGTCAAACTGTTTGCCTTGCTGGAGATTCTTAATGCGAATGGTTTGTACGGCACTTGTGGCATTCATGGTCAGTGCCAACAATAGGGTGAGAAGGGATAACTGTTTCATATTTTTATGCTTGAATGTATTCACAATTCAATAACAAAGACTTTCTCGGCGTTAGGTTTTACGGAGGTGCTGATTGTGCCTTCACACTTTCTGCCCTTACCCCATACAGCTCTTTCAATATCCAATTCGTGTAGTGTGCCGCCGGCTTCAACCTGCACTTTCTTCATGGCACTTTTAGAGTCATTGAAGAGATAAACGTAGGTCTTCTTTCCACACTTCACGGCAAACGCCTGACCATTGTCTGCACTTGCCTCGCATGGCACAAAGCTGCCATTACCGCTCTCTATCATTTCTTTATTAATCATGGCGGGAGCACGGAAAAAGCGCTGCATATTGCGATTGTCGAAATACTCCCACCACCAGCTCATGGGGGTTACCGGGGTTGGCGAGAACAGTCCATACCATAGACCACGACGGAAATCCATATCCATGCCATCAGCGAAATCATCGAAATTCTTCGACCAGTCCCACTCGTAACCGAATTCGCCTATGATGTATGGCTTCCCGAATTTCCGGGCATAGTCCTTGATGGTTTGGGGAATGACAGAGGTATTGTTATAGATATGCTTCTGGTTGATATCCATGTCAGCAATGGAGTTTAGTCCTTCCAGGTCGCGGTGTGAGATAGACGTTGTCACGATATGCTTGTAGGCATCAATGCTCTTGATGTAACGAGCCATGTGGGCATGCCAGTTGACAATGTCCTTCGCGGGGATAGGATTATTCCTGTCGTGGTATTGGATATTGTCAATCTCATTGAAAAATTCCCACATTGCAATGGCCTCGCTATATCCCCAACGGGCAACGATATAGCGAAGACGATTACGGTGAGCGGCCTTTGCCTTCTCGCTTACAAAGAACTCGCCATTGGTGCGTGCCTCACCAGCTCCGATACAGAGCATAATCTTTATTCCATGCTTCTCGCACAGCTCGACAGTCTCGTCCAGACGCTTTACGGCACTGGGGTTGACAGGACCATCGCATGCCTCATAGCGAGGATTGTTGAAGTTGTTCTTCTTATCGATAGGAAAATTCCATGAGCACATCCATATACGCGTGAAGTTTCCTCCGTTTTCAGCAAACTTCGGCAGCATAGCCGGATAGTTGAACCTTTCATGCTGTTCATGTAATGTTTTGAAGTACTTAGAGTCATCGCTCGCTCTTGACTCCCAACAGATATTCTCGCCTATGCCACGGAAAGGAGTACCGTCATCATATCGCAGCGTCCAATCGTCGGCGGTATGCAGGAAACCGTGACCATTGCCATCTTCCACAGTAAGTGTGTACGATTGCGAAACAGACTCCATCCCAGGTTGAACATAACGCAGGAAATAGGTGAGCTGTCCTTTGGTCTGAGGTGTGTATCTGACCATCCAATGGCTTTTCTTGCCAGACTCTCCATTGACGAAGAATGCCGGTACAACACTGTTCATGCCATCGGGTGTCGTCACCACCATATCAAGACGCGCCTCTTCCTGTCTGTAGGGATTCTCCCAATCACCTTTCAACTCCACATCTATATCCACGCGCTGGTAAAGAGAACAGGAGGTAGCCTGCGGACTAACTTTAATAATTTGGGCATCGGTTTTCGGAAATGCGAGAAGGCCAATTGCCAGCAATAACAGATTTCTCATTATTTTCTAATATATTTTTTCCCATTAACAATGTTGATACCTTTAGAGCCTTTATTCCACGGAGTCCCCAGAATGTTATAACTTCCCTGGATTGCTGTAGGAGTATTGGAATGTACAGAATTTATTCTTGTCTGCAAATCGCGCTTGAACTCGTCACGCGTGAGCACGTAATCGTTAGAGAATGCATCGTTCCACCATTCCACGTTGCAGTGCTGGTGCTCAGTACTCTTGAAGGCCTCGCTGCTTGTATTATTGGTGCGTTCATAATCATACCATGGTGCAAAATAGAGCCATCTTGCGCCTGCTTTCCATTGTTGACTGATAGGTGCCAGACTGCCGCACTCAGTGAGAGCAATGAGCTTGTCTGGTGATTTTTTCCTAAGCATCTTGTAGCAAGTTGAATAGATATTACTGGCGCTGCTGTTGTTGTAGATATCTATTCCCACAATATCCACATATTCATCTCCCGGATACCATTTGTAGCCTTCGCTATAAGGTCTGTTCCATGCAGCTGCTGACGTCCATACCCATATTAGGTTGTTGAGCCCGGCTTCATGGAATCTTTTGTACATCACTCGCCACAGTTCGTTACAAGCCTCTGCATCAAGTCCCCACCAGAACCATTGGCCACCTGCCTCGTGTAATGGACGCCACAACACGGGAATTTTCCGTTGTTTGAGTTTTTTAAGAGTAGAGGCTACCTTATCAATGTCATTCATCATCTGCTTATACTCAGCCGACTCGGGCTCGAAGATCTTTCGGACATCAAAGCCGGTTTCTTTGTTACCCGTACCTGGCGTGCAGGTCCAGTCCTGACCATCGTTGGTTGGCATGTTCCAATGCCACATACAACCTACGATGCCACCATTTTTATGCCAGTTATAGACTTCGGTGATATTACTGTAGTCAATCCAGTTGGATGGCGAGAAAGGAAGGTGGATGAAATCAAAGAAATTCAGCGCCGGCCATTTGCCTGTGTGCTTGTTTACCCACTTGGCCTCGTTGATGTTCCAGTTTACGTTGGCAGTAGTTCCCGAAAGTGTTTTCTCGCCTTCAATCTCCTTCAGATACTGCAGCAGAGCCTCAGCCTCTGGCGACAACTGGCGGGATTCCTGTGCTGAAATGCCGCTCACAATGAATAGCATCAGCAGGATATATATAAATGATGTCTTTCTCATCTTATTGCCTGATTACTTTCTTACCATTTCTAATAATTATACCAGATTGCTCGGTTGAATTTGTGATACGGCAGCCTTTCAGGTCATAGCATCTTTCATCCTTCCACTTATCTTTTCCAGTGGAATTGGAGGTTGATCTAATGCCATCGGCATAACCGCCGTCACCATAGTAGCCCTTGGTGATGGCATCTACAAGGTCGGGTTGCGTGAAGACTGGATTATCCCGGTCAGTTCCGTCTGAGAGCCCCATCCAGTAGAAGGTGCCCATCCCAGCTTGCTTGGTCTGCTGTACAAAATAGCGAGCAAATTCAAGCATGTTGTTGCGGTAGTTCTCGTAAGCTTTTTCTGTACTTGTTCCCCATTCACCGAAGATGACAGGTGCACCTTTCTTCACCAGATACTTCTTGAGGTCATTAATGTTGTTTTGTAGCTCGTTCTTGGCATTGTTGAGATTCTTGACTTCGGGATAACTATGCACCTCGAAGATAATGTGTCCTTCGCCGGCAGGGTCGTTGGGCAGTAGCATTTCCTTGAGTGGGTCTTGCAGATGGGAACTCCAGTTTCCCCCTCCGTTGCATGCCCCGTATGTGGAGACGACGAGATTGCGCTGTGCGTTGTTGCCTCCGGTAGCACGGACTGCATCTACGAAATTCTGGGCATAATTGTTGATGGCAGTGTAGGCCGCCTTAGCTTTGGCGGCGTTATAGTTTCCAGGTGCACCAAACGAGGCAAAACACCACGAACGGTCACCGTCTAACATCTCGTTGTAGGCTTCGAACAGCAGGTGCTCGTCATAGTCGCGGAATGTCTCGGCAATCTGCTGCCATATCGCTTCGAAACGTTCATGCTGGCTGGTATAGGTGGCTTCATCGGCTACCAGCCATGCTGTGTTGGCGGCACCTGTATCATGGTGGATGTTAAGAATACAATACATATCTTGGCCTATAATATAATCCACGATTTCCTTCACACGTTGCATCCATGCCGCCTGCACCTTGGTGCCGAGATCGTCTTTCGATGGATACCAGTAGCTATTGCTGGAAGAACTGAATTTGAACTTGGCTTCCATATGAGGGTACCAGGTCACGGGTACGCGGATAGCATTAAAGCCTGCTTCCTTGAACAATTTGAAGAGTTCCGGTTTTACAACTGTCTGTCCCCAGGCTCTCTCGTAGGCAGCAGGCGTGCGGTCTGTCCAATGCTCAATCCACATGTTCAGCGTGTCGCCCGAATTACTATCCAGCGTATTGCCTAAGTTCCAGCCTAGTCGCATATGCTCTACTGCCTCGTAAGATGATTCAAAAGAAGTTGTATTCTGCGCGCAAATGCAGACGCATACAGATATGAATGTTATAGATAAGATGAATCGTTTCATATTTTACTTGAGATAATCGTTGATGAATGCCTCACGTGGGCGAAGGTATTTCTGTTCCCACGGCTGACGGAATGCTCCAGAAGGCCATGCGTGGGTGCGGTAAGGTACACAGTTGATGGTCTTCTTGCCCTTTGCATTGTTGAGCGATGACCATATGGCTGAGGGTGGGCAAGTGGTGTCTATGAGTCCTATTTCACAATAGATCTCCGCCTTGGAATGACGAATAAACTGTGACCCATCGAAATAGGGAAGTGTAGCATCCAGTTGGGATTGTGAGAGATGCTGATGGTTTTCTATGGGTTGTGGCCATCCGCTCCGGCGACCGACACGGGCACCTCCAAGGTCTTGCATGGCAGGCACATTAAGCACAATAGCTGAAACGCGTGAATCAAGTCCTGCAGCTGCTACAGCCTGTCCGCCTCCCTGGCTTTCACCAACAACTAGAATGCGACGGCCATCCCATTCCGGTTGGCGCGTCATGTACTCGATGGCACGCATAAGGCGTAGGTACATTCCTTTGAAGTAATATGTCTCACGGTCAGCTGCATTGTGCTCGAAATAGTTGTGCAGAAGTCCGTTCTCCAGCATTTTGTAATAGTCATCATCCTGCCCGTTCAGCATCCCGTGCGCATTCAGATCCAGACTTAAGGCGCCGTTACCCTTTGCGGCATTACCGACACATTCGTCTACCTGACAGCGGCACCAGTTGCCACTGACACCAGCTGCACGGCAAAGGATAATAATAGGCAGGGATTTCTTTTTGGCATTGACAGGCTTTGCCATATAGCCACGGACTGGAGACGGACCGAGACAGTTGATTTCCACGTCCTGACATGTATATTTACCCAGACACCACTCAGGTACTTCGAGGTTGGCTGTTTTTACTTGCATAGGAAGTGCCTTGAGTAACTTTCTCTGGTTATCCCAGTACTGCATCAGGTCGGAGGGCTCGCTGTAACCGGAACGGAATCCCTCAGGTGCTACCAGATATCCTATAGAAGATGGTTTTCCGTTGTTCTCATGTACCTCAACACTTACAGCGCATGTGCTGTCAAGCGTTTGTTCCATAGTGATGAAGTTAGGAGTTGTAGGCAACAGGCTGTATTCACGGTTCAACTGGTTGTTATGATAAACCCTAACCCGAACAGAATCCAAAGGAACAGCATCGGTATGACAGGTGATGATGGCTTTTTCTCCTTTCCTGTATATTCCGCTTTCTTTGTTGATTTCCAGTTGATATGTTCCTGCCCGGTTCACTTCGTCGCGAGTAAGAATGAGAGTCTCTGAGTGGAATTTCTTCCAAAAAGCATCATCGTTTTGACGACTGAACACGAATGGTGTAGTCCAAGGAGCAACAAATAGCCATTTGGCATTATCCTTTTCCATCGCCTCTGCACTTGGCACACAATCGCATTCAGCTAAAGCAAGCATTTTCGACGGGTATTTCCTGCGAAGTAAGTCGAACTGCTCCTTGAAGGAATCATGTTGGGAAGGTATATGATACTGGTCGCGTGCAATAATATCAACATACTCATCGCCTGGGTACCAATCATCATCATCTAATTCGGAGGTCCATATATATATAAGGTTATGTACACCGTGTTCCATCAGGTAACGTTGGGTGTAGAGATAGAGTTGCTTGAAGGCCTCAGCTCCATCATTACCCCACCAGAACCATGCTTTACCTCCACGATTAGTATTGCCAGCTGCTTCGTGGAAGGGACGCCATAAGATAGGGATGCCCTGCTGCTGGTAGTATAGCAAGTAATTTACTATAGTATCTAAATTCTCATTAATAATACGTTGCTCTGGCGTTCCGTTCTGCAAGGCACGGCGTGGTGAGAAAAGTGTACCAGGTCGTCCTTGTGCCCCTGTCGGAGAGTAAAATGCATAACCATCTTTAGATAACAAATCCGGGCTTACGGGAACACTCCAATGCCATATAAAACCGACAATACCTCCTTCTTTGTGCCAATTCTTAGCCGTTGGCCCCATATAATTGAGATTGCGCTGCCGAAAGTGCTGAAAGTCGAAGATATTAATGGCAGGATAGCGTCCAGAACGTTCTTTTATGCCCTCTGCATCTGTGATATTATAATCCCAACGTGCCTGACAACCGGAGAGCACTTTTTGTCCCCACACTTTGTCACGAAGGTAACGGTATAATTGACGTGTAGGCCCGTTAGCTTCACGGTCAATAGGCTGTTGCATAATCTCTGTCTGTGCAGCAGCACCGAGTGTTGCCAATAGGAACAGGGAAAAGAATAAACGTTTCATATATTCATTACAACTTATTGGTTATGAAAGAGAGTTTTTCTCTATCTCTGCTGCAAAGATACGCACATAAACGGTCAGGGATATGACTCTTTTTTAACCATTCATGACTCAGCCGTGTCAAATGATGATTTTTTTCTTATAGAAGTTTTCCCGGAATATAGAAGGAGAACAACCCTTGTGTTTTCGGAAAAGACGGTTGAAGTTGGACAACGTGTTAAACCCGCAATCGTAACAGATCTCTGCCACTGTCTGGTCAGAGTTAATAAGAAGGCGTGCAGCTGTTCCGATGCGAATATCAATAATGTAGTTAGAAAGAGTCCGGCCTGTACGCTGATGAAAGAAGCGCGAAAAGGCTACAGGTGTCATGCCTACCAGGTCTGCCAATGTCTCTAAGCGGATGTCTTCGTTGTAATGTTGGGCAATATATTTCTGAACCTTTGTAACGCGCTGACTTTCACTCCGCGTTTCGATGCGGGCAAATGAAGAGCTGGAAAGTGTCCGGCTATCGTCAGATAGGGAAAGTTCGTACAGCAATTCCAGCAAATCCAAAACGGCTTGGAAACCGTTTTTCTGGTGAGTCAATTCATCCAGTCTGCCATATACCTTCATGATAGTGTGTTGTGAAAAGGCAAGACCGCAGCGGGCACGTTCAAGCATTTGCCGGATAGAATGGAACTGGTTCTTGCTTAACAGACTTTCCGGTAGCATATCGGATGTAAACTGGATGGTGATTTCCCTGATGTTCGTATTGTGACAGTCACCCTGTTCCCAAACATGTTCCAGATTGGGACTTGCAATGAGCACCAAGTCAACGTTCCCGACTGTCTCGCTGTGGTCACCTACCGTACGCCTTATTCCGGCACCGTTTCCAATAAAATTCAGTTCGTATTCCGGGTGACTGTGAATAGGGAAGTCAAACGTAGATTTATGACGATCAGCCAGATAAAAGCAGTCGTTGTTACTGAGCGGAGTTATCTCGCGTATTACAGGAGATTCATGAGGTATATCTTGGTTTTTCATTCTTATGATTTTAAGGTTCCGAGCATTGCTTCGATTCTTTCTATGAGTTCCATGCACATGCGGCCATTATGATAAGGACATTTCCAGAAACCGGCATGGTCGTCATTGAGGTTCACACTGCCATCCTCGTGGATGCTCCAGTACCATTCGCCATGCTCATGGTCGATGAGTCGGTTCTTGATGTACCCCCATAATAGCAAAGCCTTATCCAATGCCATCTCATCACCAAAATGCTGATAGACATTAAAGAAACCCACGACCGCTTCGGCTTGTACCCACCAATGCCTGTCACGGTCGAAATGCGAGCCGTCAGGCTCTCCCTCGTATATCATAGAACCGTCAGCTTGTAATCCTTTCTCGCTGGCCTTTGCCACCTCACATACGATGGGTTCAACTTTATTTAGGATATTGGAGTCGCCTAATACATGTGCAGCTTCATGTAACAACCACGAGCACTCTATGTCGTGGCCATAGCTTTCGGTAGTGCTGCGGCGTGTCCAGTCCATATCGAAGAAGAGGTCGAGATGATGTGTGTTTGGGTTTAGGATGTGTGAGGTAAAGATATAGATCAGTTTTTTTGCTGCATCTTTTATCGATGCCTGCATTTTCTCCTCTTTATTATTTATCACGCACCGCAGCAGATTGGTATATGGTTCAATGATATGCAAATGGGTGTTCTGGCTTTTGGGATAATTCTCGTCTTTGGCTGATAGACGCATATCGGCTATAGGTTGCCAGTCGCGCTTTGAGGCCTCAATATATCCTCCATAATTGATGTCCCAGGCATGAGTTTCAATGATGTCGAAAAGCTGGAAAGCAATTTGCATGGCCTCCTCGTCGCCTGTGGCTCTAACATATTCAGTAAAGCCATATAGCATAAATCCTTGGGCATAGAACTGTTTCTTGGTATCAAGTGGCTGTCCATCTGCCGTAACACTCCAGAACGTGCCACCATATTCCTTGTCCATGAAATGTTCAATGATATAATCTTTTGTCATAGTGGCAGCATCCAGGTAGGAGCGGTCAGAAAGCACTCTGTATGCTGCGCTCATTGTCCAAAGCAACCGGGCATAGAGGATGGCACCGCGTGGGGCATTCTCCTCTATCAGGCCCTTTCCCGTCATCCGTCCATACCAGCCGCCCTGTTTTGCGTCAAGCATATTATTTAGCCAGAATGGCAGGATGTTTTGTGTAAGACATTCGTGGACTTCACGGCATAAAGTGCGCAATATTGTCTCATTAGAAAGAAAAAGGTGACTCTTTGCAGTCATAGTGATGTTATTTCTTTATTTCAAGGTACAAAGATAAGAATATAAGATGCAAAACAAGTACTCCAAACACGAATATTTACCTTATCCGCTCATTATTTGCTAAAAAAAGCTCATCCCTTCCACTTTACACACACAATTCGAGGTGGCTCTGAGTATCGTACTTACGTTCTCACTGTTTTTCGACCTGTCAATTTCAACCTTCCGCAAGCCCCCCTAAACAATAATGCCCTTCAAAAACGACGTTTAGGTATATTTCTCATACCCAAGGACATAAATAGACTTGCATAATCTTCGCCATATCAAAAAAATGCATTACCTTTGCACCCACATTTTATTACAAACAGTACAAATACAATGGCAGAAAACAAATACATTACCGTAGCTTATAAGTTGTTTACCCCCATGCAGGACAACGACCATGAACTAATAGAAGAAGCAACAGAGGAGCGCCCCTTCCAGTTTATCTCAGCCCTTGGCATGACACTGGATGCCTTCGAGGCACAGATTTCACCTCTGGCTCCCGGATCCGAATTTGATATCAAACTGGGTACCGAAGAAGCTTACGGTCCCTTTGTTCCTGAGGCGGTCCAGAAGGTATCAGCCGACATCTTCAAGATTAACGGCAAAATAGATTCGCGCTACATCTACGAAGGTGCAGTAGTGCCTCTGCAGAATGCCGATGGCGAACGCTTCAACGGCACCATCACAGAGATTACGGAAAAGGAAATTACGGTTGACCTGAACCACCCCCTTGCCGGCAAGGAACTGAACTTTGTGGGTAAGGTTATAGAAAGCCGTCTGGCTACAAACGAAGAGATTCAGGATGCCCTGAACGTAATGACAGGCGGTGGTTGTTCTGGTGGCTGTGGAGGCTGCAGCGGCGGCAGTTGCGGCAGTTGCGGCAGTTGCGGTGAAGGTGGTTGTGACGGCTGCAACGGATAAAGTTAATAGTTTAATGTTTAGAGTTTAAGGTCTAAAATGAACTCATTCGGACAGATATTTCGCATAACCACCTTTGGTGAGAGCCACGGAGCAGCCATAGGTGGAGTAATTGACGGGATGCCGGCAGGCATTCCTGTGGATGAGGATTTCATCCAAAGCGAATTAAACCGTCGTCGTCCTGGTCAGAGTAAACTTACCACAGCCCGTAACGAGGCTGACAAGGTGGAGTTGCTAAGTGGTATCTTCGAGGGCAAAACCACGGGGCAGCCAATAGGATTCGTGGTACGTAATACCAACCAGCACAGTCAGGATTACGAGAATATGCGAAATGTTTTCCGGCCCAGTCATGCCGACTTTACCTACACTCAGAAATACGGAATCCGAGACCATCGCGGCGGCGGCAGAAGTTCTGCCCGTGAAACCATCAGTAGGGTTGTAGCAGGTGCCTTTGCCAAACTGGCCCTTAATAAGTTGGGCGTAAGCATTCAGGCCTATACCCAACAGGTAGGCAGCATTGTGTTGCCGGGAACTTACAAAGATTACAACCTCGACCTGACAGAGAGCAACGATGTTCGTTGCCCAGATGCAGCATATGCCGAAAAAATGGCACAACTTATCACCGAGGTAAAAGCCGAAGGTGACACCATAGGCGGTGTTATAGCCTGTGTAATAAAGGGATGTCCCATAGGATTAGGAGAACCCGCTTTCGATAAACTTCACGCCCTATTAGGCCATGCCATGCTCAGTATCAATGCCGTAAAAGGGTTTGAGTACGGACAGGGTTTTGGCGGAGTTACAGAACGCGGAAGCCAGCAGAACGACATAATGATTCCCCTACCCGACGGCAAGATAGGATTTGCCACCAACCGTAGCGGCGGCATTCAAGGCGGCATTTCTAACGGAGAGGACATCTACTTCCGTGTAGCCTTCAAACCTGTTGCCACCCTGCTGATGGAGCAGGATACAGTAAACACTGAAGGACAGGCCACAAAATTAACAGCACGTGGCCGACACGATGCCTGTGTCCTTCCACGTGCTGTAACTGTTGTAGAAGCTATGGCAGCCATTACCATTTTGGATGCCTATCTGCTTCAACAAGCTAAAACCATTTAAGATAATCAGTTTTCTTCTTCCTCTATCTGCTTGATGATCTTATCAGCAGCATCTACTGCCTTGCAATGCCAATGGTAGCCTATGAGTCCGCCTATTGCGGCACCAATCAGGATGGGCAATGCCAGCATCCAATGGCTCACACCATCCGGAGCATTCTTCCATGCATATTCATACAAAGCCCAACTCAACCAGGGAATCAACAGGGCTGGGGTAACGTAAAATAGCCACTGGTTGTACTGTTTGCGGAACTTAGCCATCACCTTAGCAACGGTAGCCAAATCATCTGTCATCAAATCCATACGGTCCACGGGTCTGTGCACATAATATGTACCGTAAGCACAGAAAAGCATCATAGCACAGGTTGCAAACACAAAGGCATTACTAAATACACCCGCCCACGACATTACAGGATAGAATATAATACATAAAGCAACACAGATATAAGATTTATATTTCGTCCAGTTGATGGCTCCCATCCTGCCACGCATGGCTTCACGGAGCAAGGAGTCGTTGACAATCTCCTGACGGTCCAGTTTTTGTTTGAGTAGCGTAATCTGATCACGCATCTCATCAAAGTTCAATTCTTCCATATATTACTTCTGCTTTAATTTTTCCTTAATTCTAACCAGCTTTACGCCTACATTTTTCACGCTGATACCTATCACATCGGCTATCTCATCGTAGTTCATACCTTCCAGCCACATCATCACCAAGGCACGGTCTATCAGGTCCAGTCGTTGTATGCGTTCATGTAGTTGCCGAACCTGCTTGGTTTCGTGGTCCTCGTCATTATACAAGTCAATGTCCATCGACAAAGGAACTTTGGTTCCCTGTCTGCGTTTCTTGCGGTCGGCCGAGATGCAAGTATTCATAGCCACGCGGTAAATCCACGTGCTCAGTTTGCTCTCATGGCGGAAAGACTCATAACCTTTCCATAGGTTTATAAGCGTCTCCTGAAAGAGGTCGCTCACCTCATCCTCATCGTTTGAGAACATGTAGCACACAGTATAAATCGTGCTTTTCTGTTCTCTGACCATCTTTGAGAACTCTTGTTCTTTTACATCCATATTTATTAAGTTGACTGTTGTTACAACGGTAGATTTTTTTTACTTTTCACTCCTTTGACGCAAAACCACCCTATTTGCTACACTTTTTTTTATTTTTTTTTACTTCTGGTAAACGCGTACATAGTCAATTTCATATTTCATGGGGAAGTCTGCAGGGTTCAGTT
Source organism: Bacteroidaceae bacterium (assembly GCA_017541025.1). GTDB lineage: Bacteria > Bacteroidota > Bacteroidia > Bacteroidales > Bacteroidaceae > Physcousia. The sequence continues at coordinate 65,326 of JAFXZY010000007.1, read as the reverse complement.
CCTTTACACGAGTGTCTAAGGCAAGGTTCAGCAGAATGTATTGTTGGTAATGGAATGGATTGATGCCTGTACCACTGGATTTTCCGTTGATGGTACGCTTCAGGTCTATCTCGTTCAGCAGTTCGTCATCCAGATACAACCGGATAAAGTCCTTATCCCAGTCCATGCGCCAAACATGGAATCGGGATGCCCACGCAGGGTCACGTTCTGTGAAATGTGTCAGTGGTGTGTAAGAAGAATCCCACTCTGCATCATCCGTCGTATCACCAGCCCAGCAGGCATTTGCTAAAATAGTTGGCACACCCTTATGCTGATAATACTCCAGCACATCTATCTCGCCATTTGCAGGCCAGGAATGCTGTGTCCCCAAAAGCCAGATAGCAGGCCACGCCCCTTTGCAGACAGGGATACGGGCACGAACCTCCAGACGGCCATATTGGAAAGTATATTTACCCTTGGTAATCAGTGCGGCACTTGTCCACTCTACTTTCTCGCGGCTATTACGCCAGTTCTTGACATCCTCTCGGTATGCAGGACAAGGGAAATCAGCCTGACGAGCCTCAATCACCAGATTTCCGTCACGCACAAATGCATTTTCGGGAGCATACCACTGCAATTCATAGTTACGAACAAAGCCACGCTCATAGTCCCATTTCCGGGCATCAGGACGTCCGTCAATATCGAACTCATCGTTCCAAACAAGCTTCCACCCTTCCTTCTCGACCTGCGCCATAGCACAAACAGCATACAGTCCGGCAAACAGACATAAAGCAAAACCTTTCATAATGAACAATTAACAATGAACAATGAATAATTAACAATGAATAATTAACAATGAATAATGAATTTACTAAGAACATCTTCCACTACCTTAGGAAAATACTTCATCTCCAGCTGATGTTCCTTCTCGGCTATATCGTCGGCTGTATCATCAGGAGTGAGAGCCACACGATACTGGGCAATAATCTCTCCCGAATCACAGACGGGCGTCACATAATGAACTGTCATACCCGTTTCCGTCTCACCGGCAGCCTTCACTGCCTCATGCACATGATGTCCCCACATACCCTTTCCACCGTACTTTGGTAGCAGAGCAGGATGTATATTGATAATCCTACGCGGATAGGCTGCCACCATAAAGTCTGGAACAAGCGGAAGGAAACCCGCCAGTACAATAAAGTCTATTTCGTACTCCCGTAATAAGGGCATCATCACATCAGAATCATTCAACTGGGCCTTGTTGATTACTTTTGCAGGTACACCCAAACGCTCTGCGCGAACCAGAGCGTATGCCTCGGGCTTGTTACTGATAACAAGGGCACAATGTATCTGGTCTGAATGTTCAAAATACCTAATCAGATTCTCGCAGTTAGTACCGTTTCCCGATACAAAAATGGCAATGTTCATAAGTTCCAATTATTTTGTGGGTGTAAAGTTACAATTAAAAAGGAACACAACCAAATTTTCAAGCAACGAAGGCTTAGAAAAACTCATTTTGCCTTAAGTCACCAAAAAACATCTTACTTCTTCCCTCTTACATCATCATTCAATTCGGCTTTATTCAGAAGGAGGAAAAATCAACCTAGAAAAATTTTTATTTAAGCTACTTTTTGCTCGGAATTAAGTTAGGAAATAACCACAAATAAGCTGCAAAGAGTTTGCAGCCTGAATTCAAGGAGTTTGCAGGCTAAATTCTCCTCGAATTCAGGCTTCTAACTCTTGCTAATCAACCCATATATGAATAAGGTGAAACCCGAATGATTTGACCCCGAAAAGTTGGACGTTAAATTAAACATTAATTATTAATCTCTCTATAGTAGTGAGCTCGGTATAATGCCGGGCTCATTCCTTTTAACCTCAGTTTTATTCTTTTATTATTATACCACCATATATATTTCTTAAGTTCTCGTTCAAACGCTTCGACAGATTCAAAATGATTCACGTATAGTAATTCGTTCTTCATCAGTCCGAAGAAGTTTTCCATCATAGCATTGTCCAGACAGTTGCCTTTCCTTGACATGCTTTGTACGATTCCATGGTCTATAAGCATCTTCTGATACATCATGTGCTGATATTGCCATCCCTGATCAGAGTGTAATATCAGACCATTTGTATTGCGATACTTCCCAAACGCTTTCCTGAGCATGTTAATGACCATCTTAAGACTTGGACTATTAGATATGCTGTAAGAGATAATCTCTCCATTGAACATATCCAATATAGGCGAGAGGTACAGTTTCTTGTCGTTGATACATACCTGAGTAACATCTGTAGTCCATTTTTGGTTTGGACTTCCTGCTGTAAAATCACGCTCCAGTACATTAGGCGCAATCTTACCCACCTCACCCTTATATGAGTGATAGTGGCGTTTCTTGCATCTGGCTTTCAATCCGAGCTGTCCCATAAGTTTCTGTACGGTCTTGTGATTTACAATTTTTCCTTCATTTCTCAATGCGAGACATATTCTTCTGTATCCATACCGACCATGATTCTCGTCATATATGGCTTTTATCCTGTCTCGCAGATTATCGTAGCCATCACCTTCATCCATATGCGAGAGATGGTAATAGAACACAGAACGAGCCATCTTAATCCTATGCAGCATAAACTGCAGAGGATGTCCTTCAAGCCTTAGTTCTTCGATGGCTCTTGCCCAATCGCGCGTAGACGGGCATTCCTCCCCTCGACTAAGGCTCTCACTTTTTTTAGCAGAGCATTCTCTGTCTTGAGCTCCTGTACTTCCTTGCGAAGCCTTTCAAGCTCTGTCAGTGGTTTACTATTCTTTCTTGGTCTGCCCATACCTGGTGATCTGCCACGTCTCGTGATGCTCTCTAATGCCGCCCAACCATTTTCTCTATATAGTTTTTGCCATACATATATACATTGTGGACTGGCATTATACTTAAACGAAGCAGCGTGCAAAGTTAAGTGATTTTCTTCAATATCAAGCACAATTTTCTTTTTTAACGCAAAATCAGCCTTAATATTCCCCTTCTTGCACAGACCTTTTAAGCCAAACTTCTCATATCTTTTCCATAAAACTTTGAGTAGATCCTCATTAATACCATACTCCTTATGGATAGATCCGAACGATTCACCCTCTTCTAACAGACGCATGTACTTTAAGCGGTCTGCATAATCATGTTTCTTCCTTTTTTTCCCTGACATAATAAACCCCGAAAGTTTTTTGTCCAACTTTCGGGGTTCACTTCAGAAGGCTCCACCTTAATCTTTTCATACGCGATAGTTGTTTCTTAATCAAGACTTTGCGACTTGTTCCATCACTCATGCGGATAATTTTCCCACTAGTTTTATGTGGTTTCATATTGAAATTGTTTCACAACGCCACCTTAAATGTGCGGGTACCAGCCTTTACCATATAAATGTTATTAGGCTGAAGGGGGATCACGGTCTTACCATAAGAAGCAATCACAGATTTCACCATTTTGCCGTCAGTTGTATAAATGTATGAGGTTACGGGGTCGCCTTCATTATGGATATAGATGGTAGAGGCACTTGCCGTTACGCTTAGTTGAGAATGGGATTCGACTTCGGACACCATGTCTATTTCATCCTGATCCATTTCAAAGATAACGCGAAGTTCGGAGTCGCCTTCCAACAAAGGTGTAGTGTATGAATCATCCGTTATATTTGCAGTTACATCTGTCCCGTTGAATGAGACACTACTTACATGCCAGCCTTTTTCCGTTTTTAATTTGAAAGTATAGCTGGCTTGTGTATTACACATCATCTCCATATAACCACCTATTGCACTCTTTATGGCGAGTACACACTTTTCAGGTTCATCCTTAAATGTACGAATTCGAGAGAATCTCCTCCACACATTGTCTTCCTTATACTGTGTTTCCGACCCCTCTGGCACATATAACACTGCATAATATGCATTGTTTGTGAATGCTGTGCTAAATGCAATTGGTGGTTCTGGGTTCTTAACACGAACTTCTTCCAATTTATCACATCCGCCAAAAGCATAATCCTGTATCCTTTCAATGTTTCTCCCCAAGACAATGCTTGAAACCCGTGGACAACCGGCAAATGCATATTCCCCAATACGTTTAACCTCATCCCCAAATGTGTATACCTTCACTAGACCACCAAATATTGTGCCAAGATTATTTGTTGACGAATAAGTTGCAGAAGTAATGGCGTTTGAATTTAATTGGACAGATGTCAGGCTACTGCATCCATTGAAGGCATAACTACCAATACTCGTTACACTTTGGGGTATGGTGATAGAAGTCAGACCACTACAACCGAAAAAGGAAAAACTGCCTATGCTTGTTACGCTTTGGGGTATAGTGATAGAAGTCAGACCGCTACAGCCGGAAAAGGAATAATTGCCTATGCTTGTTACGCTTTGGGGTATAGTGATAGAAGTCAGACCGCTACAATTTTCGAAAGTATAATGGCCTAAAGTCATAACATTTTCTGGTATAGTAATAGAAGTCAGACCGCTACAGCCGGAAAAGGAATAATTGCCTATGCTTGTTACGCTTTGGGGTATGGTGATAGAAATTAGACCACTACAATTTTCGAAAGCATAATGGCCTAAAGTCATAACATTTTCTGGTATAGTGATAGAAGTCAGACCGCTACAGCCGGAAAAGACAGAATCCCCAATAATTGTCACGCTTTCAGGAATGGTGACAGAAGTTATGGATGTTAGACCTGTTCCTAAAATCGTCGTTGTTCCCTCTGCATATGTCAAATTTTCTACAGAAAAACAGCCCCCGAAAGCTTGACGGCCTATGCTTGTAACGTTATTGGGGATAGTGATAGATGTCAAGCCACTACAACGTACGAAGGCATAATCACCAATGCTCGTTACGCTTTCCGGTATGGTGATAGAAGTCAGGCCGCTACATCCTGCAAAGGTACAATTGCCTATGCTTGTTAAACTTTGGGGTATGGTGATAGAAGTCAGACTTTTGCAATTTTCGAAAGCATAATGACCTAAAGTCGTAACACTTTCTGGAATGGTGATAGAAGTCAGGCTTCGGCAATCAGAGAAAGCGTAATAGCCAATGCTTTTCACACTTCCTGATATAATAACAGAAGTCAAACCACTGCAACTATCAAATGCATAATGACCAATGCTCATTATTTTATCGCCAATTATATATTCTTTCACTTGAGGACCAAATAATGTGCCAATATTACTTACTCTTGAATAAGTAGGCGAAGTAATGGCATTTGAATTGAGTGAGACAGATGTCAGACCAACACATCCCTTGAAGGCAAGACTACCTATAGTTGTCACACTTTCTGGTATGGTGATTGATGCCAGACTACTGCAATAATAGAAGGCCCTCTCGTCAATGCTTTTTACACTTTCGGGTATGGTGATTGATGTCAGATTGCTGCAATATGCAAATGCATAAGAACCAATATTGTTAACCCCGGAAATATTCACACTTCGAATGGATGTCGAATATTTAAACCAAGGAGCACTACCAGCACAATTATAACCACCATCATTATAATACCCGTACATATTAGAGTTAGCCCCAGATTGGCTATTATAGATCTCAAGCAGTCCGGTCTCTGTGTCTAACTTCCATTGTATGTTTTCACCGCAAAAGCCAGAATATATCTCTGCATAAGAACTGGCAGGTGAAAGCAATACCAAAAGGCATAACACCCAAGTCTTCTTCAAAAAAGATTTCATTCTAAATCTAATGTTGAAAGTTCTTTCTTTAATTTGTTTTCTCCCACCAATGCACACGTGATGTGGAGGCATGTATATTTTTGCTTTGCTTTAGTTCATTCAGTTTTTGAATAGGAAGATCATTTGCATACAAAGAAAGCATACGAGCAATATATGCATTTACCTTTTGGTTGGCATCTGTTTTGTGTCGTTCTAATAATTGCTTCCATTCAGTTTCATACATTTTACAAAACTTTCCAATGAAATCATGAGAAGAAAAATGTTGTTTATCAATGGACTTTAAAATTTCGTGGAACTGCCCAACCCACTCTTCTTTACTTTTTTTCATAAAAATTGAGCCTTTACTTGCCTTCCAACTCCCAACGTCAGCGATTAATAATCATGGTAAATTTATGGAAACAAAAAAGGCATGGGAGTTACTACTTCTGCCCATCCCTATACTCAGGCCTTCGCATTGCCCCCATGTAAGGATAAGCAACGCAGACAGCCCACGCCAAGTGATTATATTTACAGACCAATGTTATATTAATACATCAGCTTGGATATAATCTACCAACGTAAGCGCTTTACGTTGCAATATCTCCTGTACATGGATTCAAAGTTGCGAAGTTTGAGTATACAGAATGATAACGTCCGTAAACGCCTTTTCGAGACCGGCCTTACAAACGGCTTGGTGGTCTCTGTTCCAATAAGATAATGTGCTGGCCCCTGCCAGCTTGCCCCAATCTCAACGATAACGTTAACCTTAACCTATAATTAGGCCATAGTGAAGAGGCTTCACGTTGCAAAAATAACGATTTTCCCAACACCCACAAAGAAAACTGGTGATTATTTCTATAGCGCGCAAAATATCGTGCTATTTTACGCCAACATTAAACTTCAGTGCTAAGTGGGATTTTAATTATGATAAAGGAAACTATGACAAGCGTCTTCAATTAAAACGATTTCCTCACCATATTCATTTTCTACGATTGTATATGCAAAATGGAAATCCTCGCAGATGAATTCCTGATATCCCTTCTTTATCCAATCGTTTTTATAACGAGCAAGCGGATATATGTGCGCATATTGTCCAAGCGACTCCATGGCATCATAAAGGCGCTGCATTTTCTTAACTACTGTTATCTCATCAAGAGCAGGATGGTACTGAAGAGCAATGTCATAGAATTCTTCTATGGCCAGATGAACACGTTTAGAAATAAGAACTTGCATTATTTATGGAAGTGGTCTTGAATCTTCTTTGCAATGATTGCCTTAGACTGTTCAAGTGTCATGTACCCTTCCTCTTTAAGGCGAGTTGTTGTAACAATGTTCTTTGCCGGTGTTTGAAGAATTGCATTCATCGTCTGTTTCTTTTTTGCAAAGATACGAATAAGTGAGAGAAGAACAAAATAATCGATTATTTTTTTCTCCTGAACGTGAGTATTTTAGAGACTATGGTCTCAAAGGTAGTGTTTTTACCAACACGAACAAAGAAAAAGGGAGTTTTTCTTGCGAAAAACGGATTCACGGACTTACGGAAATCCAAACGTTAACCTTAACGGGAACAAAATAAAGGTTATTGGTTATTGGTTATAAGTTATTGGTTATTGACGATTGAAAGTTGACAATTGACAATGGATAATTGACAATTGATAATTGGAGGATGAGGGAAGAAATGATCAAGATTTTAAATAGTTTAAGTGGTTATCTCAGTTATCTCAGATCTCAGTTTCATTATCCAGAAACGGTGTTGGCCTGATATACAGTATACAGTATACCAAATTTGGGCCAAAATAAAACAGAGATCTGAGATAACTGAGATAGCTAAAATAGAAATATTTTGACATTACCCAAGCTCGCCAAAATATCAAAACATGCTCTTTAGCATAAGAAATTTTACTGCCACGTTAGGCGGCAAAAATTCTCTAACTAGGGAGAAAGTTTTTCCTAACGTGGCAGAAAAGGGGCACGCTTAAGGGTGTTTGGAAAATTATTTACACATTTGGAGGAGATTGTGTGCAGAAAGAAAAGGTTTTTTACCGCTTACAACACATCTATGTACAAGGGAAGGTGGTCTGAATAACCTCCTTTATAGGCTGGGCCCTGAAAAGTACGCCACGGGGTTCCCTTTTCTGTGAGCAGGAAGGGAAACTTTCCGACGTGGACACGCTTCTCGCAGCACGACTGCATGGAGGGTGATATGAGCATGTGGTCGATATATCCCCAAAGACCCTGATAGAAATAGGAGCCTTGAGCCTTTTTGAGCTCTTTACGGCGCTGTGGAATGAGACTGACAAGGCGTTGCAGGATGGGTTGAAAGATGGGATCCTTGGGCTCTGCGTTAAAGTCGCCCATCACCAATATGTGCTGTCCCTGCAACTTATCAAGCTCTTGACACAGGGTCTGAGCGGCTAACATTCTGTTTTCTGTACTAGTCTTATTCCCTCCAGCCCGACTGGGGAAGTGAAGTACAAAGACATGCAACATGGAATCCGTACGTACCATCCTGCCCCAGACATGCAGGATGTCACGTGTTGGACGCAATCCCTGCTCGGCAGAAGGGACTCTGATTGCTTCGGAGCCCAAAAGGCGGAAGTGTGATGGCTGATAAAGCAGACAGCAATCCACACCACGAAGGTCTGGTCCCTCATGATGAACATATTGATACTTGGCAGCCCTGAGCGGAGACCTAAGAGTCAAATCGCGGAGAACTGTGTCATTCTCAATCTCACACATCCCCACCAATATAGGCCACCCATCCTGCTCGGCTACAGCAGCTATGACACGAGAAATGTTGTCAAGCTTTCTCCAATATCTCCATGGTGTCCAATGATAGCTCCCTTCTGGAAGGAAATCAAAGTCGTTCTTAAGCGTATCATGTCGGACGTCAAATAAATTCTCCACATTGTACCACATGACTCGTTGTGCCCTAAGACTCAGAGTTGACGAGTTGAGGAATAGGAGGAAAAGAAAAAGACGCTTTAACACATTCATGGTTTAAAAGATAGGGAGGTGATAGTTTCTTATTTCTTTCCTAAACTGAAGCGCATTGCCGCCAGTCGCCTCATCAAGTAATGCCCAGAAACGGGAACTATGGTTCATCTCGATTAAATGGGTAAGCTCGTGCTGCATGACGTAATCCTGCAGGTGAGGAGGTAAGAGCATCAGGTATAAACTAAGGCTGATATTGCCCTTACTGCTGCAACTGCCCCAACGAGTATGGCTCTTGCGGATGTTAACTTTCCGGAATTGTAAACCACGAGCGGATGCAAGGGCCTGCAATCGCGGCGGCAGGAGCTTCTTGGCCTGCTGACGCAGGCTTTCTGTCTGCTCGGGTGTGAGGCGCTGCTGATGTGCGCGCCGCTCTTCTGCACGTTGAGCCATGATACGGAGTCGTGGACGCAACTCTTCTATGGCACGAATCAAATCGGATTTACGCGCCCCTGCGGGAATGGTGCAAACAAGGGCATCTTCCTTTATGCGAAAAACAAATCTTCTGGCCCTCCTGTTGCTGCGCAAACAGATGCGGCCGAATTCCTGGTCATCGAGGAATGTTCCTATATCTTTCATTTTCGGCCACAAAATTACAAATTTATATTTAAGGCCTGGGACTTTAGGCTTTAGACTTTAGTGAAAAACGTTAAAAGAATGTTAAAGAATAGGCAAAAGGACCTGAAGATTGTTTTTTTCAGTATTTTTGTAAACAAACGAACAATGGAAATAATATTCTGCGGTCAGTATTAAACCGATCAATAACTTAAACTATTATCGAAATGGAAACAATGAACAAAGAATTTGAGTTTAAAGGTGGTTATCTGAATGGCTTCCTGATGATTTTTCTGGATATCCTGTTGTGGTGTGCCACTTTTTCCTGTTTTATACTTGGTATAGTGAAAAGCGATAGCGGGAATTCTTTTGCACCCTGGATTATACTATCTGTACTGCTGCTGATTGCCAGCATTATCTGCTGTTGCGGTTTCTCCATGCTGGAACCCAATCAAGCCAAAGTGATGACATTCTTCGGCAAGTATGTGGGTACCTTCCGCAAAACAGGTTTTTACTGGCTAAACCCCTTTATGAGTGTTAAGAATGTCAGCCTTCGTGCTCGCAACCTGAATGCCGAGCCCATCAAGGTAAACGACAAAACGGGTAATCCCATCCTTATTGGTCTGGTTGTTGTTTGGAAACTGAAAGATACATATAAAGCTATTTTTGATATAGATACCGACGTCTCCAATACAGCCGGAGCTCAAGTAGGCAACTCTGCTACGGCCCGTATGAATAAGTTTGAGAAGTTTGTGGCAGTCCAAAGCGATTCGGCCTTGCGTGAAGTGGCTGGCATGTATGCCTACGACAATGAAGACACCAAGGAGAACGAGGTGATAACATTGCGTAGCGGTGCCAATGAAATCAATGATGTGCTGACCGACAAGCTGAACGAACGGCTGGCAATGGCGGGATTGGAGGTAACAGAAGCCCGAATCAACTACCTGGCTTATGCTCCGGAGATTGCTGCTGTAATGCTACGCCGTCAGCAGGCTGCAGCTATCATCACAGCACGCGAGAAGATTGTGGACGGAGCTGTCAGCATGGTAAAGATGGCATTGGATAAACTTTCTGAAGAAAGCATCGTGAACCTGACAGAAGAAAAGAAGGCTTCTATGGTAAGCAACCTGCTGGTAGTCCTCTGCGGTGATGAGCCGGCACAACCGATTGTAAACTCGGGAAGTGTGTGAGAGAAAAATGAAAGAATGAAAGAATGAAAAAAGCTTAAAAATCTGGTGTCATGAAAAAAACTATCCTTATACTATCATGCTGGTTACTGGGATTAGTCCCCAGCATGGCTCAACAACGAAAGATGGCAGATGTCCAACATATTGCCGACTCTATTCTGAACCGTCCCACAAGATGGGGGAAAAGAGCTAAAACCATAAAGACGCAGCGTGTTATTGCTGCATCTGACTTGCAAGACGGCGAACAGAATGGGTTCTACATCTGCAAAGCAGGATCGGACGGATATGCTATTATCTCAGCGGATATACGAATGACACCAGTATTGGGTTTCTCGCAGAGCAGAGGTTTTGACGAAAACAACATTCCAGCCGGACTACAGGAACTATTAGACAGTTATACCCATGAATATGAAGCACTGACAAGTGGAAAACCCATGAGACCGGCCAGACGCAGGATTGAGGGCATCAAGGAACAAGTGGGACCTCTGTTCATAACCCAATGGGGACAGAACGTACCTTATAATAACAGATGCCCCGAGCTAAGAGGAGAACACTGCGTAACAGGGTGCGTAGCTATCAGTACTGCCCAGACATTGTATTATTATCAGTACCCTGAATCAGCTCAGGGAAAGGTGAATTATGTTTCAACTACGAACCAAATTCCTATCCAGGAGGATCTTTCGACCTTTACATTCAACTGGCCTTTTATCAAAAGCTCCTACAAATACGGAGCTCTGGTAAAAGAATGCGAGGCGGTAGCCGACCTGGTATACTGCTGTGCTGCAGCTGTACAGATGGACTTTGGTCTGAAAGAGAGTTCCGCAACCAGTACCAATCAGGTGAAGGCGCTGGTGGAGAACTTTGGCTACGACCCCGATATTGCTATCACACATAGGGATTTTATGGCCTATAACGAGTGGCAGACGATGATGCTAAACGAGTTGAACAATGAGCGTCCCATTGTATACTCTGCTGTTTCGCCAGAGGTGGGTGGACACTCTTTTATCATCGATGGCTACAAAGCCGATGAAGAAGGTTATCCCTTCTACCACGTGAACTGGGGATGGGACGGGCGCTTTGATGATTACTACAAACTGAGCGCTTTAGAGGCCGACGGCGATGATTATTCTCAAAATCATGAGGCCATAATCGGGATAAAGCCAGACAATGGTATAAGAGACTCGGAATTCTACTGGCAGGCAAAAGAAGTGATTCTGAACCCAGCAAGAATTAATCCCAAAAATACGCACAAGTTCACGATAACTGTGAACAACATGTTCAACTATAGTTACAAAGCATTTGTTGGCAGAATATATTTTTATCTGCGAGACGCTAACCAAAAGGAAATACTGGTAGGATCACAAGGACTGGACAATGTGTCGTTCTGCTATGGTCTGGGAACTCTAAACGTGGAGGGAACTTTACCTACGGATATAGCAGAGGGTGACTATACCCTGATTATGCGAAGCAAGGCAAATGACAGCGATAAGTATGAAACGGTGACATATCCGTCACCCAAAGTCCTTACGGTTAGTACCATTACAGAAAAATATACGCCAAAAATGCAAGTAAACGAACTTACCAACATGGGAGAAGACAGAGTTGGACTGTCTGTGGCCCTACGCGCTACACGACCAAGAAACAGTGCAGCAAAATCCTTTACAGGATGGCTGCAACTGGCGGTAGCTGATGAAGAAGGTAATATCTTACAGCACTTTGGCAGTGTATACTACATTGACGATTTAAAACAGGGTTACTACCAGCAATATGCCATTACCTTTGAAGGGCAACTCCCCGACTATCTGAACGACGGTGCATATCGTCTATATCTGGTTGCCAACCAAAACGGGTACTTGGAGTGGGGAAAAGTAACACAATTCAAAATAGAAGGGGACAAGATTAAAGAAGGACTAGAAATCTACATTCCATTCTGGCTGGAAGACGGCAAGATTATCTACCATAAAGAATCCGAAGAAGACTGGCCCGAATTCTATGCCAATATTCAGGTTACGGATATGCAGATAACAGCCTTCGACCCTGATACCAGACACATAAACATGCAAATGAGCAACGTCATTAATATGGGAAATGACCCATTCAATGGAGTTTTCTCAATGGTAGTTTACGATGAAACAGACAAGCTGATAACTGAATTTGGAGAAACGCAGAAAGTAGGAACGGTGCTAGAACATTTCTCCATGATACCTAACAAATCATTCGATTTCAGCGGTCATCTGCCCAACGAATTAGAAGACGGCAATTATACTGTAAAGATTGCCGCCAAGCAAAATGGGTACCGAGGATGGAGTCCTCTAAGAGGATGGACTATGAATGGCAACTATATTGTAAATATGGATGAAGACCTGAACTTTGACTTCATCATCATGAATAAGAAAATGTACAAGGTGGATACTGATGGCATAAGAAACGTCAACGATAACGGGAACGATAACGGGAACGATAACGGGAACGATAACGGGAACGATAACGGGAACGATAACGGGAACGATAACGGAATCTACGACCTTAGCGGACGAAAAGTCAACTCTCAACCCTCAAATCTCAACTCTCAATTAAAGAAGGGTATTTACGTTGTAGGTAACAAGAAGGTAGTAAAATAAGATTTTCCCCCAACATAGTTGGGGATTTGCAAGAAATGTTGTACCTTTGCAGCCGCTTAATAAAAGGTTAATGGTTATAGATTAAAGGCAAAAGATGAATATATTGGAACTGAGCGAACAGGAAATTGTTCGCAGAAATAATTTGCAACAGTTACGCGACCTGGGCATCAATCCCTACCCAGCAGCAGAATATCCTGTAACAGCATGGAGTACGGACATTGTTAAGGACTTTGTAGACCTTCCCGTAATCGGCAAAGATGAAGAAGGTAATGATGTACGCGAGACAGCAACACCAGAAAACAGTCCCGTGGTAAGTGTGGCTGGCCGTATCATGAGCAAGCGCATCATGGGTAAGGCTGCTTTTGCTGAGTTACAAGACTCTAAGGGCCGTATTCAGGTGTATGTGCAGCGCGATGCCATTTGCCCTGACGAAAACAAAGACCTTTATAACATCGTATTTAAGAAGTGCCTCGACTTGGGCGACTTCATCGGTGTAAAAGGTTATGTTTTCCGTACCAAAACGGGTGAAATAAGCGTTCACGTGATGGAGATGACGGTACTGAGCAAAAGTTTGAAGCCACTACCTATCGTAAAGACGGATGCTGAGGGAAATGTGTTCGACTCATTTGATGATCCTGAACTCAGATATCGCCAGCGATATGTTGACCTGATTGTAAATGCAGGCGTAAAGGAAACCTTCCTGAAGCGTGCTACCATCATCCGCACCATGCGTAAGATTCTAGACGATGCCGGTTATACAGAAGTAGACACTCCCATCCTGCAGAACATCCCCGGTGGTGCTACAGCCCGACCCTTCATGACGCACTTCAATGCTTTGAACCAAGATATGTATATGCGTATCGCTACGGAATTGTATCTGAAGCGCCTGATTGTGGGTGGATTTGAAGGCGTATACGAGATGGGCAAGAACTTCCGAAACGAAGGTATGGACAAAACCCACAACCCCGAATTTACCTGCATGGAGCTGTACATCAGCTACAAGGACCTGAACTGGGGCATGGGCTTTACAGAGAATATGCTTGAGCAGATTTGCACAGCCGTAAACGGTAAGCCCGAGGTAGAGATTGACGGCAAAGTGATTTCGTTCAAGGCTCCTTTCCGCCGTCTGCCTATCCTGGATGCCATCAAGGAGAAGACTGGCTATGACCTCTATCCCATGAATGAGGACGAAATTCGCGATGTGGCAAAGAAACTGAACATTGAGGTGGATGAAACAATGGGAAAGGGTAAACTGATTGATGAAATCTTTGGCGAGACCTGCGAGGGAACATTCATCCAGCCGACCTTCATTACAGACTATCCAGTTGAGATGTCGCCCCTGACCAAGATGCACCGCTCTAAGCCAGGATTGACCGAGCGCTTTGAGCTGATGGTGAACGGGAAGGAGTTGGCAAACGCATACTCGGAGTTGAACGACCCTATCGACCAGGAAGAGCGCTTCAAGGAACAGATGCGCCTATCTGAGAAGGGCGATGATGAGGCGATGATTATTGATCAGGATTTCTTGCGTGCCCTGCAATACGGTATGCCTCCTACTTTCGGTATCGGCATTGGCATTGACCGTTTGGTAATGCTCCTGACAGGTAAGTTCCAAATCGGCGAGGTAATGCTCTTTCCCCAAATGAAACCCGAGGTGAAGGCTCCTCGCGACAAGGACGAATTATTCTTAGATAAAGGTGTCCCCGCAGAGATTATTCCCATTCTGCGTAAAGCTGGATACAATCTGGTGGCAACACTACAAGGTGTAGCTCCTGCCAAGATTCAACAGCAGATAATAGAAATAGTTAAGAAATATAAGCTGGAAGTTGAGAAACCCAGCCAAGAAACGATAGCGACTTGGACAGTTTAGGAAAAATAGCCGTATTAGGTGGAGGTAGCTGGGCAACAGCTATTGCCAAGATGCTGTTGGAGAAAAACGACAACATCTGGTGGTATCTGCGCAGAGATGACCGAATAGAGGATTTCAAGCGTCTTAAGCATAACCCAGCCTATTTGACAAGTGTTCTGTTCGACATAAACAGGATTCACTTCAGTAGTGATATTAACGAAGTGGTGGAAAAGGCTGATACGCTTATTTTTGTCACTCCTTCGCCTTATCTGAAAGGCCATCTGAGAAAGCTCTATACCCGGATGGACAATAAATTCATTGTTACAGCCATTAAGGGTATTGTTCCAGATGAAAATGTAATATGCTCAGATTATTTCAATCAAGTTTACAATGTACCTGAGGAGAATCTTGCTGTAATAGGCGGTCCTAGCCATGCAGAAGAAGTTGCCATGAACCGCTTGACCTATCTGACTATTGGGTGTGCCGACCAAAAGAAAGCTCAAGATTTTGCCCAAATGATGGCAAGCGATTATGTAAAGACTAGTACCAGCAACGATGTTATAGGAATTGAATACGCTTCGGTTCTTAAGAATGTATTTGCTATAGCAGCCGGCATCTGTCATGGGTTGAAATACGGCGACAATTTTCAGGCAGTTCTCATGAGCAATGCAGCACGTGAGATGAAGAGTTTCCTTAATACCATCTACCCCATTGAACGAAATATCACCAACACAGTGTACATGGGTGACCTTCTAGTCACGGGCTACTCTCATTTTAGCCGTAACCGTGTATTTGGTACGATGATTGGACAAGGCTACAGTGTAAAAAGCGCTCAGTTGGAAATGGAAATGGTGGCCGAAGGATACTATGGCTGTAAATGTATGAAGGACATCATACACCATGTGGGTGTAGATATGCCCATTGTAGATGCGGTTTACAACATCCTATATGAGCGGTCTCGTCCAGACAAAGAGATAAAGAAACTATGTGAGGTGCTAAGCTAACACCTCTCTTATTATATATTATATAAGGTATAAACAAAGGTTAAAAAGGTAACATATTATGATTAAATTAGACATTTCAAAGGCATTAGTTAGTGCTGAAAAAGTAGCAGCCTTCGAAGGCAAAGTGACAGAAGCTCAACAGGCTTTGGAGAATGGGACATGTGCTGGTAACGATTATGTGGGTTGGTTACATCTGCCCAGCAGCATTAGTGCTGAATTTATGACTGAACTGCAGGAGTGTGCTCAAACTCTGCGCGACAACTGTGACACCGTAGTTGTTGCTGGTATCGGTGGTTCGTACTTAGGTGCCCGTGCTGTTATTGAGGCGTTGAGCAACAGCTTCCAGTGGCTGACAAACAACGGAGAGAACCCAACCATCCTGTTTGCTGGAAACAACATTAGTGAGGACTACCTGTATGAACTGACAGAATACTTGAAGGACAAGAAGTTTGGCGTTCTCAACATCAGCAAGAGCGGTACTACCACCGAGACAGCTTTAGCTTTCCGTCTGCTGAAGAAACAGTGCGAAGAACAGCGCGGCAAGGAGATGGCTCGTAAGGTTATCGTAGCTATCACTGATGCCAAGCGTGGCGCAGCCCGCACTTGTGCTGACAAGGAGGGTTATACCAGTTTCATCATTCCCGATAACGTAGGCGGTCGGTTCAGTGTGCTAACACCAGTTGGTCTGTTACCCATTGCTATTGCAGGCTTCGATATAGCCAAGTTGGTAAAGGGGGCTGCTGATATGGAATTGGCTACTGCTGCCAATGTTCCCTTCAACGAAAACATCTGTGCTCAGTATGCTGCTGTTCGTAACGCACTGTATCAGGAAGGTAAGAAGATTGAGATTATGGTAAACTTCCAGCCCAAACTTCACTTCATGAACGAATGGTGGAAGCAACTTTACGGAGAATCTGAGGGTAAGGACGGTAAGGGTATCTTTACCGCAGCCGTTGACTTCAGCACCGACCTTCATTCTATGGGTCAGTGGATTCAGGAAGGTGAGCGCAGCATCTTTGAAACTGTGGTAAGTATTGAGGAGCCTGAGCACAAGTTGCTCTTCCCCAGCGACGAGGAGAATCTGGACGGCCTGAACTTCCTGGCTGGCAAACGTGTAGATGAGGTAAACAAGATGGCAGAGTTGGGTACTCAGTTGGCTCACGTTGATGGCGGTGTTCCCAATATGCGTCTTATCGTTCCCCGTTTGGACGAGTATAACCTGGGACAGATGATCTACTTCTTCGAGAAGGCTTGTGGTATCAGCGGCTTGGTATTGGGCGTGAACCCCTTCAACCAACCTGGTGTTGAGGCTTACAAGAAGAATATGTTTGCCTTGCTTGGTAAACCAGGATACGAGAAAGAGACAGAAGCCATTAAAGCAAGGCTTAATGGTTAATTATAGAGAAGGACTAACGGGACGGCTGAAGGCCGTCCTGTTTGATATGGATGGCGTGCTGTTTGACAGTATGCCAAATCATGTTTATGCATGGAGTCATGCCATGACGAAATACGGTCTGGCAATGACTCACGAGGAGGTTTACATGAACGAAGGTCGAACAGGTAGTGCCACCATTAACATGCTGGCACAGCGCTTCTGGGGTAGGGATGCCACAGAAGAAGAAAAACATCTTATCTATGAGGCTAAGAGCAAAGTTTTTAACACCTGCCCTGAGGCCAAACCTATGCATGGAGCCTTGGAAGCCCTACAGGCAGTTAAAGCTAAAGGACTGAAGATTGTTTTGGTAACAGGTAGTGCTCAGACTTCTCTATTGGACAGATTAGAAAGAAGCTACCCTGGTTTTTTCCACCAAAATTTAATGGTAACAGGCTTTGATGTTAAGTTAGGAAAGCCTTACCCCGAACCTTATCTGAAAGGATTACAGAAGGCTGGCATAAAACCAGAAGAAGGCATTGTTGTGGAGAATGCGCCTTTGGGTGTAGAAGCTGGCCACGCTGCAGGAATCTTTACTATAGCTGCTAATACAGGACCTTTGGCAGATGAGGTGTTAATGAATGCCGGTGCAGATATTGTACTGCCCGGCATGATAGATGTAGCCAAGTTCTTTTCAAACTGACGTATCTTCTGTTTCCTCTATATCTGGAGTTGTATCCGGCTCTAAAGTGAAACTTCCGTCTGGACCGACAGTCAGCACAAAGGGCTCTGACATATCACTCTCTGGAAAGCTTACGCATACACCAAAGGTGAGCATTCCCTCTTTAGCCGACATATAGCGGAAACCATCAAGGATTCCGTTCTTGCGGAAACTTTCATCCAACTGATTACCAAAAGACAGTTTGGTAAAACGGCGACGGAAGAAACTTGTGCCATCGCGGAGGATAGTTAGGTCGTAATAATTATCCACATACTTATCGCCATTCTCATCGACTACAGCTTTCAGCGAATCATCTGCTTCACGATGAATGGTGTACACAAATAAATGGTTTCCCATTGTTACACTGTCAGTAAGGTCATAATCCTTCATTCTGTGCACACTAGCCTGCTGTTCTGTAGTTAGGGTGTTCTGCCCATCTTTCTGGTCCTTATTGTCACCACAAGAACAGAAAACGGGAAATAGCAGGCAGAGGTATAGGATTTTACTTGTTTTCATAATTTAACTTTCTTCTTTACGCCCTTAGATTCGTTTTGCAAATGATCCAGAGCTGTTATTACGTAAACGTAAGGTGTATTTCCATTCTGAAATGTGAGAGGAAGGTTCGTCTCACGTGTAATACAAAAAATATGAGAGGGATCCTCTAAGTTTATTTTATCGCCTTTTTTGAAACGGTATACCACATACTGTATAGCCTCATCCATAATGGTCTTGGCCTTAGGGGCTGTCCAAAAAAGGAGAGGTCCATCCTCTGTCCACACAATAGCCGCCTTTTTGGGTTTACCAGGAGCCTTTTTATCAATCCATGGCATCTTAGGCTGAAGTGCTGGTGTGCTGTGATAAACCTGACGAAGCATCGTTTGGTAATTTCCTGGATTCTCGCATAATGCAGCAGCATACCATTGACAACTGCCAAAGATACCGGGCAAACTGCGCTGAAGCATATACTTACGAGGCATCTGATGAGAAGCAGGATTCTGAGGGTCGGGAGACTTTACGCTACGCAGTACATCTTGCCCTATATAAAGAGGGCGTTTACCGGCATGAGCACTCCACCAGTTAATTAACGTCTCATAATCTGCTGTCTTATGACCAATTTCCCAATAAAGTTGTGGAAGATTGTAGTCAACCCAACCGTTCTCAACCCAAGCAAGTACATCGGCATACAAGTCATCATAATTCTGTAAACCATTGGTAGCACTTCCATTGGGATCATTCGACTGGTTACGATAAATACCGAAAGGAGATACGCCAAACTTAACCCACGGCTTTACCTTTCTAATCTGAAGACACATCTGCTGAATAAACTGGTTCACATTCTGCCTACGCCATTCAGCCCGGTCCATTCCCTTACCATAAAGTGCATATGAGTTATCATCAGGAATAGCAATACCGGCTACAGGGTAAGGATAGAAGTAGTCATCAATATGGATGCCATCAACATCGTATCGACTGACTATATCACAAACCACCTGACAAATGTAGTTGCGGTTCTCAGGATAACCAGGGTCGAAGAGCATCAGTCCGTCATAATCAAAGAAATGATTGGGATGACGGAAATACTCATGGGTATTGGCCAAAGCCGTAGTACCTTTGGTTTTTGCACGGTAAGGGTTTATCCAAGCATGCAGTTCCATATTTCTGGCATGGCATTGATCAACCATCCATTGCAGAGGATCCCAATAAGGATTGGGGGGCGTTCCCTGCTGCCCAGTCAGATAGCGGCTCCAAGGCTCCAATTCGCTGGGATACAAGGCATCACCCTCACATCTTACCTGAAAGAAGATGGCGTTAATACCATCTTTTTGAAGGTCGTCCAGCTGACTCGTCAGCATCTGCTGCATACGGTCACGCCTCATGCCCTGAAACTGTCCGTTAACACTTTGAATCCATGCTCCCCTGAACTCCCTTTTGGGGTTCTGAGCAACTGCTGATACTGCCATAAAAAGCAGCAGAATAAACCATTTGTTCTTCATATCGGTACAAAAATACAAAAAATTTTCTATACATCTTCTAATAATACGCATTCTTTTTTCAATTTTGACTATTGTCGAAGCTACTTTCGCTCGGAAATAAAAAGAAAGACACTTTTCTTTTGTATTTCGCTCGCTTATTCATACATTTGAGAACTTGTCTCGAAAGTACTTTCGCTCGGAATAAAAAAGAAAAAACAAGCTTTTCTTTTGTTCTTCTCTCGCTTATTCGTACCTTTGTAAACAATTTCTTAAAGAATGAGCACAGTTAAGACACATAGACCCAGCGTCCTCCTTATATATACAGGAGGTACAATAGGTATGAGAGAGAATGCTGAGACGGGCGCTTTGGAGAATTTCAACTTTCACCTTCTCTTAGATGAAGTCCCTGAACTGAAGCGCTTTGATTATAAAATTCACGCCTTCACTTTCGACCCTCCCATTGACTCCAGCGATATGGGATTGGAACATTGGTCGCGTCTGGTAAAGATAATAGACAGCAATTACAATCTGTTTGACGGATTTGTCATTTTGCACGGAACTGACACAATGGCCTATACAGCTTCAGCACTGAGTTTTATGCTGGAGAATCTGGGGAAACCCGTTATTCTAACCGGCTCACAACTGCCCATAGGAAAAATACGGACCGACGGAAAAGAGAATCTTATTACAGCCATCGAGATAGCTGCGGCACAACATGAAGACGGCACCCCCATAGTGCCAGAGGTCTGCATTTTTTTTAAAGAGAAACTCATGCGAGGCAACAGAACTACAAAGATAAATGCAGAGCAGTTCAATGCCTTCCGCTCGTTCAATTATCCCGATTTGGCTACAGCAGGTATGCAAATAAAGTTCAACGAGACGGCAATCCGTAAGCCCGACTCTACCAAGCCCTTTAAACCGCATTATCTGGTAGATCCAAACGTGGTGGTTCTTACGCTCTTCCCAGGTATTCAACGAAGTCTGGTACATTCTGTGCTCAACATTCCTGGTCTGAAAGCGGTGGTTATCAGAACCTTTGGTGCAGGAAATGCTCCTCAGCTAAAATGGTTCAAAGAGGAACTGCGTGATGCCAACAGCCGCGGACTTCTGTTAGTGAATATAACCCAGTGTCAGGCCGGAAGCGTTCACATGGGTCTTTATGAGACAAGCCTGCCACTTCTGGAATCTGGTGTAGTAAGCGGTTACGATAGCACGCCTGAATGCGCTATTACCAAATTGATGTTCCTTTTGGGGCACAAACTGCCAAAGGAAAAGATTCAGGAGATGATGAATAGCAATCTGTGCGGGGAAATTACCAAATAAAGTTGAGAGTTGAGAGTTGAAAATTGAAAGTTGAAAATTATTAACGTCAACAACCGTAAACCGTAAACATGAATAACGCCATTAAGATAAAGGGAGCAAGGGTTAACAACCTGAAGAACATTGACTTGGAAATTCCACGCGGAAAATTGGTGGTCATTACTGGCTTAAGTGGAAGCGGCAAGAGCAGTCTTGCTTTTGATACTCTATATGCCGAAGGACAAAGGCGATATGTGGAGAGTCTCTCTGCTTACGCCCGGCAGTTCTTGGGTCGTATGAACAAGCCTGAATGTGATTACATCAAGGGCATTCCACCAGCTATAGCCATAGAGCAGAAGGTGACCAGCCGTAACCCCAGAAGCACGGTCGGTACCAGCACAGAGATTTATGAATACCTGCGCTTACTGTACGCCAGGATAGGCCACACATTTAGTCCCATCAGCGGAACAGAAGTCAAAAAGCATACTACTGAGGATGTGGTTCAAAGTATGCTGGCTCACAAAGAAGGTACCAAATTTATGGTGCTATGTAAACCAAAATCCCACGTGAGCGTTCTCACCCAGCAGGGATTCAGTCGATTGCTGGTGAATGGTGAGGTGGTTAGGATTGACGAATACCAGCCTAAAGAAAAAGACGAAGTTTACCTGGTAGTAGACCGCCTGTCTGCCAAGAATGAGAAGGATGTTATAAGTAGACTGGTTGATTCAGCCGAGACAGCCTTTTACGAAGGTGGGGGCGATATGATGCTGCAATATTTGCCCGATAAAGAAACAGTACTATTCTGTACACGTTTTGAGGCTGATGGCATGACCTTCGAGGAACCATCCGACAATCTCTTCGCCTTTAATTCGCCTGCCGGAGCTTGTCCCGAGTGCGAAGGATTTGGAAAGATTATGGGTATAGATGAACATCTGGTTATCCCCAACAGTGCCCTAAGCGTTTACGACGGAGCTGTTGTTTGTTGGCGAGGCGAGAAGATGGCTGAATGGAAGAATTGGTTTATCCGCTTTAACTCAGAACGCGGTTTCCCTATCTTTAAGCCTTACTTTGAGTTGACACAGGACGAGAAGGACTGGCTTTGGCACGGAAGTCCCATTCAGCACGAGCCCAAGGGCAAAGATGGCATTCAGATTCCAAAGGATTGGAAACTGGCACCTGAGGAAAAGGAATGGGGTATGCTATGCATAGATGAATTCTTTGAGATGCTCCGTCAGGGACAATACAAGATTCAGAACCGCGTGATGCTGGCCCGCTACAGAGGTAAGACCACATGCCCTAAGTGTCATGGTACACGCTTGAAACCTGAAGCCGGCTACGTTAAGATTTGTGGCAAGAACATCTCTGAACTAGTAGAAATGCCCGTCACAGAGTTGCTACCTTGGATAGAGAACCTGCAACTTACAGAGCACGAACAGCAAATTGCCAATCGTATTCTTACTGAGATAAAGAACCGCCTGCACTTCCTCTTGGATGTTGGCTTGGGTTACCTTACCATGAATCGTCTTTCCAACTCGCTTTCTGGCGGAGAAAGTCAGCGCATTAATCTGGCAACCTCTCTTGGCAGCAGTCTGGTGGGCAGTCTTTATATCTTGGATGAACCCAGTATTGGGCTTCACAGCAGGGATACGGACCGATTGATTTACGTCCTGAAGGAATTACGTGATTTAGGAAACACAGTAATTGTAGTGGAACACGATGAGGACATTATGCGTGCAGCAGATTGGATTATAGATATTGGTCCAGAGGCTGGACGCCTTGGCGGAAATGTTGTTTGGCAAGGGGAACCGGATTTGATAAACAAAAACGAAAACAAAAACGATAAAGGTCTCTCTTCCCATACGCTGGCATTCCTTTGTGGAGAAGACCGCATAGAGGTGCCAGTCTCCCGTCGTCCTTGGAATAATTATATAGAGGTAAAGGGCGCTCGAGCCAACAACCTTAAGGGCATAGATGTGCAATTCCCGTTAAATGTGCTCACATGTGTTACAGGCGTCAGCGGAAGCGGCAAAAGTTCACTTGTGCGCGACATCTTCTACAACGCCATGAAACGCCACTTTGATGAGGTGGCAGAACGGCCAGGTGAATTCCTAGAGCTGAAGGGCGATATGGATATGGTACGACATATAGAGTTCGTGGATCAGAACCCCATTGGTAAAAGCACACGCTCCAATCCCGTTACCTACGTCAAGGCATGGGACGAAATCAGGAAACTCTTTGCCAACCAACCGCTTGCCAAGCAGATGGGCTTCACCCCAGCCTTCTTTAGTTTCAATACCGATGGCGGAAGATGCGAAGAATGTAAGGGAGAAGGAACCATTACAGTTGAGATGCAATTTATGGCCGACCTCGTACTGGAGTGCGAAAGCTGTCACGGCCAACGCTTCAAGCACGACATCTTAGAGGTTCGCTACGAGGGACAGAATGTCAACGATGTACTTAATATGACCATCAATCAGGCTATAGAATTCTTCACGGAGCATAAGCAGAAGAAAATTATTGCCCTGCTGAAACCCTTGCAGGATGTAGGATTAGGGTACATTAAGTTGGGGCAGTCGTCTTCTACCCTCTCAGGTGGTGAGAACCAGCGTGTGAAGTTGGCCTATTATTTAGGTATGGAAAAGCAGCAGCCCACCATCTTCATCTTTGATGAACCCACCACGGGACTGCACTTCCACGACATTAAGAAACTGCTGGCTTCCTTTGATGCCCTGATAGAACGCGGCCATACCATTATTATTATAGAGCATAATTTGGAGGTCATCAAGTGTGCCGATTATGTCATTGACCTTGGACCCGAAGGAGGAGAGGCCGGAGGCAACATTGTGGCATGCGGAACACCCGAGGAAATAGCAAAATGCAAGCATAGCTACACAGGAAAATATCTAAAAAAAGAAAAAAAGTTATCATAATGATAACAACGTATTCAGAAAAAACGTAACTTTGCATGCCTGAGTTAACCAACTAAGGGGAAAAACTAAGGGGAAAACATAGGTTTTTACTGTAGGGAATAACTTTTAAAACATATAATTATGTATACAAAATTTCAAGAACATCTGAAGAAGGAACTGGCTGAGATTGAAGCAGCTGGTCTGTACAAGAACGAGCGTATCATTGAAAGTCCTCAGGGTGCTGAGATTCTGGTCAAGGGAAAGAAGTGCCTTAATTTCTGTGCCAACAACTATCTGGGGCTTGCTGGTAACAAGGAGCTTATCGAGGCTGCCAAAAAGGGGATGGATGCACGTGGCTTTGGTATGGCCAGTGTACGTTTCATCTGTGGCTGTCAGGACCTTCACAAGAAACTGGAGCAGAAGATCAGCGAGTTCTTCGGCACAGAAGATACTATCCTTTATGCAGCTTGTTTCGATGCCAACGGTGGTGTGTTCGAGCCCCTGCTTACCGATGAGGATGCCATCATCTCCGATGCTCTCAACCACGCTTCCATCATAGACGGTGTTCGCCTTTGCAAGGCACAGCGCTATCGTTATGCCAATGCTGATATGGCCGACCTTGAGGAGCAGTTGAAAGCAGCACAGAAGAACCGCTTCCGTATCATCGTAACAGACGGCGTGTTCTCTATGGACGGTAATGTTTGTCCTCTGGACAAGATTTATGAGCTGGCTCAGAAATACGATGCTATGGTTATGGTCGACGAGAGTCACAGTGCTGGTGTTGTGGGTAAAACGGGTCGTGGTGTTACCGAACGTTACAACCTGCGCGGCAAAATAGAGATTCTTACCGGCACCCTGGGTAAAGCCTTCGGTGGTGCTATGGGTGGATTCACAACCGGCAAGAAGGAGATCATCGATATGTTGCGCCAGCGCAGCCGTCCCTACCTCTTCTCTAACTCCATGGCTCCTGGCTTGGTTGCCGCAGGTATCCGTATGTTTGAGATGATGAGCGAGACCAACGAGTTGCAAGACAAGTTGCACGCCAATACCGACTACTTCCTGCGTCGTATGCACGAGGAAGGTTTCGACTGCAAGCCCTCTGAAAGTGCCATCTGCGCTGTTATGATTTACGACGCTGCAAAGAGCCAGCAGTACGCTGCAAAGATGCAGGAAGAAGGTATCTTCGTTACTGGCTTCTACTATCCTGTAGTACCAAAGGGACAGGCTCGCATCCGCGTTCAGATCAGTGCTGCTCATGAACGTGAGCATCTCGACAAGTGCATCGAGGCATTTAAGAAAGTAAGAAACGAAATAGAAAAATAAAAAAGACCCTCTCCCCAACCCTCTCATTCTATGGGGAGGGGAAGAGAATGGCAATTAAAATAATTTACCCTACGAAAAAAGTCCTCCCCTTAGAGGGGGAGTTAGAGAGGGTCTTTAAATTTAAATCTAGAATATGAAAAGAATTCTCATTGTGGGAGCTGGAGGTCAGATAGGTTCTGAGCTCACCCGCAATCTTAGGGACATCTATGGCGATGTCAACGTTGTTGCTTCCGACCTTCGTCCACTCAAGGGCGAGATCTACGAACGCGGTCCCGTTGAACGCATAGACTCCACACAGATTATGCAGATAGCAGAAGCTGTCAAGAAGTACAACATCGATACCATTTACAATCTGGCAGCCATCCTCAGCGCCACAGCAGAGCTCAATCCTATGCTTGGATGGAACGTAGGTATCGGCTCATTGGTGAACTGTCTGGAGGTAGCCCGTCTTTTTGGCTGTGCTGTCTTCACCCCCAGCTCTATTGGAGCATTCGGTCCCAGCACACCGCACGACAACACCCCCCAGGACACCATCCAGCGTCCCAACACCATCTATGGCGTTACCAAGGTTACAGGTGAGTTGCTCAGCGACTATTACTTCACTCGCTTTGGCGTAGATACCCGCTCCGTACGCTTTCCCGGCCTAATCAGTCACCTTAGTCTGCCTGGTGGCGGAACTACCGACTATGCCGTAGAAATTTATTACGCTGCTGTTAAGGGCGAAAACTTTGTCTGCCCTCTTAAGAAGGGCACCTACATGGATATGATGTACATGCCCGATGCTCAGAAGGCTATGATAGACATCATGGAGGCAGACCCTAGCAAGCTCAAGCATCGAAACAGTTTTAATATTACGGCCATGAGTTTCGACCCTGAGATTATTTATCACGCCATCTGTAAGTTCTATCCCAACTTTAAGATGGTTTACAAACCAGAGCCCATCAAGCAAGCCATTGCCGACAGTTGGCCCAACAAGATGGATGACTCCTGTGCACGTGAGGAATGGGGATGGAAACCAGAGTACGATTTGGACCGCATGACAGAAGACATGATAAAAAACCTCAAAGTCAAGTTGTTAAAGTAGCCAAGAGCAAATAGGTCAAATTTATATGCTAAATGCTGTGAGTTAAGTCTCTGTTTTTTCCCCTAACCAAAGGGTGACTTCAAATTCTATTTTCGGACGGTTTGTTCAGACGGAAGAGGAATGTACGAAGAGAGGGTGCTTCAATTGAAGCACCCTCTCTTATATTATTATGTTGTAATTATTCTTATTAATAGAAGAGGTAACGCTTATCCTGAACATCAGCCTTCAGGTAAAGTTCGTTGGTGAAAGCACTGAGGGCACGCATACTCATCTGTGCAGCCTGCTGCTTCTCTTGCTTAGCATCGAACTTGGCATCTGTCTTGGTCTGGTTGAGAACCTGATATGCGTAAACAGCACCGTTACCCTTGAGGCCTGACTTGAAGTCACCCTTCTTGGCTGTGCTTACAGAACCGCTCAGAACGGGCTCACTATTGCCAACCTTAGAAATGAAGGCGTTACTTGCAAAGTTTATGTGCTTAACGGTATCGGTAACAGCACCTTCCATCTTGGCTACGTCGGCAATGCTCTTGGCAGCCTGCATCTTCTCTTGAAGCTTGGCAGCCTTCTTGTCCTTCTGAACCTCGCTGGTCAGGTAAGTCTTAACCTGCTCGTCATCCCAGTTCATGTAACCTTTAGGATGGATGCCTGTAAGCATTACAACCAGAAGATGGTCATTATCACCACACTCATAGAGAGGAGAAACATCACCGATCTTAGTCTTTTCGTCAAAAATCCAACGCAGTGTCTCACGAGTGCTGTGAACACCAGCAACTGTATGTTCTGTGCTTGACATTGTACGAGTCTGGACAGTGTAACCAGCCTTTGAAGCATTAGCCTCGATGTCCTCGGCCTTGGGATTTCCGGCAAGGAAACTACTGAAGTCGTTAAATGCCTTGTTATAGGTATCTTTGCTGAAGTCCATAGCGCGCTTGATAACAGCTACATTATATTTGTTAATCATGTTGCGCTTGTCAGTAACCTGGGCAATGACAACACCCTGACCATCCAGAACAATCTTGTTGTTAGAGCCTACAGCAGCGGTAGAAAGAGTGTTGATGAACTTGCGGTTGTTCTCGTCCAACATCTGACCCTCATACTGAGCGCTTACAATCCAATTCTTTTCTGCAGGCTGGTTGTACTTCTTGGCAATTGAGTCGAAGTTTTCACCTGCTGCAAGAGCATTCATGATAGAATCAGCAGTCTTTTCAGCTGCTTCCATATCCTTGCCAGGAGCTGCAATCTGACGAACCTCAACTGAGTCGGGACGGCTTACCTTATCGATAAGACGGACAATGTTGATGGTATTGTCATGCTCGTGTACAAAAGGTCCAACCTGTGACCCTACGGCCATTGAATCCAGCAGTTCTGCAACATCGTGGGGCAGAGTCTTGCTGCTGATGGGCAGAGCACTGTAAGATACCTGGCTTGCAGCCTCACGAACAGTCTTTGCTGGGTCAGCACCTTCGTTCAAAGCCTGAGCATAGCCTTCCATTTCCTTCTTCAGAGCATCCTTGTCTGCCTGACTTGCAACAACTGGGATATCGATGTACTTGAAGTCACGAGTTTCCTGAGTAGTGCGGAAAATCTCCTTCATCTCATTGTACTTGGCCTTCAGGTCGGCATCCTCAACGGTAATGTCGGCATCCTTAACACTAGTGTAAGGTAGCGCAGCCAAGA
The DNA here is from genome assembly GCA_017541025.1 of Bacteroidaceae bacterium. Taxonomy (GTDB): domain Bacteria; phylum Bacteroidota; class Bacteroidia; order Bacteroidales; family Bacteroidaceae; genus Physcousia. The sequence goes on along the minus strand of JAFXZY010000007.1, from coordinate 37,090 downwards.
GAATCTCACTTTCATTGTTGCGAGCTTCGAAACTTGCCTTGGCAGCAATAGGATTGCTGATAATGGTACCTGACAACAGGGCTTGATACTTCTGAGCCAGTGTCTGCTGACGGATGTTCTTCTCAATAAACTTCCAGTAGTTATACATCTGCATATACTGTTCCTTAACCTCTGAGCCCATTTCCGCACTGTTCATCACTTCGTCCTTCTGGCTCAGGAACTGCTTGAGCTGATTGAAGTCGAAGGCACCCTGCTGATTACGGAAGGGAGTCTGTGCCAGCATGGGGTTCTTACCTGTACTGATGATGGTCTGCAACTCAGCATCAGTAACAGTCAGACCAAGCTTATCGCATTCGTGCTCGATAATCTGCTGGTTTACATAATTCTGCCAAACCTGATCACGGATGGAAGACAACTGATCGTCTGTCAGCGTGGTCAGTCCGTTTGTAAACTTAATAACGTCTGTGTACTCGTCAACCAATGCATTGAAGTCCTGCACGTTGACATTATCGCCATATATTTTGCCAATTCTCTGATGTCTCTCCGTCTGTGTATATGAGAGAGAACGTACAAATTCCTCGGCAATGAAGGCGAACAGGGCAAGGCCTACGACGCCAATGAGGAACTTACCCTTGTTACGAATTTTTTGTAATGTTGCCATTTGTTTTTTTGTTATTTTATTGTTGTTATTTTCACATTTAGCGCACAAAGGTATAAAAAAAAATCTATACCTCTCTTATTTAATAAGGAAAAAGTGATGTTAATTGAGAACTTTCAGTCGAACAAGCTCTATTTTGGTGGTTGTATTCTGTAAGATTTTAAACTCATACTGACCAAATTTCACTACTTCGTTCAATTTTGGGAAACTCTGATACTCATGCAAAATGAGTCCACCAACAGTCAAATATTCATCACTTTCCGGAAGGTCGAGTCCTAACAATTCATTAGCTTTTGCTATCTCTATTCGGGCAGAGAGCAAATATTCGTTATTACCCAAATCGCGAGCCACATAATTGGTGTTGTCATGCTCATCTTCTATCTCTCCAAAGATTTCTTCTACCAAATCTTCCAGCGTAACTATGCCGCTCGTTCCTCCAAACTCGTCAACAATCACGGCAATAGACTTCTTCTTTGCTGTAAAAATGCTCAGGAGTTTCTGGGCATTCATGGTTTCTGGAACGATGGGGATTTCCTTGATGCTTTTTCGCCAATCATCATCTTCTTTCAATCGGAACATTTCAGCTGTATGTATGTAACCGGTAATATTGTCAATGTCGCCTTTATAGACAATAATCTTGGAGTGCCCGCTTTCTATGAAATGCCCCCTTAGTATACGCAACTCTGTATCTTCATCTACTGCATCTATTTCTGTACGTGGCACAATGCAGTCTCTGACTTTTACATTGCTGAATCCCAGCGCATTCTGGAAGATTTTGATTTCTTCTTCTATTTCTTTTTCGTCCTCAATATTTTCTATGTTGCTTTGGATAAGATAGTCCAAATCTACCTTGGTGAAGGTCTTTTCTTTCTCGGCTTTCTTTACCTTCTGTCCTAATGTCCTGAGCAATAACTTGCTGATGGAAGAGGTAAACTTGCTGATAGGCCACAGTATAATATAGAAGATATAGGCAGGAACGGCAAAGACGTTCATCATTCTGTTGGGGTTTAATTTGAAAAGTGTCTTAGGCAGAAATTCACCAGTTACCAGAACAACCAATGTGCTCATGATGGTTTGGGCAAGAAGGCAAACAACTTCGTTGGGACAATCTCCCACCTCTTGGTGGATACCTATGGGAATAAGTATAAATGTGTTAATGAGCCTTGCCATCAGAATGCCGTAGATGACCAGAGCTATGTTGTTTCCTACCAGCAGTGTAGATATAAAACTGTTGGGGTGATGATAAAAAGTGTCTATGAGACGTGAAGTGAAACCCCTTTGTTCGCGCTCCATCTCAAAGCGTAGCTTGCTGCTGGAAATAAAGGCAATCTCCATTCCGGAAAAGAAAGCCGAGAACAGTAGGGCTATCAGGGTTTCTATGATGAGAGTACTTTCGGTATACATTGTTTATATGTATTTGTTTAGTTGAAGTTAATTCTAGCTTGCGGCTATCTTTTTTCGGGAGCAGGCAGGAACTTCATCTGTTTAGCATGAGGCTTGCTGTTTTCATTTATAACAACAGAATCCTTCTTATTTCCATTTTCGTTTCCATCAGGGTTATTGCTCCCCCCGTCCACGGGAGAGGAGGCGTTCCCGTTATCATTATCGTTTTCTTTCTCTTCTATGGGGAATACACCTAAGGAATTGCTAACAAAGTATTGTGTCATTTGCTCGTTGCTGTGGAATTCTGTTCCTTCCAACTCACGTTCAGGTGTTACAATGCGTATGTATTTATAGCTCCACATTTCATGCTTGTTCAAATCCCAGAAGAGCTCTTCTGTGCGGAACACGTCGCCTTGGACGTTTCTTACCACTACTCGTCCTCTCAGTTCCCACAGATGCTGTTCATGCAGCCAGGCTGTATCGGACTGGATGTACAAATCAATATGGAAATTCTCGTCATAACGCTCCATTAGCAATCCTTTGTAGAAATTCCATGTGGGTGCTTTCCCGCTTGTCCCGTTATAGATGTCCCACTCTTCGGCCACCATGTGGTAACGCATAACGCCAGAATCTGATATAAAGGTGTTCACCCCTCTTACATGCATAAATAGAAGTGAGTCGGATTCGCTCAGGGCTTCTGCTACATGTTCCACTCTGGGACTGCATGAGAAGGTGATGCCGACAATGGTTATCAGACTGCAAAAAATTATGATTCTATGTAAATTCAATATCTATGTGTACTAAATTATCGAATCTTGTATTTCATGAACCAAGGCTCGTTGAAGGTGATACCAAGTTTTATCATGAAGTAGTTTTCTGTAATCTGGTTAGAAACACTGGGTGTGCGTTTGAGCCACTCAAAACCTACGTTCAGCATGGTTTTGTTGCCAAAGCTCCTTTTTGAGAATGGGATGGGAAGGCCGAATCCTGCAGTCAGAGAATATTCTTTTGGCCCGTTCACCCCGTTAACTTTCAGGTATGGTGAAGAGTAGTTGGCACCCATCCGGTACTGAATACGTTTCCAGTAGCGATTGCCATAAATATCGGGGGTGTACTGGGCTCCTGCTGCAATAATAAATCTGTTCTTGTATGTATCCGTTTGGGAAACGAATTGAGGAACCCCTCCTACAGAAATCATTTGTGGTGAACGACAGTTTCCCCACATTTCCTGTTTGAAATCCACTCCTACCACCAACTTATCCTTATGCTTCCAGGTCGCGCCGATGCCATATGTGTACGGTAAGTCAAAAGCGTTGTGTACAGAGTCTTCCTTTAAGTCATCAACCTGCTCGATTGTAAATCGGATTATACTAGCATCACTCTTGATTTTATGACCAATACTTGCCGTTGCTCCAACGGTTAGTACGTCGTTCTTTGTCAGTCTAAAAGGGTATTGGAGACCTAAATCCAGTTTCCATGTTCTTATTTCAGCTCCCTCTATAGAGTTGAGGCCACTATAAATTGTTGATGTGGAACTACCTGTGTAGTAGGTTTGCACCACAGTGTGTTGGTAATCGCCCCATATTAGACTGGCGTTTGCACCTACTGACAACTCTTTGAACACCTTGTACCCTAAACCCAGATAAACTTGGTGTAAACCTCCTTCGCCACTGTAGTTGGTGATACTGGTAATGGTTTGCAAAGTGTTAGGGTCATTGGCGACCTTACCAGAGGTGGTAAAATCGTATCCAATGGTGGTGTATGGCATAAAACCAACTGACAATCCCAGGTTCCGGTACAGTCTTAGGCCAATGTTCACATAATCCAGTTTGCACTGGTAAACATTAACGCTACTGCCGTTCTGTTTCATATTGCCAAAGCCCGCAGTCATACCTGCGTCCAACAAAATAGTGGTGGAGTCTATAGCAGAATATGAGGCTGGGTTTAGTGTATTTATGCGGTCGCCTGCACGGAAGCCAAGCCCTACGCCACCCATGCTCTTGTTAAAGCCTTGGGCTTGGTTTTCTAAAGTACCCAGGCCGAATCGTGAGTAAGAAGAACTGCTTCCGTTACTTTGTGCCCAAGCGTTTGTGCACATAGTGCAAACCAAAATGAAGCCTCCTATTTTACCAAATTTTATCATAATTGTAGTCTAATATCTTGTTGAGTCCTCTTGAAACTATGAATTTGTCAGCAAAGATGCTGTTCTTGATGTTTGTGTCGAAGTTAATCTTGTCGCCTCCTGTGAGGAAAACCAGCAGATTGGGGTATTTGGCTCGCATAGACTTGATGTATCCTTCAATTTCGTATTTCATACCACGCAGCACGCCAGAGCGGATAGCTGTTTCTGTGTTGTATCCCAGGCCAGGCACTTCGCCTTCAGCTTGTACTAAGGGTAACCTTACCGTGTGCTCATGCAGGGCATGAAGTCGCATCTGCATGCCAGGGGCTATATTACCACCCCAGTAGTTCTTCTTGGCATCTATCACATCATATGTAATACAGGTTCCTGCATCTATGATAAGGATATCCTTTCCTGGTTTCAATATACTGGCACCTACAGCTGCAGCCAGACGATCGGAACCCAAGGTGTATGGTGACTTGTACTTGTTACAGATGGGGATGGGCGTGTCTGGTGTAAAGCGCAGGATGGGAAAAGGCATGCTTGTCAGCATCTCTTCCACTGTATCAGGGATACCTATAACAGAACCCACAATACCGCAATCAAAGTGGTATTTGCTTGCAAACGCTGGCAATGCAGCCAGTGTCTCATTACTCGTTTTTATCTCCTCTATGGGGTCTTCTCCCTCAAAGGCTACCAGTTTAGCAACGGTGTTGCCTATATCAATTATTAATTTCACGGGTGCAAAGGTACATTTTTTAGTTGAGATTAAAAACAACAAAACTGAAAGTTTTACATTCCTTAGCAAAAATATGGTCAAAAGATACTTCCTTTTACAAAAAAGACTTACTTTTGTGCCATGATTTTAAGACGAACGCTTTTATTTTTGTTAATATTCCTTTTTGCGGTTTGGGGGAATGCACAGAAGTTGGATAGTATTAGGGCCAGTTTGATTACATGTTCACCTGGTCAGGAGGTATATGCTTTGTATGGCCATACGGCACTTCGCCTTCAGAACTTTACAACAGGTGAGGACGTGGTTTTCAACTATGGAGTCTTTTCTTTCAAACAGCCTCATTTTATTTGGCGCTTTGTTCGCGGACAATGTGACTATATGGTGGTTCCCATCCCTTGGCAATATTTTACTCGTGAGTATGAAGAACGCGGTTCCTCTATTACAGCACAAGTGTTGAACCTAACTCCTCAGGAGGCCAACCGTTTGTATGCCAATATGCTGGAAGACTGTAAACCTGAGAATAGGCAATACAGATACAATTTTCTTTACAATAACTGCACCACCAAAGTCAGAGATGCCATAGAAAATTGTATAGAAGGTCATGTGGTTTACCCTGACAGTGTCCCTCTATATTCTTATCGCCAAATGTTGCATCAGTACACAAAAGAGCACCCTTGGGCTCAGGAAGGAAACGATATTCTTTTAGGAGTAGCTGTAGACACTTCACTAAGTGCCCGTGCCGCCATGTTTGCTCCTGAGTATATGCTTAGATATGCTGAAAATGCTTCAATTTATACTGATAACAACGACAAGCGTCCTTTAGTTATTGAGAAAGAAATTCTTTTACAGAAGAAATCCCAAAAGGTGGAGCCCGAATTTCCTTTATCGCCTATACAGGCAATGTCAATTCTGTTGGCTTTTTCTGTACTTGTTTTACTCTTGGAGCGCTTGTTTAATTGGCAATTCTGGCTTTGGGATGCAGTGCTGTTGTTGGGGCAGGGTTTAGCCGGTTTGTTGTTACTCTTTATGTTCTTCTTCTCAGAGCATCCGGCGGTGAATAGTAACTGGCAGATATGGGTCTTGAATCCAATAGCGCTGGTTGCACTTCCAATGGTGATAAAAGCGGCATATAAACGTAAGAAGACCTTATGGCACGCAGTATTTTTTGTAATTTTATCCACTTTTTTGGTATTTTCTCCTTGGATGCCACAAGAATTCGGAAAATTAGTTGTACCTTTGGCGCTAACTTTGCTCACAAGGCCTATAAGTTACTACTTATATTACCGTAAAAACAGTAAAAAATGACGCCAAAAGGGAATAGGTTCATAACGTCGCTCATGGCACTGCTTGCCATTATGGGAGCCGAGGCGCAAACAGCGTCTGAGGTGCCCAGCTTGGTAGTGAATGTCATGATAGACCAGTTTCGTTCTGATTATCTCGAAGCATTCTCGCCTCTTTATGGGCAGGGGGGCTTTGCCCGCCTAATGGAAAAGGGGCGTATGTACACGCAGGCCGAGTATCCTTTTGATGGGCCTGACGTGGCATCTTCTGTCGCTTGTTTTGTGACAGGAACCAGTCCATACGAAAACGGAATCATTGGTCAGCGCTGGTTGGACAGACAGACACTTCAGCCTGTTTTCTGTGTAGATGACAACAAATACAACGGAATTTATACCTTAGATAAATCTTCGCCTCAGTATCTTGCTGTCTCTACCATAGGCGACGAACTGAAAGTTGCCAGCGAAGGTAAGAGCATAGTACTCTCTATTGCCCCTTTTCGTGATGCTGCCATCCTTTCTGCAGGTCATGCGGCAGACGCTGCCATATGGCTAGACGACTGGACAGGCCGTGTGTCGGGCACATCCTATTATGGTGCCTTGCCCAGCTGGGCATCGGACTTCGATAACAATAATCCCCTTGCATCGCGTATTGGTAACATTGTATGGAAACCGCTCAACGACGAGGTGGTCAATTTCAGCTATTTTGTTTTCGAAGGTAGCAAGAAGCCTTTCAATCATAAGTTCAGCGGTGATAGGAAGTTTCGACAGTTCAAGGCCAGTTCGTGTGTGAACGATGAGGTAAACCTGTTGGTTAAGGAACTTTTGGATAAAACCAGCATTGGTACCGACGGAGTACCTGACATGCTGAACCTTACCTATTATGCAGGTGGGTTGGATCATGAGTCCGACTCCAAGTTCGCTATGGAGGTGCAGGATACTTACGCACGTCTGGATCGTCAGTTGGAGGAGCTTATCAATGCCGTAGAAAATAAGGTTGGAAAGAACAAGGCTCTCTTTGTGGTAACCAGTACGGGCTATTCCGATAGCGAGGATGCCAAGGATCTTAGCCTGTATCGTATTCCCACGGGCACCTTCTCTATCACTAAGGCTAGGCTCTTACTTAATATGTACCTCATTGCCGTTTACGGTCAGGGAGATTATGTTGAGACGGTGATGGGTAATGAACTTTACCTGAACCTGAAGTTGATAGAGAGCAAGAACCTGAATCTTACCGAAGTGTTGGAGCGCAGTAGCGACTTTCTTATCCAACTCAGTGGCGTTAAGGATGTCTATTCCAGTCAACGTTTAGCCCTTGGAGCCTGGACACCTGGTATCAGCAAACTCCGCAATGCTTACAACCCCAAATGTTCTGGGGATATTACCATACAAGTTTCACCAGGTTGGAATCTGAAGAACGAAGACACGCTGGAGCAGACCTTTGCCCGCGAATCTTATATGAGCTTCCCCCTTTTCCTCTTCGGATGCGGCGTAGCTCCTGAGAAGGTAAACATTCCTGTTAGTATAGACAGGGTAGCGCCTACTATTTCAAAGGCACTACGAATACGTGCACCGAATGGCTGCTCTCAGGCTCCGCTGAATTATTAGGAGGCCTCACCCCTAACCCCTCTCCCGTGGGCGAGGGGAGAAGTGAAAGAGTGAAAAGTTGAGAGTTGAGAGTTGAGAAATTTAATAAATATAGTTGACGTTGACGTTAACGTTTTAAAAAACAGTTATCGTTATCGTTTAAAATACAGATTATGGATATAGCAAAGATATTAGTTAAGATTTTTGGCGACAAGAAGTCACGCGACCTTAAGGCTTATCGCCCTTTGGTAGAGGATGTTCTGAAAATTTACCCTGAGATTCAGGCACTCAGTAATGATGAACTGCGTGCCCGTTCCAATCAATTAAGAGAACGCGTTCAGGGTTCAGCCAGCGAGTTACGTGCCCAGATTCAGGAACTCAAAGACCGTATTCCCAACACCGATATTCAGGACCGTGCTCCTATCTTCCATCAGATAGACAAATTGGAGAAAGATGTACTGGAGGTTTTGGAGAAAGCCCTTGATGAGGCTCGTGCTGAGGCTTTTGCCATTGTAAAGAGTACTGCTGAGCGTTTGGCTCATGCAGAAAATGGTGTGATAGAGGTAACAGCTAACGATTTCGACCGTGAGCTGGCTGCCACCCATGATTTCGTTGAGATAGAAGGTGATAAGGCCATTTATCACAACCATTGGGTAGCTGGTGGTAACGATACGTTATGGGATATGGTACACTTTGATGTACAGCTCTTCGGAGGTACCGTATTGCATCAAGGTAAGATTGCCGAGATGTTTACGGGTGAAGGTAAAACCCTTACCGCTACACTCCCCGTTTTCTTGAATGCTCTTACTGGAAATGGTGTTCACGTAGTAACGGTGAACGATTATCTGGCCAAGCGTGACTCTGAGTGGATGGGGCCCATCTACATGTTCCATGGCTTGAGCGTAGATTGCATCGATAAGCATCAGCCTAACAGCGAGGCTCGTCGTAAAGCTTATATGGCAGATATTACCTTTGGTACCAACAATGAGTTCGGTTTCGACTATCTGCGCGACAATATGGCACAGGATCCCAGGGATTTGGTGCAGCGTTCTCATAATTATGCTATTGTGGATGAGGTGGACTCCGTCCTTATCGATGATGCCCGTACACCTCTTATTATTAGTGGTCCTGTGCCCAAGGGAGATGACCAGCAGTTCGAGGAGTATCAGCCTCTGGTAGAGCGTTTGGTAAATGTACAGCGCCAGTTGGCTACCCAATATCTGGCAGATGCCAAGAAACTTATTTCGGAAGGTGCCGATGAGGGTGATAAGCAAAAGACCACAGAAGGATTCCTTTCTCTTTTCCGTTCCCACAAGGCATTGCCAAAGAACAAGCCTCTGATTAAGTTTCTCTCCGAACCTGGCATAAAGGCTGGCATGCTTACCACAGAGGAGATTTATATGGAGAACAACAACCGTCGTATGCACGAGGCTACGGACCCCTTGTACTTCGTTGTTGATGAAAAGCAGAATAGCGTGGACCTTACTGACAAGGGTAATGAGTGGCTGGCCTCTCAGGTAAACGATGCCGATCTCTTCATTCTTCCTGATATCGGTTCAGAAATGCACAGGATAGATTCTACTAACCTGACTCCAGAGGAGAAGATCGAAGCTAAGGATAAGGTCTTCAATGATTATGCAGCCAAGAGCGAGCGTGTACATACCATACAGCAGTTGCTGAAGGCTTATACGATGTTCAACCTGAATGATGAGTACGTTATTCAGGATGGAGAGATTAAGATTGTCGATGAGCAGACGGGTCGTATCATGGAAGGCCGTCGTTGGAGCGATGGTTTGCATCAGGCTGTCGAGGCCAAGGAGCACGTTAAGGTGCAGGCAGCAACACAGACCTACGCTACCATCACTTTGCAGAACTATTTCCGTATGTACCATAAGTTGGCAGGTATGACGGGTACCGCCATTACCGAGGCTGGGGAATTCTGGGATATCTACAAGTTGGACGTTGTAGAGGTTCCCACCAACCGTGAGGTAATACGTATTGACATGAACGACCGTGTCTATCGCACACAGCGCGAGAAATACAAGGCCGTTATCCAAGAGGTAGAGTTGATGCGCAATAGCGGACGTCCCGTTTTGGTAGGTACTACCAGCGTGGAGATTTCCGAGATGCTGAGCAAGATGCTTCAGATGCGCAAGATACCACATCAGGTGCTGAATGCCAAGTTGCACCAGAAGGAAGCTGACATCGTAGCAAAGGCTGGTACCAGCACCCTCACAACTGTCATGGAGGACGGGCAGCCCGTTGAGCGTATGTTAGGTACTGTTACCATTGCAACCAATATGGCTGGTCGTGGTACTGATATCAAGCTGACACCCGAGGTGAAGGCTGCAGGCGGTTTGGCTATCATAGGTACTGAACGTCATGAGAGCCGTCGTGTTGACCGTCAGTTGCGCGGACGTTCCGGTCGTCAGGGCGACCCCGGTAGCAGTGTCTTCTTCGTATCTATCGAGGATAAACTGATGCGACTCTTCGCCAGTGAGCGTATAGCTCGTGTTATGGACCGTTTGGGCTTCAAGGAAGGCGAGATGATAGAGCACAGCATGATTACCCGAAGCATCGAGAATGCCCAGAAGAAGGTCGAGGAGAACCACTTTGGTGTTCGTAAGCGTCTGTTGGAGTATGACGATGTGATGAACAAGCAGCGTACCGTTATCTACGAGAAGCGCCGTCATGCCTTAATGGGTGAGCGCCTTGGTATGGATATCAGCGATATGATTTGGGACCGCGTGTGCAACATCATGGAGAACAATGATTTTGCTGGTTGCCAGCAGTGCTTCCTCGAGATTATGGCTATGGAGTTCCCTCTCACACAGGAAAAGTTCGAGAGTGGTCGTATGCCAGAGTTGGAGGAAGAAGTATATCAGGAGGTATTGAAGCGTTTTGGCCAGAAGACAGAAATCATGGCCAACAATGCTTACAAGGTTGTGAAGATGGTTTACGAAGGTCCTCAGGGCCAGATGTACGAGAATATGATGTTCCCCGTTTTGGCCGGTAAGCGTCAGTACAATATTCCCTCTAACCTGAAGGAAGCATACGATACGCAGGCACGCAGTGTGGTAACGTCTTTCCACAAGGCTCTTATCCTGCATACCATAGATGATGCCTGGAAGGAGAACCTGCGTCTTCTGGATGAACTGAAACACAGTGTTCATAATGCCAGTTACGAGCAGAAGGATCCCCTGTTGATTTTCAAGTTGGAGAGTGTGAAACTCTTCGATGATATGGTAAACCGCATCAACGACCGCACGGTATCTGTCATCATGCGTGCAATGGTTCCTGAGTTGCAGATTCAGGAGGCTCCTCAGCAGGAGATGCCTCGTCAGGAGCGTGTTCGTACTCAGGAGTCACGTGGTGAACTTACCGATGCAGGCCAGCAGCAGGCAGCAGCTCGCGATACCCGCGACCGTCAGCCGGTTCAGCCTATGCGTGTCGAGAAGTTGCCCGGACGTAACGATCCCTGTCCTTGCGGCAGCGGCTTGAAGTTCAAAAACTGTCACGGAAAGAACCTTTAACAAATTGAGAATTGAGAAATATTAGTTAACGTTATCGTTATCGTTTACGTTAAAATTAAAGCAAAACTCCATGAAAGCCTCACAGCAAACCATTCAGCAGATTGAGCGAGCACTTAGGAAGGTGATTGCCAAGTTTCCACAGGATGCTGATCCTTTGATGACCGACATACACATGCTGGTTAGTAATTACACGGGTGAGATACGCACCTACAACGATGACGACGAAGAGTTGGACCGTTGTGTAGTAGAAGAATGGATAAAGAGCAAGGAAGAAGACTTCTATAATCAGGTGGCTTCTATCCTACGCAAGTGTATTCAGAACTTACGTTCTGAAGTGGAGAAGATGAGTATCCTGCAGCCTTTCTCCTTTGTGCTGATAGACGAGGACCACGAAACCCTGCAGGACCTTGTTATTATAGATAAGGAAGAGACGGTGGTCTTAGACCATCAGTTGCTGGAAGGTTTCGAGGAAGATCTGGATAAATTCTTCGAGGATCTGATGAAGGAGGAATAAAAAGCCCCCTTCCCGTCCCTCCCCCGAGGAGGAGGGGGATATTTCCTTGACATTTTTCTATATAAACGCAGAAAAGGTTAGACATATGTCTAACCTTTTCTGGTATAAGAAGCGCCTCTTACTCCCTCCTCCTCGGGGGAGGGACGGGGAGGGGGCTGGTCTTATTTCTTCGTAAATTTCAATCCCATATACATTCCCTTTACGTTCTTGGTCAGGGTATTCAGGGTACCTAATGTGCTGTTAACGGTACCGACTTTTGATGTGATGGCATTGACCAGTGACAGCAATTTATCGGATTTCATCGCTACCTGAAGTTCATTACCCGTCAGTTTAGTATTCATGGTAACACCTTGATTAAGCAGGGGGAAGGTCAGTTTCAGATTTGTGCCATCTACAGCCCAGTTAATCTTTGCAGACTTCCCGTTGTATGTGATTGTCCCTGTTTTGTCCTCGTTTAACGTCATTACTACCTTGCCGCTTGTAAAGCCCACCTTGGTTAGGCCGTTCTGCATTGTCTTCTCCACCTTGCTGCTAACTACGCTGGTGCCTATGTTGGATAATACATCCTCACTCTCAAAGGCTACGCCAGGTTGGGAGTAAGTCCATGTGCCCACCAGACTCTTTTCTGATACATCGGTGGTACCTAACAGGTTTCCAAGTAGGTCGCCTGCAACTTTGCCGATAGTGGAATTGCCTGTTGCTTGGTCTATGGCTGTACCAGCGGCGTTCTTCAGTATATCACTCAGCTGCGCATTTGCATTAGTGCAAAGCATCATTCCAAAGGCCACGAAGGCCAATTTAAAAAAGTTCTTTTTCATCTTATTATCGTTTTTAAGTTAGTTTTATTATGCAAAAACTCCATTAAAGCGTATCGACAACATCGTAAGGTCATCGCTCTGCTCTGCATTGCGTACAAACTGATGCAAGGCTTCTGTCTGAGCCACTATAATGGATTCAGGGTCATACTTATTGGCAGCAAATGTTTGCCGGGCCACCTTGGAAATACGCTGCCTTCCAAACTGTGCATGGGTAATATCCTCTGCCTCAGTCAGTCCGTCGGTATACATAAAGATGGTGGTTCCCGGATATACGAGTGCCTCATGTCCAATGTATTTCCACCCTGACATTACACCCACTGGGATGTTAGAATTGGAAGGTAACACACCCACGCCTTTGCCTATAAGCAGAGGGTCTTCGTGTCCGGCATTACAATAGCGCAACAAACCTGTAGACAACTCCAGTACACCAACAAAAAGAGTGACAAACATATCTGAATCGTTCATTTCAGCCAACGACTCGTTGATATCCATAACTATAACTTCCGGTTGGTCCTCATGATCCGAAACAATGCGGAACAGGCTACGTGTAACAGCCATTACCAGTGCAGCAGGCACACCCTTGCCAGACACGTCGCCTATGCAGAAGAATAGCTTGCCGTCACGGATGTTAAAATCGTACAGGTCGCCACCAACCTCTTTGGCTGGTTCCAGTGATGCAAATATGTCCACATCCTTACGTTCAGGATAGGGCGGGAACGACTTAGGCACCATGCTTTGCTGAATATCACGGGCAATGCGCAGCTCACTGCCTATGCGTTCTTTTTCTGCAGTAGCCTCGCGCAGCGAACGGGCACTGCGGGCCGTACGATACACAATATAGCACAGCAATGCCAAACCTACCAGACCAAACAGTATCAGATAGGCGCCCAACCTTCGCAGACCTGCAAATATGTCGCTTTCGTTGCAAACTACAGACATGGACCAGCCTGTTTTACCATCGACAGGAGCATAGAAAACCATTTTCTTTTTCCCGTCCATACCCCTAATCTTGTTATAGCCGCTATGTCCGCTCATCATCTGCCTGTTTATATAATGTACAGTGGTGTCAGAAGCATTAGCGGTGATTTGCTGAATGGTGCGGTTTAAGATGTAACTTTCATTTGGCGCTACCAGAACCAATCCTTTGCGCGAGAGAACCAGATTATAACTGTTAGGATAGATTTGTCTGGCATTTATGACTTTAGAAAGCCAGTTGAGCGACACATCAGCCCCCATCAGGGCAACCGTCTCCCCTTTACTATTACGCACAGGAACAGTATAAGTGCAGAGCATCATGCGTGCTCCGGCATCATCGAAATACGGATCGCTCCACCTGCCTTCACCTGCCTTCATGCCGTTCACAAAGAATTCGCTTTCCAGATAGTTGTGTGAAGCGTTGCCTATCTGAGCCTCCTCGATGCTGCCATCTGCGCGACGAGTCACATAGGGTTCAAACCAATGGCCTTTCTGCGGATAGTAGTCGGGCGTGAACATCATTCCCACACCCACCATGGTAGGATTTTGTTCTAGCACTCTACGGGCAATAGAATAAAGTGAATCGGGATGTGCCAACGAAGCTTCCATCTCCCATATTGAGTTGTGGATGGCGGTCTCTACTGCCACCATTACCTTCTGAATCTCCAGATTCTTTACATGTAACTCGGTCTGGGCTCTGTGCACCACCTCATTATGTATAGCTCGACGGGAAAACATAATTTGGATGGCTGAGATTAGTTCCAGTAGAATCGCTACCGTTACAATTATAGCAACACTGTATCTTGATTTCATAATGTCCAGTCCTTAAATGTCTTGCATACATCCATAATATAGTCGTAACGCTTGGCTACGGTTCCGTCGAACAGGCTTTGGCATTCCTGTATCAGCGGTTGGGGAAAGGAATCGGAGAGAGAGAGCCAGCTGAATTTCCTGATACACGATACCACTGCAATCTGTTCCCTACGTTGGGCAGCCACATCTGCAGGGAGACCATCCATGTAGTATTCCATTGCCTTATCCCACAGGCGCTTTCCAACCTCGCGGGGAATACCTATGGTCTTTTCATAATCGCCCACAAAATTCACCATTGCAGAGTAGGCATGTCCCAGATCCAGCAACGGATGTCCGTAGCCGACCTCACCCATATCAATCAGCATTAACTCACCTTCCTGCATCATGGCATTCTTGGTTTGCAGATCCATGTGCAACAGACGGTTGCCTGCTGGTATGTAGTCCAAAATATTAAGCAGCATTTTTATACTCTCCTCAGGAAAGTAGCGACGGATATGCTCTACCTGCTTTCGCTCATTTTCTATAGCCGAAGGCACATTACATACTGAAGGAACCTCTATTTGATGAAGTTGCATAAAGAGATCTGCATACTTTCTGGCACAGTCATCCAACTGACTGGGGTGTTTTTTTACGTATGTACTCAGCGTCTGGGCCTTCAGCAATTCGTAAACCAGACCGTAGCACTCCTCTCCGCCTTCTTTCTGCGGTTTCACCTTTACTATGTCGAATGATATTGCCGTTGGCATTCCCAGCACAAAGGCCTCTTTAGACAGCATAATCTCCCTCCGCACCTCGTCCATGGTAGTTCCCTCGCGGAAGACCTTGATTATGGTATCTCCATCCAGACGGTACACCTTTCCCACTCCGCCTATACCAATGAGCCGACAGCCTTCTACACTCAGCAGACGCATAGCTCGTTCTATGGTCATAATTTGTGTGAAACGCGTCGTTTCAAGCACTTCATACACCTGTGGCTGGACGCCTATCACCTTGAAGTTCTTATATTTCTTCACCAATGAGAGTAAGATGCGCAAACCTGAACTGGAAATATAAACCAAACGGGTGGCATCGCAGGTTAGACTGACAATTGACAATTGTGAACTGATAATTGATAATTGTTCATTAATTGCGGCATTGGTTTCTGCCGATGTAGCAGTGTCTAACCGGCCATCAAAAATGATGGTCACGTCATTGCCGTTGATTGTAATGTTCGTAGTCATTATTATTTGGTGAGTTTATAGGTTAGGAGTATTTTGTTAATAACCGGGAGTTAATGCCATT
Source organism: Bacteroidaceae bacterium (assembly GCA_017541025.1). GTDB lineage: Bacteria > Bacteroidota > Bacteroidia > Bacteroidales > Bacteroidaceae > Physcousia. Next base: position 21,393 of record JAFXZY010000007.1, on the reverse strand, counting down.
TACATAGGTTATAGGCCTTCGTTAACGCTCCATCGATACCTTCCCTGCTGCACCTGAATGGTGTCGTTAGGCAAACAGACGGTGGCCGTACTGCCAACAGGAACACGGACCTCCACAGAACGGAGTTTCCCGTCGTGACTGATGACGCGAGACGAGAGCAGGCCCTGCGGTGTGTGCTGGGAATAGAAGACCGTATCGACTCCGACAGCAGGAACGGGACGAACCTCGAAGTGACGATAGCCTGCTCCCTCCGTAGTTACATTCACACCAGCCAACCGGCGGGCCAGCCACGTAAGCCCCCCGCCAAACATAGGATGGTTGTGCGAATTCTGTCCGTCCCATTGCTCCCAAGTAACAGTTGCCCCCTGTTCTATCCAATGGCCGTAACTGGGGTAATCGGTTTTCAGGATGGCTGTTGCGGCCACATCGTGCAAGCCATTATCCGTAAGGGTCTCGAAGAAAAACTTGGTAGTAACAAAACCGGTATTGATATGTCCGCCGTGAACATCCATAATCTCGTGGCGCAAGGTTTTTATCACGGCATCCTTACGGCCTTCCGGCACTCCCATATATAGAGCCAGGATATTAGGTCCGAAGTCACCATAGGAACATTTTTCTGCATCGTAGAACTTACGGTGGAAAGCTTCCCAAGTGCGCTGTGCAATATTGTGGAATTCCCTATAACCGGCCTCATCCCCTAAGACCTTGGCGGCATTTGCCGTATTGGTGGAACAGAGCCAAAGATAGAAGGTATGAACAATCTCGTCAGATGGATTTTCGTACGGCGGAACCCAGTCGCCCAGATTGAGCCAGTAGCAAGGTTCGCCCGACTCGTAGTTGAGTTTCTGCTGAAACATAGTACCCTCGGGTGTAAGCCACGTGAGCATGTGCCGTACCTGGTCGCGCATAGGCTGGTAGCAGAGACGGAGTTGCTGAAGGTCGCCATACTGCAGGTAATATTCCCAGGGAATGACATTCATGGCGGCACCCCAAGCTACGCCTCCCCCACAGGTAGGCTGCCAGGGAGCACCATTGGGAACATAACCGCTGACCGGATTCTGGGCATCGCGCATATCCTGTAGCCATTTCTGATAGAATGCTGCGGCATCAAAGTTCAGCATCACCATAGCGGCAGCTATCTGTCCGTCGCCCGTATAAGGGAGACGTTCGCGGTGCGGACAGTCGCTGGCTATACAGCCATGCATATTGTCCAATTGCGACCGCTGCCAGATGCTATTGATTTTATTGAGCAGCGGATGACTGCAGTAAAACTCAGAAGAAAGGGGCACATCGGTATTCACGGCCTCTGCCTGAATCTGCTGGGCTGTGAGGCTGTTAAGACCATGTATCTTTACTTGCGAGAAGACATACCAAGTGAATCGGGGCGCATAAGTTTCGCCATCGCGTGAACCATTACAATAATATTCCTCTATTCCCAGAGGCGACTCGCTGATATATTCAACCTTCACCTTCTGACCTTCTGTACCAAGGATGTCTTTCAGTCGGACCCATCCGGCAATCTCTTTCTCGAAAGTCACCACTATTACGCTGTCCTGATTCTCCACCTTGATGGGTTGCAGAACCTCGGTAATGCGGTCAGTGGGCGAGGTATGGGCGGTAAGCTGTCCAACAGGAGCAACCGCTTTCTGTACAGGATGCCAACTGCTTTCGTTGCAACCGGCCTCCGCCCAATGGGGCGTTTCCAATCGGGCATCATACACTTCACCGTCATAAACACCTGTCAGGGTGATAGCCGAGGGACGGGTGAGCCAAGTTTCGTCGGTACAGATGCGTTCCTTTGTTCCATCATCGTAGGTCACCTCCAACTGACAGAGCAGACAAGGTTCTCCGAAGGCTCCTACATGGTAACTGGTAGAACGATAAAAGCCGTCGCCCAACATAGCACCGATGGCATTGCGTCCGCTTTGCAACAGGCGAGTGACATCATAGGAAAGGTAAAGAACACGATAGGCTGTAAAGCGATTCTCTATGGCTATGCCGCCCTTATCTATTCCATCACGAGTGGTATAGTTGGTGAAGTTGGGAACCAATAGGTCCTCTCCTACCCTTTGACCGTTTACGTATAGCTCGAAGTAGCCTCCGGCAGTAACGTATGCCTTTGCCTTCTGCACCTTACGGTTCAGGTTGAAAGCCTTACGGAAAAGCGGAGCACCCTGTGCCTGGCGGGCTGTAATCCATTGGGCATGCCATTCTTCGGGCTTCAGCAAGCCCATCCCCCAATGAGCAGTAGGACTCCATTTGGAACGTTTTCCCTGAACGTCCCATGTTTGCACTTTCCAATAGCAATCCTGCCCGGAGGTCAGTTCGCGACCGGCGTATGGCACAAGCACGCTGACATCAGAAGGTACGCGGCCGCTGTCCCACAGGTCGTACTTTCCCTTGTTCAGTTTCTCCTCGGAAGAGGCCACCACAATGCGGTAAGCCGTCTGCCGCTGACCCTTCACCTGTTCGTTCTTAGGTTCGTTTATCCACGAGAAACGTGGATGCGGCACATCTACCACGCTGGGGTTTACACAATGTTCCACCCTGAGCGAGCATACCTTCAGTTGAGCCTGCGACAATATGGGCAGAGCGAGAACCAAAAGGAACAGAATGGCGTATTTCCTCATATAGTTATGCTTTCTATACGTAGTTTAATGGTACCTACAGGGACTTTTACCTCCACTACATCGCCTACTTTCTTTTTCAGCAATGCCTGAGCTATGGGCGATTTAATAGAAATCTTACCTTCTGGCAGATTAGCCTCATGCGGACTGACCACGGTATAGGTCATCTTAGTGTTATTTCCCAGGTTAATCAGCTCTACCTTACTTAACAGGCCTACCCCATCTCCCCCGAGCTTTGATTTATCTATAACCCGGGCAAATTCCAACACACGCTGCTTGAAACGGATGCGACTCAACAGACGCCCCTGCTCTCGCTTGGCAGCATGATACTCGAAATTCTCGCTGAGGTCACCTTTGTCTCTGGCCTCTGCAATCGCTTCTTTCACCCTTGGGAGCTCAACGCGCTCCAGTTGGCGCAGTTCTTCTACGATCTTGTCGTAGCCTTCTTGTGACATATATTCCATTTTGCAAATTTACATCTTTTTTCCGGAGCCACCAAATAAATCTGCACTTCTTGTCAGTTTTTGTCATTTAAAAAGTGACATTTTGTCTTGTTGCTTTTTTTGGCACAACTTTCGTAGTATGGTAAGTGGAGAAAAAAACAAATTAAAAACAAAATAATAAAGATTATGAACGTAAAACCATTAGCAGACCGCGTGCTCATCGAGCCCGCACCCGCAGAGACAAAGACAGTAGGTGGTATCATCATTCCTGATACAGCCAAGGAGAAACCCCTCAAGGGTACCATTGTTGCCGTTGGTAACGGAACAAAGGACGAGGAAATGGTGCTGAAAGTTGGCGACCAGGTTCTTTATGGCAAGTATGCCGGTACAGAACTGGAGTTCGAAGGCAAGAAGTACCTGATTATGCGCCAGAGCGACGTAGTGGCAATCCTTGGATAAAATCCCCTCCCTGCTCCCACTTTAGGGGAGTGATTAATTCATTTAAAAACAGACAATAAACTAATGAAAGATGTGAGGGCGGAAGCAAATTCTCCATTCTTCACTCTTCATTCTAAATTTAAATAAGTTATGGCTAAAGATATTAAATACAATATTGACGCTCGCGAACAGATGAAGAAGGGCGTTGACAGTTTGGCAAATGCCGTTAAGGTTACGCTGGGCCCCAAGGGTCGTAATGTGATTATCGAGAAGAAGTTTGGTGCACCTCAGATTACCAAGGATGGTGTAACAGTTGCTAAGGAAGTCGAGTTGGCAGACCCCTTCCAGAATGCAGGTGCTCAGTTGGTAAAGAGTGTTGCCAGCAAGACTGGTGACGATGCCGGTGACGGAACAACAACCGCTACCGTACTGGCTCAGGCTATCGTACGTGAAGGTTTGAAAAACGTTGCTGCAGGCGCCAACCCCATGGACCTGAAGCGTGGTATCGACAAGGCTACCGCTGCCGTTGTTGCCAACATTAAGGAGCAGGCAGAGCAGGTAGGTAACGACTATCAGAAGATTGAGCAAGTTGCTACCGTTAGTGCCAACAACGACCCCGAGATTGGTAAGCTTCTGGCTGACGCCATGAAGAAGGTTAGCAAGGACGGTGTTATCACCATCGAAGAAGCTAAGGGCCGTGACACTACCATCGGCGTTGTAGAAGGTATGCAGTTCGACCGTGGTTATCTGTCTCCCTACTTCGTAACAGATACCGAGAAGATGGAGTGTGTAATGGAGAATCCTTACATTCTTATATATGACAAGAAGATCAGCAACCTGAAGGACTTCCTTCCTATCTTGGAACCCGCCGTTCAGAGCGGTCGTCCTCTGTTGGTTATTGCCGAGGATGTAGATAGCGAGGCACTGACCACATTGGTTGTAAACCGTCTGCGTACACAACTGAAGATCTGTGCTGTCAAGGCTCCTGGCTTTGGCGACCGTCGCAAGGCTATGCTGCAGGATATCGCTACCCTGACAGGTGGCTTGGTAATCAGCGAGGATACAGGTCTGAAACTGGAGCAGGCTACCATCGAGATGCTTGGCTCTTGCGACAAGGTTGTTGTCAGCAAAGATAACACCACCATCGTTAACGGTCATGGCGAAAGCGAGCTGATTAAGGATCGTGTAAACCAGATCAAGAACGAGATCAACAACACAACCAGCGACTACGACAAGGAGAAGCTGCAGGAGCGTCTGGCTAAGCTCTCCGGTGGTGTAGCTGTATTGTATGTCGGTGCTCCCAGCGAGGTAGAGATGAAGGAGAAGAAGGACCGTGTTGACGATGCTTTGTGCGCTACCCGTGCAGCCATCGAAGAAGGTATCATCCCTGGTGGCGGTGTTGCATACATCCGCGCTCAGGATGCACTGGAAGGTCTGGCAGGTGTTAATGCCGACGAGACAACCGGTATCCAGATTGTACGTCGTGCCATCGAGGAGCCTCTGCGTCAGATTGTAGAGAACGCCGGCGAGGAAGCAAGCGTAGTGGTAAACAACGTTCGCAACGGCAAGGGCGACTACGGCTACAACGCCCGTGAAGACAAGTACGAAAACATGAAGGCCTCTGGTATCATTGACCCTGCTAAGGTTACCCGTGTAGCATTGGAGAATGCCGCTTCTATTGCAGGTATGTTCCTGACAACAGAATGTGTAATCTGCGAGGCTAAGGAGGAAAAGCCCGAGATGCCTATGGGCGGTGCTCCCGGCATGGGCGGCATGGGCGGCATGATGTAATGTCTTTCCATAGATAATATACCAAGCCCTCGGCAATCAACAAAATCGGATTGTCGAGGGCTTTTTGTTTTTCCATTAACCGTGAACCAACCAAGGCCTGTCACCTTTGCTTCATTCAGATAATCTGAACGAGTTGTTCCCCTTATCTCCACGACTCATTCAGATAATCCCTTACCCCCCTTAAGGAATTATCCGAACAGGTCATTAACCCTATCCGAACGAGTCATTAACCCTATCTCTTTGGTTTATTCCCCAGCCATCATACATCTTCCATCAGACATCATACATCAGACATCTTCCATCAGACATCATACATCAGCCATCAGCCATCAGCCATCATACATCTTCCTTCTTCCATCTTCCATCTTCCCTCAGCCATCAGACATATCTAACCCTTAACCGTTAACCCTTAACCGTAAGTGCCATCAGCCATCATACATCTTCCTTCTTCCCTCAGCCATCAGACATATCTAACCCTTAACCGTTAACCCTTAACCGTAAGTGCCATCAGCCATCATACATCTTCCTTCTTCCCTCTTATCTCTCAAACTTAGATTTGCCTGGCAGGATTTCTTCCAAACGACTTATTAGAAGAGGCTTGCCATGCTACAATCCACAAACGGTATTACATAGTCTATTGGCATAGATTGTCTATAACATAACTCTATTTACTTAGCATAATACTTTATATTGTCCTTATAAACCCACACTCTTTTACAGCATTTTCCAGATTCAGGAAGGATAATAACTTTTAGATTAGGACAACCATAAAACATATCATAACAGAACTGGCCCCTACGGATGTGAGAACTCCATATCCATTGCCCATTTACTTTCTTTACATGATGCCCTCTGATATTTCGCAGGCTTTGAAAGTGAATCCCTTTTTTCTTCTTGCTTGTCATCCTGTACGAATCAGCATTCACCGTTTCTACAGTATCATCTAAATTTAATAAGGCAAAATTCTTCCTGTATCCATGAGAAGAACCCAGAATATAGGGAATTTGAGTCGCCTTATGACCACTTTCATACATGCCACCCCTTGCCGATGGTTTCGAAAAACTTTCCTCTGGACTTGTATAGACAACATCTTGGTAGAGAAAAAGACGAGCCTTTTTAGCGTCAACGGAAAGATAGGGTTTCTTGTCTGATTTAAAACGCACTCCCGATAAATCAAGGTATACCAGTTTTCCGACTTTATCCTCTTCATGCTCCTTATATCCTGCCATCCGTCTTAGGATTCCTCTCTATCGAAGGTGATCTCTGGGTTCCAAGTAACTGGCCAATGCTCAAAAGCTACATCAACGGCAAGAAGACGTATCGTGTTGACTTATACCCCTAAATTGCTGAAAAATGGCATCGCAAGAGTCGATAGCAATTAGGCTGTCTGCTCAAAAAAAATTAGAAAAAGTTTCTAAAATATTTTACCATTTTAAAAAATTGTTGTACCTTTGCACTATATATAAATAATGAATAATGATTTTTGATATATTCATAAGTATGAGAACAAGATTATTTTTAATTTTAATTTTCTTTATGATGTTATTCAATATTTCATGCATGTTTGGAGGCTCAAAGGCCTCCGAAGAACAAATACAAGAGTGGATTCAGACTGGTGACCATTATCATCGGGAACAGTATTATTCTGCTGCTTTTGGTTGGTATGAGAAAGCTGCGAAGGCTGGCTCTGCCATAGGGCAACGTCGAGTTGGAATGATGTATGGAGGAGGCATCGGCGTAAAGCAGGATTATGAGAAAGCATTTAAATGGCTGATGAAGGCCGCAAAGCAGGAGGATGCAGATGCCCAGACAATGATTGGGCTTTCATACAACAATGGTTATGGCGTAAAACGCGATGATGCCAAGGCAATTGAATGGTTAACCAAAGCTGCAAAACAAGAAGAGCCCCAGGCACAATACCTGATTGGTGTGATTTATGTTTCTGGAGGAAAAGGTGTTGCGCGAGACGTTAAGGAAGCTATAAAATGGTACAAGAAGGCAGCTGAAAACGGAAATGTTGATGCTCAGGACGCATTAGGCCAGATGTATCTGCTAGGTAATGGCGTAGAGAAAGATTATTCGGAAGCCATAAAATGGTGGCGTAAGGCGGCTGAACAGGGACATGCCGAGGCTCAATATAACTTGGCTGTTATGTACAACAACGGAGAGGGCGTTGAGAAAAACGTTAAAGAAGCCTTTAAATGGCATTCAAAAGCTGCTGAGCAAGGCGTATTAGACGCTCAAATCTTTGTTGCTGAATCTTATGAATCAGGCGAAGGCGTTGAGCCCAGTAGCGAAATGGCATTCAAGTGGTACTTAGAAGCTGCAAAGGCAGGCTCAGCCGAAGGTCAAGCCAAGGTTGCCAACATGTACGAGGAAGGCATAGGCGTTGATAAAGACCATGAGGCTGCTATCTATTGGATAAAGCAATACGAAAAGAATGAAAGCAAAGCACAACGCTGACAACAGATAATATGGATCTCCATGAGGATACTCACGAGTAAAAACTTTTTGTTATCAAAGGATTTATTTTTTTGCAAATATATAACTTTTATTTGATAATCATATTCTCAGGAGCCTCGAAACAAATAAATCGCCACAACGATATAGGGATTTTACGATTCTTATTCCGTCTTCCCCCACAGCAATGTGCCGTCTGTAGCCTGCCCTTCTGCCTCTACGCTCAGGTGAGTGGTTCGGCTGTTATTATAAAAGGTAATGGTTGCTTCGCGGTTCTCGTCCAACTTCAGATTAGGATTCCAATAAAGAGTGCGGCGATAGTCCTTCTGACCTTCGGGCAATTTCTGTTTACTATAGTCGGGTGAGTAGAACTGGGCTGGTTCAGTGAATCCCTGCAGTATGGTACGTCGATCATCAGATGTCTGGGTACTGCCTGAATTATAAGTGCGGAGAAAACTGAATGCATTGTCGTCAATTGTGGGAACAGCATGGGGCAAATGACTCTGGTAGAATGTATAATCGGTTGTAAATTTGGGATATGGGTGGTCGATAAAAACCTCCCAATCACTCTTCTCGTCCCATTTGAAGGATACCAACTGATAGGGGTCGAGGTTGGATGCTCCAAGATGGAGTACACAACTGCCATAGAATTTGGGAATCGTCAATTTGAAGTGTCCTCCGTCGTATGTTTGCATATGAGGAAGTTTCTGCCGACCTGAGGTGTCCTCTAACATTGCATAGATGTAAGCTTCCTTATACATATCTGCATGATAGCCCTGCATCTTTTTGCTCTCGAACCGATTTGGCTTGAACGCCTTTCCACCTGTACGAACGGCATGTCCCATCAGCATCATTTGCTCTTCACGAGGCTGTGTTATATGCAAAGAATCATCATTGGCCAGACCAGCCCAGCTAAAGCGTCGCCATCCCTGTGTCATCATCAGGAGGTCCAGGGCTTGCTGATGGGTTTCATCATCGCTCTGGAAATACCATCCGGCATTAGGGACGAAGCCCTTGATTTCGCTTGCCAAAAGCATCTCCGTAAAGATATTACTGTCGTCATAGGTTGGCGGACTGTTTTCTGCATCGTGGACTGAAACTGAGATGTGGTGTTTGTCGCGAGTATCGGCATTATTCATCTGGATGGTTACCTTAACTTGCTGGAATGGTTCATATGTTTGTTGTAGACCTCTGATTGCCAGTTTTTCGCTATCTTCTGTTCCTCGGACAAAGAAGAGACGGTCGGCATAGACGTGCCCCTCATCATCGAACACTGTTGCCTGATAGACTCCACTCTCGGCTGTAGTATGCTTGTATTGATATCTGAAGAAGTTGGCCTCGGCCATATAGTCTTCAAAGGGTATAAATTCCTTGAGGATTCCGTTATGCTGAATACTCAAAGCCATACGTCCAGGCTCAATATCCCGCGATATCCGGGAGTGTATAGTGTAGGTCGTACCGTTTGATGACACTTGCAGGTTTGCCCCTTTGTGCTGGGCCTGCGGCAAGGTAGTGCTGACGGATGGGTTCCCGCCAGCGGGACAGAATGTGGCATTGTAATCTTTCCCCTCTGTGGGTGTTATTACAAACGCTCCTCGTCCTTGATGCTCAGTGGGGATGCTCTCTCCGCTTAAAATAAGAACTCCATCAGCAGCCTCTCCGTCATCCCATTTTGCCTCAAATGCCACACGATTGGGTACGCCCAAGAGTAGGAGACCTCCTTCTGGGTAACAGGTTAGGATTAGCGAGCGATTGGCTTTCATGTGTGATGGAAGGGAGGGTTCCTGATGCTGAGTGGTTGAGAGCTCATAGAGGGGAAAGACGCGACTGTAGAGCTTGTCAGGCCAGTTCAGCTGCCAGCGTGTGTAGGCCCTGAGTTCACAGAATCCGCTGCAAATTTTATCCCCAGACAGGGCAAAGAATCCTTGGCCGAAGCCATCCTTCATCTCTAACATTTTGCGCTCCACCAACGAACCGTCCTGATTCAGTAGTTCAGCATATAGAACACCACTGATATCGGATGGCTTCCGGTTGTTGGTGTTTTGGGTGTAGGCAGAAAACCAGAGAGTATCACCTATCTGGTAACTTGTATTATCCATATGCACAAACACCTTCTCTTGTCCTTGCGTCCATTCCGCCCGTTTCAGGTTCTCATAGATGGCTTTGAGACATGGGTTCTTGATATCAACAGGGATGTCGCGGTAATCGCCACCCACGACAAGTTGCTCTTGCCTGGTACGTTGCACAACATACGAGTTGGCCCACATCAGCGAGTCGAATCCTGCATCCCGAATTGTCGAAATCATATTCTCTTCTATTCGATTTCCCTTTTTGCCTACCAATTCTTTGTCGTCAATCCGGAACATAAGGCCACGGGCACGGATATTGACGCCCTTCGTCTCGAAACTGATATTAGAGACTTCCGCCATTCCTTCGCGATTATAGCGGTAGTCAATGGTGAAGTGGGTATTAACGTGAGTGGTCTGTCCGGTGCTCTTCTCCTTGTACATCATCAGCATAATTGGAACCGTACCCGTAAAACGTAGCAGACGATGATTGCGGCCGTCAATATAGGCCGTTCCCTCCATCATCCTTCCGGCTTCAGTACGCACGTCGGGGAGCATCCTCACAACGTAGATGAGTTCCCCTCTATCATCCTTCTGGGTAAAGTATCTACATTGGTAGAGCTTCTTGTAATTCTTGTAATTAAACGGCAAGACCAGCAGGTCGTTCCAGAAAGCGTTGTACTTCATCATGGGTCCCACCTCCAGCAAGTGGTGCATATTCATACTGGTCAGCGAGGGATGTTGCTTGGTCTTGTCCATACGGATCTGCCGTCCGCCCAACACCTCTATGTCCCGAATGTGAACCATTGACTTGGCATCTACAAAGGCCTCTATCATTTCCACCCCTTCTCCAAGCTCTTCTATGATACGGCAGAAATAATGGCCGCGCCTTGCTCCACCATCCCTCAGACTTCTCTTCAGCTGTCTTTGTGCCCTATCCATTATTGCAGATACTGAGAGCACAGTCAGTTCGTTCATTTGCTTGACAGATGGCACCATCCTGATTATCTTAGGTAATTGCGATGCCAGGATACGTTGTGTCTGGTATCCCACGCAACTAAACCTAATCGAATCATTCGCATCTACAGCTATTGTAAAGTCTCCATCAGAATTACTCAGCGTACCCCTGCCATTCCCCACGTAGATGCTCACGTATGGCAATGCCTCACCCGTCTCAGCATCTACCACACGACCCTGAACTATTTCTTCCTGTGCCCAAGCGGATACAGGAAACAATAGAACGGAGAAGAATAGTAGTACACTACGCATATTTTATGCCATTTCCGCCGTAAATTTACAACTTTTATTTGATAATCTTATTCTCAGGAGACCAAGAACTTTGACCTTTGGCTGTTGGCCTTTGGCTGTTGGCTTCTCTAACCTATAACCCCCTAACCTATAACCTTTACAAAGGTGCCATCAGTTCTGAAGAATGATGGTTTGTATGTTTGGGGCTAAAAGTGCCCGTTTCCGTTATTTAACCATGAATGTCTTATTATAATTTATCCTTCTTAAATGCTCTTGAATCAGGATTTGCAAGACATGAGAAAATGTCTATCACCAGAATCACTTTATCCCTAATCTGATATTCAATGCCAAAGTTATCCACAAATAGTATCCTGACACCAGGGAAATTTGTTAAACAACCAATCTCCGGCATCGTTGTCAATAGCCGGATTTGTTTGTGAATCATCTTTATAAGTTTCTTGCTATACTTGTCGCTACCGTTCCTTTCATCATAGAACGACAGAATAGATTCCAAGTTGTCGGTAAATTGTGGAGAGTAGGAGATTTTTAGAGCCATTTCTCAAATCGCTGTTTAAATTCTTCTTCAGAGAGGCACTTCCCTTGTTCATAGTCGCGTTCGGCTTTGGCTACGGCTTCCCTCATTTGTGAACTAAGAGTAACTCTTCCTAACTCGTCTGTTTGAATCAAATTCACCATTTGTTTACCCCACCCAGTTCTTCTTGTGCTGCTTAGAACGGCGACTGCAGGCTCAGCAACAGTCAATGGCTCATCCTCAGTTACTGTGTATTTCTTACTCTTCATTTTCTTTTATCGTTTCTGACACAAAGGTACGTACTATTACTGATACCACCAAACATTTTGGTATTCTTTCATCAAAAGAATAAAATAAATAACAAGATTAAGCCTGCTACCCCTCTTCTTGCGAGTGTAGCAGGCTATAAGTCTAAAACTCCTTAAACCACTTAAACTTCTTAAACTGTTTATTTGTTGTCGTTGACATTATTAACTGATGACTAATCAGCGTTCCTGCTTCTCACCGGGCATACATTGCTATTGATAGCATCATAATTGATGTATCTATAATAAGTCTTTTCATAAAATATAGCTATTCTTCCAACCATGTTATCTCTGCAGGGCCTTTAAACTCTATGATAACCAGAAAAATACTACATATCTTTTTCGTTATATTTATTATTTGATATTAATGCGTAAACCAAAGTTGAGGTTGAAGTTCAGCGGATGATCTTGGTAAATAATAGGAATGTCGCTGTCGTTCGGGAAATAATAACCGATACCTGGCTCTGCGAAGAGGCTTAAACGTTTTGAAAATTTGTATTCGGCACCAAGGGCTGCGTTGACCGAGAACTGCCAAGGTTTCTCTTCCAGCATCTTTTCAATGGTACCTCCTGCCGAGACGTAGAGGCCAAAATGCCGGTTGTTCCACACCTGATAGCCCACGTTCAGAGGCAAACCGATAAGGTTGTTCCGTAGCGTTTCGGTGCCGATGTCCGATGCCAGATGAGTATAAGTTAGACCGCTCTCTAAGCTCCAACGATTATTAAGCATATAGCGCAACGACACGCCTACGCGTATGGGTTGGCGGTAGTTGGCTTTTCCTTTGAATTTGCTCCTATAGCGTGTGCGCACCGAGTCTGGAATGTTAGAACCTGGATTATAATATTCATGGGATCCATCTATTGCCTTCCGATTATTTACAACGACGTTCGACATATAGACTTTGGCCATAAGTCGGTTCTCCGGCATCTTGCTCTGGCGTATTTCTGTTGGATAGATAACACGACTACGGTTAACGCTTGGCTCGACCTTCTTCTCTGTTTCATGGGGCTTCACAGGCTCATCAGGAACAATTGTTTCAGTGTTCTCTGTGACCTCTTCCGCTTCTGTAACACCAACAGATTCTGCAGGAACATCCGTTTCCGATTCTGTTTTCGCCAATTTTTTTGTTTTTGTTTTTGTTTCCGTTTCTGTTAACGCACCTGAAGGAAGTGTCGTTCCTTTTCCAGTTATCGTTCCTGTTTTTGTTTCTGTTTCCGTTCCTGCTATTTTTTTGTCTCCCCTCGCCCACGGGAGAGGGGTCGGGGGTGAGGTTGTTTCAACTTCTGTCTGGGGCTGGTCGTGCAGGAAAGTCCAATAGCCACCACCAACTACCAACAACAGCACAACCGCAGCCGCTATGCGCCAAAGCCACAGCCTTTTGGGCTTGCGCTGCGCCATCGCCTGGTCAATTGCATCCCACGACACCTCTGGGGCAGGCCGTTTGTAGTCTGCCATCTTATCTTTCAGTTGTTGTAGCCATTGTTCATTCATGGTCGTGGGTTTTATGTTTGTATTCTTTAATCATTTTGGCCAGCAGGTTCTTGGCCCTGTGTAGTTGTGAAGCCGAACTGTCTTCCTTGATGCCTAGCAGGAGGGCAATCTCCTGATGGCTTTTACCTTCAAAGACGTAGAGGTTCAGTACCGCTCGGTAGCCTGTCGGCAGTCGGCTCAGCAGATTACGGAGGTCATCTGGCGTGATGTCATTAAGGGGCGGGTCGTCTTCTTCTGTCTCGTCGGGAACCTCAATGGCCTGATGTACTTGCTGAAGCTTTCCTTTCGTACGCAGAAACTTTAACGACTGGTTGACCGTGACCTTGGCAGCCCAAGACTTGAGGGAGCCTTCGCCGCGATACTGGAAGTCAGCTATATGAGTCAGAATGTGGATGAAAGCATCTTGGAAAGCATCCTTCAAGTCGTCCTCGTCAGCTATGTAACGTGAGCAGATTCCGGCCAGATAGTCGGCGTAAAGGGTATAGAACTCACGGGCGGCAGTTTTCTCACCGTCTTGCAATCGCTTTACCAAGCGTTGTTCTACCCCTGATGGAACTTTCACTTCTTCTTCAAATGAATATCTTGAACGATTTTATAGGTTCCCTGATCCACAAAATTTTCGCCTTTCACCAATACTATTGCCGATTGGTAGTTGATATCAATGGTATCGTTGGCAAATTCGCCTCCATTAGCATCGCCGTCTATATCCTGAATTATGATTTTTGTGGAACTACTCTCAGGCCAGGTCTCAAAATATACATGATAGCTACCTCCATATTCTGACTTTTTGGAGATGAGATTTTCCCAGTAGTTACCATTCTTCTCTTCAATTGAGATCAAAATTCCATCGATTCTCTTACCTGTTTCATCGGCAACTGTGCCTGAAAGATGATAACGGGCTGTAGGAGTTCCATACATATCCATAGGCTCATCTTTTGAGCAGCCATAGCCCAAAACAGCCAGCAATGCTGTCAAAACCGCATTGTACCAACGGAAAAATCTTATTTTCATACCCGAACTATTTGTTTTGTTAAAATTTTGCAAATATACACATTCTTTATTTTATAGGTTAATTGCCTGTGTACTGGCCAATAAAGAAGATGGCACCAGTCTGACGTTCACTTATGACGTAGAGGAACGGGTGATTGGCGTGGAAGGTGACGTAGAATGGCTCAGGATCAACAGCTGATGTTTCCCACATACCCACTACTGTGACAGCAGCGGCCTCCGTGCCTTCCTCATTGACTTTAATCTTAGCCACTTGCTTCATCAGTCCGATGTAAGTGCACACATTGCAGAAGTTGCTGAAGTCGGCCTTGTTTCCATCAAAGGCATCAGGCATACCCAGTTTTGCCATAACGGGACGCAAGTCGATGTCTGTATCAGATTCAAAGCGCGGGAGCTTTAAATCTACAGGACACCCTCTCATATTCTGCATGATATTCTTCCATTTTTCTGTTGTCAGCGTCTGTGCTACATCCAAGATTGTCTTGCCCTCCATCGGCAACAGAATGGTCATGGAGAAGGAGCCGTTTCCGTAGGGAAGACACAGCGCCTGACTCTCATTCGTCTGTGTGTAATTGAATTCATGATACTGGCACATCATCGGTACCGACTTTTTTGTATTGTTCTCTTTTGTAAATGTCTCGTTCTTTGTGTTATCCTTATTAAATTTCTCTGCCCAGTCACCCTTGAAGTAGATGGCATTCAGCAGGTAGCTGACGGCTCCAGGGTCGAATTCGCCTTCCTTCAGCACCTCAGGAATCATCTTTTCTGTATGGTCGCTGCCCCATTTATTAATAACGTCACGCGTCTTTCCGTCAGCAAAGTTACGTGTCTCTGGTTCTGCATCGTAGAAGGTCTTCGCCTTCTGCTTGAAATCTGCTTTTAGCTCATAGCCTTTATTCATGTAGATGTTATTGGCTATCAGCACCTTAGTCCGCGAGTCCAGCGTGGGTGCCGTTTTCAGCATCTTTCTACAGAATGCATTGATGTCATCGGCACTAAGGTTGCTAAAGCCTAACACCTTATTTATTTGTGCCTGTGTTTCACCTGCGGCCCCATTGTTCAGCATACCAAGGGCATAGGTGATGCTGATGGGAGAGAGGATTTGGCTCTTCGCAGGATCCTGCGCCTCACGGAACAGATTGAAGGCAAATTCGTTATTGTGGTTTACCATCTCCTGTTCTGAACGTGTCATCTCCACTACAGGAGCAGGTTCGGGCTCCTGTCCGTCTTCGTCACTACTGCATCCAGTCATTGTTGTCATTGCCATCATAGTCAGTGGGATGGCTGCCCACATCATTTTTCTCGTCATAATTTGCAAAAATTAAGCGCAAAAATAAATCATTTCTGCTTATATAATCCAAAAACGACGAAAACCTTGCATCGAAAAATGTTAAAAAAAGTTTATTTGCTCACATTTTACTCACTTTTCCGCCGCAAAGTTAAGGGCAAATTTCGATAGCTACAAATCTTTGAGGTAATAAATGCATTTTTCAAGAACATGCCATATCTTTCTGTAAATCAGCAACTTACAAGGACGAGCGACAAAAACTGGGGTAATAATTTTCATCTGCCGATGCAAAAAGATGGGTAAAAAGGGTAAAATTTAGCCCAATTCTATATTGTACAATCTGTTCTTTAGTAGGCATATAAATAGTGGTAAGAAAAATAACTGGTAATTTTAATCTTTACTCTGAGCAACTACGCTCCCCTTTTTACGTAATTCCTCCTGCCTGTCAACGTACATATTATATAATAATCGGCCGTTACGTTCGCTCTGTTCACGGGTAAACTCATTGTTATAAAGACGCATACCGCCAGCTGTGAGGCTGCAAAATCCGGCATCATACCAGCCCACTTTCAGACCAGCGAACCAGGCACGGGCACAGATTTCGTAGTCATCGAACTGGAACGGGGCAAATTGGAAATTGATGTGACGCAGATGGCGTTTGAAAAGATTACGATCAATCCACATTGGAGCGCGATTGACTGCCGTGACGAAGCAGAAGTCGCCAGCAGCTTGCGATGAACCTCCGTGTGCCCACTGACGTTCGGCAACGAATTCCAGTTCTAACCCGCTTTTACCACCGAGGATAACCATATCAGGATGTCGTTTAAATAAATTGACGGCACGCTCCACCCAATCGACACCATTGAAGTCATCATCGTCCTGCATAAGGGCCACATACCGGCCGTTGGCCAGACGGATTGCCTTATCATAGGTGACGTTCTCGAACAAATCGTTAGCTCGCAGAAGAAACTCGTT
Source organism: Bacteroidaceae bacterium (assembly GCA_017541025.1). Classification (GTDB taxonomy): domain Bacteria; phylum Bacteroidota; class Bacteroidia; order Bacteroidales; family Bacteroidaceae; genus Physcousia. The sequence goes on along the minus strand of JAFXZY010000007.1, from coordinate 4,721 downwards.
TGTTCCTGTCAATGCTGTCACAAGTCGCCTTGTGTGTTCTGGCTTTGAGCCATCATCAATAACAATAATCTCCGAATCTTCATACTGTCGCAATTTGGGCAGCACATGACATATTTGCAGACTCTTGTTGTGCGATTGCAGGATGAACGTCACCTTTGGGTGTTTTCGATAGCCTTTTGCCACCCAAGTGGCATGACATTTCTTTTGCAGAGCAATTCCGGTCCGCTTCTGTAAGGCAAGTTTTATTTTCTCAAATAGCAGTCTCATTTTAAAATATTGAATTCCCGCTGCAAAATTAAGAAACTAAATAGATACCATACCGTAAATCGGTTTAGGGGTATAAGTTAACTGTCAAACATCAGCCTTCTTACTTCTTACATCTTACTTCTTACATCTTCCATCTTCCATCACCTAACCACCCGTTTGACTCCATTCTGAATGTACAATCCCTTGGCTGGTTTTCCCGAGAGGCGGCGACCTTGAAGGTCGTAAATATTATGGTCATTGGAGTCTAACCTCTTACTTTTCACCTCTTCTATTCCCGTCGTGTTTGAGTTGAATTCGCCAACGAAGGACTCACGACTATTCTCCACAGATACGGTGTAACTACCTTCTGCAAAGGTGGAGATGTCGACATTGAGGCCAACGATATTGCCAGCGTTGATGGTTTTCTCGTAAACGACTTTGCCTGATGCGTCGGTAATGTGTACCATATATTCATCTTCGAGAGAAGATAAATTGATATCTAACTCCAGGGCGTTGAATTCGCCATATAGCGTTTTTTCAGGCACTCTCCTTCGTGTCCTAGGCTGCGTCTTGACAGTATGAGTGAAGTCGAAGCGGACTTTTCTGGCTTCACAAACATCAGAGGTGGCTCCGTCCTCATATTCGTCGCTGAAGTAAATGACTTCATCACCCACGGTACATGACATCAGGAACAGCGCATGATATTCTTTCCCCAAATAAACACTATATGGAGGGCCATCAATGTTTCCGATGCCTTCTAGCCATGTGGTATTATAGCTATTTGCCCCCCATGCCCACATTATATCTCTATATACGCCCTTGAAACCTTTTAATCCTCCAGTCTCCCTTGGCCCTATCACATAAGGAATATGGCCACCATCAACCTTCAATGTATCATAAGCTTCGAGAGAGAAGTCGTACATCTTCCGGAACTCTTTGCTTTCTTCCGGACAAAGGTACACTTTCTTGTCCTCTTCGTACCAAGCTCCAAAATAGCTCAGGGAGGGCCATCGTGAAATAATCGCATAATCTGGATGATCTGGGGTGACAAATCGCTGGCGCATCATCTGCTTGCAGGTTTTTCCATTGATGATAGTATCGCCATCGAAGTAGTAATACTCAACCAAATTGACAGGATTACCCGAGCCTATGCCTCCCACCTTCCATACTTTACCTTCTTCGATGAACGGACGGTAGGCCATTTGTGGAGTCTTGTTGATAACAGGATGTTCCTCCCCATAATTATCCACCACGATGTAGTTCAAGTTAGGGTCGAAGCCTGGGACATAGAAATTGGTGGTATGAAGGGCCATACAGTCCATCAATGGTTCAACCTCTTGAATTTCGAATTCAATTTTGTGGACAGACGGGTCATCTGTTGACCTTTCATAAAAGTAGGCGTAGTTGTTAGGACCGCACTGAGTAAACACTTTTCCATAGACATGCAGGCGGTTGCCTACCAGTTCGTAGGTTAGTTGATGACGATTGTATTCCGCATGTTCTTCAGCACCCGTTGGCAGATCGCAGCCATGAACTTGACCAAACACGTCAAAAATGCCACAGAACGAGAAAGGCAAATATTCGTTTTCCCAATAGCTTGTCTGTTTTTCTCTTCTTTCCACGTAAGCCAAGCACGATATACCTCCTTCGGATTCAAGCGAGCTGAACATGTTTGTAAGGGCTCCAACACATTCTACCCATATTGCAACCTCATAGTATTCACCTGATCCGTTGTCGCGGCCAATGGTCCATGTACGCAGATAACGATATTTGATATCCAATGTATCGGAAACGAGGGTACGAGAAGTCACTATTTTGGGACCGTCCGTCAACCATCCCTGCTTCAGGACCTTGAAGTTCTCTGGCTCTGAGAATCCATACTCGTAAGTAAATGTGTCGCCTTCTTTGAGTGAGAAGTCATACAACATTATGTCCCTGCCTGTTGTCTCGTCGTACTTATATACCCGACGGTTTTCCTCACGGAATAGTCCTACCTTGTGATATGTACATTGTTCATCTTGAAGACAATATGTTTGGATGTATATCTTGCCGTCACGCTCCACATTCTCGAACATCTCGTACCTTTCAAAAGCACAGACATAGTTTGGGTTTTCGGGAGCACTAACCACATGCCACTGCTTGCCTAACTCCACAAATGGAATATAGTCGTTGGACTCTTCTTGTGCGTACATCATAAAAAATGCCAACACGCACGTCATAAATAATAATGTTCGTTTCATATTTGTCTGTTTTATCAATTTGTCAATATTTGTTCCAGTGTGATATCTGGGTTACTCTCTCCAAACACATCCTTCTTCAGTTTGAGCTTGCGATGCTGGACGGCTGAAATGGAGATACAGTAGATGTTTCCGATGGCACGATTGCTGATGCCAAGTCTCGTGAGAAGACACAGGCGGATATCGTCTTCCTGCATATTGGGGTACTGCTCACGGATGTTGGCAAAGCGATTGTTATCGATAGCATTAAGCGTTCGTTCTATCTCGTTCCATTCATTAGGGCTGAGATAGATGAATGAATCGCCACCTTGGTTGAGTTTCTTCATCACCTCTGTACGTTCGAGAATAAAGTTCTGCAGAAACGACACCACCTCGTTTGCCTGATGTAACAGTTTTTCCTGATGTTCGGCCTCCTGCTGGAGCCTGCGTTTCTCCTGTTCCTGCATACGGATGCGATAGCGAAGTGCCAACACAGCCGCAAGAAGGATGGCAACCGCGGCAATGATGACCAAAAGGAGGGTACGAACATACATCTTTGAACGGTATTCCAGCCGCTGGTTCTCCATTTCCTGACGCAACGTTTCCTGATAGTACTCATCCTTCTGTTCAAGTGCCTTGTAATAGAAGTCCTCTATCTGTCCGAAGGCTTCTGCTACACTGTCTTCCAGTTGTGTGGCTCCCATCCGTCGGAGCGCTATCCTGGCAAGGTTGCTCTTCACAATATAAGCCATGTGAACATCATTGCCTGCTTCAATCTGTCGATAGGCTATTTCTGCCGAATCAAGCATATTAAGGCTGAGGTAACTACGAGCCAACACTTGTAGTATGCCAGGCCTCAGGTCGGTAGTCGCTACTGATTCAGCCTGATGAGCGTAATCGAGTGCCTGACGATAGTCTTCCATGGCCCAAGCAATGTTAGCAAGGCTGGTAAGTGTCTGGCACATCAGATCGGAGCCCCCCTCTCGGTCTCCCCCCGAAGGAGGGAGAAGAGTCGCTGCAATGTCGTAGGCACGACGGGTGTAATCGAGTGCCTCGTCGTATGAACCATCTGTGGTGAAAGCCACTTGTGCAGCGTATGTTCCTGCATAATCGAGCAGGATAACATAATTGTGCTCATCGTCGGGATGCTGCTCATAAATGGCAAGGGATTTCCTCATCAGTTGCAAAGCCTCCTCAGGGTTACTCTGTGACAAAGCAACCGCCAAACGCTGATACGCGATATAATAGGTATGCCAATCCTGAGATGCCTCAGCCAAACCGATGGTCTTTCGCAACAGAGTCTCACCCTGACGGATGCTGTCGTTGGCCAAAGCAGCCTCAGCCTCCTCCAGACACGCTGACGCCGTCTGTGACGTCGCCTCCTCCTGTCGATTGCAAGCTATCAGCAGGATGCCTATAATAAATATGTATAATGTTCTGGCATACATGATTGCTGTTGTTTCATCATTTCCCGGTGGCAAAGTTACGACATTATTTCGAATGCCATGTCAGTTACCCCATGGAAAGTTCGAAATCTACGAGATGTTGCAAACAGCTGATAATCCGTTAATTACAGAAACCAAAGCACAATACCCCATGGAAAATTTTTACCAAGGGCATGGAAAGTGATGAAAGATGTGTCAGAAAGTCGTCTAAACAGATATGCTTACACAAAAAACAAAACCATCAACTCCGAAGAGTGATGGTTTGTATGTTTGGGGCTCGAAACGACCTTGTAGGCCATAAAGGTTGTCATCCTTTCTGCGAATTCCCCTATTTGACTTTGCAAAAGTACATACTATTAATGATGCCACCAAACATTTTCCCATTCTTTCATCAAAAGAGTACAATAAATAAAACCGAAAAGCCTGCTACTCCTCCTTCTTACAACACCATTGTAAACGAATAGTGAACATCTATCATCAAAAAATACAAGCAAAGATACAACAATATTTTATATTTGTGAAGTGCTCCCAAAAAGATATATTGCTCCATTAACTGCTTTCCTAAATATGATTCAGTTATTTTATTGCTTCATGATAATCTAAAACGCTAATTCCATTTAATTTGTACTTCCGAAATAATTCTGAGTTTATTTTAGAATCCTTGTAATGGATTCCCCATTCCTCTCGTGGCAATTTTGCCTTATGATAACTTAAATGTATATCAAACCCTCTGATATTGCAGAATGTGTGGTATGTGTACTGGATTTGCTCGCCAGGATAGAATAAATATAGAACCCCGGGGAAGAATCCAGAG
>JAFXZY010000038.1 GCA_017541025.1 Bacteroidaceae bacterium | reverse complement strand
TGATTAAGTAAACATTCTTACACCCAATATCATTCGGGGACGGAGCACTTTCGTATGCTTCGTCCCCGAATTTTTACATCAAATCCAGTATATCCCTAAAGAAAGCCTCGACAGTCCGTTGCATTAATGGCTCGTCATCTAAAAACTATCCGCATAAGCGATAATAACGCCCCCCAAATCTGCACTTTCTCATCCATTTTGTGCTTTCATAAAGTTAAAAGTGTTAAATCTTTAACTTTTTTGTTGTGATGTATCTTTGAAACTTCGTCTCGAAGATACTCTCGCTCAGGAATAAAAATAAAAGCGATTTTATTTTGTATTCCGCTCACTTATTCGTATTTTTGCAACGGATTCGTGGCAAAATTGCCAAAAATCCGTAATAGAAACATCCGAAAATGAGCTTAAGTATCTGAAAATTATGAAGATAGAAAGAGATGAATATATGCAGCAGCTTATTGATTCCAAGGACAATGGGCTGATAAAGATTATCACCGGTCTGAGGCGTGTGGGCAAGTCATATCTGCTTAAGACACTGTTCAAGGATTATCTGCTGAAGGAGGGTATCAGGAAAGACCATATTCTGATTATAGACCTGGAGGACAGGAAGCAAAAGGCTTTCTATGACCCTGATTACCTGCTGGACTGGGTTGATGCTCAAATGAAGGATGATAATCAATACTATATCATCATAGATGAAGTGCAAAAGGTGGAGGATTTCGTGGATATGCTCGGCTCATTGGTATTGAAGGATAATGCAGATGTATATGTCACAGGTTCCAACTCGCATTTCCTTTCAAGTGACATTGCAACAGAGTTTCGTGGGCGTGGTGACGAAATCCATGTATGGCCATTGACTTTCAAGGAGTTTATGACGGTCTACGAGGGCGATATCGTGGATGGATGGCAGGATTATTATACATACGGTGGACTGCCTAAGATTCTTTCAATTAAGGGTGACGACAAGAAGGCGACCTATTTACGAAACCTTTACCGGACAGTATATCTGAGCGACATTTATGAGCGTCACAATATAGAGAACAAAGCTGAATTTGAGGAACTGGTGCGCATACTGGCATCAAGTGTGGGCAGCCCTGTCAATCCAACAAATCTGGCCAATACGTTCAAGACCGTAAAGCGATTGAACAACATTACAGATAAAACGATTGAGACCTATCTGGGCTATCTGGAAGATGCCTTTATGATAGAGAAATCTGAGCGATATGACATCAAGGGGAGAAAATATATTGGTACTACACCGAAATACTATTTCAAAGACCTTGGACTGCGTAATGCCATACTGTCCTTCCGCCAGACAGAAGAAAATCATCTGATGGAAAATGTTATCTACAACGAGATGCGCCATCGAGGATTTCTTGTTGACGTGGGCAATGTTAATTTCAGGGTCAAGAATGAGAAAGGTGAATGGCAGCGGGTTACACTCGAAGTTGATTTTGTATGCAACCTTGGCTCTCGTCGGTATTACCTACAGTCGGCCTACAAACTGCCAGATGAGGAGAAGATGCAGCAGGAGAAACGTTCTCTACAACAGATTAGTGACTCATTCAAGAAGATCGTAATTGTTGGTGACCGCATGAAACTACGCAGGGATGAACAAGGCATTGTGCTGATGGGCATCTATGAGTTCCTTTCGGATAAGATTTTATTGGATGCGTAAGACAACGTCTAATTATGTAAGATGAACTTTGGTGACGACGAGACCACGGGAATTATCTCAATTGAAAATGGAAAATGGAAAATAGAAAATGAGGTTGATGTATGGTACGACCTGAACGGTCGCAAGCTCGACGGCAAGCCCATCCAGCGTGGAATATATGTCAATAATGGCAAGAAACTGATGATAAAATAACTTCTCACCGCAAGGTGATGGGCATCTTTGAATGGTTTTAATCTAAACTAATACGAAAACCCCTCTCCGGATTACCGAAGAGGGTTTTTTGTTTCGTTTTTCACCCATTGTTATTTGGCTATGAAAAATAAAAGATGTATTTTTGAAACTTCGTCTCGAAGATACTCTCGCTCGACAATAAAAATAAAATTCTTTTTATTTTGTATTGTTCTCGCTTATTCGTAACTTTGAAACTTGGTTTCGAACTTACTTTCGCTCGACAATAAAAATAAAATTCTTTTTATTTTGTATTGTTCTCGCTTATTCGTAACTTTGTAGCATCATAATCTGAAAAACAACTATTATTATGAAAGAACAGCAAATACCTACCATTGAGGAGGTCTTCTCATGGATGCGTAAACTCTACGACGAGAGTTATTCCGGCCTTACCAAGTTGGAAAAGAGTGAACAACACATGTATGGCACTATGGTGACCACTCCTAACGACAAGAAGTTTATCGTGCGTATGCTCGATGAGACCAGTCAGATTCGCGACCGCCAGAAGTTAGCTATCCGCGTGAAAGAACTTATCGACCAATACGGAATTCCCATGTTCCTGGACTCCTCCGACCATGCCCTCTTCTGGATGTACCAGAAGTTTGCCTATCTTCCGCTTTTCAACTGGGCGGCTGTTCCCATCATCAAGTGGCGCTTGCGTCGTGACACGGGTCGTGTTATCATAGATGCAGCACGCCCCAGCCTGACCACACACCTTGCTACACGTTTCCAGCAGGATATCGGTCAGAACGTGAACCTTCTGGGTGAAGTGGTACTTGGTGACGGTGAGGCAGACAAACGTTATCACTCCTATCTGGAAGCCCTAAAGGAACCTGACATCAACTATATTTCCGTTAAGATATCCGGTATCTACGCCCAGACGCACGCCTTGAACTATAAGGAGTGCTTCCCTGAGCTGGTTCGCCGTATGTCCGAACTTTATAAGACGGCTATCGATTATCCCTATACTGATGTGAATGGTGTGACCAAGCCTAAGTTCATCAACCTCGATATGGAGGAGTACAAGGATGCTCACCTGACCATGAAGCTGTTCAAGGATGTTCTTTCCCTGCCACAGTTCAAGAACTACGAGGCTGGTATCGTAGTACAGGCTTATCTGCCCGATGCCGAAGGTTTCCAGACAGAGCTTCTTGAGTTTGCCCGCCAGCGTGTGGCTGAGGGAGGCTCCCCCATCAAGATGCGTATCGTTAAGGGTTGTAACCTGGATATGGAGAATATTGTCAGCGACCTGCGTGGATGGCCCAACCCTGTACGCCCCAACAAGACGGAGGTGGATGCCAACTATCTGCACATCATCGAGCGTGGCCTGAAACCCGAGAACGCCCGCGTGCTGCACATTGGTATGGCTTCGCATAACCTCTTCACCATTTCCTATGCTTATCTGCTCAGCGAGATGTATCAGACCCCGAAAGACTGCTTCTGCTTTGAGATGCTCGAAGGTATGGCGAACCATGTTTGGAGGGCGCAGAAGAAGTTGGGTAACCACGTCATCCTCTATACGCCCGTTGTGAAGAAGGAGCATTTCCTCAATGCTATCTCTTACCTTGTACGTCGTATGGATGAGAATACCGCCCCCGATAACTTCCTTACTCATAGCTTCTCGCTCAAACCCGATACGAAGGAGTGGAAGGAGCTTCAGGAACAGTTCATTGCAGCATATAATATGAAGGACAACCTGAACCATACGCCTACACGAACGCAGGACCGCAACCAACCTTATGCAGGACAGCAACCGAGGGATGAGATGCTGAACGAACCCGACACCGACTTCGACCGTTTCTGCAACCAGCAATGGGTAGAAAAGATATTTGCGAAATGGAAGAACATGTCTGGCGATTTACTGCCGACCCAGATTGGCGACGAGTTGGTATTCAATGAGGATCGCGTTCAGTACTACGACCGATCACAGCCAGGTGATGTGCTTGTCTGCGAGATGTCACGTGCCGGCAAGGAACAGGTACAGCAGATTCTGGATATTGCCGATGCCGATGCAGGACGCTGGCGTGAGACTTCCGTTGAAGAGCGTCATCAGATAATGTATCGCGCTGCCAATATCCTTGGTGAGATGCGTGGCGACCTGAACGGTTGTATGTGTGCCATCACGGGTAAGACCATCGAGGAAGCTGACGTGGAGGTTTCCGAGGCCATCGACTACTGCCGCTTCTATACCACTACGATGAAGAAGTTTGCTGCTCTGCCAGATATAGAGATGCGTGGTAAAGGTACCATACTGGTTCTCTCGCCCTGGAACTTCCCCTGTGCCATTCCTTGTGGCGGTGTAGTAGCAGCCTTAGCTTCCGGCAACACCTGTATACTGAAGCCTGCTACCGTAGCGGCACCGGTTGCCTGGCTCTTTGCCAAAGCGTTCTGGGAGGCTGGCGTTCCCAAGCAAGCCCTTCAGGTCATCATTGCCGACCGTGAGGCAACGCCTCTGCTTACCTCTTCATCCATCATCAAGCACATCATTCTTACGGGTGGAACCGAGACAGCACAAGCCCTCGCACATGCCAATCCCCGTAAGCCGCTGTCGGCTGAGACGGGAGGTAAGAACGTGATGATTATCTCTGCCAAGAGCGACCGTGATCATGCTATCATGAACGCTTGCCGTTCTGCTTTTGGTAATGCCGGACAGAAGTGTTCCGCCTGCTCCCTCCTGCTTGTGGAACGTTCCGTCTATAACGATCCCGAGTTCTTCGAGAAACTCAAGGACTGCGCTTCTTCACTCAAGGTGGGTGGCGTATGGGATGCCGGCAATATCGTTGGCCCCATGATTACCAACAAGAACGAGAAGCTTGAACGAGCCTTCCAACTCGAACCGGGTGAACGTTGGCTGATTGCGCCAGAGTTCGTTGATGAGAAGCATTATATCCTGCGTCCTACCATCAAGGTGGATGTAAAGCCTGACTCTTTCACCTTCCGCACCGAACTCTTTGCCCCTCTCCTGGCCGTAGCACCTTACGATACGCTCGAACAAGCCGTTGAACTCGTCAATGGTCTCGACTATGGTCTTACTTCCGGTCTTCAGTCGCTCGACGAGCAGGAGCAGCGCTATTGGAAGAACCATATCTTGGCAGGTAATCTCTATATCAACCGAGGCATTACGGGAGCCATCGTCAACCGTCAGCCTTTCGGCGGTATGAAACTCTCCGCCTTTGGCCCTGGCTTGAAGGCAGGCGGTCCCAACTATGTGGCTCAGTTTATGACAATTACCGACAAGACCGGAACCAGCACCGACTACAGAACTTCGTACGCCGAGTGGTACGAGAAAGAGTTCCGTCATCCGCGCAATATCCAGCCCACGATTCGTGGCGAGCAGAATGTATTCCGCTATCTGCCTTTGGCCGGAGGTATGGCGTTACGCCTCATCGGTGACGAGTCAAAGGAACAACTGGAGATGGTTTGCCTTGCAGCCAAGACCGTTGGAACGCCTCTTACCGTCTCTGCCGATGACGGCAATTCTCTGCTTGATGTAGCTCGTGCCCAAGGATGTACAGCCAGAAACGAGAATCTGGCAGCCTTCTGCGAAAGCATCAAGCACTATGAGCGCATTCGTACCATCTCGTCAGAGGTGCCTGACGTTGTGTTCCAGGCAGCAGCCAACTACGACAAGTACATCGCTCAAGCCCGTCCTGTTCACGACGGTCGCATCGAGCTCATTCATTACATCAAGGAGCAGTCTATTTCCAACGAGTACCATCGCTATGGCTCACAGATAGAGGTGCCTGCGGTGGAATGAGCATTTAATATTATGTGATTAATAAAGAGGGCGTGCCTATTTTGACACACCCTCCTTTTTTCAGATTTCAGACAAGATTGAAAGGTTTTCAGACAAGATTGAAAGTTTTCGGACGAAACTGAAAGTCTCTTTTTCGTTTATGCCGTTATCTTTTCATCTCTTTTCTGAGTCTCAGAATTCGACGTACACTCTGGTTGATGCGCTCCTCGCTAAGTGTTCCGTTGTTCACTGCATCCATTACGGCATCGAAAGCCTCGGTGAAGTAGCGAGGGCCAAGCACAATATCCACGCCTGCCTTTATGCTCCCCACAGCGGCTTCGGCACTGGTGTACTGCTGAGTGATGGCACCCATTTCCATGCCGTCGGTGATGATAATGTTCTGATAGCCCAGTTCACCGCGCAGTTTGTCTTGCAGGATAATGGGCGACATGGTACTGGGTACATCGGAACCGGTAACCTTAGGTGCACCGATGTGAGCCGTCATAATCAGCTTACAACCCCATTGTATGCCTGCCTTGAAGGTAACCATCTCGCAATTCAACATTTCCTCCCATGTTTTCTGAGTAGAAGCATATCCATAGTGCGTGTCGGCTTTCGTGTCGCCATGACCGGGGAAGTGTTTGATACATCCCGTGATACCTGCATCCTTCAGGCCTTGCAGGTAACTGGTAACCATGGGGGCAGCAACAGCAGGATCATCGCTGAAGGCACGGGGGCCAATGATGACATTCTCAGGATTGGTGTTCACGTCGGCCACAGGAGCGAAGTCGATGTCGAAGCCGTAACGTTGCAGGTAAGTGCCGATGGTGTTACCGCATTCGTAAGCATTCCGTGGGTCGCCGGTGGCGCCTATGGAAGCCATTGACTCATACTTTTTGACATTGAAGTTCGGATTGTTGGCAATGCGTGACACACGACCTCCTTCCTCGTCGATACAGAGTAACGGATTGCCGTTCAGAGCGCGTACTTGTGGAATGATACGGGCCAACTGCGTTTCGTTATCGATATTCCATGCATAGAGGATGATGCCGCCTACGGGATAATTCTCGTTCACGGCCTTCATATTCTCGGTCACTTCCTTAATCTTTATGTTAGCCAAGTCATCGTAAGTAGTCCATTCAATAGACGGGTCGAGTGACTCCATGCGGATAAAGAACATCTGTCCCACCTTTTCGCGCAGCGTCATCTGCTGCAACTGTGCTTCCACATCGTCAGTAGGCGGCGCTACTGGATCATCGTTGTTAGAACACGCTGTCAGTACAATACCGCAAATCAGAATGGCGGTAAGTATCCGTAGTTTTGTGATTTTCGTAAATGTCATTTTTTTATGTTAGTGTTTTTTTGTAAAAAATATGGAATCTTTGTCTTTAGAATCTTGTGGTAAATAGGGTGGGAGATACAAGCAGTGAGAACCATGCCCAGTGAGCATATTTACTGCCATTTTCCTGTTTCAGCCGGGTCATGGTTTCTGTTCCCGCCATCATGGAATAGTTTACCGAAAGAGAGACATCCTTAGAGAATGCGTATTCGGCATTGAAATCTATGTTGTGTCCCAAAGTGTTGCTGAGTCCAGAAAGATTGGTAGCCACCGCCAGATAATGGTAATCGACGGAAAGTCGCATCTTGGGTAAAGGGTTGCCAAAGGCACCGACATAGACATTTTGCAGACCGGGCGTGAAGCCGTTGATGTAGGCACTGGTGTAGAAAAAGTCCAGGATGCCGTAGAACTTGGTGCGTGAACCGTAGAGGGGCGAGAAGCCTTTCAGCACCTCATGAAAGGGCAATCCCGCCGTGCCGCCGTAAGGGACGGGCACAAAGTCATCGCCGCTCAGGTAATCATATCCCAGTTGGAATCCGTAATGGTCCGTGGGTGTGATGGTTGCCTTCAAACTGGCCATCCATGCCTTGATGGGCTTGTATTGTTTCTTTTCATTTACCGTTTTGCCCGTTTGCCGATAGTACGAAGCCTCCAGTGTGAGGTATTTGGGGTGATACTTCAGGTAAGTACCCCACATCTGCTGGTATTTGGTGGATGGAGGATTTTGAGTATCTCCTTCCTCGCCAGCCTGAATGCCCATATTCATAAAGAGCAGTGAGGCTCCCAGCGGGAACTTGGGCAAATCGTAGTGATACCACACGGTTTGCATGGTCTTGTAGTATTGCGAACCATCATCATAATAGGTACCCTCATATACATTCTCACTGTTCTGGTTGAATGCGAATATACCATGAATCTGGTGTCCGTGTCCTTCGTATCCCACCATACCCACATCGTGCGACAGAGATGCTGTGGCAAAATCGTTGGGTCCGATGATACGCTCGTCATCGTAAGACAGTGCTACACGTCCTATCTTAGTGAAGAATCCGTTCTTGGATTTCATCTTCACCCATCCTTCGTATAAATCCACCGACATATTGTTGCGCATACCCCAGACAGCATTGTTCTGCAATGTGATTTTTGCTTCCAGCCAGTTGCGCTCGTAGTTCAGGGATAAGCGGGTACGTCCTAACAGGAAAGCCGATAAGTCGGCTTCCGGACCATCCGGCTTGGTGATGGGCGGCTTGGGCAGACCACCGGCACAAATCTCGCCGTGAGCCAAAAATTGCAAATCCATAGACAGCTTGTTGGCCTTCGTAGAATCTGATTGTGCCCAGCAGGATGATGTGAAGAATGAAGCATGAAGAATAAGGATGGCTACGCCAAATAAGGCTCGCCTCATAGCCGCCATGCTTCTGCCTTCACATCGGAATACTCTTGCCGTTTTTACGATACAAGAATCATTATCTTTCATTCCTTCATCTTAATTATTCAAACTCGAAGATGTTAATAAAGCCTGTCAGACTAAAGACATTCTTGATGTCCTCGTTGACGTTTCTCAATACAACACGGCTACCGTTGGCCTTGGCATCCTTGAGGATACAGAGGAGAATGCGAAGCCCGCTGGATGCGATATACTCCAGATGGGTGCAGTCGATGATTACGTCCTTGCCTTTGTTCTGGTAGAGTGGTTTCATGACTTCCTCTACCTCCATGGCGGCAGCAGTATCCATTTCTCCTTCTAACGTGGCAATATACTTGCCGTCGATTTCTTCAATTTTTGTTTTCATAATCGTTTATCATTAACATTTTAACCTTTTTACTCGTTTCATGGCTATTGTTTCAGCATTAGCATGGGACAAAAATAGGAAAAAAAAGCCCGCACAACAAGAGCACAGGCATTTTTTTTGATTTTTAGACAAGATTGAAAGGTTTTCAGACAAGATTTAAATGTTGGGAGACTTGCATATTTCGAGAAATGTTGTATTTTTGCAGCAAACTAAAGAAGTGTAACAAAAACTTTTAAGTCATGTCAAATTATCAGTTAAGTACTATGCAGGTGTTACCGATGAAGCACAATTGCCGTATGTTGACTACGCAAAAGCATTCTCCAACTATTTGCTCTCCCACGGCATGAATAATCAGCAGCTTGAAGCATTGATTCTGGCTCTGACAAAACAAAAGAACGACTAACCTCTGAACTTAATCCATCGCATATTGTGTTCGGCTCTTGCCTTCTAGGTTTTAATCAAAGAGACGCACATCATGGGACATCAGACTTTTCATCTTGGGAAAGATGGGTTCGAAAGGTCCCTTGGAGTGGCGGCGGCGCTTGATTTCTGCTGTCAGCTGGTCTTCCACATCATGGTCGATGGAGCTTTCAGCTGGTTTCCCGACACCCAGATTCCGAGGCCATTGCTGGGCTTCTTTGATGAGACGGGAAGCCTTTCGGTACTCCCCTGAATCGATGGCGGATGCAGCGAGGTGGAGCTTGATGTCACGGTACTTGTCGTGACTTCCACGCATACCCTCGAATGGCATTATCACAAGCGAAGAGAGCAACGTCTCGGCCTCTTCATAACGCCCGGCTGCCACGTAGGCATCTACCAGGGCATCGCCTATCTGCATGTTGTCCGGACAGGTGGGACGATACGTCTGCAGCATCTCGATGGCTTCGTCTGCCTTGCCATTGCCAATGAGTGACATCGCCAGCATACGACGATACCGCCATGCCGCAGGGTCAATGTCAATTGCCTTACGTACATCTGCGACATCGCCAGAGAACGCCTGATACCTATATATATAATAAGGTGCATACGTGGCATCGTCGGGAGTCACTAGTTCTCGTGCCGCATTCCCGTCACCGAGGTAGTCTTTCAGCAATGCCAGCAGGTAGCGGCTTTGCCAATGTCCACCGTGTGCCAATGCCCATTCGAGGGGTGCCACAGACTCGGAACGGAAGGGGAACACGAAGTCCAGCGTCTGTTGTTCAGCCGCCTCGATAGCGCCAGTATCATTACGCAACCAGGCTATCCACAATGCTGTTAGGGCATTCTGGCTGGGCAGAGCCGCGAGGATGTTAGCGGCATCGCTATCCAATCCGATACTATGATAGAAAATAGCCAACTCCAGATACTCCTCCCAAGGAATTTCCTCGCTGAAGGAGTCTGCAAATTCCTTAGCCGAAAGAGTGCCTGCAAGCATTTTCTCGACAGCGGCAAAGTGACTCAGGGGGTCAAGGGCAAGAATCTGTTCCATTCCTTCCCCAGTCTGCTTATAAAGAATCATCAGAGCCGTGATATTATGTGCATTACTTACAAGTGCTTTCCGGGCATATTCCACCGCCAATCTGCTATTGCCGAGACAGCTGTTCAGTCGTGCCAGTTCCGTGTGGCATGCCGACCGGAGCGCACTATGGGAAATGGCAGCCACTTCAAAGCAGTCGAGGGCTTCCTCATCCTTTCCAAGTGCTACGGCTGCCATGCCTGCCACATAGCCTGCCTCTGGGTTGTATTGGTCGATGGTAAGGGCTTGGCAGGCAAAGTCCCACGCCTCCCCATAACGCATGCGTAGGAGAAGCAGATGTGCCTTCATGGCCAAGGCATCCACGTATGCGGCATCCAGTTCCAAAGCTTTGTCGAGCGCCTGTTCTGCATTGTCATACCGGCGAAGTCCCATATAGTCACGCGCCATAAGCAGCCAGGCGGACGCAGTAGAAGCGTCGAATTTCGGATTGCGGTTTAGAGGACGTTCGGAAGTGTCCTTTTCTGCTCTCCAGAGCACTTTGTCTTCCATCAGTACCTTGCCGGGCGTGCCTTCCACATTCACCCTGACAGCCTGAGCAGGCCGCAGATTATGCTTTGCCGTGTAGAGCGTTTTTCCTTCGCCATCGAGTATTGTTAATGTGCCACTGGCTGCCTGAAGGGGATAGATGCCCACATGTATACCCTTCTCGTCCTCCTGCACGTCCGTCACAGCATCCAACGACACCTCCTGCGCTACGCCGATACCGCTATATGGCATCCAGTACTCAGACCACTCATCAGTACCGAATGGCGCGAAGAGCGGTTGACGGAATGAGGATTCAAGAGAACTTCTTTCCATATTCTGGTTATAGAGTCGTCCGCCCTGCATCTCCACATACTGTACGCCACAATCTGTGAGCAAGTCTACCCATATCTGTCCGTCATCATTGCGCGACCATGAGAAATATTTGCGCCCCAGTTTTTCATCGCGCATGGCATAGTGCAGCATTCCCCAGTCGCTCTTCTCATAATAAGCTCCAAAGAAAGGCTTGCGTGTTCCCACAACATGGTACGAAATACTGGGCATTCCCTCTTGATTGGCATAGCGGGAAATATCGCGTCCCTCTTTGTCCAAAGGATACGAAAGAAACTCCCCTTCATGACCGATGGCATGTGAGCCTGGATAGACCAAAACGAGGTCATCTGCTGACGTTACGCCGGAATTCGTCCACGAATAATAAGGCTGGTAACAGCCGGTGAGGTTATACCAGGTGGATGTGGTACGCAACCACACGGCATCCTTTGGCAGGTTTATCTCCACACACCAACGGCTGTGGCTGGTCATCTCCAGGACGCCAATATAGCAGCTCACACTTCCGTCAGCCTTCTTTTCCGTTCGCCAATCCACGGGGTGGGCACACGAGGGCGCATGACCGATGACACCATAGTTGAATTCAATGCCGCCACTGGTCCAAGGGCCTCTCATGGCAATATCGCGAAATTTAACAGCATTATTGTCGTAGAACATCTCTTTTCCTGCGGTTTTGTCGAACACTGACCACACTTTCCCGCCAATCTCAGGGAAGATTTTCACCCTGAGGTAAGGATTCTCCAGCACCACCATTTTCCACGTTTGCCGGGCAGGTGTAGTGGCGAACTGCTCGAAGTTGCAATAAGGATAGCAGTTACGTTTCACCTGAGGGATGGGATTCGGGTCACCGAAAGGATAAGTGGTCATTACTGTATCTTTCACAGTAACGGTCTGGGCACCAGTAGTCAGGCATGTAGCTGCGACAATAGCCCACAGGATTTGTTTCTTCATATGTTAGAAGTTGAATTTTGTCATTATCTGCACCTTATGGTTGGTTACCCAATGGAGGTCTGTTTCTGCCAGTCCGTTGTCAGGATTTTGGGCTTTCCCGTATTGTGCGGACGTTATCTCGTATTCAGCAGCCAATTGGAATTTGCCCCATGTGACCAGAACGGTGGGGGAGAGGCGCCACAGACGGTTCATGGTGGCGAAACTGTTCTTGCTGAAGTAGAATCCGAAAATGTCGCCTGCGGCATTGGTGGCCAGGGCATCTTTGGTACCGAAGTTGCGTACATAACCGGCAAACAGAATACCCTTAACCTGCTTGCCGTAGGTCAGTGACAACCATGATGAAGAGTTACGGGTGGGGGTGTATTCCCAAGAACCGTCTTCGTTGATACGCTTTACGCCATAGCCCCCGTTCAAGTTCACGTGTTCGCCTGCCTGTGCAAATACCGTCTTGGCTTTCAGGCTGAAATCCTTGTACATATATTGCAGGTACAGAAAGGGTGAGAAGGTGGTTAAGCGGTCGCTCACTTTTACCGTCACCACACGCCCAAAATCGTCCTGTACTGTTCCGGTATGCCTGGGCGAAATGCTCAGAATATCCACTCCGGCTCTAAGCAATAGATTGGTGTTAGGGTGGTAGGAAAGCCCCAGATATCCTTCGGGAGTGTGGGCATACTTCAGGTAGTTGGCTGATGCTCCTTCGGGGCCGGCAGATGTGTACTGCATTTGCCATAGGGCCGAGGCTGTGAGTGTGAAATACTTACCCAGATCAGCATCTAACTTTATCTGAGGGGTTCTGCTGAAAGGGTTAAAGGGTGCTCCTGAGTTAAGGGAGATAACATCGGGCATATCGGCAGCCAAAGGATGCCATGCCTGGCCTAACTGCAGGTTTACGCGTGCGAGGGCATCACCATTCAGGCGCAGGCTGTCCCAGGAAAGGGTCATATAGGCTTGCCTTAGGCGCAGTTGGGCCGTTCCTGTGCTGCCCGTTAAACCTGCATAGAAGTCGGCCTCTATCTTACCGCCGAAATGGGTCTTTCCCCAGCGGTAATCCTTGATATCCAACCCCACGCGTGTTGTCAAGGACAGGAAGCGCATGGTGGTCTGTGCATTCAGATCCTCGCGTTGAATACGAGAAGCGGCAGCTTCCGCCTCTGTGAGGTTCCAGGCATTATCCAAGGGCAGATAATTGAAGAGGTCACCCGTTCCTGCCAGATTCTCGCGCGTATCTACAGAGAAGTAGTTTCGGATAAAGCCATATGGCTTGAAATGAGTGTTAATGTGTTCCTTTATTTTCTCGATCTTTTTCTCTTGTGCCAGAACGCTACAACTGCCAGAGAGTATCAGTAGGCAGCAGATAAAAATTTTCTTCATTGTTTTTATGTGTGTTTAGAAAAATGAATAATCTCAACTGTTGGCCTCCTTAACCTTGCGGAAGAGGTCGCTGGCGAAGATGAAGGAATTGAGGCGTTCATTGGTGCTGGTCATAATCTGGTCTTTGTTGCCCTGCCATTCCTTTCGGCCTTCACATATATAAATAATGTTCTCGCCAATACCCATTACAGAATTCATGTCGTGTGTGTTGATGATGGTGGTCATCTTGTACTCCTCGGTAATGCTATGGATGAGGTCGTCAATAACAAGGCTGGTCTTGGGGTCGAGGCCTGAGTTAGGCTCGTCGCAGAAAAGATACTTGGGATTCAGGGCGATGGCGCGTGCAATGGCCACACGTTTCTGCATACCACCGCTTATCTCGCCTGGGAACTTCTCCTCGGCATCCGTCAAGTTTACACGGTCCAGACAGAATTTGGCACGACGGATGCGGTCGGCCTCGTTCTTGTCGGAGAACATGTCAAGGGGGAACATCACGTTCTCGAGAACCGACATGGAGTCGAACAACGCCGCACTCTGGAATATCATTCCCATCTCACGGCGAATGAGCACCTTCTCGCGTTTGGTCATCTTAACAAAGTCGCGACCATCGTAGAGAATCTCGCCCTTGTCGGGTTCAAAAAGTCCCACAATATTCTTTACCAAAACCGTCTTGCCGCTACCGCTTTGGCCAATGATGAGGTTGGTCTTGCCATCCTCGAACACTGCGTTGATATCCATCAGGACATCCCTGTCCTCGAATGATTTATATAGGTGTTTTATTTCTATCATGAGAGTAGGGGTGTTAGGAATATATCGGCAAAGAGGATGAGCATGCTGCTACGTACCACGGCATCGGTACTGGCCTTACCCACATCGAAGGAACCTCCCTCTACCGTGTAGCCGTAGAAAGAACTGACGCTGGCAATGATGAAAGCAAAGACAAAACTCTTAATCATGGACATCCAGATGAACCATTGGCGGAAGTCGTGCTGGAGCCCTATGGTAAGGTCGTCGACGGACACAATGCCCACCAAGGCGCTGGCGTAGGCACCCACAAATCCGGCTGCCATACTGAAGACAACGAGGCAGGGAATCATAGTCATGAGGCCCATAATCTTAGGCAGAATCAGGAACGAAGCCGAATTGACGCCCATAATCTCGAGGGCATCAATCTGTTGCGTTACGCGCATGGTTCCAATCTCGCTGGCGATGTTACTGCCCACCTTTCCGGAGAGAATCAGGCACATGATACTGCTGGAGAACTCGAGCACCATAATTTCACGCGTAGTATATCCGGTAGTGAAATTGGGCATCCAAGGACTGGCAATGTTCAACTTAATCTGAATACAGATAACGGCTCCGATGAAGAAGGAGATAAGCAACACAATGCCTATGGAGTCTACCCCCAACTGGGTAAGTTCTTTTATGTATTGCTTCAGGAACATGCGCCATCGTTCGGGGATGCTGAATGTGCGCCCCATGAGCATGAGATAACTTCCGAAAGCGGATAAAAATTTGACTATAAACATGAATAACTCAACTTTTTGCGATACAAAAGTACCAAGAAAAGTTAAAAATGAAAAATGAAAAGTGAAAAATGAAAAGCGAAAAGTTAAAAATAAGGGTAAAAGTGGGGAGAAAGTCCTTTTTTTCGTACTTTTGCAGTCAAAATAAACGAGAATGGACAACGAAACAGATAAACTGGAACTGAGAAGCGAGGGACTTGTTAAGATATACGGCAAGCGCATGGTGGTGAACAATGTCAGCTTTCGCGTTGAGCAAGGTGAGATTGTGGGTTTGTTGGGCCCCAATGGAGCAGGCAAGACCACATCGTTCTACATGACTACAGGCCTTGTGATTCCCAATGAGGGACATATTTATCTGGGTGGACAGGAAATAACCAAGTTGCCTGTGTACAAGCGTGCCCGACTGGGAATCGGCTATCTGGCTCAGGAGGCCAGTGTGTTCCGCAAGATGAGTGTGGAAGACAATATAGCCAGTGTACTGGAGATGACAGACAATCCGCGAAGCTACCAGAAAGAGAAGCTGGAGAGTTTGATTAGCGAGTTCCGTCTGGAGAAAGTGCGTAAGAACCTGGGTGATCAGCTCTCGGGAGGTGAGCGCCGACGTACCGAGATTGCCCGCTGCCTGGCCATTGACCCTAAGTTTATCATGTTGGACGAACCCTTTGCTGGCGTTGACCCCATTGCTGTAGAAGATATTCAGTACATTGTATGGAAACTGAAGCAGCGTAACATAGGTGTGCTGATAACCGACCACAATGTAGAAGAAACACTCTGTATCACAGACCGTGCCTATATGCTTTTTGAGGGGCAGATTCTGTTCAAAGGCAAGCCGGACGAGCTGGCAGCAAACCCCATAGTTAAAGAAAAGTATCTGACCAATAGCTTTGTGCTTAGGATGAAAGACTTTGAGGCTATTGACAAGGAACGAAACGTTACAGAATAGCCGCTATATTTTATAAATAAGGTATATTAACAAATAATTGTGAATTCAGATTATGAATTATAAATTATTTGTTATACCTTTGCCGCCAATTTTGAAAAAGAGGTATAATAATATTAAAGGATAAGCAATGAATATTTCATTCGAAAACGTAGACAAAGTGAGCGCTTTGCTCACCATGAAGATTGAAAAATCAGATTACGCAGAAAAAGTAGAAAAAGCACTGAAAGAATTCCGTAAGAAAGCAAATCTGCCTGGTTTCCGACCCGGTCAGGTTCCCATGGGGCTGCTGAAGAGACGTTTCGGCACAGAGATTCTTGCAGATGAGATAAATAAGATTCTAAGTCACGAACTCTATAAGTATATCCGTGAACAGAAGGTTAACATCCTGGGTGAGCCTATGGCTAATGAAGAGAAGACTCCTGCCATCGACTTTGCTACTCAGGAGGAGTTTACCTTTGCATTCGATATTGCACTGGCACCCGAGTTTGATGCCAAACTCTCAGCTAAGGATAAGCTGAACTACTATACCATCAACGTTGATGATGCCATGGTGGACCAGCAAGTTCAGGCATACTGCCAGCGTGGCGGTCAGTACCAGAAGGTGGACAGCTATCAGAGCAACGATATGGTAAAGGGTCTGCTGGCTCAGTTGGACGAGAAGGGTAACACCCTGGAAGGTGGTATTCAGGTAGAGAATGCCGTTATGCTCCCCAACTACATGAAGAACGATGACGAGAAAGCTAAGTTCGAGGGGGCTAAGGTGAACGATGTTATCGTGTTCAACCCCGCTAAGGCTTACAACGACAGCGATGTTGAGTTGGCAAGCTTGCTGAAGATTAGCAAGGAAGAGGCTGCCAACGTGAAGTCGAACTTCAGTTTCCAGGTAACAGAAATCACCCGCTTCGAGGCAGCTGCCCTTGATCAGGCACTCTTCGATCAGGTTCTGGGTGTAGGTGCTGTTAAGAATGAAGAAGAGTTCCGTGCACACATTGCAGAGGACATGAAGAAGAGTTTCGTTGCTGACAGCGATTATAAATTCCTGCAGGATCTCCGCGCTTATCTGGTTGGCAGAATCGGTGAGCTGGAATATCCCGAGGCTATGCTCAAGCGCATCATGAAGCAGAACAATGCCGATAAGGATGACGCATACATCGAGGAAAACTTCAAGTCCAGCCTTGACGAGCTGACTTGGCACCTTATCAAGGAGCAGCTTTCAGACCAGTTTGAGCTGAAGGTTGAGCAGCCCGACGTACTGGAGACCGCTAAGGCTGCCACACGTATGCAGTTTGCCCAGTACGGCATGACCAATCTTCCTGACGACGTTCTCACAAACTATGCCAACGAGATGCTGAAGAATCAGCAGCAGGCAGAGGGTCTGGTAGCCCGTACCGTAGAGAACAAGATTGTGGCTAAGGCCAAGGAAACCGTCAAGTTGACTGAGAAGGCTGTTTCCCTGGATGAGTTCAATAAACTTTTTGAAAAAGAAAACAAGGAAGCAAAACCAGCTAAGACAACAAAGAGCAAGAAGTAATGGACAACGACTTCAAAAAATATGCTACCCGCCATCTGGGTATGAACAGTATGGTTCTGGACGATGTGATTAGTGCACAGAACCAATACCTTAACCCGTATATTCTGGAGGAACGCCAGCTGAATGTTACGCAGATGGATGTGTTCAGCCGTCTGATGATGGACCGTATTATTTTCCTGGGTACTCAGATTGACGACTATACAGCCAACACATTGCAGGCTCAGCTGCTGTATCTGGATAGTGTAGATGCTGGCAAGGATATCAGTATCTATATAAACAGTCCTGGCGGCAGTGTATATGCTGGATTGGGTATATATGACACTATGCAGTTCATCAGCAGCGATGTGGCTACCATCTGTACAGGTATGGCTGCCAGTATGGCTGCCGTATTACTGGTGGCAGGAACAGAGGGCAAGCGTAGTGCGCTGACTCATAGCCGCGTGATGATTCACCAGCCGATGGGCGGTGCTCAGGGGCAGGCCAGCGATATTGAGATTACTGCTCGTGAGATTCAGAAGTTGAAGAAAGAACTTTATACCATTATAGCCAATCACTCGCATACCGATTTTGACAAGGTATGGGCCGACAGCGACCGTGATTACTGGATGACAGCCCAGGAAGCTCAGGAGTATGGTATGATAGATCAAGTGTTGATAAAGAAACAGTAAATATGGCACATAAACAAGATAAGTGCTCGTTCTGTGGGCGTTCAGAAAGCGAAGTGCCCTTGTTGCTGTCGGGAATCAATGGCTATATATGTAGCGATTGTGCCATGCAGGCATATAATATTGTGCAGGAGAATATGGGTGTGAAAGCTTCCCGTTCTTCTAACGATTTCGGCCTGAATGATGTTCCCAAGCCCAAGCAGATTAAAGAATATCTTGACCAGTATGTGATAGGGCAGGAGGATGCCAAGCGTTATCTGTCCGTTTCTGTTTACAACCATTATAAGAGATTGGGACAGAAAAAGGAAGATGATGGTGTAGAGATTGAGAAGAGCAATGTTATTATGGTGGGTTCGACCGGTACGGGAAAGACTCTGCTGGCAAGAACCATCGCTAATCTTCTTAAGGTTCCCTTTACCATTGTTGATGCTACGGTATTTACCGAGGCCGGATATGTAGGCGAGGATGTGGAAAGCATCCTGAGCCGACTGCTTCAGGTAGCTGATTACGATGTGAGGGCTGCAGAGCGCGGCATTGTATTTATAGATGAGATAGACAAGATTGCCCGTAAGTCAGATAACCCAAGTATCACGCGTGATGTGAGCGGTGAAGGTGTACAGCAGGGCTTGCTGAAATTGCTGGAAGGTGCCAAGGTGAATGTTCCCCCCAAGGGTGGCAGAAAGCATCCAGATCAGGATTACATAGAGGTGGACACCAGAAACATCCTGTTCATCTGCGGCGGTGCCTTTGACGGTATCGAGAAAAAGATTGCCCAACGTCTGAATACACATGTAGTGGGTTACAATAGCGTACAGAATAAGCAGAAGATAGATTCCAAGAATCTGATGAAGTACATTGTACCGCAGGATTTGAAGAGTTTTGGTTTGATTCCCGAGATAATTGGCCGCCTTCCTGTGCTTACCTATTTGAATCCACTTGACAGGACAGCTCTGCGTAACATTCTCACCGAGCCTAAGAATTCCCTGGTTAAACAGCAAATAAAGCTTTTCGAGATGGACGGCATTAAACTGACATTCGAACCAGAGGCTTTGGAATATATGGTTGATAAGGCTGTGGAATACAAACTGGGTGCCAGAGGTCTGCGCAGCATCATGGAGGCTGTTATGATAGATGCTCAGTATGATGCTCCTTCCGGAAGGGTGAAAAAGTTTGTCGTAACAGAAGAATATGCTCGCAAGCAGATTGAAAAATCGCATCGTCTTATAGCATAAGATAAAGAATAACAGGAAAAATGGAGGGAAAGCAAAGTTCCTTCCATTTTTTTTGCAGCGAACATAAAAATAATTGCCCAAAAACTTGTGTCGTATAGAAAAAACATTATATCTTTGTAAGGAATTTCAGGAATGAATGTATGGAGAACTATAATCTGATAGAACAACTGAAACATTACTTTGGTTTTGACTGTTTCAAGGGAGACCAGGAAGCTATTATCTGTAACGTTCTTGCAGGGCATGATACTTTTGTGTTGATGCCTACTGGAGGAGGTAAGTCTCTTTGCTATCAGTTGCCGGCTTTGCTGATGGAAGGAACGGCAATCGTAATTTCTCCCCTTATCGCTTTGATGAAAAACCAGGTGGATGCTATCCGTCAGGTAAGTGAGGATGACGGTATAGCACATTTCCTGAATTCATCACTGACAAAGACTCAGATAGACATTGTCAAGCGCGATGTTAAGGCGGGTCGTACCAAGTTGCTGTATGTAGCTCCGGAATCACTTACAAAAGAAGATAATGTGAGTTTCCTGACAAGTGTTAAGATATCGTTCTATGCCGTGGATGAAGCTCATTGTATATCGGAATGGGGACATGATTTCCGTCCGGAATACAGGCGAATCCGTCCTATTGTAAATCAGATAGGTAATGCTCCAATCATAGCGCTGACAGCAACGGCAACCGACAAGGTTCGCGGCGATATCAAGAAGAACCTGGGAATGTTGGATGCTACAGAGTTCAAGAGTTCATTCAACCGTCCCAATTTATATTACGAAGTAAGACCGAAGACGAAGGATGTGGACAAGGATATCATCCGTTTCATTATGCAACATAAAGGCAAAAGCGGTATTATTTACTGCTTAAGCCGTAAGAAAGTGGAGGAACTGGCAGAGGTCTTGCGTGCCAACCAGATAAATGCCCGTGCCTATCATGCAGGCATGGACTCCTCTGTAAGAAGCGAAACACAGGATGATTTCCTGATGGAACGCCTGGATGTTATTGTAGCAACCATTGCTTTTGGTATGGGAATTGACAAGCCAGACGTTCGTTTTGTGATTCACTATGATATTCCCAAGAGCCTGGAAGGCTATTATCAGGAAACAGGACGTGCAGGGCGTGACGGAGGAGAAGGCTATTGCCTGACATTCTATTCCCCCAAGGACTTGCGAAAGTTGGAGAAGTTTATGGAGGGCAAGCCCGTTGCAGAACAGGATATTGGCCGGCAGCTATTGCAGGAGACTTCTGCCTATGCTGAGACAACTATTTGTAGAAGAAAATTCCTGCTTCACTACTTCGGAGAAGAATATGAACCTGATAACTGCGGAAACTGTGACAACTGCAGATTCCCCAAGGAAAAGCAAGAAGCTTCAAAGGATCTTGTTCTGGCACTGCAGGTTATAGAGGCCATAAAGGAGAACTTCAAGGTGAACCATGTTATAGATGTTCTGATTGGCAGGGAAACAGAGGAAGTGGTATCACATAGGCATGAAGATCTGGATTGCTTCGGCTGTGGAGATGAACATGAAGCAAGTTTCTGGAGTGCAGTCATACGTCAGGGGATGATTTCGGGTTACATAGAGAAAGAGGTAGAGAACTACGGTCTGCTGAAGATTACAGAAGAAGGAAGGCGCTTTATGCGCAAACCCGTTGAGTTCTGGATATCCAAGGATAACGAGTTCGACGAATACGAGGAACCCATGATAGGTGAGTCCGCTGTCTTGGACGAAACACTTTTCTCTCTGCTGAAATCCTTGCGTAAGAGTATCGCTGAGAAGAAGGGCGTACCTCCATACGTAATCTTCCAAGACCCTTCGTTGGAAGATATGGCTACTACATACCCAATCTCGTTAGAGGAACTGAAGAACATAAGAGGTGTTGGCGACGGAAAAGCTGCCCGTTATGGTAAGGAGTTCTGTGAACTGATAGCAAAGTATTGCGAGGAAAACGAGATAGAACGTCTGGAGGATTTGCGTGTCAGAACGCTGGCAAACAAAAGCAAGAACAAGGTAAGTATCATTGAAGGCATAGACAGGAAATTGGCTTTTGAGGATATTGCCAAATCAAAGGGGCTTACCCTTGAAGAGTTGCTGGATGAAATAGAAACCATTGTGTATAGTGGAACAAAGCTGAATATCGACTATTATATTGATGATGTAATGGACGAAGACGATATGCAGGACATCTATGACTACTTTATGGAAGAGTCTGAATCGGATGATTTGGATGAAGCTCTGGATGCTTTGGGAGAAGACTATACAGAGACCGAAATCCGACTTGTTCGCATCAAGTTCCTCTCGGAAATGGCTAATTAAGAAAATTTGGCATTTTTTGTGTCGGAATAATCAGTTTTTTTTTGTACTTTTGCACGCAATAAATTCTATATGAGATATGGCTTCATTTATTGCAGACAAAATTGTCATGGACGGCCTGACTTATGACGACGTCCTGTTGGTACCCGCTTACTCCGAGGTTTTGCCTCGTACAGTAGAGCTTACAACCCGTTTTTCACGCAACATTGAGTTGAAAATTCCTTTTGTAACTGCCGCTATGGATACGGTTACAGAAGCAACTATGGCAATAGCTATTGCCCGTGAAGGAGGTATCGGTGTTATTCATAAGAATATGAGCATCGAGGAGCAGGCTCGCCAGGTGGCTATTGTTAAGCGTGCCGAGAACGGTATGATTTATGACCCTGTAACCATTCAGTTAGGAAGCACAGTGGCTGATGCGTTGGAACTTATGACCGAATATCACATAGGTGGTATTCCCGTGGTAGATGCTGAGCGTCATCTGGTAGGTATCGTAACCAATCGTGACTTACGATTCGAGCAGAACCTGAGCCGTATGATTGAGGATGTTATGACTTGTGAGAATCTGGTTACCACGCATGTTCAGACCGACTTGGTTGCCGCTGCCAAGATTCTGCAGGAAAACAAGATAGAGAAACTCCCCGTAGTTGATGAAGAAAACAAACTCATCGGACTTATTACCTATAAAGATATCACCAAGGCTAAGGACAAACCAATGGCCTGCAAGGATAATAAGGGCCGTTTACGTGTAGCTGCTGGTGTCGGTGTTACGGCTGATACGCTTGACAGAATGAAAGCACTGGTGGATGCTGGCGTAGATGCCATCATTATTGATACCGCACACGGTCACAGCAAGTTTGTGGTTGAGAAACTGAAGGAAGCAAAGAAGATGTTCCCCAATGTGGATATTGTTGTGGGTAATGTGGCAACAGGCGAAGCTGCGCGTATGCTGGTAGAGGCTGGTGCCGACGGAGTAAAGGTTGGTATTGGCCCGGGTAGTATCTGTACCACTCGTGTGGTAGCCGGAGTAGGTGTTCCTCAGTTGAGCGCAATCTATGATGTAGCTTGTGCCTTGAAGGGTACAGGTGTGCCTCTGATTGCTGACGGCGGTTTGCGTTATAGCGGCGATGTGGTGAAAGCTTTGGCTGCAGGCGGCAACAGCGTGATGATAGGTTCTCTGGTTGCCGGTACAGAAGAGAGTCCGGGTGAGACCATCATTTTCAATGGACGTAAGTTCAAGAGTTACAGAGGTATGGGTTCACTGGAGGCTATGGAGTGCGGTAGCAAAGACCGTTACTTCCAGGCTGGCGTGAAGGATGTCAAGAAACTGGTTCCCGAAGGTATTGCCGGACGTGTTCCTTACAAGGGCACCGTTCAGGAGGTTATCTATCAGTTGATAGGCGGATTGCGCAGTGGTATGGGTTACTGTGGTGCAGGAACCATTGAGCAGTTGCATGATGCCAGATTTGTTCGTATCACCAATGCCGGTGTTCTGGAAAGCCATCCGCATGATGTAACCATTACCAGTGAGGCTCCTAATTACAGTCGTCCTCAGTAATAATTCATAATTCACAATTCATAATTGAGATGAAGCGTAAAACATTCCTGCTTTTCAGTTTTTTGTGTATATCTTTGGCTCATGCTCAGGATGATCCTATAGTAATGCATGTAAACGGCCAGCCGGTTACCAGAAGTGAGTTCGAATACAATTACAATAAAAATAATTCTGAAGGTGTATTAGATAAAAAGAACGTTGAGGAATACGCGCAACTTTTTGTCAATTACAAGCTGAAGGTTCAGGCAGCCTTGGATAATCATCTTGATACGCTTTCAAGTTATCAGAAGGAGTTCCGCCAATATCGCGACCAGCAAATCCGTCCCTTGCTGATTCCCCAGAATGCTATGGAAGAAGAGTGCAAGAAGTATTATGATCAGATGTTGGCCAGTTTGCAGGGAAAGGAACTTCTGCAACCTTCACATATCTTTTTACGTGTTCCGCAGGCTGCAACAGAGGATGCTCAGGCTGCAGCTAAGGCTCGTATAGATTCTGTTGCTCAGGAACTGAAGAATGGAGCTGACTTTGCAGAGTTAGCCAAGAAAGTGTCTCAGGACCCAGGTTCAGCTGCCCGTGGCGGTCTGCTCCCATGGATTGGTCCTAACCAGACGCTGAAGGAGTTCGAGGATGTTGCTTACAGTCTGGAAGTAGGACAGGTTTCAGAGCCTTTCCTTTCTACCGTAGGTTACCATATTATTAAACTGATGGATAAGAAGCCTTTGGAGAGTTACGATGAGCTGAAGGAAAACATCCGTCGTTACCTGGAAAGTCAGGGATTGGAGAACCAACTTGCTGCGCAGGTGTTGGATTCTATGGCTCAGCAGTCCTCGCCACAGAAGACCGTAGAGGAAATTCTTGATGAAGAAACAGAGCGTCTCTGTGCTCAGGACAATGAGTTGAAATATCTGGTTCAGGAGTATCATGACGGTTTGTTGCTCTTTGAGGAGTGCAGCAGAAATGTGTGGGAACCAGCCAGCAAGGATACTACGGGCATAGCTTCTTATTTCAAGGCAAACAAGAAGAAATATGCCTGGAAGGAACCTCATTTCCGCGGCTTGGTATATTATTGCAAGAATGAGGCTGATGTCAAGGCTGTCAAGAAATGTCTGAAAGGTGTTCCCGAGGAGAAGTGGACAGCTACGATTCGCGAACAATTCAATAAGGATAGCGTAATGGTCCGTATGGAACGCCGTCTTTTCCAGAAGGGAGATAATGCCAATGTTGATGTGCTGGCCTTGAAAGACAAGAGTGCCAAATTGAATCCGCTGAAAGACTTCCCTTATGCAGCCGTTGCAGGAAAAGTATTGAAGAAGGGCCCGGAAAAATGGACGGATATCAGTAATCAGGTGGTTACAGACTACCAGCGTATGCGTGAGGACGAGTATGTGGCAGCCTTACGTAAGCGTTATCCTTTTGAGATTCATGAGGACGTCCTGAAAACAGTTAATAATCATTAATCTTTTATATGAAGGTTTACGGCAGATATATATACCTGATATGCTTGTCTATCTATAGCGTTCTGTCATTTGGTCAGAATACGCTGAACAATGTGATAGACGAAGTGGTATGGGTGGTCGGCGACGATGCTATTCTGAAATCGGAAATAGAGAAAAACCGATTACAGTTTGGAAGCTCCCTTTCAGGTAATCCTTATTGTGTGATTCCTGAGCAGTTGGCCATTCAGAAGCTATTTATTCATCAGGCGGTTATAGATAGCGTTGAAGTGGCAGATGCTGATGTTAATTCGTACGTAGAGCAGGAAATTAACGAGAAGATATTGCTGGCCGGCTCTAAGGAGAAACTGGAAGAATACATGCAAATGACAATGACTCAGATTCGTGAGGAGTTTTTCGACCAATTCAAGAACGAATTAATCATGCGCAGGATGCGAGAGAAGCTGACAGAAGATGTTAAGGCTACTCCCGCAGAGGTTCGTCGCTATTACAAGGATTTGTCTGAAGATAGTTTGCCCTTGATTCCTACTCAGGTGGAGGTTCAGATTCTGGTGCAGCAACCGCGTGTTCACCCCGAAGAGTTAGAGCGTGTAAAGAGTACGCTGCGTGAATATACTGAGCGTATTAATTCCGGAACTACGTCTTTCTCAACTCTGGCACGTTTGTATTCCGATGACACGGCATCTGCCCGTCAGGGAGGCGAAATGCCTTACATGGGACGTGGTGAATTGGATCCTGGATTTGCTAACGTTGCATTTAGTCTGACAGACCCTACTAAAGTTAGCAAGATTGCACAGAGCGAGTTCGGTTTTCACATTATCCAGCTGATTGACAAGCGTGGCGACAAGATTAAATGCCGTCATATCCTCAAACGTCCTGAAATTCAGCAGGAAGACATAGATACGGCAATGGCTCATCTGGATTCCATCGCAAGCCACATTCGGAGAGAGATAGTTACGTTTGATGAAGCTGTAAGTGTTGTCTCCGATGATAAGGATACACGTAACAATCATGGCATTCTGTCTAACACCAGAGCGAATGAATTGACGGGTGAACGTGAAACTACCACAAGATTTGAGATGGGAGAGCTTTCTTCCCTTTCTCCCGAATTGGCCCGTGTGATAAGTACTATGGAAGTAGGCGAGATTTCTAAGCCCTTCACAATGGTAAACAGTAAGGGTAAAACGGTTTGTGCTATTGCCAAACTGAAGAATCGCATCAATTCGCACAGGGCAAATATGGCTGAGGATTTTCAGACCTTGAAAGCTGCGGTTGAATCAGAGAAGAAACAAAAGGTTATTCTTGATTGGATAAAGGAAAAACAACGCACAACGTACATCAGGATTAACCCTGAATGGCGTGACTGTGAGTTCCAATACCCCGGCTGGATTAAGTGATGAATCATCGTCTGTCTGTAATATGTACACTTATCTTATTTGGCGTTTGTCTCTTGTTTGCTGTTACTCCCGTTCGGAATAACGATAGAAACAACAAAGCAAAAACGTCAAACAAGGATAGTCGTGTTCATTTGTTACATGCTGACAGATTGTATTACGACAATCGCATTCATCAGACAGCACAGTTTCTGGTAGGAAACGTCAAGTTTGATCATGAGGGCACACTTATGTATTGCGACAGTGCTCTTTTTTACGAATCCACTAATTCCTTTGATGCATTCGGAAACGTACGTATGGAACAGGGCGATACGTTAACCCTAACCAGCATGGTGTTATACTATAATGGTATCGATCGTCTGGCACGAGCCCGTTATGATGTGGTTCTGAGGCATCAGAAAACCATTCTGTACACTGATAGCCTTGATTATGACCGTATATATGATCTTGGATATTTTTTCGAAGGAGGCCGCCTTTTGGACCAGGGAAATGAGTTGACAAGCGACTGGGGACAATACCAGCCGTCAACCCATCAGGCCGTCTTTAACTATAATGTCAGGCTGGTTAATCCCGAACCTCCCGAACCTCCCAAGACAGTTTTACTCTCTGATACCTTATATTATAATACCAATACAGCCATTGCGCATGTGGTTGGTCCTTCCAACATAGAGAACGGAGAAAGCCACATCTATTCCGAACTGGGCTATTACAATACCCAGACCGACGAGTCTTTTATGCTTGACAGAAGTATTCTGGTAAACGAGGGAAAGCGTCTGGTTGGTGACAGCGTGGTATGGAACGGAGAGACAAAAATTGGTGAGGCCTTCGGTAACTTTATCTATACCGATGAGGAGAACAAGAATATGCTTACCGGCAATTACTGTTATTATGTAGACAGTATAGGCTATTGCGAGGCATATGACAGTGCCTTGGTGATTGACTTCTCTCAGAAGGACACATTGTTTGCCCATGCAGATACCTTTAAGGTTTTCACCTATAATATTGATACTGACAGCATGTACAGAGTTCTGCATGCATACAGGAAAGTGCGGGCTTTCCGTGAAGATATGCAGGCTGTCTGCGATTCTATGGTTTACAATTCACAAGACTCTTGTCTGGTGATGTATTACGATCCCATTCTGTGGCAGGAAGGACAACAGATGCTGGGCGAAGAGATAAGGGCTTTCTTTAACGACAGCACTTTGGACAGTGTGCAGGTTTTGCGTCAGGCACTCTCTGTGGAAAAGATTGACAGCATCCATTATAATCAGGTGGCTGGTAAAGAAATGCACTTCTATTTCAAGGAAGGAGAGATGTACCTTTCTACAACGATGGGAAATGTTTATTTCAACTATTACCCCTTCAACGAAGACAGCGTCATGGTGGAGATGAACCACACTGAAACCACTCTGTTAAAGCTGTTTATCGAGAACCGAAGGGTTAATTATGTATGGATGCCTGCTGCTACGGGCACTATGTATCCTGTGCCGCTTATCCCGCCAGAGGAATTGTATCTTGCTAATTTCGCCTGGTTCGATTATGTCCGACCCGTTGACAAAATGGATGTATTCATTTGGCGGGGGAAGAAATCAGGAAGTGAACTTAAAAAGAGTGTGCAGCGTGTAGCACCCAAACAGAAACTATCAGATATCAAACAAGACTAATATAATAAGGTTATGGGAATGTTCAGCACCAGACAGCCTCGCAAGTTCAGACGAGTGAGCATTTATACCGACGAGCGTAAGGAAAAGTTGCAGAAGTTGGTAGAGCAGGCAAAGCGTGAGAATGGTGAAGCCTTGCCCGAAGACAATACTTACCATACGGACAAGTTCAAGGGTACCTTCATCAACTTCACCCCCCGTGCGCAACGCTATAAGGAGAATGGCGCTAAGATAGGGTGGCCTTTGGCTGCCATCCTTATTGTAGTCTTGCTGATTATTTGGAGATTTATAATGACAGGTACCAGATAAAGCTATGGACATCATTCATCTTCTTCCGGATTCGGTAGCCAATCAGATTGCTGCAGGCGAGGTTGTTCAACGCCCTTCTTCTGTTATCAAGGAACTGATGGAGAATGCTGTTGATGCAGGTGCATCAACGGTAGATGTGCTTGTTGTGGATGCAGGAAGGACATCCATTCAGGTAATTGACGACGGAAAAGGAATGAGTGAACAGGATGCCCGTATGGCATTCGAGCGTCATGCGACATCTAAAATCCAGAGGGCAGAAGATCTCTTCTCTCTGCATACGATGGGATTCAGGGGCGAAGCCCTACCTTCCATCGCAGCCGTTGCACAGGTACATCTGCTAACCAGAACTGTTGAGAGTGAATTGGGTACAGACCTCACTATCGAGGGCTCCCGTATAACCGGTCAGGAGGTCTGTTCTTGTCCGGTTGGTGCCAATATCGATGTCCGTAACCTTTTCTTTAATGTACCGGCCCGACGTAAGTTCCTGAAATCCAACCAGACGGAACTCAACAATATTATTCAGGAGTTTGAACGTATTGTATTGGTGAATCCCACCGTCAGTTTCTCCCTTTCCCACAATGGAACGTTAATAACAAAGCTTCCTGCCAGCAATCTCAGGCAGCGTATAGTAAACGTGTTTGGGAAGAAGCTGAACGAACAGCTTTTGTCGGTTGACGTTGATACCACCTTGGCTCGCATTACGGGTTTTGTGGGAAAGCCCGAGGCTTCACGTAAGAAGAATACCAATCAGTATTTCTTCGTGAACGGTCGCTACATGCGCCATCCTTATTTCCATAAGGCGGTGGTGGAGGCTTTTGCCCATCTTATTCCCGAAGGCGAACAGATTCCCTACTTCCTTTACTTCGAGGTAGCCCCATCCAATATAGATGTTAATATACACCCCACCAAGACGGAGATAAAGTTCGAGAACGATTCTGCCATCTGGCAGATTCTTGTTGCGGCTATCAAGGACTCGCTGGGTAAGTTCAACGCCGTTCCAACTATAGATTTTGATGTGGAAGGCCGGCCGGACATTCCCACGTTCGATTTCAATAGCAGTACTGAGGTTCATGCCCCACGTGTTCAGGTCAACAGCAATTATAATCCCTTCCGTTCCGATGAGGGAAAAAGACAGAAGCAGACACCCGTGGATTGGGAACAGCTTTATGCAAATATCAAGAAACCGGAGCCTGCCCAAGATTATCACATCGAGGATTTGCCTGCCAACAAAGAGAACCTCTTCGCAGATGAAGTCCAGAACCAGATGGAAATGAGCAGCAGCCATTTCCAGTATCGCGGTCAGTATATTCTTACACCTGTACAGACAGGACTGATGATGGTTGATCAGCATCGGGCTCATGTACGCATCCTGTATGAGAAGTTCCTGAAGCAGATTGAGGGACAGAAGGCTTCCTCGCAAGGTCTTCTTTTCCCGGAAATATTGCAGTTGGCTCCCTCGGATGCCTTTCTGTTCCAAGATATGACAGACGAGTTACAATCGCTTGGATTCGACATCGAATCGCTTGGTGGCGGCAGTTTCTCTGTTAATGGTGTACCTGCTGATTTGGAAGGAACCAATCCCGTACTGGTGCTTACCCAAATGGTTGAGGCCGTTAAGGAAAAAGAGACAGGCGCGGATAATGAGTTACAGCATCGTATAGCCTTGGTAATGGCTCGTAACGCATCTGTCATAACGGGGCAGGTGCTGAGCAATCAGGAGATGGAATCGCTGCTTGCCGAACTCTTCCAGTGTCAGAATCCCAACCTCACCCCAACGGGAAAAGTTATTGTGTCCATCCTGGAACATACTCAGATAGAGAAAATGTTCGGACGCTGATGAATAAGACAATTGATTAAACACAGATAAATACAATGGAACCAAAAGAAAAGATTATTCTTACGGGCGACCGCCCAACCGGAAAACTTCACATCGGCCACTATGTAGGCTCACTCCGCCGTAGAGTGGAACTGCAGAATTCAGGCTTATACGACAAGATTTTTATCTTCGAAGCCGATGCACAGGCGCTGACCGACAATATCGAAAACCCAGAGAAGGTTCGTCAGAACGTCATCGAGGTGGCACTCGATTATCTGGCAGCCGGACTTGACCCAGCCAAGAGTACCCTGTTTATTCAGAGTCAGATTCCTGAGCTCTGCGAGTTATCCTTCTACTTTATGGATATGGTAAGCGTGAGCCGTTTGCAGCGCAACCCCACCGTAAAGACCGAGGTGCAGATGCGTGGTTTCAATGGCGAAAGCATTCCCGTAGGATTCTTCACTTATCCTATCTCTCAGGCTGCCGACATAACGATGTTTAAGGCCACAACCGTACCTGCAGGAGAGGATCAGGAACCTATGCTTGAGCAATGTCGTGAGATAGTACGCAAGTTCAACAATATTTATGGTGACACGTTGATAGAGCCCAACATCCTTCTGCCAGATAATGCAGCTTGCCTGCGTCTGCCCGGAACCGACGGAAAAGCCAAGATGAGCAAGAGCCTTGGCAACTGCATCTATCTTTCTGATTCTGCCGATGAGGTGAACAGGAAGGTAAAGAGTATGTACACCGACCCCACCCATCTTCAGGTAAACGATCCCGGACATCTTGAGGGCAATACCGTCTTTACATATCTGGATGCCTTTGCAACAGACGAGATGGTAGCTGCTATGACTACAGATTACCAGACCCTTCAAGAGATGAAGGACCATTACACACGTGGTGGTTTGGGCGATATGAAGTGTAAGAAGCTTCTGATGAATGTCCTTCAGGAAACCTTGGAGCCTATTCGTCAGCGCCGTGCTGTGTTCGAGAAAGATATTCCTCAGGTATATGAAATCCTGAAGAAAGGATGCGAAGTTGCTCGTGAGGCAGCCTGCCAGACAATGGACGAGGTTCGTCGCGCCATGAAGATAAACTATTTCCAGGATATCGCGCTCATTGAGGAGCAATCACGCAGATTCGCATCTAAATAAAAATAATTTTGAAAATGTTTTGGTAGTCCGAAGAAAAGTACTAACTTTGCTCCGCATTTCTTGAAGGGGACATGTGATTGGGCGTTTAGCTCAGCTGGTTCAGAGCATCTGCCTTACAAGCAGAGGGTCGGCGGTTCGAATCCGTCAACGCCCACAAACATTTCCCGCAAGTCCCCTTCAGAATTGGGCGTTTAGCTCAGCTGGTTCAGAGCATCTGCCTTACAAGCAGAGGGTCGGCGGTTCGAATCCGTCAACGCCCACCACTTTTGCACAGTAGAAAACAGATTTTGAAGCACGTATTAGTTGTTTAGCTATGGAACTAGATTTGCTGACGGCCATATCCCCTGTTGATGGTCGCTATAGAGGAAAAACAGAAACCTTAGCTGGTTATTTTTCAGAGTTCGCTCTTATCCGTTATCGCGTAAGGGTTGAAATAGAGTATTTCATTACACTTTGTGAGTTACCCCTGCCTCAGTTGGCTTCATTCCCTCAGAACCTGTTTGTGGTACTGAGGAAGATTTATATGGACTTTACTGAGAAGGACGCACAGCGTGTAAAAGATATAGAGAAGGTTACCAACCACGATGTCAAGGCAGTTGAATACTTCATTAAGGAACAGTTCGATGCCATTGGCGGGTTGGAGCCTTATAAGGAGTTCATCCACTTTGGACTTACCTCACAGGATATTAATAACACCAGTGTTCCCCTGAGCGTAAAGGAATCGTTGGAGCAGGTTTACTATCCTCTATTGCAGGAACTGATTGACCAGTTGTCTGCTTATGCCGAGGAATGGAAGGATGTTCCCATGCTGGCCAAGACACATGGACAGCCCGCCAGCCCCACACGCTTGGGTAAGGAGGTAATGGTGTTTGTATATCGTCTGCAACGCCAGTTCGAAATGTTGCGCCAGACTCCCCTGACCGCCAAGTTTGGTGGCGCTACGGGTAACTTCAATGCCCACCATGTGGCTTATCCACAGTACGATTGGCGTCAGTTTGGAGCAAAGTTCGTCGCAGAGAAATTAGGCTTGGAGCGCGAGGAATATACCACCCAGATCAGTAATTACGACTGTCTGGGCGCTATCTTCGATGCTATGAAGCGTATCAATACCATTATTATCGACCTCGACCGAGATTTCTGGCAGTATGTTTCTATGGAGTATTTCCGCCAGAAGATTAAGGCCGGAGAGGTAGGTTCCAGTGCCATGCCGCATAAGGTGAATCCCATCGACTTCGAGAACTCAGAGGGTAATCTGGGCATTGCCAATGCCATTTTGCTGCACCTGAGTCAGAAGCTGCCTGTAAGCCGTTTGCAGCGCGACCTCACGGATAGCACCGTTCTTCGCAATATCGGTGTTCCCATGGGTCACATGCTCATCAGCATCAGCAGCACTCTTAAGGGATTGCGCAAGTTGGTATTGAATCAAGAGGCTATCAACCGCGATTTGGATAATTGCTGGGCTGTTTGTGCCGAGGCTATTCAGACCATTCTCCGTCGCGAGGCTTATCCTCATCCCTACGAGGCTCTCAAGGCTCTTACCCGAACCGGAAAGGGCATTGATGAGGCTACAATCAAGAATTTTATCGAGGAGCTCAACGTAAGCGAATCTGTGAAGGAAGAGTTGCGTGCCATAACTCCTCACACTTATATAGGAATATAATCATTATTTATCAAAACACTTTTAAAAGGAAAAAGATTTATGATTACAGAAGATGAAAGCTGGAGAGAAAAGTTCTCCGAGAAGAGTGGGAGTGAAGGCCGTGACGGTTACCGCCCTCAGCAGTATGGAAGTGATAACAATCGTACCCCTAGATATAGCAGTCAGGGCCGTACTTTGCGACCACGTATAAGTCGTCCTGCATTCAGTAGTAATTCCGAGGGGCAGACCAGTCGTCCTTATCAGCCCCGTCCCCGCTATAATGCAGGCGGTGAAGGCGGCTACCAGCCCCGTCAGCCACGCGAGGGAGGTTACCAGCCCCGCCCCCGTTACAATGCAGGCGGTGAAGGCGGCTATCAGCCCCGTCAGCCCCGCGAGGGAGGCTACCAGCCCCGTCCCCGCTATAATGCAGGTGGCGAAGGCGGTTATCAGCCTCGTCCCCGTACAGGCGGTTATAATCGTGGCGCTGGTTCAGGCTATGCTCCTAAAGGTGGAAGACCCGGTATGCGTCCCCGCACAGGCGGTTATAATCCGAATGCTAAGTACAGCATGAAAAAGCAGATTGAGTACAAGGAGACTCACATAGATCCCGATGAACCAATCCGTCTGAATAAATTCCTGGCCAACGCCGGCGTATGCAGTCGTCGAGAGGCTGATACCTTCATCGAGGCTGGTGTAGTAAAGGTGAACGGTCAAGTTGTAACCGAGTTGGGTACCAAGGTTAAGCGTTCAGATTCTGTGTTGTTCCACGATCAGTTGGTGAGCATAGAGAAGAAGGTTTATATTCTCCTGAACAAACCCAAGGATTATGTTACTACCAGCGATGACCCGCAGAACCGCAAGACCGTTATGGATCTTGTAAAGGGTGCTTGTCGCGAGCGCATCTATCCCGTTGGCCGTCTTGACCGCAATACAACGGGTGTGCTTCTGCTTACCAACGATGGCGAGTTGGCCAGCAAGCTTACCCATCCTCAGTATTTGAAGAAGAAAGTTTATCATGTGTACCTTAATAAAAATGTTACCGCTGCCGACATGCGCATGATTGCCGAGGGCATTCAGTTGGAGGATGGTGAGATTCATGCTGATGCTATTGAGTATGCCAGCGAGACTGACCGCAAGCAGATAGGCATTGAGATACACAGCGGACGAAACCGCATCGTACGCCGTATCTTCGAAAGTCTGGGATATAAGGTAATCAAGTTGGATCGCGTATTATTTGCCGGTCTTACCAAGAAGAACGTTCGTCGTGGCGACTGGCGCTTCCTCACAGAGCAGGAAGTGAACATGCTGCGCATGGGAGCGTTTGAATGAGACCCCCTCCGTCTCCCCTTTAGGGGGAGCGTTTGAAAAATTGATAATTGATAATTGATAATTGAGAATTGAGAATTGAGAATTGAGAATTTTCGCTAATCGCTAACCGTTTGATTAAATTCATAATTCTCAATTCATAATTCATAATAATAGGTTATGAAACGAACAAAAGTTTTAGATGTCCTCAACATGGCACTTCCCCAAGGGGGGAGCGAGGAGGGGGCTTCCATTTGCGTTAAAGGTTGGGTGCGCTCAAAACGTGGTTCCAAGGGTATTTTCTTTATTGCCCTGAACGATGGTAGCACCGTCAAAAGCGTACAGATTGTAGGCGAAGAGGCCAACTTTGCCGAGGAGACCATAAAGCGTATCACCACAGGCGCCTGCATCAGTGTCGAAGGCAAGTTGGTTGAAAGCCCCGCAGCCGGTCAGGCCAGCGAAATCCAGGCAACAGCCATAGAGATTTTTGGCGATTGCGATAACACCTATCCTCTGCAGAAGAAAGGTGCTTCTATGGAATATCTTCGCACCGTGGCCCATCTGCGCCCCCGCACCAACCTCTTTGGTGCCATCCTGCGTATCCGCCACAATATGGCAATGGCCATCCATACTTATTTCCATGAGCACGGATACTTCTATTTCCACACGCCCCTTATCACAGCTTCCGACTGCGAGGGTGCCGGAAATATGTTCCAGGTAACCACCAAGAACCTTTACGACCTGAAGAAGGACGAGCAGGGAAAGATTATCTACGACGATGATTTCTTTGGCGAACAGACCTCTCTTACCGTAAGCGGTCAGTTGGAAGGCGAGTTAGGTGCTACAGCCCTGGGTGCCATTTACACCTTCGGTCCCACCTTCCGTGCCGAAAACAGCAATACTCCACGCCATTTGGCAGAGTTCTGGATGATAGAGCCTGAGGTTGCTTTTCTTGATCAGGAAGAGTTGATGGACTTGGAAGAAGACTTCATCAAATACTGCGTGCGCTGGGCATTAGAGAAGTGCAAGGATGACCTGGAATTTATCAACAACAATAAGTTCATTACCCCAAATCAGGATTTGATTCCTCGTCTCGAGGGTGTACTGAAAGACAACTTTGTTCGTCTGCCCTACACCGAGGGTATCAACATCCTGCAGGAAGCCATCAAGAACGGCAAGAAGTTTGAGTTCCCCTGCAACTGGGGCGACGACTTAGCATCTGAGCACGAGCGCTACCTGGTAGAGGAACACTTTAAGAAGCCCGTCATCATGACCGACTATCCCACAGCTATCAAGTCATTCTATATGAAGCAGAACCCAGCAACGCCTGAAGGCGGATCTGTAGGTTACAAAGGTTGCGTAGCACCTGGTCCTACTATGCAGGGCACCGATGTGCTTTTCCCCTCTATTGGCGAGATTATAGGCGGTTCTGTCCGTGAGGCAAGCTATGATAAGCTGATGGCCGAGATAGAGCGTCGTAAGATGGATATGACCCACTTGTGGTGGTATCTCGATACCCGCAAGTACGGAAGCTGCCCCCATGCAGGCTTTGGCCTCGGTTTCGAACGTCTGATACTCTTCGTAACCGGTATGCAGAACATCCGCGATGTCATCCCCTTCCCACGTACTCCCAAGAACGCAGAATTTTAATAGCTAATCCAAGCCCCCACGTTTTGCAGCGTAGGGGCTTTTTTCCCGCTCACTAAATTGCACTTTTAAAATACTTAACACAACAGGAACAATGAACGTAAAAATCAGAATGCCCAAAATGTACCAGCACTTCGTCAGGAATTCTATGATGAAGTAGTTGTTTATGACTTTTATTGGAGCTACACTATCCATTGTCCTGACCTTTGGAACGGCACACTACATCGACCTGAGAGAGAAGAAGGCTCTTGGCTGACAGACAGCCATGATGGTTATTCATGATATGGATAACACCGTAGAACTCCTAAAAGAATTTGGTAAGGAGGAGAAGAATGGAATAGAAATGGCAAGATACGTTCGAAGAGATGGCAGAGTCAATCCAAAGCTACAGCGACCTTTGCAAATTCACCATTGGTATTACAGATGAGGAATTGGAGGAATATGTAGAGAATTGCGAACGTACGGGACGAAATGTAAAGGAGAGTGAGCTTATGGGTAAATGGATTATGCATAATACAGAGTCAACATACACCTGCTACGAGTTTTTGGAAGACCATACGTATAAGCAAACCTACATAGACCATTTTTCTTATCAAATGTTCGTGGGTCGCCTGGATCTCACTTATCATTTCACCGGCACATGGGAATTGCGTGGAGATACATTGTGTATGAATATGAATGGTGCCCCGGAAATTGATGTTGACCAAAGTCATGTCAAGGCAAAGTTTGGTAAGGAGAAGGAGGTTGAGGAATACATCAAGGAAATTAAGGAGAGGCTCAAACAATATCAGGAGGATATAAGAAAAAAAGAAGGTCCAAAGAAAATATTGTGCCACCATTAATTCCAGCGGTAATAAGATAGAGATTGTTTTGGGGAATGAAGATGACTCAGACTCAAAACAAGTTGAAGTTTTTTATCTCCAGAAAAGCCGTTAGAACATAAAAAAGTGGACGCTTGTCTTGCTGAAGTATAAAGAAAAAATGACTACTTAGCAGACA
Organism: Bacteroidaceae bacterium; assembly: GCA_017541025.1. Classification (GTDB taxonomy): domain Bacteria; phylum Bacteroidota; class Bacteroidia; order Bacteroidales; family Bacteroidaceae; genus Physcousia. The sequence continues at coordinate 26,478 of JAFXZY010000038.1, read as the reverse complement.
TTAGAAATCATTTACACTCAATAACAAAGGTGACGTTATAGCCTCGCAGGGGAGACTCGGCGAGGCTGAGATTCATGCCTTGCTTCATCAGAATCTGGCGGGAGAGGGACAGACCGATGCCTGTCCCCGTCTGCTTGGTGGTAAAGAAGGGGATGAATATCTCCTGTGCCACATCAAGGGGGATAACATGTCCGTCGTTGGAGAAGAGAAGCCCGGCCCCCTCCCCGCTCCCCCTTTGGGGGAGTGTCGCAATCCCATTGCCTCGCCGCTTCAAAGCACTCCCCCAAAGGGGGAGCGGGGAGGGGGCAAGGCTGATTGCTTTGGCCTCAGCTTCTATGGCATTCTTTGTCAGGTTGATGAAAACCTGGCGCAGAAGGTTTTCGTCGGCCTGCAGGACAAAATCGGCGGGAATGTCAATGTTCCATTGTAGTTGGGGGTAAAGCGTAGCTATCTGTTTGCAGAACGATAACATATTTACATCAGCTATCACAGGTTCCTGCAACTGTGTGAGTTTGCGATAGCTCTCCACAAAGGCAGCTAATCCCGCGCTGGTATCGTTAATGGCACGTATGCCTTCTTTGTAAGGAGAGTCCTTGATGTCAGAGCGCTTCAGGTATGCCTGACTGATACTCTGAATAGGAGCGGTGGCGTTCATAATTTCGTGCGTCAGCACTCGTGTCAGTTTCTGCCACGATTCTACTTCACTATGCGCTACCAGTTTCTGTATCTCTTGCCCCATGTCGTTGAGTGCTTCCTGCAGAGCTTTTTCGCCGAAGAACAGCCCCCGTGTAGGTAGTCGGAACGAGAAATCCCTGTGTCTGATGGCATCGCGCATAATCTGCGCCCGCTCGCGAAGCAGGCATTGATGGCGATACCAATAGAACAAAATCAGCGCAACGCCGGCCAAAACGACTGTTATAATGATAATGGGTATCATAGTCAGTTATTCCCCCTCTCCCCTAAGTTTCCCCTCTCCCCGGAGAGGGGTCAGGGGTGAGGCTTTTACCTTATTATATAATGTCTGCCTGCTGATGCCCAAGAGGTCTGCAGCCTTTTTCATGTTGCCATCGCACTTGTTCAGCACCTTGCGCACATGTTCCGTTTCCAACTGGTCTAAGGGTATAACCTCGCCTGCCTTGTCGATGGCATCTTTCAGCACGCGGATCAGCTCGTCGTTGTCCCACGGCTTGGTTACAAAGTCGGCAGCGCCATTCTTTAACGCTCGTACCGCTAATTTAACATCGGCGTAGGCTGTGATGAGAACGATGGGAATATCCGGATACTTGCGATGGATGGCGGAGAGCCACATCATACCCTCCTGGCCTGAGTTCACGCCCAGGCTGAAGTTCATATCCAGCAGGATGGCAGCAGGATTCTCCTGAGCGATGGTTACAAGGGCCTTATCGGGGGAGGTCAGGGTAACTACGCGTTCAAACACACCAGTCAGGCAAATCTTCACAGCTGTGAGGATGGCAGCATTGTCGTCTATGACAAGTATCGTTCCGTATTTCACCTTACATTTACCATTTAATCATTTACCTATTTACCATTTATTTGAGTGCAAAGATACAAAGAAATGAAGAATGAAGAGTGAAGAATGAAGAATTTGCTACCGCTTTTGCGTGTATTTACCCGGAAGTGTCAAAGAATTGGACACAAGTGTGTCTAATGTTTGGACAAACGGCAACTATGAACTATAAACTATAAACTATGAACTATGAATTGCCTTACCTTTGCAGCAGAAAACCAATTATAAATTACGAATTATGAATTATGAATTAAAAATGCACAACATCCGGATTGCATGGCGCAATCTCATGAAGTACAAGGTGCAGAACATCATAGCGGTGCTCTGCCTGGCAGTGGGAATGGTGTTCTTTAGCACCGCCTTTATTTATACACAGCGAAAGATGGAATCTCAAAGGAGGTATGGAGCCGACCCTCGTCGTGTGGAAGTAATATTCAATACGAAAAACGACAGTATAGCCTTCCTTTCTATTTCAGACATGAAGCGTATTGGCGACAGCCATTTGTCCAGCATTGATTTTATAGACATCAACGAAGGCAAATTTAAGTTTGATGGCAAATTAACAGATCGTGAGGGTATAAAGCATCTCGTAAAAATCAATGGAAAATTGATATGTCCAGAACATCTCAACTACCTGGGTCTGAGGTCTGCCATTACAGGCAAGCCCATCCCTGTACTGAAACCTGGAGACATCATTATGACTAAAGGCATGTTGGAGCGCACCTTCGGCAAGGACGTGAATCCCATTGGGTTTACTGTGAGCAATGGATTTTTTGTCGGAAGATATGTCACTAACAATGTCATTAAAGATGTAGTGGATACTGGCGACTGGATGCTCACAGAGGACTATCTGATGCTGGTTGCCACCCCTTTCCTGCAAGAATTTAAGGGCGATGATTTTTGCGAAACCCATATGCTAAGCAGTTTTAATCTCATCCTTGCTAAAGGAAAAACGGCTGACGACTTGAAAAAGGATCTGCAAAAAACGTTGCCGGAATACAACATAAAAGTTTTAGCGGATGGGTACGCATCTCGACAGACAAGATTATTGGTTATTTTTACATTCATTCTTTGCAGCAGCATATTGCTAATAGGTTTGTTTGGCTTCCTGAAAACGCAGATTCAGCTATTCCGTCTGCGTCAGCGTGAGATGGGGCTGCGCCAATGTATGGGAGCACATCGGGAACAGCTTTTCGGCCTGATGATGTGGGAAGTGGCTATTGTCTTCTTCTTTGTCACGCTGCTCACGCTGGGTCTGACAGCGCTGTTGGCAGAGTATGCCATTCCCGTCTTAGAAATGGCATTCGACAGACCCTACTCCTTTAATATGCCACAGACTTATACCACCGAGTTATGGCTCTGTCTGGCTGTCTTTTTGGTTACAGTTGTCATAGCTGCCCTTTCTGTACGTAGCGTGATAACCAAACCGCTGAGTCAGGTGGTGGGTAAGAGCCATAAGACGTCCACTTGTGGTCGAGGCCTGCTCATCGTTTCGCAGATGGTCATCTGCCAGTTTTTATTCTTCATCATATTTGCAGGAATGTATTTTACTGAGACTTATGACCCCGATTACCGTCTCAACGCAGAAAAGATCCAGAATGGCATCATAACAGACTATAATGAATGGAAACCTGCTTTCCTGGACAGCATACCACAGTTACAATATGTGAGCGAAAGTGCCCATACGGCTGCAGGATTCCTCCAAGAAGTGCTGACAGACGGTAAAGAACCCTCTGTTCCAGTATATGAAAGGGAAAGGGGAAAGGATAGAGATGGGAACCCTATCTGCGTGTATCAGGTGTTACTGACAGACGACCGCCTGTTTGGGATGTTGGATATTAAAGTTAGTCCCACTGCCACAGATTTAGAATTCTGGACCGTAGGTACCATTCCCGTCTATGCCCCAAAGGAACGCGCAGCAGAACTCAGAAAGAAGTTTGGCGTGAAGCAGCAAGGGGCTCCCGTTTACCATAATATAGAAAAAGGTAAACAGGCAGAACGTGTGGGGTTTGTGGATGGCAGAAAGCTTGCTTCCTTCACCCAATACGACGATACTCCAAGATATGTTTATGTGTGCGATACATCCTACTTCTCGAATAAGGAATCATTATCGCATCGTGCTGGCATAGGCTTAGAGTATAGTCAGGGAGAATACATGACGCTCAAGCACAGCATTATCTTTATGGCAAGACCCAATCAGTACAAAGCTGCAGTAAAGGAACTGACGAACCTCTATCAGAAGGAAGGCCAGTTCACGTTGGCAAAAGCACCTATAGAGAATCTGTATGAGGTTTGCTACAAGGAATCTCGTATGGGAGGAATGATGGGACACATCTCAAATGTAATGATGATTGTTGCTCTGCTTTGTATGGTGCTGACGCTCTACTCCTCTGTCTCCTTGGACACACGGGGCCGGCAGAAGGAGGTTGCCATCCGTAAGGCACATGGTGCCAGCGTGGGGCAGATTATGTGGCTTTTCGGCAGTCCATACATTTGGTGGCTTGTTGTCAGCAGTATCATCTTGCTGCCCTTCTGTCTCGGTCTCGAATTCGCGATGTTCGAAAAGCAATACATCAACTTCGAGAACACGATGGAGTTGCTTATTCCCAGCCTATTTAGCATTCTTTTCATAGCCCTCGTTACCCTGCTGACCGTAGGGTACAAGATATACAGAGTGTCGAAATTAGATCCGGCAAAAATAATTAAGAAGGAGTAAAAAAGACCCTCTCTAACTCCCCCTCTAGGGGGAGAACTATTAAATGGTAAATGGTAAATGATTAAATGGTAAACTATCAAATGGTAAATGGTAAATGATTAAATGGTAAACTATCAAATGGTAAATGGTAAATGATTAAATGGTAAATATATCTATGATTACATTATCAAACATCAAAAAAGTATTCCGTACGGAAGAGATTGACACCTGGGCTTTGCGCGAAGTGAGCCTGGAAGTAAAAGAAGGCGAATTTGTTGCCATCATGGGCCCGTCGGGTTGCGGCAAGACTACCTTATTAAATATAATGGGATTGCTGGACACACCTACCGAGGGAACCTACATGCTGAACGGCAAGGATGTGAGCCAGCTGCCGGAGCGCGAACGGACGAACATCCGCCGAGGTACCATCGGCTTTGTGTTCCAGAGCTTTAACCTCATCGACGACCTCGATGTCTATGAGAACGTCGAACTTCCGCTGCTCTATATGGGCGTTCCTGCCAAGGAGCGCAAGAAGCGGGTTGCGGAGATGCTGGACCGCATGGCTATGTCGCACCGCCGCAGGCATTTTCCCTGCCAGCTCTCAGGCGGTCAGCAGCAGCGTGTGGCTGTGGCACGGGCCGTAGTTTCCAATCCCAAGATTATCCTGGCCGATGAGCCGACGGGCAATCTGGATTCCAAAAACAGCAAGGAGGTGATGGACCTTCTGCTTCAGCTCCACGAGAAGGGCACAACCATCGTCATGGTCACCCACTCGCAGCACAATGCCAGCTATGCCGACCGCATCATCAACCTCTTTGACGGTCAAGTGGTGGAACAGACAGAGCTTTAGACTTTGTACGATAACGTTAACGATAACGTCAACGATAACAGACTTTAGGCTTTAGACTTTAGTAAATAAGGGAAGGGCAGGAAATAGTGTCCGGAAATGGACAGTTGTGTCCGGAAATGAATACTATTTTCCTAATAACTTGAAAGGAAAGTTAAAAAAGTAAAATGCTTTTGGCTGCATTCCCAAGTCTTACTACCTTTGACCAGTAATTTGAAAAAAATCAACGTTAACAATAACGAAACAAAAATGAAAAAGACACTTATCATCGCTTTGCTGGCACTTGTGGCAGGAGTAGCGCAAGCAAAAAAGAAAGTTGAGATTCCCCTATTGACCAATTATCCCAGCGCAGATATGAACACGCTTCCGCTGCATGGTGGTGACGTACTGATAAAGGGGCGCATTGTAGCGGGAGACTCTGCGAACTTCAAGCAGTACGACGGTCAAATATATGCCCTTATGCGTAATTACATGGTGGACACAGAAAGGCCAGAGCTGTTTGATGTTAAGGAAGACGGCACCTTCATGCTCAACCTGTATGTACCTTTCCCTATGTTTGTGTTAGTTGTACCTTTAGAGGATATATATGCTTGTCCTGGCGACACCGTAGAATTAACAGTTGACTTCACAAAACTGAGGTCAGATGACGGTGTGATAGTTGACGGAACGGGATTGAGTGGAGAAGTAAGCAAATTGGCACATAAAATGTTTCGGAAATACTGCAATTTTTCTGAAGAATATATAAAACGAAGTGAGTATGCAGAACAAGTGGAACTGACTCCTGATTCTACCTTGGCGTGGAAAGACAAACAAGTGGCTTGCCTGGATGATATGGTGCGAAAGATGAATGCTGGTTTGCCAGAACTGGAGGGTTGTTCACCTATGGCATCAGACATTATACGTACGCACATCGTTGCTGAATACATGAGCAACATCTGTGATTGTATAGAAACTGATGACGCATGGAAATTATTAAAAGAAGAGGATTTTTGGCAAAAGTTTTTCAACTTTGTGGCCCCACGTGAGCAATACTTGATGGACAATCCACTGCTGATGATTTCTACTGATTGGGCATTCTTCAATCAGACAGAGACCTACCTTTTGGGGCTTAAATTTATGAATATGGAGGAAAAAGCGGCATTGGATATGCTGCACGAAAAACTGGGGCTAAGTCACACAGATTTCACCATTCAGGTCTGTATGGTCCGTTTCCTGAGTGCAATATATAAATACTTGGCAGCTCAGCCTAACGTCGTAGAAGAAATGGTGGCAAGGAAACTTCCCTTCGTCACCCATCCTCACGTAGCCCGTCAAGCTGTGCTGGCATACCATAAGCACATTTTGGATAACGAGGTGAAAGCTGTAGGAGAGGAACCGAAAACAAAGGCTGATTCCATTTTCCAGCGTATTATTGAACCATACAAGGGTAATGTGCTCCTTGTGGATTTCTGGGAAATGCGTTGCGGTCCTTGTCGTGACAAGATGCTAAATATGCGTGACGAAGTGGAAGCCAACAAGGACAAGCCCGTTAAGTATCTTTACATTACTGACGATTCGGAAAGGATGTGTCGCCATTTCCTTGAGCCCAACAACATCAAGGGTGAACACATCTTCATCACCAAAAGCGAATGGGGCTATATGCAGGAGAAGTTCCAGTGCTCTTCCATTCCACACATAGAACTCTTTGACAAGAATGGTAAGCAGCGAAAAAATACAACGATAGAAGAATTGCTGAAGGAATAAAAAAGAATGAACGATTTCACGTTTCGTGTGTATGCTGTAGAAAACAAAAACAAAACAAACATAAAACAAGTGGTTTTTAGTTAATTTAAGGTTAAAATTGGATCCAAAAGAAAGCCCCTGCGTGTGAACGTGGGGGCTTTTCTTATCGTTATCGTTAACGTTATGGTTTACTTGGTTCGGGTGAGCTTGAAGGGTGTGTCCTCGTCCATCTTGCCGGAGAGGTACTTCCCGTCTTCGCTTAGGGTAAGGGTATCCTTATCTGTACCGTCGTCCAAGATTATCATATCGCCCTTGACGGTATATTTGGATTTGTCTGATGGTGCAACAGCACAAGCGGCCTGTAACATCTTGCGCTTGGCCCAGCTAACGCCTGCTGCCTTCATGGCGGCATCGTCTAACTTCATATCCATCTTCATGATAGCTGTCTTAGCATCCTTAAAGGTGATGGTGATGGCGGTCTTCATACCATTTTCAATAGCCTTCATCATCTTCTGGCCTTCCTTAACCTTCTCTTCCACTTCGGCTAATTCCTTAGCGGTGAGTTTGCGTTTTTTCTTTTCTTCGGCCTTCTTGATGGCATCGGCTTTCATCTCGTCAAACTTCTTATCAATATCTTTTGTAAGTTCCTTCATCTTACCAGCCATGATGTTGGCGTTATGATAAACACGCCCAACCATATTGGTCTGAGCTTGAGCGCCCAGGCTGACAAACAAGAGCAGGAGGGGGATTATCATTGAACATTGAACATTGAACATCGAACGTTTGAACATTGACATTTTCAATTTTTTATGGATTGATTTGAATTATTTTGGGGCAAAAGTAGTGATATTTGCCGAAATAACCATATTTTTGCAAAAAAAAGAGTATGAAATTTATTAGTTGGAATGTGAACGGTCTGAGAGCCGTAGTGGGAAAGAACTTTAAGGAAGTGTTTGAGGAGTTGGATGCCGACTTCTTCTGTCTGCAGGAGACGAAGATGCAGGAGGGGCAATTGGATCTTCAGTTTCCCGGGTATCAGTCATACTGGAACTATGCCGAGAAGAAAGGCTATTCCGGCACAGCCGTTTTTACTAAGCATCAACCCATAAGAGTAACCTATGGCATTGGCATCGGGGAGCACGACCAGGAAGGGCGCGTGATAACGTTAGAGATGCAGGATTTCTACCTGGTTTGCGTCTATACGCCCAATAGTCAGGACGGCCTGAAACGACTTGACTATCGTATGAAATGGGAAGATGATTTCCGTGCCTATCTGCTCTCTTTGGATGCCAAAAAGCCCGTCATTGTATGTGGAGATATGAATGTGGCACATCAGGAGATAGATCTGAAGAATCCCAAGACCAATCACATGAATGCCGGCTTTACGGATGAGGAGCGCGAGAAGTTTACACAACTGCTTGCTGCTGGCTTTACCGATACGTGGCGCACGCTGAACCCTGATGTGAAGGATGTGTATTCGTGGTGGAGCTATCGCTTCCAGGCCCGTGCCAAGAACACGGGGTGGCGCATTGATTATTGGCTGGTCAGCAACCGCCTCTTCCCCAAGGTTACCGATGCTAAGATTTACACGGGAATCTTAGGGTCAGACCACTGTCCTATTGAATTGACAATTGATAATTGACAATTAATAACGATAACGTTAACGCTAACCGTTCAAGAGGTTTTTCAGTTTAGAGTTTAGAGTTTACGGTTTATGGTTTACCGTTTACTATTTACGGTTTACGGTTTATTATGTTATAGTTCCCGTCGACAAAATCGACGGGAACTGTAACTTTCACTCTTCATTCTTCACTCTTCATTCTTCATTCTTCACTTTTTATTACTCTTTGGTATTCGCTCTCGAAGTTGGGAGTGAAGATGCCTTTGCCTATTGAGGCTTCTATCTCTGGGATAGACCAGAAGCGACCACCATCTGTCTCTTTACTGGGCGTTATATTTCCATCATAAATGGTGCGGAAAGGAAAGACCAGCTCCCGCTCGCGGTCGGACTGAAAAACGTAGTGGGGTAGGGCTTGCGGCTGGTAATCGGTAATGCCCAATTCCTCCTGAACCTCACGATGGAGTGCTTCCTGAATATTCTCGCCCAAATCCACGTGTCCGCCAACGGCTGTGTCCCACTTGTCGGGCTGAATATCTTTCCATGCAGGACGCTTCTGAAGGTACAACTCACCTTCGGAATTAAAAATATGAAGATGCACAACGGGGTGTAACAACATGCTGCCGCTATGACATTCGCCACGAGTGGCTGCTGAAAGGATGTTGCCTTCTTCATCCACAACGGGAAACAACTCCTGACTGTTATCTTTTCCTTCTGCTATCATGGGATAAGAAGTGAACTGTCGCCGTAACTAAGGAAACGGAACTGGTTAGCTAAAGCGTAATCGTAAATCTTGCGCCAGTCGCCATGCACAAAGGCGCTTACCAAAAGGAGTAAAGTACTCTGCGGCTGGTGGAAGTTGGTTACCATCATCTGCACGATGTGGAACTGATAACCTGGAGCAATGATTATCTGCGTACTGCTATGCAAGACATCGAGGTGGTGTTTCTGCATGTAAGCCTGAAGTGAAGTTAACGCCTCGTTCGAAGTGATTGAATTTTGAATTTTGAATCTTGAATCTTGAATTCCCTCATAGGGCATCCACTGATGGACGTGTAATTCTTCACCGTCACCGGTATCTTTTCCTTCGTCCATTAACTGTCGGGCGATAATACCCATATAATACAGACTCTCCAGCGTGCGGACGCTAGTCGTTCCTACGGCAATGGCCTTTCCCTTGTGCTGAATCAGCTTCTCGATGGTTTGCAGGCGGACGGCAATATGCTCGGTATGCATCTCATGGTCGCCAATCTCCTCGCTCTTGACGGGCTTGAAGGTGCCGGCACCCACGTGTAGGGTCAACTCCTCGCGCTCTATACCGTGCGCATCCAGGTCGGCCAGTACACGTTCCGTGAAATGGAGTCCTGCCGTTGGAGCAGCCACGGAGCCTTTGATTTTGGAATAGACGGTCTGATAGGTGCTAAGGTCGCTCTCCTCGGTCTTACGGTTCAGATAGGGTGGGATGGGAAGTTCGCCCAGCGACTCCAACACCTCGGAGAAAGCAAAGTTGCCTTCCCAGCGGAAATGAATCTCGAAGCTGGTGCCATGAGGAGCCACACGCTCGGCAGATATAGTATAGGATGTGCCGCCTATCTGAAATTCGCCAAAGAGCAAGCCTTCTTTCCATTTCTTGGAGTTGCCCACCAGACAATACCAGGAACATTCCGAGGTAGCGATGAAATTCTCCTGATACTCGATAGGAAAAGCTGGTTCGAGAAGGAAGATTTCTATTAAAGCCCCCTCCCCGCTCCCCCTTTGGGGGAGTGCTGTGTTCTTGCGGAAGTGAAGGCGGGCACGAATCACCTTGGTATTATTAAAAACCATAAGGGCACCCTGCGGCAGATAGTTGGGCAAGGAGCGGAAAACGTCGTCCGTTACTTCTCCGCTCTTGTACACCAGCAACTTGCTGCTGTCGCGTTCAGGAAGGGGAAATTTGGCTATCCGCTCATCGGGCAGTGGATAGTTGTAATCCTTTATCTGTATCTCTTTAGTATCCATTTCTTGAAATTTTGTGCAAAATTACAAAAAAAATGAAGAATGAAGAATAAGGGATAAATTTGCAGTCTAAAAAGAAAAAAAGCATGGAATTTAAGTTAGAAGTTTGTTGTGCCGACCTGCCCAGTCTGCGTGCTGCAATAGCTGGTGGTGCGCATAGGGTGGAGTTGTGTCAGGCGCTTGATGTGGACGGTCTTACCCCATCGGCCGGCATGATAGAGTTGGCTGTGAACAGCGGCATTACCACGCATGTGCTTATCCGACCCCGTGGCGGCAACTTTGTGTATTCCGAGGATGAGGTGGACTGTATGATTTACGACATACAGGTGGCCCGTAGGTTGGGTGCCCAAGGTGTGGTGATAGGTGCGCTAACACCCAATGGCGACATAGACTTGCAGGCTTGTCACCGTATGGTAGAAGCGGCAGGCGACAGGATGCACATTACATTCCATCGTGCCTTTGATGTGTGCAGGAATCCTAAGGAATCGTTGCTGGAAATCTATTCCCTGGGTTGCGACCGTCTGCTAACCAGTGGCTTAGCTCCCAAGGCCGAAGAAGGAATCGGTTTGCTGAGAGAACTGGTGGCTGAGGCCAAAACCTTCGAACCACGGGAAGGTTGTGGCGTTAGGGGAAGCGACTTCCGCATTATGCCAGGAGCAGGTGTGACACCCCAGAATGCTGCCCGTATCATAAAAGAAACGGGAGCCACAGAAATCCATGGCTCCCTTAGAAAGAACGGTCATACCGATGCCGTAATGGTGCACGAGACTATTTCTCATGTATTGTCAGCTGTCGGATGACACTCATAATCTGATCTGCAATTCCTATAGTATACCCCTGCTGGAACCAAACCACGCGGTTGAAGGTGTCGGCCATCATGAGGATAGGCAACTCCTGACTGCCGTGTGTGAGTTCCTGAATGTGCATGGCCTCGATGGTCTCTGGATCGGCAACACCGAAAATGAAGTTGTCTGGTAACTCGTCGAAATCCTTGCGATGTGAGCGGAACGACTGGAACTCTTCCTGTGTGGGGAACAGCATGACAAAGAGGTGCGGCCACTGAGAGAGGTAGATATTGGCATCCTCGCATTCATGCAGAATATGTGTGCTGGGCTCGTGATTGTCGCGAATCAGCGCTACCACATAATAACCTCTGCCCGTACTCTCCAACAAGGTCTTGTGTATGCCCTTGTAGTTGGTAAAATAGTTTTCACAGTTGAAGTTGCCTATCACACGCAATTCGTCGGCATTGTCGCGCAATTTGAGAACTTGCTTCTGTGCTGTATTAGCCTTCAGACCAAAGAACTCCAGATGTGCCAGTACGCTACCGTCGGCCATACGGGTACCTGAAACCAACAGATACTGTCCGGCATCCATCTGTACACCATTGGCGAAAGTATCTTTCCAGGTAGCTTCCTCAGGGAACTCCTGCAAGGAGAGGGTTCCGTTTTGCAGTCTTGAAAGACTGAATTGCGAATAATAAGAAGGATTCTCCTTGATGGAAAAATCGGAATAGGCAAGGCTGAGTGTTCCCTGAGGCGCTGTTTCCTGAACGGCCTGACCAAAGGTGACATCCACCCAATCCTCTTGCCCCTTGACTTCTGGCTCTCCCTCTCCCACGGGAGAGGGCTGGGGTGAGGCCACAATCTGCACCTTACCTGTCACCTCATCGATACGGGCTGGTACACCGGCACTACGGCAGGCAGCCACAAAGAAGATATCGCGGCTGTGGGCATCTGTTGTACGATGGCGGTAAACACCCTCGGGACTCATGCAGAGGTTCTGTGGATTACGTGTATTGTCTATGCTGATGCTGTCTGTCACCCATTGGGCAATTGCTGCAGCTTCCATACCCTTAAAGACGGGACTCAGCACTTTGCGGTAAGGAGTAAGCATCTCGTTGCTGATACGCGGTGCCAGCACATACTGCTTCCAAAGGGGAGAGTTGGATTCTGGCGTGTTATCGGCCGCATCGGTCAGCACCTCAAGGGAAACATCGCAAAGGTCTTTTTTCCGTAAGGTGGCGATAACTTCCTTGCCGAGATGGTGAGACTGGAATTCCTTTATTATCTGCCAGTTCTGACGGGCCTCCTTCAGGTCTTCCTCTTTGCTGAAAGTCTGTTCCATATAAGCATTTCGCAGGCTGTCTTCCCGCTGCAGACGTTGCTTGTTTGTCCGTATCTGGCTCTCAGAGAGGTCGGGTATGTATTCTTTGGAAGGAGGCGGAACGAGGTCGAGGTCGAACGATCCCGTAAAACTATCGTCCTTATCCACCACCACGGTTACTGTATCCTGCTGCCCAACACTGGCTTTCTCGAAACCGAACATTCCGTCTTTGCTTGCCCATATCACAAGGTCACCCTTGCCGCATCCCAACCAAGTCTGGCCATCGGCATCAGACTGCTTGGAAACCAGCGTATAGAACTCGGCATAGTTATACAAGCGGAAATCGACCTTTGCATCCTGTAGCGGAGCACCTTGTGCATCAACCACCTTAACGTTGACGGTATCTGTGTCGGCATAGTTGCTGGTGACGTTAATCTCGGTGTAGCAATTGTTACGGCTTACTACTTCCTCTGGGCCGTCGTAATTGCCAAAGACCTTGGTGTGCATCAGCATTCCTCGGGAAGCGGGCTCGTTGAACCAACCCATATTCAGTACGGGAAGCGGTTCACAGGCTCCCATGAAGTACCAGCGCCCGTTTACCCAAGCCTCTACCCAAGCGTGGTTGTCATCGGTATGCGCCCAGCGTGGGGTATAGACCTGACGGGCAGGAATGCCGACTGCACGAAGCGCCGCAACGGTAAACGTGCTTTCCTCGCCGCAACGACCCGTAGCGGAACGCATGGTAACAAGGGGAGATTTTGTACGGCCGTCGGAGGGAGCGTATGTGACAAATTCGTGACACCAATGGTTGACCTCCAGAACGGCATCGTACATGTTCTTGTCCTTTACACGGTTCTTCAGGGTTTCGTAGAGAACGATTCGGGCAGAGTCCAGATTCTCGTTATTGACACGCAGGGGGAGTACAAAATGCTTCCACTCGCGCTCGGGAACCTTCTCGCCCCAAGGCATCTCCTGACGGGCCTTTAAAGTGGCCCTGACGTTTGCCTCCCAGAATTCACGGGGATAATCAACGCTATCTGGCAACGGCATACTGGCATACAGAAAGTCCATAGCCTCCTGCACCTGCTGTTCCGACTGATTGTTGCACCCTACCGTAAAAACCATGAGGAGCCCTAATGATAAGGCTCCCCAAAAGGTATGTTTCTGATTTCTCATAAATATCATTACTGAGCGTACATATCAACAATAAGTTCGCCAAACAGCGTGTTGGCCCATGCGAACCAAGAACGGGTGAAGTCCTTGGCATCGTCCTTGTTGAAAGACTCATGCATGAAACCTGTGTCGCCGTCGGTCTTCAGAATCTGCTGAACGCACCATTCCTTCTCGGCGCGGTCGTTGGTAGTGAAGGCTTTCATGACCAGACTCATAGGCCAAGGCTTGTTCAGACCGCAGTGAGGACCGCCGATACCTTCACCGGCCTTACCCTTGAAGAAGTAAGGATTGTCCTCACTCCAGACAAACTTACGGGTATTCTGGTAGATGGGGTCGTCGATTGATACATCGGTCAGATAAGGCAAGCAGAGCAGGCTGGGCGCATTGGAGTCGTCCATCAGAAGAGCAGAACCATAGCCGTCAACCTCGAAGGCATAAATCTTGCCATACTTGGGATGCTCCACAACAGCGTATTTCTCCAGAGCCTCTTCCACCTGAGTTGCCATACGGCGGCAGTCGCTTGCCAGTCCGTATTCCTTATTCACATCGTTCAGGATGATAGCAGCCTTGCGCAATACACTTACGGCAAAGAAGTTGCTGGGAACCAGATAGGGGAAGATGGTACTGTCGTCAGAGGGACGGAAGGCACTGGCAATCAGTCCGCAAGGTTTACCGGGATGACCGTAGCCTCTGTTGGAGCGTGTATCGTGCAAAGCCTCAGTCTTGCGGGTGAAACGATAGTTGGTGATGGGACCGTTCCAGTTCTGCTGGTCCTGGAAGACGTGCAGAATCTCGCGGATGGCCTGTAGCCACTTCTCGTCGAAGATACTGGTGTCGCCTGTCTGCTGCCAGTAGGCATAGGCAAGGCGCAAGGGATAGCAGAGCGAGTCAATCTCGTACTTGCGCTCGTGCAGTTCCTTCTTCATCTTTGTATTGTCAGACATCCAATGTCCGTTTTCTATAGCCTTGATATTGAAGGCATTGGCGTATGGGTCGATGAGGATGCAGGCCAACTGACGACGGATAACGCCACGAATGAGGTGACGCAGCGGCTCGTCCTGATTTACATAACGCAGATAGGGCCATACCTGTGCAGCACTGTCGCGCAGCCACATGGCTTCGATGTCACCGGTAATTACGAAGGTGTCATCGTCGCCGCTCTCCTTGCTGTACCAAACGGTTGTGTCCAAAGTGTTGGGGAAGCAGTTTACAAACATCCAGTAGAGTTTGGGGTCGATGGCTGTAAGCTTCGATTTGAGGTCGAGAATCTGCTTCTCAACAGCCTCGCTGCGGAAGAGACGCTTCTCGGGAGCAGGACGCAGGTCCTTGATGGTTGACTGTACAGCCACTTCCTGCTTCTTGGCTTTTTCTGGAGCCTCGTAATAATTGGCGCTGAAAGTAGACATTGGCGCGCCTATCAAAAGGGCTAAAAAGAGTAGCCCCTCTCTAACTCCCCCAAAGGGGGAGAACTTAATAATTGGTTTCATCTTAATATGGTTATTTTGTTTGGATTCTTGTATTCCCCCACCTCCCATTTGGGGGAGGAGGGGTTAGGGGTTGGAGAGGGGCCTTCTTATTTCGTCATATAAACATCCAGTGTGCCGCCAGCCATAATCTGGTCGTGCGTGATGGTTGTACCCTTCAGCTGCTTGCCGTTCAGCACATACTTCTTAACATAGACGGCTTCCTTGCTGCCGCCATGTGTACGGATGGTGAAGGTCTTGCCCTCGCCAACGGGAATAACGGCTTCCTCTACGATGGGAGAACCCAGCTGGTAAACACCGCCGCAGGGCTCAACCTGATAAAGACCCAGTGCAGAGAGGATGTACCATGCAGACATCTGACCAACGTCCTCGTTGCCGCAAAGACCGGCAGGCTGGTCGGTATAAAGCTCGTCCATCACATAGCGAACCCACTTCTGAGTCTTGCGGGGCTGGCCTACATAGTTATACATATACAATACGTGGTGGCTGGGCTCATTTCCGTGAGCATACTGACCAACCAAACCAGAGATATCAGGAGCGGCGCCTTCGCCCAGGTCGCTGTCAGCAGCCAAAAGAGCATCCAGATGAGCATCTAACGCTTTGTCGCCACCCATCAGGCTGGCAAGACCCTTTACGTCGTGGGGAACCAGGAAGGTATATTGCCAGGGGTTACCCTCTGTATAGTCGCGGGTCTGACGGTTGGGGTTGAAATTCTCTGGCAGAGGACGGAATTCGCCCTTCATATCCAAAGCACGCATGCACTTAACACGTGCATCCCACAGCTTTCTGTAACCCTGACTGATGTTGTAAAAACGAACGCTGTCTTCCTTGTGGCCCAACTTGCCGGCAACCTGAGCAGCAGCCCAGGCAGCAATATAGTACTCCATGCTCTTACCTACAACCTCGCCTTCGCGACCGTCATAGGGCAGGTAACCCAACTCAGCCAGATAGTCCTTACCTCGCAGGGGAACACGACGGTTTTTGGCAAACTCGGTGGGCAGCATACTGGCCTTGATAGCCTCGTACATCTTCTCGGCATCGATATCTTTGCACTCACCCTTCAGGATGATATCTGCCAGAACGGGAACGCCGGGTTCGCCTACCATACAATAGGTATCGTTGCTTACCAAATGCCATACGGGCAGCTCACCCCACTCGTAATACATATTCATCATGGTGTGGGCATAGTCGCGCATACGGTCGGGCATGATAAGAGTTGCCAGCGGATGTGCAGCACGATAGGTATCCCAAAGGCTCCATGTTGTAAGGTTGGTAAAGTCGGCACCGCGATGAACCTTCAGGTCGCAACCCATATAGTCGCCAGTTACGTCGTTCCAAATCTGAGGAGCTACCATATAGTGATACATGGCTGTATAGAAGATGGTACGCTCGCGTTCTGTGCGGAAGGTTGCCTTGATGCGGCTCAGTTCCTTATCCCAAGCCTGACTTGCAGCATCTGCAATGGCATTGAAGTTGAAGCCGGGCATCTCGGCATTCATATTGATAAGAGCGTTTGCCTCGCTGGTGGGAGAGATCGCCACCTTAGCCAGAATCTGGTCGCCAGGACCAACCTCGAAGGTTGCCTGACCGTACTTGGCATTCACACCCTCGGAAAGCCAGTAATGCATAGGATGGCTGAAACGGATGCAGAAGAATACGCGCTGGTCTGAAGCCCATCCGGCGCTACGGCGATATCCCATCAGGGTATAGTCGTCAATCTGAATAGCTCTTGCCTCGCGTGTGTCGTCACCAACGGTATTATCAAGGTCGATGATAATACGGGCATTGTTGCTGCCCTTGGGGTAAGTGAAGCGATAGAGAGCTACACGTTCTGTTGCCGTTACCTCGGCCATAATGCTGAAGCGATCCAACAGAACGCGATAGTAACCGGGAATCATTACTTCGGTCTCGTGACGGTAGTCGCTGGCCAAGCCTTTACGGGAGAGTTCAAGATCGCCATAAGCTGGCATCAGGGAGATGTCGCCGAGGTCGCCACAGCCCGTACCGCTAAGGTGCATCTGGGCAAAGCCGATAATCTGCTTGCCGCTCTCGTGATATCCGGAGCACCAGTCCCAACCCTGCTCTATTTGAGTAGGTCCGGCATTTACCATGCCGAAGGGAACGTTTGCACCAACAAACACATGACCGTGGTCGCCTGTACCGATACGGGGATCAACGTACTTTGCAAGATTGTCAGCCATTGCTGTCATACTTAGGAGCAGACCGACAAATAAAAGTTTACTTTTCATTGAATTTTGTATTTTTTCTATTGAAATTAATAATATTTGGCACAAAGTTGGCACAAAGTTACGAATAAGCGAGAGAAAAGCAAAAGAAAAGCCGTTTTTCTTTTCTTTTCCGAGCGAAAGTAAGTTAGAACGAAGTTCAGAGTTACGAATAAGCGAGAGAAAAGCAAAAGAAAAGCCGTTTTTCTTTTCTTTTCCGAACCGAAAGATCAGCGAGGGCCATAGAAAGTCTACTTTCATTTGGCCGAGTCGCGTTTGAGGTCGACAAAGTCAACGGAAGTAAGTTATAACAAAGTTCAAGGTTGCGGTTAAAAAACGCAATTTACGCAGTCCTTTATGGTCAGTTTAATACTACCTATTAAAGCTTCTCTCAACGAACGATCATCCATTGAGGGCTCCCGCATAAAATTTCTGGAAGTACGTACGCCAAAATACTAAGTCGCATCAATTGTTATTTGTAGTGAATAGAACCGCTTAGAAGAAATCCTGCCAGGCAAATATCTGACACCTTGTCGCTAAAACGAAACATCCCTCTCGCCGGTGAGGGGGAGAGGGACGGTGTATGGGGGTGAGGTAATCACTTTATCCATTGATAAGCGAGACGAGCCATTTTATATACTTATCCGTGACGCTGGAGATTTCACCTTTGTCATAAATCGTAAGCAATGTTATCTCAATAGAGTCATCTTCATGCAGAATGACATTGAATGTGATAACACGAGCCCCCCCGCTTTTGCCATTCCCCTTCGAAGCAATGGCCATCCGCACTTTACGGGTACCACTACCCAAATCAGATCCTTGAAAAGGTTTGTCTGCCAGCTCCTTCTTAAAGGTGATAAAGTCATTCTTCAACGATGGATACTTCTTAGCAAGTCGTTTGAACTGGCGCTTGAACTCATCGCCTAATACAATTTCAACTTTCATACGGCTTCTTCTGCTTCCAGTTCCTTAATGAAATCGTCAGCACTCTGTAGTTTACGACCTTCACGACGAGCCCGCTTCATCTCGTCAAACGCTCTTTCGAGCGACTCCTTCACGTATGCCTGCTGGCAGAGCGTCTTTTTGTTGGACTCATCCTTGGTTCTGAACACAGTAGTCGATACCACACCGCGAAGCAATTCAATGGCCTTGCGTACATGCAGCGTTGTCGCATCCTCGTTCAATGTTACTAATATCTGCGTCATAATCGTAATCTTTTTGTTCTTGGCTGCAAATTTACGAACAATTTGTGAACAAACAAATTTTAAAGCAGCGAAAATAGAGGAAGTTATTTCGGAAGTATAAATATAATGGTATTTGCGTTTTTTAATTATCATGAAGAAATAAAAAAACTGAACCCATGTGGAAAGTCAAACTTGTTTGAGTCTCATTTTCGCCATATTTGAGTTTTCTTCAAAATTTCTCGATTTTCTTGTTACAAAATGGCGAGTTGTGCGTTATAATATTGGAGAGGTGTATGAGATAGATGAAAAGTTTTTCATATATTTGCATCAGCAACCTTGAAAATATGCGTAGAATACAGCTTTTCTTATCATTCGTATTGCTTTCTGTATCTATTTGGGCACAGGAACTGATGGTACAGGGCCGTGTGGTGGATGCCAAGACCGGTGAGGCTTTGCCATACGTAAGTATCTATGTGAGCGAGGGGAAAGGAACGCTGAGCAACAACAACGGGGAATTTAAATTGACAGCAGATGCTAATGATATTTTGAAGTTCAGTTGTATTGGTTATGAAAAGATATCGTTTAAGGCAAATGAATTACCTCCCGTTATCAGACTTAAGCCTTACACTACCATCCTGGGAGAAGTTACCATACAAGCTTTACGCAATGAAGACATGCTGAAACTGGTAATTGCTAACCTTAAACAGGATTATAAGAAACAGGGAAAAATGGCAAGAAAATACTTTTTCCGTACTTTGACAGAGAAGGACGAAGGTACCTATATAGCTGAAGCATTCATGATGGCTCGTTCTGTGGTGAACATCCGTTCCGCCATGATGATAAGCGGTCTTCAGAATCAAGATACCGAGGATAATGAAAACGCCCTGAACTTCAGCTTTTCGAACATACATAAACTATTGGAGGTAGCACCTATGACCTACAATAGCAGATTCTGGTATGATGTTTTAAAGCCATTGGAAAGCTTTTCTACATTACGCAAATATTATGAAACACACATACAGCAAATACAGGGTGAAGACGGGAAAAACCTCTACCGTATAGAATTTTCCCTGAAGGAAAATATCTCGGAGGAAAAAAAACACAGTCGTAATATTACCGGTACTGCATACGTGGATGCTGACACTTACAGGCTACTCCGCTTTGACGGTTCCTGCAATAATTTTCGTGTGGGCTACGGATGGTTTATCCGCTTTGATACAACCATAAAATTCCATTTGGAATATGACTACAGTCAGGGAGCAGCATCTGTGTCGCATGTGGCCATTCAGGGTGGAACAGAAGTATCACGCTATCGTGCTTTGCTGTTTGCAATCGGGCCGGATAAAGAGATTGCGGAGAAGATGCAATCAAGCGATATAAATATGGTATCTGCATTAAGAGATGCAGGATACGATTCTACTCTTTGGGCTAAATATGATATTGTGAAACGAACAGAGAAGGAGGAAGCGGTTGCCTTTGGGATTAGCATCGACAGCAGTCTGCATAAGAAGAAAAAACCTGCCTACCCGAAGGCTTTCCAACCGCTGATAGAACGCCTTGACGCTTTTGGCAAAGCCATTCCGCAGGAGAAGGTTTATGTTCACATGGACAACACCTGCTATTTTCAGGGCGACACCATCTGGTTCACGGCCTATCTGAAGGAAACGGCTTCCGGCAAGCCATCGGACATCAGCGGCGTGCTGTATGTGGAACTGCTGAATAACGACGGCTATCTGGTGGAGCGCAAACTTATAGAGATGAAGGAAGGACGGGGCAACGGCTTCTTTGCCCTGAACCATCAGATTCAGTACAGCGGGTTCTACGAACTGAGGGCCTATACCCGCTGGCAGTTGAACTGGGGCATTTTCGAGCACGACCATTCTTATGTAAATAACTTTATGTTCGTGGACAAGGAATCGGAAGAGGAATACTATCGTGACTATGAAAAGCTTTACAGCCGTGTATTCCCTGTTTACGATAAACCTGCCGTTCCCGGTGACTATACGCGCGAGATGACCCTTCGTGTACTGCGCCGTACCTTCAAGACGGATATGGACGAGAAGGAGCGTAAGCCCCTGCTCACACTCTTCCCTGAAGGCGGGAACCTGGTTGCCGGCGTAGAGAACCGTGTGGCCTTTGAAGCAGCCATGTCAGACGGAGAACAGTTGGTAGGCACGCTGGTATTCGGGAACGACTCGGTGAAGACTGTCAACAGGGGAAGAGGCGTATTCACTGTTGTTCCTGAAAAAGGGATGGAGCGGGAAGTGACATTCACGAGTTCCACAGGAAAGACGGTTACTGCCAAATTGCCCAAGCCAGAAGAGGAAGGTGTTGCCGTGCAGATAAGTCAGGAAGGCGACAGCGCCATTATCACCATGAACCTTGCAGGTCTGGATCCTGACAGCCTGGCGCTGACAGTCATGTGTGAGGGTATGCTGGAAGATTATAAAGTCCTCTCTGAGGGACTGTGTATGAAAATAGGCGGGTTGAAACCAGGCGTCCATCAGGCAACCGTCTTTGATACGCAAGGAAGAGTGTTTGCCGACCGCCTCTTCTTTGTCACGAAACCAGATCTGGCGAAGCCTACGCTTGCCGTTTCAGGTCTGCAAAACAAGAACCTTCCCTATCAACCGATTAACCTGAGTCTTAAAGCCTCCCCGGCAAGTGGAGGTATGAAAGGGGCTTTGCTTTCCGTAGCTGTTCGGGATGAGAGTCAGGCTGATGCCTTGTTCGATAACGGAAACATCATGACCGAGATGCTGCTCAGTTCAGAAGTGAAGGGCTTTATCCCCAATCCGGGCTGGTTCTTCGAGAAAGACGACGAGGAACACCGTCAGGCACTGGATTTGCTGATGATGACGCAGGGATGGCGACGTTTCGTCTGGCGACACATGGCTGTTAAGAAAACCTGGGACCTGACACAGCCGGAAGAAAGGCAGCCTATTATCAAAGGCTACGTGCGTGTCAATCCTTACAGAAAGTCTTTGCCGTCAACAGATGACGGAATGCTTGGTTATATACCTGACTCGGTATTTTTCAAGAAAGAAGAGCCAGGATCCATAACGAAACCGTTTTCGAATAATAAGGAAGAGCCTGCTTTATTGAAAAAAGCAAACCAGGAGGTCAAGAGTGTCGATTACAAGCCGTTGTTAGCGCTTTCGCAAAAGAACGCAAGCGGGAACCTGATTGTACATGCTGAGCTTGCTGATGCAGACGGCAGCAATCAGGTTGTAGCGGGCGAATATCAGCTGAAGGACGGAATGTTTAAATTCTTGTGTCCCAAATATTATGACAACAGCGTATTCTTCCTTTCCGTGGCTGACGAGAAAAGACTGAACAACAAAAAGAAAAAGTATCAATGGGTACAGATGGCCCTAATGGAAGATATTTCTCCCAAACTTATGAGAAAACTGGATTTAGACGAGGCAGACTACAGGGCATACGTCACATGGCCATATCCGCGCTTTGTGAAACCATACGGATTCTATCAGTCCCACATGCCGCAGAACAATAAGGCTTCAGAGAACGGAATACCTCTGGAACTGTTGGATGATACGGTAAAGACAATGCAAGAACTGGAAGTAACTGCAAAACGCAGGAACCGCCTAAAACGGTTCAATGATGCTTATCCGGCCTTTTCGGTAGATGCTTACGAGGCTTGGAACACAATAGAGGATGCCGGAGTGCCCTTGTTCAATTATGTGAATATTTCCAGGGCAATGGTTCGTGTTTACATGAACAACTACGGTTTGCCTGAGCCACCAATGGGAGAAGACAGCCGAATCCAACTTCAATATGGACTTAGCCCCACCAGACGCTCATTGCCCCAATATATCGATATCCCAACAGATTCTCTTTATCATCCCAAATACCTGACATCTGTGGCAAAAGGCTTTGATTTCTCCCCAGGCGAAAGACGTGAGTATTTTGGTGACGAGCGTGTAAATGAAGACCCCAGATTTCTGATTGACCGCTTTGTGGTATATACCGACTATCAGCCTCGCCACGAAGGCAGTCAGCGCTATGCAGGTGCGAACCGACCCGAAACCCGTGTGGCTGTATATCCCATTTATGAGTGGAACAGGCGTCCTATCTATCGCGACCGCAGATATATTCTGCCAGGCTTTGCTTCTCCTGCCGAATTCTATAGTCCCGACTATTCAAAACAGACTCCACCCGAGCCGAAGGACTACCGTCGCACCCTTTACTGGAATCCTGACCTGAAGTTAGACGAAAACGGCGAGGCTACCATTACCTTTTTTAATAACAGCCGCACCACTCACCTTAGCATAGAGGCAGAAGGCCAGGCTGCTGACGGCACATTGCTGTGGGGAAAAATAGAATAGTTTTTTTTTACCATGCCAATAGACTATGTAATACCATTTGTGAATTGTACTATGGCAAGTCCCTCTTGATAAGTCGTTTAGAGGAAATCTTGTCAGGCAAATCAGAGTTTGAGAAGTAAGTTTCATGCTGATAGATAATACCTTCCATCCCTCGTGAGAGGTGTGGCGGGTCTCAAACAAAGAGATAGGGTTAATGGTTCAGGGTTAACGATTCATGATTAATCGGTTAGCGGTTAGCGTATTATTTTCAACTTTCAATTTTCAACTTTATTACATCGGTAGCTAATCGCCCAGCCTCCCTGACGAAAAAAGGGGATTACTATCTCCGGAGTACCTCCGATGTACCTCCGATGTACCTCCGATGTAAGTCCGATTCAAAAAATCGGGGTTAAAAAGGCCCTGACTGCCGGGTAGTGTTTAGAAATATCGGCGAGTAAAATTATGGCAACCCCCAGAAGCCTGCCCCAGTCGCCCAAGGGGCAAGAGTCACCTCTAAACTCTAAACTCTCAACTCTAAACTTTAGGCTTTAGAGTTCAATAACCGATAACCTATAACCGATAACCTATAGCCATTTCTTTTTTTCTTGTGAGATTGGGTGAAAAGTTGTAATTTTGCCATCAAAGATGGCGAACTTACTCCGTCTCGGCATAAAAAAATAAATTTCTTTTGTTCTACACTCGACTTTTAGTATTTTTGCAGCAAAAATTTCAGATTATGTACGAGCAGATTAGTGAACAAACTCTCTATTTGATGTTTTATGCGGTAGTGGCAGCGATGTCTATGATAGCCTGCTGCTATCTGCTGTTCCGTCGAGGGAATGCCTTTGCCCCAGATATTACATCGCCAGTACGCTTGCGCCAGTGGACTGCAGCCTTCTTTGCAGCCATTGCTTTGTGCCATTTGTGGTATCTGCCGACGTATTTTCTCTCCTCAAGCAGTGATATGGCGCAGGGCTATCGTATAGCCGCATTGTTCGACAGCATGACGGTTATTCCGCTGACGATAGTCGTATTGCTCGCTATGTTGCAAGACCGCAAGCGCCCGTTGTGGCCTGCCTTCGTGATGGCAGCACCACTTGCTGTAGGAGCGGCGTGGTGCATTGCCAGTCATAGCGAAGACCTCCTGCCGATGCTATTTGTCTATTTCCTGCTGATGTGGTTGGGCGTTATCATATATATGGTATGCGCAATCAGGCAATACGGACGCTGGCTGCGTGACAATTATGCCGACCTGGAGCATAAGGAGATTAGGCAGGGCTTCGTGGTGATGGCCATCTTTTTTCTGGTTTACGCTATCTATTCGCTTGATTCAGGTGAACTGATATACGAATATGCTACGGAAGTCTTCAACATCGTACTTATCTGTTATCTCCTGTGGCGAGTAGAGACGTTAAGCGACCTGAGTATCCCAACCCTGTCGGATAAATCCATTGCTGTTGATGACCTTTCTTTATCCATCCGCAACAAAATCGGGTCATTACTGAAGCAGCATTGCGAAGAACCGCAACTTTATCTTCAATACGACATTTCTATCTCTCAACTCGCCAAAAAGATTGGCATCAACCGTTCCTACCTCAGTAAGCACTTTGCCTTGCAGGGTATCACATACAATGCCTACATCAACGGTCTGCGCATCCAACACTTCATCAATCTCTACCACGAGGCAGTCGTAAATCATCAGCCTGTAACCGCCCAGCAACTGGCCTACGAGAGCGGTTTCCGCAGTTATAGCACATTCAGTGCAGCCTTCAAGCATGTCATAGGAATGACCGCGACGGAGTGGATGCGACTTTCAGAAAAGTAAAAATCGTTTCAGAATAGTAAAAACTTGCTCGTTATTGCCCTTTGATTGTTGTTATTTCAAAGGGCATAAACTATATTTGCACAATCGACGTTTTATCCCGAAACTAATATTGTGTAACAAATAAATATAGTAATCATGAGAAATCTGAAACAGTGGATGCTTGCCGCCATCCTTCTTTGCGGCACAAGCGTGTTCATGGCGTGCTCGTCGAACGAAGACACCCCCGTCCCACAACCTGACATCAACCTTGCTGAGAAAATTGTCGGCAAATGGATGACTGCCGAACTGGACGGCAAGCCGTGTCCAACCAACTTGAAGACTGTTGTCACATTCGATTCACCAACGAAAGCATTCGGTAGTCTTTCAGATTTCTATAGCAAATCGTGGAACGACGAGGTGGAAGCCGACGTCAAGATCAACGGAAACAAAATGACACTCACTGCGAAGGAAGATGACCATACCTCACATGTGCTGAATGTTACCGTTTCCTCCATTACAGATGAGGATATGGTGCTGAGTTCCGACTGGACAGTCCTTGTTGATGGCAAAGAGGTTTATCATGAGGCTTATGGGGAGGAGCGCTGGGAACGCGTGACAAAGGACTATGAGACCGCCTTCCTGGGCCTATGGGAAGGCAAGGTGACCAGAGATTTGGGTGACCCAACTAACGATGAGGTACACCGTTGGGAATGCATGGCCGCCGGCACTTATGCTTTCTACGACAAGGTGGGCGACAAGTGGGTGGAAGCTCCCCACTACCTGGCAGGCTACTTCGTCGATGGCACGCTGCTCTGCACCCGCTGGCAGGACACAAAAGACAGTGAGGAACTGCGTGAGTGGTGGGAAATTGAAAGCATCAAGGATGATGTGGTGAAGGCTACGGCGCTGCGTGTGCGCGAGGACGGCTCGACTTACACCGCTTCATTCCAGATGACGAGGGTACAGCCGGAGGCTGTCGACTACAGCAATGAGGACAACTGGATGTACCTGTCCGAAGCAACAAAGGACGTTGATGTGTTTTATGTCTATCCGACCGAGTATGTCGACGACACCGAGGGCGCACCCATACATGCCGCCATCGACGAGCCGGCCATGCGCCTGCCGGCCATGCGAACCTCTCTTGTGCAGGCAACAGCCTTTGAGGATGTGGCCAATGTCTACGCTCCTTTCTACAGGCAGTGCAACATGGCCGCACTGGCCAAGATGTCTATGGAAGATCGTGAAGAAGCCTTCAACTCTGTTCCAAAGACGGATGTGTTTGCTGCCCTCGACTACTATTTTGAACACCTCAATGGCGGACGCCCCTTCATCCTTGCAGGACACTCGCAGGGCTCCATCATGCAGAGTTTTGTACTTGCAGAGTACATGAAGGCGCACCCTGAGTATCTCAAGCGCATGATTGCTGCCTACGTGATTGGCTTTTCCATCACTGAGGACTATCTCAAGGCCAACCCTCACCTGAAGTTTGCTGAGGGGGCCGACGACACCGGCGTAATCATATCGTACAACACCGAGGCAGCCGGCAACACGAACAACATCGTTGTACTGCCAGGCGCCATCAGCATCAATCCCATCAACTGGAAGCGCGATGAAACATACGCATCGGCAGAGGAAAGCCTCGGCGGCTACATCTTCAACGAAGAGACCGGACTGCCTGAGGACTATCCTCACGCGGCAGATGCCAAGATCGACCTGAAGAGGGGCGTAGTCATTACCACGACGAAGGCCGTTGCCCCTGAGACATTTCCTCT